>JBEKTT010000032.1:0-54411 GCA_049515795.1 Syntrophobacteraceae bacterium
TGAGATCGAATCTATTTGCAGAAATGGCTTCTTTACCCCATGGCCCATTATTCTGTCTCGTCTCGATGTGATGCCGTCACCGTGAAAAGATACATGACATGATTCCTTTTGTCCAGGCGGTTTACCTTGAGTCGAGGGCCGGCAAAAGACCTTCACACCCGCTTTCCCAGTTCAGTACTGCATCTGGATTCCGATTTCCATGACTTTCGAGGGGGGTATGTTCAGGTAGGCCGATCCGCTGAGCGAATTGCGAAACATGAACGTAAACAGAAACCTGCGCCACCTTGGCATGGTCCTTTTGCTGCCGCGCACCAGGCTTATCCGGCCCACGTAGTACGTCACCTCGTTAAGATTGATGTCCAGTCCCTTGGCCTTGGCCAGGGACATTATCTGCGGTATGTCCGGCGATTCCATGAAGCCGTAGCGGGCGCTGATCCGGAAGACGCCGTGACCCAGCTTCTCGATTTCTATCCGCTCGGGGTCCGCCACCTCGGGGGCGTCGATGGTGAGCACCGAAAGGATCACCAGTGTTTCATACATGGCCCTCGTCTGTTTGACATAGTGAAGGAGCATGGGCGGCACTTCCCTGTGGAAAGTGGAGAGGAACACGCCGACGCCCGGCAGGCGTATCAGGCTCTCGGCGGCAACCATTTCCATGAATTTTTCTTTTGGAACGGTGCTGGTCATCACCATTATCGCCAGCCTCTTCCAACCGTCCCACCAGGCGACCATGATAACCATGACCAGCAAAGCGCTGGACAGGGGAAACCAGCCGCCGGTGGTGAATTTCTGCAGGCATGAACTGAAGTAGGTGACGTCCATTATCAGGAAAACCAAACAGAGCGGCAGAGCCCTAATGGCGCTCCATCCCCAGACCCACCTGCAAATAAAGTAGAATACCACCGAAGTGATGAGCATGGTCCCGGTGACCGCTATGCCGTAGGCGTCGGCGAGATTGTCGGACGCCTTGAAGTGAAGCGTTAGCGCGATGGCCGCCACCATCATAAGAAAGTTTACATCGGGGAGATAGACCTGCCCTTCGGCCATTCCCGATGTGTGCACGACCCTCATGCGCGGCAGGAAGCCCAGTTGAATGGCCTGCCGGGTCAGCGAGAAGACCCCGGAGATGATGGCCTGCGAAGCTATGATCGTGGCAATCGTGGCGAGCACGACCATCGGGTAGAGCAGAGCGTGTGGAACGAGGCTGAAAAAGGGCGCCTCCGCCTTTGCCGGGTCGTGCAGGATCACGGCGCCTTGGCCGAAATAGTTCAGAACAAGCGCCGGGAGCGCCACGAGGTACCAGGAGATGCGGATAGCCCTGGCCCCGAAGTGCCCCATATCGGCGTAGAGGGCCTCGCACCCGGTCACGCAGAGCACTACAGCGCCCAGCAAAAAGAACCCGTGTATCCCGTTGTTTAAAAAGAACCGGACTCCATGGGCCGGGTTGACCGCTGCCAGTATCTCGGGCCTGCGCGAGATTGACGCAACCCCCAGGGTGGCTATGACCGCGAACCACAGGATCATCACCGGTCCGAAGAGCTTGCCGATCTTGCCCGTGCCCTGGCTTTGGGCCCAGAAGAGAAGAAACAATATGCCGCAGGTCAAGGGGACAACCAGCGGTTTGGTGCTCGTGGTGGCCGTTTCGAGCCCTTCCAGGGCGGACAGCACCGAAATGACCGGAGTTATGAGACCATCGCCGTAGAGCAGTGCCGAGCCGAAGAGCCCGGCCAGGATCAGTCCCCTGCCCAGGCTGGCGCCCCTTTTCTTGTGGAGAAGGGCCAGCATGGCAAAAACGCCGCCCTCTCCGCCATCCTCGGCCTTGAGGATAAACAGCGCGTACTTGAAGCTGACCACCAGCATCAGCGACCAAAAAATCAATGACACCAGGCCCAGAACGTTTTGCGGCGAGGGGGCAATCGATGATTGGCCGATGAAGCAAACTTTGAGGGTATACAAGGGGCTGGTGCCGATATCGCCGAAAACGACCCCCAGCGCGGCGGCGACCAGAACACCGGCCTTCTCTTTAGCGTGGCCCATGAAAAATCATTCCTCCCACGGTCTTACTTTACCACGTGCCCAAACGGGTCATTTTCGTTGCGGGGAGCCTTCCCACCATACCTGGGCAAGCTCCAGGCGCGTCGCCTCCACAAGGTTGTCGATAGCCTGCTGGGACTCCGGCGTGGTTTGAAAACCGGGAAACTGGAGGGTATGCATTATCAGACTCACCGCATCATCCACACTGATCGACTTGAGGTGTATTACCATGTCGTAGAAGGTCGCGTCCCAGGTATCGGCCCCGTAAAGGGAAAGCGCCCACTTTCGCCGCTCCTCGTCATCCCTCACGAGGATCTCCCGGGCCTTGTCCGCAGCGATGCCCTCGCGCTCAACCTCGTCGGCAACGCGGGCCTCGAGGTCGCCCACTATCCGCACCTTGAGCACGTGAGGTATGCCCTGAAGGAAAAGGTTCCCGAACAGCCCGTGGTAGACCACGTTGTCTTTTTGCACGTGCTTGAGGAGGGCGGCGCGGATGTAGGCCACGTATTTTTTCTTGTCGCTGGTAAAACGCTCCAGGATCTTGGGCGCATCCTCGATCGCCCGGACCAGCTTGATTTCCGGGATGTTGAATTCCTTGGAAGCCGCCAGGAGTATCTCGCGGGAAATACAGTCATAGCCCAGCTTTGCCGCCAGTTTTTCCGCTACTTCCCGGCCGCGGTAGTACGAGCCTCTCGAAATGGTGATTATCGCCATCTCCCGTCCTTTCCTGATTTTTTGATCAAAGCTTCCTTTCAGCTACCTTCCATCCGGAAACACCTGGGCAAATTCCACGCCCCGCAAGAGCCTGCCCCGGACCTGATCCGGGGTTTCTATTCGGAAAGGGGGGATAATCTGTTCTCCACGCTCTCCTTGGCCTGTCCATGACCAGAGGCCTTTCGCCGGAATCGGTACCGCCTCGCGGGTGGGCGGGAGGCCTGGCATGATAGACTTATGCAATACCCTGCTCAAAAAAAAGAATCAGCTCTTTCCGCGCAGCCATGCAGAACGCACAGACATTAAACGTGGTGCGTTTGAAGGCAAGCCAAATGTTAAGCCCATCAGAAAGTGAAGTTACAATGGTGTAAAGGTCTCGCTTCGCGGGGCTTCGCCCTTGATGCCGCTTCCTCGTGCCCGCCATATACATCATTTAACTCGAATAGAATAGAAACCGCACAATTTTCCATGAGTCATCGGGTTGACGTTTCAGCAGCCAGATATAGTTGCTCGACTCCCGTTCGACCTCAATGCCTTCACGTTTCGGCTGCCAGACAGCTTTGAACCTTGCTCGCAACTCTGCCCAATCTCCGGTGATTTCAACTCCCAGCACCTCGATTGAACATTCAGTCGGGCTTGTGTCGCCCAATAGCTTTTCCAGCATGCCTCTCACCTGGGCCAGACCAACATAGACTCCCCAGCTTCCCTCTCCGGCTATAACAACATCGTTGGCGTAAAAGGCCGCATTTCTGTCCACACTTCCGGACTGAAGCGCTGGAATCCAATCATCCACGACTTGTTTAATCCTTGCATTGTCCTTTGCTTTCATCGCTTCTCCCTCTTTGTTCGCGGGCTCCACCGCAAATGCGGAAAATGAAAGTACGGCAGCGAGAGTCAGGCTGACCGGCAGTCCCACTGTGATGCCACCACTTGAGCAAGCCTCCCGATAAGTTCACGCTTGTTCATGTCCCCTCCCGTTTCCGGTCAGGATTGTACCCTTTCTGCGCGTGGAAACCGCTATAGGACAACCGTGAAGGGAATTGAATCAGTTTTGAAATTCCGGTCTGTCTGGGATTCTGACTCATACCCAGTTGCGTTCAAGAAAGTATCAAGTGATGTTTTTCAAAAGCGCGGGGAGCTACGCCCCATAAGCGCTCAAATAAGGATGTCCAGCTACAAGGGAAGAACCCGTTATTCCGGCGCAGGCTGGAATCCAGCATCTTTGGTTTTCAGTGTAAAATCAATAGGTAAAGACACTGGACCCCAGCTAGCGCTTAGGTCACGACAATCTTTATCCGGGTCCTAGTAAATTCAACCACTTACGCTCTTATTTGAGCGCTTATGGAGCTACGCCCCCACACCCCCTCGCCGCTAGCGCCGAGCGCTCGGCCACACGCGCCTGCGCGTGTGGCCGAAATCCTGGCGGGCGCGGGGCATCTTTAAAGTGAGAAAGCTTTCCCCCGCTCAGTGTGGGGTTATTCGTAGCCCTTTGAACGCAAATTAGTATCAAAATAATTTAATGCTCCCCAAAATGAGCGATCGGAAGAACATTTCCCACTCACCACCCGCCTAATCCCTTCTAAACCATACAAACCTGAATAATGCATCAACTTGACTATCTGCGATGCCAAACCACATTTTGAGGCGGATTCCGCCGGGAAAAAATCCTTGAACAACCCGATAGACCGCAAAATCATACGATTTCCCAATCAAACACGCAAGTGAAACGCCAATGGCACTGGTTTTTGCAATTTCAGGACACACCTCCTCCCCGCAGTTGGTGCACTCGTTTGCCACTGGGTGGCAGCCTCAAGCGAAAACTCCACAGCCCACCCACCCACCCGCGAAGTGGACTAGGGAAAAAGCCGACGCAACATGCAAGTACCCCACGCTCCGCGAGGTATGGTACACCACCCTGGCCCCAACCTTCACAAGCCGTCTGATGATCGAGCCTATGGACGGCTTGACGCTCTCGCCCCGGAATGCCGCATCCCCCCGGAGCCAAAACTGCTTAAACCAGGACCGGTAGCGGTCAATCAGAGAAGAGATAAGGGGTGATTATGCCGGGGCTTATGAAGCGTTTGGGAAGTTGACGGAACCATGAGACACTGAAGCACAATACTTTGGGTGGATGTATATACGACATCAGGCACGTCGTGCGCAAGGATCACGACGAGGCAATGAAATGGTATCGAAAGCCTGCCGACCGGAGGTATCCAAAAGTACAATTTGGGCTTATTGCGTTGCCCTGCCCGAGTCGTTCGAAATATCGCCTTTCTTGTTAGTGTCGTAATCAGACGACCCTTGACTTGCCGCCGGACTTTCATGCTTGCCCATTGTATCCTTGTCGGCATCTCTTGAGCCGCAATGCGGATCCCAAAGAGAACATGTGGAAGCGTGTGGCGAAGGGCCATTTGAGCCAAGGTCGCTCGCTGCTTGTAAGCTGAAATATAAGCCGCTTACCAGCAGTAGCGAAAGCACCATTCCAAGAAACAGTTTTTTCTTCAACTTTATCTCCATCAAATAGCAACGGTAATTATCAGAAATGATGCACCCGCCTGAAAACGCAATATAATAACCTACTTATAAAAACGTAACGGCAGGTTCGGCCCTTGTCAACAGCCATAACATCAGGACCTGCATAATTCCGATTCATATATCCTGCCGGATCTGCGCGGCCACAATGAAGCCTGGCACGAAGCCCGGAACCCTGCTCTTTCCCCCCCCATCGCTGCCATCCAAGCTATTCGAGCCGGAACGAAACCGAACTCGGCCGGATTAATCCGAAAAGATGCAAAATTCGTGCACGCCTGGGCTAAAAAGAATGGCTCAAACCCTAAGGCATGCACCAAATGACCTTTGACCGGCAGCGGGCTAGGTTGATCGAGGCGGAAATGATAGCCGATGAACTCTTCGAAATGGGGGCGCTCAAGTGGCTCATGGGGATAAAGCGTCGATAAATGACCTCTTGACCATGGCTCAAGCTCGCTGCAATAATCTTTTCGGTCTGGGCAATGTCGGCAATGTTCGCGCGCTCTCCGGCGATGACTGCAAACTCGCCATTTGGCCGTCTCATTCTCTATCGTGATTGGAAAAAAGCCTGTGACAATCTCGGAATAGAGGGAATAGACCTTTACGGCGGGACTCGGCACAGTTAGGCTGCCTTACTTTGCGAAGTTCTCAGGCCGGAAGGCGTAAAGGAGCTTGCCGGGCACGAGACAAACAAAGCTTTCGAGAGCTATTTTCAGGTGGATTTGGACGATTTGCGGGAAGGCTGCGCAAAGACCAGGGAGCGTACAACCGGAACGGTCCTTAAAATGAAAGAGACCACTCGTCGCCGGCCCCGCCTCGCGGGTGGGTGGGCTGTCGAGAATCCAATGTGGGCTGGCGCAGGTTGTGCCGCGCAGCGCACTAATTGTCCGCGTAGCGGCTTTTTATAGGTTTCTTTGGGTTAATTACCTTATTTATAGTCTATCTCAGAAGGCATCCCGCGCCCGCCCCACGCGTCCGACTTCCGCCTAAAGGCGGTAAAAGGATCTTCCGCCTAAAGGCGGTAAAAGGAATGACCAGATTATGACCAGATTAAGACCAGATTATCGCTAAGGGGTGCCCGCAATCTATATGACATTTTCTTGCCCAGTGTTGTTCATAAGTCTGTCTTACGAGGATTGACATGTGCAAGCTGGTGTTGAACCCGGCAGAACACCTTAAGTTAGCAGAAACTCACGCTGCCCTGGGCTGCACGGTGCGTTCAATTTGTTTTCCGGTCTCTGCTTCAGCCTTCCTTATCTCGTAGGCAATTTGCAGGTTCATCCAGAACTCGGGAGCTGTGCCGAAGTACCGCGCGAGCCGCAATGCGGTGTCAGCAGTTATGGCACGTTGTTCCTTGATGATACCGGTAATACGGTTCGCCGGAACCCCCAAAGCACCGGCCAGAGCATTGGCGGAAAGGCTAAGTTCAGCCAGTTCTTCACGTAAGATTTCCCCTGGGTGGATAGGACGCATAGCATTTTTCATTGCCGTTCTTTCCTCAGTGATAATCCGTTATTTCTACATTGTGCGGCCCATCTTCAAGCCATTCGAAACACACACGCCACTGCACGTTTATGCGGATACTGAACTGTCCTTTGCGGTCACCCGCGAGTGCTTCAAACCGGTTACTCCGAAGGCGCGTTAAGTCCTCAAGTCTTACAGCACTGTCAAGAACCTGCAACCGCCGTTCAGCCTGGGCGCGGAATCCCTCGAAGCGTCGCACCCGGTGGCCACGATAGAGGGCCTCCGTATCCTTATCCCTAAACGAGCGAATCATGAGATGAAATTAACAGGTTTTACGCCTCACGTAAAGCATCTATTCCGAAAATATGGAAACTGGGCATCGCCTGGTTACCAGGGAGCTTCAATATCCGCATAATCCCCGTAAAAATGAAAAAGGGTTGACATGCAACACCGCTGCAACACGCCAACCCTCTTTTTGCAATTCTAAATTATTGATATTGCTAATCTTATTTATGGAGCTACGGGGAGTCGAACCCCGGACCTCTTGAATGCCATTCAAGCGCTCTCCCAACTGAGCTACAGCCCCGGATAGCTGCCCGGCCGAAATCTGACTTCAGCTCTGCGGCAGTTATATTTGTGTATCCAATTTGAAAGCGCCTGTCAAGGCGATTCTGGATACAGGATGCCTCACGCTCTATGCCGGGCCGGACGGTCTTTATCCAGTGTTCTTAAGCCTGAATCCCGTGTCCGGATAATGCCCGGAGTTTTCGCATTTCCCTTGACACCCGCCAAAATGCCTGATTAGAATTCGACGAGGCCGGAGTGGTGGAACTGGTAGACGCGCTGGACTCAAAATCCAGTAGGAGCAATCCTGTGCGAGTTCGATTCTCGCCTCCGGCACTTTGGAAAACCAACGCGTTAGCTCACTGTCAAATCATTCATCCGCGTGCTTTCGCCCCAACAGAAATGGCCCTGTGTACATTCTGCTCTGAGAAATTGGTGTTCGACTGCAATCGAAATGTGAGTTTGCTCAGAATCGAGTCCGGATCATGCTTGATATTGAAGTAAAGAGCCGGAAGGTGTTCACCGTTTGCCGGATCGTTGGCGATCGGTGACCGCATGCCCTGAATGAACCTGCTCTAACAACTTCGGATGCCTGCGCCAAAAGCAGATGTACGCGGGCCGCCTTCCCGGCCCGGGATTCTAGCCTGTGGAAGTGCTTGAAAGGTACGAAGTCAGGTTGAGGTTGTCGAGCATTCCGGTAACCTGGAGTGCAGCCTGAAAAGCCGCTTGTACCTGTGACAGCTTGGTGGTCGCCTTGGCCACATCCGTATCCTGGAGGCTGGAGAGGGTGCTCTTTTCGTTTGTCTGAATAACGTTGATCGCCGATTGCTGGTTGCTGAGATCGGACAGCATGGTCCCGTTAATGGCCGACTGATTGTTTATACTGTTGTATGCATCGTTTAGTGTGTTGATATCGCTGCTTATCGTAGCCGAGTCTCCCGACTGCAACGCCTGCCCAAGGCCCCAGATTACCTTCAGCACGTTGAGGGTTTGTCCTCCGCTGCTAAATGAGAAGACATCGTTACCGGTAAGGTTTACAGCCGTTGAACCGCCGCCGGAAGCATTGCAGGTGCCGGTCTTCACCAGTATTGAATTTTGATCTCCACTGTCGGTGACCGCCCCGGTCGAGTCGTCGATAGAGAAAGGCGCTGAAGCCGTGCTTGTGCCGCCGAAGATGTACTGATCGCCGTATTGGGAGTTGGCCAGGTCTACCGCCTGTTGCAGAACCCCGTTCACCTCGCTGGCCAGGCTCGCACTGTTGGAGATCCCGGTCGCGCTGCCGGCTGAAACTGCGATCTGCTGCGCCTGGCTGACCAGGTTTGAAAGCTGGCTCAGGGCTGACGAGGTAGCCTGGCCCCAGCCGGTGCCAAAACTGATGCCGCTGAGAATAGAGTTATATTCCTGCAGACCCTGATTGATGTTCATTGTCCGCGCCCAGTCGGAGGGGTCATCGGATGGGGAAGAGAGCGTTTTACCCGAAGAGATCTGCTGCGAGAGCTGATTGATCTGTTCTTGTTGATCATTGAGGGTGAGCAACGTCTGATTTGTTTGCATGCCGAGTGTAATTCGCATAGCTTTCCCCTCTTAAGTAACCATAGAGATTACCGTGCTCATCAGGTTGGAGACCGTTTCGATGACCTTGGCCGCTTCCTCGTAAACCTGCTGGTCCTGTATAACGTTAATCATTTCCTGGTCCGTCGAGACGCCGGAAACGGACTCCTGTTGGGTCTGCAACTGGGTTTGGAGCGAGTCATAGAAGCTCTGGTTATTGTTCGCTTGCTGGACGTCGTCTCCCACATTCTGCTGGATGTTGCTCAAGTATTGCTCCAGTGTAGTAGTGGTCCCATCGGAGAAAGATACCTGATTGTCCTGAAGGTCCCCTATCGCCTGTGCGCAGGAGCTCAAGTAGGCCGCAGTCGGGCCGTTCAGAAAGGTTGTGGACGCCGTAATGGAGGAGGCGCCGGCGCCGGTGAAAACGGCCAGGGCCGCATTGGGGGGATTTCCCTCAGAAATCTTGTTGACCTGGGACATGAGCGCGGTGGTGAAGGTATTTAGCTGGTTCATATAGTTGCCCAGGTTCCCCTGAGCCGTTTGGAGCCCGCCGAGTTGCCCGCCCGTGAAGAACGTGGCTGCCGAGATGGGAAAGGCCATTCCGCCCCAAACTGCCGCTACCTGACCACCAGTTTCAGTGGTATTGACGTTGACCATGCCAGTTGTCGGGTCCTGGGAGAAGCTCACAGGGATAAGTTGGGCAAGGCTGTCCATCGCCTGGTATCTTTCGTCGCTGAGCTCGTTTGCCTGGCAAGTGGGTGTTGAACTTTTTTCAATTGCCGTATTGAGCTGGGCTATCTGGTCGATAAGCGTATTCGCCTGAGAGACCGTATTTTGGATCTGGCCGGGAATTTGGGTGGCAATTTGGTTAAGTTGATTGTATGTGGATTTCACGGCGCTGGCCAGACCCTGCGCCGCCGAGTAGACCCCAGTCTGCTCGCTGAGCCCTGTCGGGTTTTGGGCCAGTGTGCTCCACGAATCAAAAAAATTCCCCAGGGCCTGGGAAATTCCATTGTCGCCGGAATCCGAACAGGCGGACTGGATAGATGTGAGTTCGGTAGACAGGCTTGTGTACTGCGAATCATCGGACATGGCGTTCATGAGCTGCTGTTCAAGAAACTGGTCCCGCGCCGATGTAATCTGGCTGATGGTTGCTCCGTTGCCCAGCCAGGCTAAGCCGGTCAGAACCGCCGGACTTTCCGTCTGCAATGCGGTCTCGTCCGCATACCCCGGGGTGCTGGCATTGGAAATGTTGTTCGAAGCGACCTGTATCTCTACCTGTGTATTCTGCAGGGTCTGCAATGCAGTATTGAGCGTAACACTAAGTCCGGCCATCTTTTAAATCTCCCGTGCGAACGTAACTCCCTTCGGAGGGCGCACCCCTCGCCTTGTTTTTTTACCGGCCGGGCCATAGCTCGGAGGCGAAAAGATCGAAAGAAAGTCCCGCCAGAAGGAAAGAGATTTTTCGATAAAAACTCCGTTGGCCGTGTTCAATGTGCTGATCTCGCTCAGCAGGGACTTAAAGGAGTCCGAAGCCGTAAGAAAGCCTCCCCCTGCCTCTTTGGCGGATTGGAGTTTCCATTCCAGTTCGGTGACCAGATACTCTTTTTTCGGAACAAGCCGCAAGAGTTCGCCCCCAGCAAAGCGTTTGAGGATTTCGGCTTCATTCCGGAGGACCTCGAGCAGCTCGAGAGCGGTCGGAAGGCATTCAGAATGAAAAGGAGAGTTGTCAGTCGCCGGCACCTCGCGGTGCGCAAAGCTTTCGGCCGTTTGCAGACTTGATTCCATGTCATTACTCCCAGTTTCGATTACGTTCAGTTCCTAGGAAAAACCCACGCATTTCTCAATCAACAGAATTCTTTATATCGTTAGCAGAAAGATCGCCTGCAACCTGCGGCGACGGACTCCGTCAGCCGGCCCCCGGTTTGTTCCAGGACGTTGCAGAAACGGCGGTTTGCGCTTCAGCCGGGGACGTCTTCAGCTCTTGCGAGGTCCGCGTTTTAACAAGAGGCTCAAGCTTGGAGTAGAGCATATCCCCAATCCCCAGAGCTGAAGAGCGGCTGATTACTTTGGATACCTCCCCGGCAAGCATATCTTCGTATATTTCTCTTGCGCTTCCGGGCTCTTCCCCGCGCACAAGACCTTCACGCGCGGCTTTCATCATGTAGGAAATCATCACCGATTCGAATTCCCGGCAACTTTCCCGAAGCCGTCTTTTCTGGATTTCCAGTTCACGGGGAGAATCTGCCTGAAGAACCTGTTTAACATCGGCTTCCATAAGAAAACTTTCTTAAATACTTGATTCTAAATCAGTTCCAGTTCCGCATCCATCGCTCCGGCCGCTTTTATGGACTGAAGGATGTTAATCAGATCGCGGGGCGTTGCTCCTATGGCATTGAGCCCATTTATTACCTGCCCTATCGTCACCCCCCCGCCGACAACTGCGAGGTGACCTTTGCCTTCCTGGACCTGGATGCTGGTCTGAGGCACAACCTTAGTCGTGCCCTTGCTGAAGGGAAGCGGCTGGGAGACGGTTGGTTTTTCCGTTATCTGAACCGTGAGGCTTCCATGAGCCACCGCAACCGGGGCTATCCGAACGTGTTCACCCATGACTATGGTCCCGGTCCTCTCGTTAACCACGACCTTTGCAATCACGTCGGGATGCACTTCCAGATTTTCCACCTTGGTGATCAGTCCCACTATTTCACTGCGCTGGTCAGGCGGCACATCGAGTCTGATGGTTCCGGCGTCCAACGCGCGGGCGCTGATTCCTGGGACCCCGAGGCATATTGCTTCCGCTGTCTTATGGGCGGTTGTAAAGTCGGGGGTCTTCAAAACGATGTCAATCGCAGACAGTTCGGAATACTGAACCGGGATCTCTTTTTCGACCAGCGCGCCGCCGCTTATGAATGCAACAGTCGGAAAGTTTTTCTGAACGCTGCTTCCGCTTGCCCCCGATACCGAAAAGCCCCCGGTCGACACGGGCCCCTGGGCCACCGCGTAAACTTTGCCGTCCGGACCCTTGAGAGGCGTCATGAGAAGCGTGCCTCCCTCGATGCTTATGGCGTCTCCTATCGAGGAGGTTTGGACATCTATCTTCGCCCCGGTCCGGGAAAAAGGAGGCAGCTTGGCCGTAACCATGACCGAGGCCACGTTTTTGACCTTCGCCTGGGTCGGATCGACGAAGATGCCCATGTTCATGAGGGTGTTCGCCAGGGTGGTCATGGTGAACAGGGTGTTAGTCGTGGTGTCGCCGGTGTTTTTAAGGCCAACGACAAGCCCATACCCTATAAGCGAATTCGAGCGGGCGCCCAGAAAATAGGCCATGTCCTTTATTCTGGCCGGGTTGGCAGTCCCGGCCGAAAGCAGGAAGGCCAAGATCATGCCGATACAAGTTATGGAGAAACGGCCCTTCTTTTTCATGCGTCCCTGCCATGTCTAGAAAGGTGAAATGAAGTCCCAGAACTGACCCAGCCATCCAGGTTTTTGATACTGAGTGACCGGACCTTTTCCGAGCAGGTAAATTTTTGCTTCCGCCACGTTCTGTGAGAGAACTGTATTGTTGGTGTTGATATCGGCCGGGCGGATCACCCCTTCAAGAACGATCTGCTGGAGTTCGTCATTTACCTTTGTCCAGCGCGAGCCTCGAATGAGAAAGTTCCCACTGGGCAAAACATCGATCACGGTTGCAGTCATGTACGCCGTCATAGAATCGGCCTGGCTGGTTGCGCCGCTTCCTGCAAAAGTTTTGTTGAATGCGCCGTTATAAGGGCCAACAGAGAGCGCTCCCTGGGGATTGCTGACTCCCGCCCCATAGCCTACCCCTCCAAAGGTGAGGCTGCCCGTAAAGTTCTGGGCCTTCGAGTTTGACGTCGTCGAGGCCTTGGAGCCTGTCGAGGTCTCACTGACTGTTATCGTGACTATGTCACCCACCTTTGAAGCCTTGAGATCGGCGAAAAGCGAGCCGCTGCCCGGGGCCCAAAGAGAACCGGTCGGCGCGAGCGATGCGGGTTGCGGCCCGGCTTCCGGTAAGGGGAGTGATTTCGGGCTCCACACCTGCTTCGGAGTATTAAATGAAGCGGCCGGGTCTTTGCCCGATTGCATCGCGGCGCAGCCCGAAAGGATCAGGACCAGCAGGGCGGCTGAAATGAACCTGATTGCTGCGGTGTTTCCATTGGCTCCGGGATTTCTATTGTTTCGCATCTTCGCTTTGTCACCTCATCCAAGGCCAGGGGGCTTGCCGCTAACGGGTAGCCGTTACGGTCCTGGCGTCCACAACTTTACAATGAACCGTTTTTTTCGATGAGACATTGGTTACCGCCAGTGTATCCCCGACCCCTCCATCGGCATCTGCCTGTCCATTTGCGATCACCGAGAGTCCAGGTTCCTCGTAGACTATCTTCACCTGATCGCCTCGCTTGAGGACCAGCGGCTTGTCCAGGTCTTTGAGTTCCAATGGCTGATGTACTCCGAGGTTGCGCAGCACGCGCCGGTTTTCAACCTGGTCGAGCCGGGTGGCGAAACGGTCGGCAGCTTCGGTAAGGTTCATCTTGTGCACTTCCAGGTCGGCCTGGGATACCATTTCGTTTTGTTTCATCGGACGCGAGGCGAGATATACGTTTCCGAAAACCTCGACCTTGCCGACGATCCCCAGAGTGCGCACCTTCTCTTCATTCACATAGAAATCGACGGTCGCCGTAACGTTGCCTATGAAACGCTCCCTCCCTGAAGATGCCGCAACCTCATAGGTCATTTTGCCGGTCGGAATGAGAGGAATACCCGAGAAACGAACTCTGTGAATGTTTATGTCCTCCTGCTTCCAGGGCGAGTTTTCAAGAACGAACTTTTTGAAAATCTCTTCGATCATCTCTTGTGTGATCCGGGTCGCCTCCCGCCTGACCACGATTCTGTCGGGAATATCGAACTTTACGTCCGAAGAATTGATCCTGTAGGAATCGAACAGCCTGACCAGGTATGTCCTAAGCTGGCCTGGGTCGATGAACTTCTCAGACCCGGCCGGCGGAGCATCCCCGATGTTGAGTCCGCCCATAATCGTTTTCCACTCGCTGGGAAGCGTTTCCGGATCGCAGATTTCCGCAAGACAGACATCCTTATCATTCACTGTGATGTTGCTCAGGACCCGGATCTCGCTAATCGGCCCAGGAGCGCTCCAGGCCGAATCGATACCGGCAACGGGCATCACTGCCGGCAAAACCGGAACCAGGAAAATGAGCGCGGCAAGCGGCGCAATCATGACCGAACGCATCCAGTTCCCTCCCTCAGCATCACTTTACGACGTTATTTGCCATTTGCAGCATTTCGTCAGCCGATTTGATGACCTTGGAATTTGCTTCATAAGCGCGCTGGCTCAGAATCATATTCACCATTTCATTAACCACGTTCGTGTTGGAGGCTTCCAGATAGCCCTGGAGAACCGTTCCCATGCCTTCCGGCCCGCCGGGCAGAGCGTTGGTCTCGTTACCTGAAGCAGGGGTCGGGACGAAATAGTTTGCCCCAATGGACTGGAGCCCGGACGGGTTTGGAAAGTTGTAGAGTGTAATCTGTACCGTCTGCACCACTTTTCCGGTAGCGTCTGTGGCCGTGAAGACGCCGGAAGAATCGACACTCGTCGCAACGGCCGTTTTCGGTATGCTGACTTGAGGCTGCAGCGCATACCCCGAAGCGTCGACTAAGTTTCCGTTCTGGTCAGTCTTGAAGCTGCCGGCGCGGGTATAAACCTGCTGAGTGCCGCGAAGCACCTGGAAGAATCCGTTACCTTGTATCGCCAGGTCCAGTGGGTTGCTGGTTTCGGTAAAATTCCCCTGCGCGAAAAGCTTTTCGACCGACGACGTCTTGGTTCCCATACCGATCTGGACGCCTGTTGGCACTGTTGTGCCTGCGCTGTTCTGCGCCCCCGCCGGAACGGTTGTCTGGTACATCAGGTCCTCGAAATTTCCGCGGCTGGACTTGAAGCCGGTGGTGTTCGCGTTCGCCAGGTTATTGGCGATCACGTCCATGTTGGTCTGCTGGGCAGCCATTCCTGTGGCCGCCGTCCAAAGGCTCCTCATCTTCCTCTCCTCCGGGCCGTTATCGGCCCTCGTTCAACCTGAATAAACCCAAGTAAGTTTACCCGGACATCTTTGAAATGACTTGAGAGTCCAGGTTTGCACTGTTTTGAATTGTCTTCTGATAAGATTCGTAGTTCCTCGTTGTTTGAACCATTCTGGCCATTTCCTCGACCAGATTGAAATTTGCACCTTCGAGCGCCCCCTGGTGCACGAAGCAGTTTGTGGCTTTTTCCGGTTGGGTCCCTGCAGCCTGAGGTTCGAAATACCCGTTCTGCGCTTTCTTCAAACTAACGTCCGGCGGGAATTGCACTATATCAATGCTGCCTATCGCGTTGTCTCCGTCAAAAATCTGACCATCTTCGGTGATACGCAGTTTCGCCTTGCCCTGTATGCTGATCGGCGCGTCTTTTCCGAGAACCGGCCAGCCATCCTGGGTAACCAGTTGCTTTGCGTTGTTTAGCGTCAGGTTTCCGGCCCGCGTATAGAGAATCCCCTGGTCTGTTTGGACGCTCAGAAAGCCGTCTCCGGAAAGAGCTATATCCAGATCATTGCCGGTTTGGTGGATTGGCCCCTGTGACATACTGGTGTAGGAAACCTCGCCCAGAACATCGCTGAAATGAACGCTGTCCTTTTTAAATCCGGGACTGTTGGCATTGGCGATATTGTTTGATATAATGTCTAGTCGCTTTTGCTCTTCCAGGGACCCGAGTGTCGTGAAATAGGATTCCAGCTTCATAGAATCTCTCCTTACGGTCCTTTAGCTTGCAACGAAGATGCCAGCGAAGCAATTGCTCCAGATTCAAGCGGGTAGCCATCTTTCAAAAGCTCGATCCACGAGCGCCCCGGAAAATTTTTCCGGCAAAGGCAGACCTGCATGCTTATATATTGACTGATTGGTATGCCTGTGGGAAAGTTGACTGAATTGATGGCCTGTTTCGGCAGGGTGGCCCTCATCGGAAGCTGATTCCCGCCGTTGGTCAGGGTGGATGCGGGTAGATGCCGTCCCGTTCCAAATTTGTGAAGAATAACTAATTTATTTGCATGGGCTTGAGTTGGAGCTTTAGGGGATAGGGTTTCTCGATTCGGCTTGGCATCATCCTTTCCAGAGGAGAAAAAGACAACATGAACATTTACATTGGGAATCTGTCTGCAAAGACCACCGAGGAAGAATTGCGTGAAGCTTTCGAGAGCTTTGGTGATGTCGATTCAGCAAAGATCATCAAGGACAATCTTACCGGGAGGTCCCGGGGCTTCGGCTTCGTCGAGATGCCGAATCAGGATCAGGCGCAGGCCGCAATAGAGGGATTGAACGGCAAGGAATTGGGCGGTTCGCCTCTTACGGTTAATGAAGCCAAGCCGCGTGAGAGCCGTGGAGGCAGATCGTTTGGAGGTGGAAGCCGTCCGGGTGGAGGCCGCCCGCCTGGCGGTGGGGGTTTCGGTGGCGGCAGGGACCGGCGCGGTGGCGGCGGCGGCGGCGGATCGCGCGGCGGTGGCGGCGGTGGCGGTGGTGGTGGCGGCCGACGCTCATATTAGTCTAGAGGTTCAAGAATTGAAACAATTTAGGGATTCCGAATTAAGGAATTCAGGGATTAAAACTCCAATTCCTTAATTCCTAAATTGTTCCATTCTTTCTAATTTGTTTAAGAAGCTATTTTCTGCAGGTTCAGGATTAGTTCGACTTCTCCCACCGGCCTTTTAAGGCTTTTGGATATTTCAGAGGCATCCAGCCCCTTTCTGGCAAGCAAGATCACCTTCTGCTGGTCGGCCCCCTGGGGGCGCGGACCAGCACTTGGAGAATGCCGAACCGCAAGTTTGTCGGTGTTTATCCGGGAAAGCTGATCGAGCCTGGTACACAGGCTCTCTGCTGCCTGGATGCGCTGGTCAAGTTTGGCTGTTATTTGCTGGAGCAAGTCACGCCTTTTCTCAAGATTGATTTCAAACCTCTGAGATATTAACGCCGTTTCCTCCACTATATTTTCAAAGGATTTCATTACCACTTCATCTTTTTTAGAGATTCGGAGCTTTTTCACAGTCAGTATCATCCCAAGCAGCCCGAGGATTATCACATCGACGCCGATCTGGAACATGCTGTTCAAGGAGACCTGAGTTCCAAAGAGCTTTAAGATCAATTCCATAGGGGGCCCTTTCAGAGGTTTTCCACCTGGGTTAAAAGGATTTTGTCCGGATAACTCTGCGGCAGTTTCACCCTCAGAAAATCGACCAGATCTTTCTCCAGGACGGAATGCCAGGATTTTACCGAATTTCCGGACAGGTTCTGCCTTAGCAGGAAAGAATAAACAATATCACGGAAAGCCACGTTCTGTTCTTTGAGGTTTTGATACCGCACCGGACTCTGGTATCCGATTTCCATTCTGATGGCGGTAATCATCTTTTGACCTTCAACCTCGTAAACGAGCAGAAAATCCAGCATCTCCCGGTAGTCGGGAATGGGGATGGGACGCATTATGCTGGTTACGGGTTTGAGTCTTTGCAAACTGTTGGCAAAAGGCACGATATGTGGCTTGAACTTGATTAAGAAAAAGGCGGCCGCCAAAAACAGGCACAATGCGGCAGAGCCCAGCAGGAGAACCTTTTTGAACCGGCTTGGCTTCCGGCCCAAATTTGCTTGCTCAGGACCGGTATCATCAGCCCGGGCTTCAGTTGCTTTATGCCCCGAGATCGTTTTGTCCTTGGTAAGCAGCGATTCTTTCAGATCTTGCTGAACTTGAAGCTCAGAAACATCCTTTTTGGCTCGAGGTCCCTCGTGTTTTTCTTCAGCCTCAACCCTCGCGCCCTCGCTAAGTAATTCTCGATTGAGATCCATCTGCCGCCTTTCCTGCGGGCTCCCGTTTCCTATTTGGCCACAGAGACCCGCTGGAGATGAGCGTGTTTGGACTTAAGCGGTCGAAGTTCACCCTGGACAAATCCGGGCAGATCGTCAGCTTTGAGTCTTCTGGCCAGCCTTGTCTTAAGCTTCAACACCGCCTTGGTATGAATCTGCGAGATTCTCGACTCCGTATATCCCAAGACCGCGCCTATTTCCTTCATGGTCAGCTCTTCATAATAATAGAGCGACAGGACAATCTGCTCTTTTTCGGCAAGACCGGCAATGGCTTGGGCCAGATGAATGCGGATTTCTTCCCTGTAGGTTGCCTCGAGCAGCTCGTCTGAGCCGGAGCAAAACGTGTGGGATTCCCTGTTTTCACGGATGAAGTCATGGATATTTTCGGGCAAAAAAGAGATGCCTTTTATTTCATCCAGAAGCTTATGAAATTCATCCATGTCCAAGTTCAGCTCCGATGCGGTCTCCTCTTCGGTGGGATCACGCCCCAGCCTTTGTTCCAGGGTGATGCTGGCTTTCTCCACAAGACTGCTCTTTTGCCGCAGCGACCTGGGCACCCAGTCCATAGAGCGGATCTCATCGAGCATGGCCCCTTTTATGCGGATTTTTGCGTAGTACTCGAATGGAATGCCCTGGTCGGGGTCGTATTTCTCGATGGCGTCCATCAACCCCAGGACCCCTGCGCTCAAGAGGTCTTCTACGGTAATGTGGTTCGGCAACCGTGAAATAAGCCTGAAAGCGGTATACCTGACGAGGTCGCTGTGTTCCATTACAGCCTTGTCCCTTTCACTCAGGGATCCAAACGATTCTGCCCCCTGGTTGCCGTAAGGATTTTTACGAGCCGTACGGGCGCTCTGTTCCATATGGATTATCCCTTTTTCCTAAACATTGAGGAGCCGTTTCCAGAAAAACTGAATCGTACCCTGATTAACGTCGGGACGGGTCCTCCAGATAGTCTTGGCTATCTGCATGAAGGCCTTCGACGCTGGTGCTCCGGGAAAAGCCTCGAGCAAAGCTCTTTGCTGCAGCACCGATTTGGTTACCGAGGTATCGTGGGGAATAGTCCCCAGGTAGTCGAGCGAGAGCCCATCCAGAAAGTGATCAGCGACCTTGCTGAGTTTTGCGAAAATGGATTTCCCCATGGATTCGTTTGCAGCCAAATTGATAAGGATTCGAAAATGTCGTTCGCCGTGCTTGGAATAGAGCACTTTTATCAGAGCGTATGCATCGGTGAGTGAAGTCGGTTCCGGGGTTACTACGATAATTCTTTCGTGGGCCGCCAGGTTGAAATAAAGCACGGTATCCGAGATGCCCGCACCGGTGTCTATGAGCAGCACATCGATGTCGGTCTCCAGACCGTCGAGCAGTTCGAGAAACAGCAGCTTCTGCTCGTCCGTGAGCCTTGTGAGTTCCTGCACGCCCGAGCTGGCAGGCATGATCTTCAAACGGCCCGGACCATCGACAAGAACCTCATCGAGCCGTTTTTGCCCGCTTAACACATGACTCATGTTGTACTTTGGGGTAAGCCCTAGAAGGACATCTATATTGGCCAATCCCAGGTCGGCGTCCATTATCAGCGCTCGGTGCCCCAGGCGATCCAAGGCCACCGAAAGATTGATCACCACGTTGCTCTTGCCCACCCCGCCCTTTCCGCTGCTGACCGCTATTACCCTGACCGGCTTTTGCAGCGCCGATATGGCTGTGGAAACGGCGCTGCCCGTTTGGATTTCGTTGTTTTCTTTTTTTCTGAGTCCTACCGCCTGATCCATCTTTTTCCCCTTTTATGCACTCTTATTCCCCGCCGGGAGCAATAATGAAAGCAGCCGCTTCTGAGTGGCAGGTTCGATATCTTCCGGTACCCTTTGCCCCGTGCCCATGAAGGAGATCGGGTGATTGAACCGCAGCAACTGGTTGAGAATGCACCCGTGGTGAAAGGTCTCGTCGAGTTTTGTGAAGATGAGACTGTTGATATTAATTTCTCCAAAATGAACAATTGTCTGCTTCAGGTCTTCGTCCTTGGCCGTAGCGCTTAGGACGAGAAAATGGTTCAATCTCTGAGCGTTATGGAACACCGAATGCAGGCTCCTCACATGCTCGCGGTCTAGATAGTTCCTGCCGGTGGTATCGATCAGGACGGCGTCGCAATGCCTGAAATCATCGAGCACACCCGTTAGTTCCGTCTTGCTCTGGGCCACCCTTAAGGGGACTCCCAGGATGCTGGCGTAAGTCTGAAGCTGATCTACTGCGCCAATGCGGTACGTATCCAGCGAAATAATTCCAAGCTCCATTTGGCGCCTTATCTTGAGATAAGCCGCCAGCTTGGCGAGCGTCGTCGTTTTTCCGACCCCCGTAGGTCCCAAAAAAGTGAAAACCCCCGGACCGCTCGAACTGGAGATTGTTCTGAATGGCCTGGCGCAACTGATTTTCGCAACAAACCGCTTGCAGAAGGCGTTGTATATCTGGCGCCGGCCGACCGGGTCACCATTAAGGTCCGATACCGCCTTGCTAAGAAGAATGAAAACCTGCTTTTCGTCTAGACCACGAACAAGAAGCGAGTGATAAAGCTCGGCCAGCGACCCGTTTGCCTGAAACTGCACCAACTGGTCCTTCGAAGAGATAAGGAGCGAGAGGAAGCTCTTTATCTCCTGAATACCGTCTAGCATTTCGGCTGAAGCATCCCTCTTCGCTGGATTCTCCGGCGCGGGGGCGGGCTGTTGCTCTCGAGCGGCGCTCACTTCGAACCCCGACTCCCCCTTCTTGCTGCCCAGGATAATAGCGTCCGGTCCTAGTTCTTTTTTGACCAGGAAAAGCGCTTTTTCCATAGTAGCGGCCTTGAAGATCTTAACCTGCATGTTCCATCCTGATTATGCCGATCGAACGGATTTCTAGTGAATTGCTCAATTCATTGTGACTAATCACTGCCACATCCGGCAAAAAGCGCTCAAGTAGCTTTCTCAGGTGGCGCCTTATTGCAGGCGAGCAGAGAAGGACAGGGTGATACCCCAGGCTGACCGAGCGCTTAACCTCGTCGCTGATCGCCTGGAGGAACTGCTGGAGGAATCCGGGGTCGAGGCTAAGAAAGCTGCCGTGCTCCGACTTCTGGATTCCGCGTGTGAGTTTTTCCTCCAGGGACTGCTGGAGTGACAGGACCGGGAATTTTTGATCTTCGGTCTCATAGGGACGCGTGATAGTACGCGCAAGGACCTGACGGACATATTCCGTAAGGATATCGGGGTCTTTAGTGACTGCCCCGTAATCGGCCAGAGTTTCACAGATCGATTGCAGATCTCGAACGGTGACTCCCTCCCGGATAAGATTCTGAAGCACCTTTTGAATGACTCCCGGCGAGAGCAGGTTGGGAATGAGTTCATCAACCAGCTTTGGCTGCTGGAGTGCAAGGTTGTCTAGCAACTGCTGCACCGTCTGGCGGGTCAGCATCTGGTCTGCGTACTTTTTGAACAACTCGGTCATATGAGTGGCCACAACGCTGGAGGGATCAATCACCGTGTAGCCGGCCCTCGTGGCTTCCTCCCGCCTGCTTTCCGGGATCCACACGGCCGGCAGGTCGAATGCCGGGTCCCTGGTCGGAATACCCTTTATTTCTATGCTGCTTTCGCCGGCGCTCAGGGCCAGGAAATGGCCGACCATTATTTCACCCTTTCCGACCGGGTTGCCTTTGAGAAGCAACCTGTATTCCGCCGGTTTCAATTGAAGGTTGTCCCTCACGTGCAAAGCCGGGACAAGAATCCCGTATTCGAGAGCGAGTTGCTGCCGTATTGCTTTGATCCGGGGCAGCAGGTCTCCGCTCTGGGATTCATCGACCAGCGGAATGAGCCCGTAGCCCAGTTCCAGTTCGAGAATATCAAGCAGAGGCGGAAGGTCTGAACCTTTCTGGGGTTTTGTGCCATCGGCCTCCTCCATCTTTTGTTTACCCTGCTCCCTTTTGGGTTTCCGGGCTACATATCCGGCAAGCACGAACATGACCGTACCGACCAGAATCAGCGGCATCGCCGGGAAGCTTGGAACAATGCTCAGAAAATAGAGCATCGCGCCGGTGATCGAGAGCGGCCTGGGATGTACGCTGAACTGCTTGCCAAAGGCTGCGCCCATGCCCATTTCCGCGGCGGCGCGGCTCACCAGGATGCCTGCCGAGGAAGAAATTATCAGGGCGGGAATCTGCGCAACCAGTCCATCGCCAACCGTAAGCAGG
Source organism: Syntrophobacteraceae bacterium (assembly GCA_049515795.1). Lineage (GTDB taxonomy): Bacteria > Desulfobacterota > Syntrophobacteria > Syntrophobacterales > Syntrophobacteraceae > SbD1. The sequence goes on from JBEKTT010000032.1 coordinate 21,980, forward strand.
GTATAGACGTGGAAGGCGTCTGATATGGGCATTCCGTTTTGAAGAACCCCTATTGCGAGGCCGCCGAAAATGTTTACGAACGTAATAAGAATGCACGCTATGGCGTCCCCGCGAACAAACTTGGCCGCCCCGTCCATCGTGCCGTAGAAATCTGCCTCCTGGCGGATCTGCTGGCGCCGCCTGCGCGCTTCGCCCTCGTCGATCATCCCCGTGTTGAGATCGGCGTCGATGCTCATCTGTTTGCCGGGCATGGCATCCAAAGTAAATCGGGCCACAACCTCGGAGATGCGCTCCGTGCCTTTGGTGATCACCATGAAATTTACGATCACCAGGATTCCGAATAAGACGAAGCCGACTACATAATTGCCGCCCACAACGAAAGTGCCGAATGCATGGATGACCAGTCCGGCAGCCTTCGTTCCTTCGTGTCCATGCAGGAGCACGAGCCGGGCGCTGGCCACTGTCAGGGCGATGCGGAAAAGGGTGGTCACCAGGAGCAAAGACGGAAAAACCATGAAATCCAGAGGCTTGTAGCTGTAGATGGCCGTAAGAAGGATGATCAGCCCTACCGAGATGTTTATTATCAGAAGCACGTCAAGAAAACTGCTCGGCAGCGGCAAAAGCATGACGGACAGGATGGCTACCATCCCTACGCCCATCAGGGCGTCTCCGTCTGAAAGCGCTTTCAGCCGATTTGTCAAAAGATTCTGTCCTGCTTCCCCCTTAGCCATTCTGACTCCGCCCCGTCCATTGTTTTTGCTGGTAGATGTAAGCCAGTATTTTTGCCACAGCTCTGTAGAGTTCGACGGGAATTGTTTCCTCGAGATTAACCTGTTTATACAAAGCACGTGCCAAAGGAGGATTGGGCACTATGGAAACTCCGTGCTTCCTGCCTATGGCAATGATCTTCTGGGCCAGGAAATCCACGCCTTTGGCCACCACGGTTGGCGCTTCCATTCCAGTCTCATAGTGCAGAGCCACCGCATAATGAGTCGGGTTGGTGATAATCACATTTGCCTTCGGTATCTTCGAGAGCATTCGCTGCCTGAAGAGCGTCCTCTGGATAGTGCGGATTCTTCTCCTTGTCTCAAAGTTTCCTTCGACTTGCTTGAGCTCTTCCTTTACCTCCTGCTTGGTCATCCTAAGGTCTTTTCTGGTCTGCCATTTCTGGTACAGGAAATCCAGAATGCTCAGAATGAGCATGATTCCGGCCACTCGAAACAAAAGCTTGAGAGCGAGCATTCCGGTAACGCTCAAAAAATCGGATACCTCCCGCCCGGCCAGTCCGGATAACGCAATGCGCTCGGGCCACACCGTCGAGTACACGGCGTATGCTACTGTCGCCATCTTGAGAATGGATTTGACAACTTCGATTACAGACCTGAGTGAAAACATTCTCTGAAGACCGCTGAACGGATTGACGTTCCCGAGGCTGATCCGCATCGCCTGGAAGGACAGGATAAATCCCTTCATTTGAGTCAGGTTCAGCATCACTGCCGTGGCCACGATGCTAAGGGCAACGGGCGCAACCATGACGATAATCAAGGCCATAGTGTGCGTGAAAAGACCAGAGTTGGCAAAGTGGCCGGGAACCGAAAAGGACTCTTCAGACCACGCGGATATGAAAATCTGCTGGAAATTGGCGAACATGAGATTCCGGGACAGATAAACTGCCACCCCGCCTGTGATAAGGACGCATACAGCCGTCAGGTCGCGGCTTTTGGGGATCTGCCCCTGCTCTCGCGCCCGGTGCAGCTTTTTTCCGCTTGGCGGCTCGCTTTTTTCCTGGCTTGTAGTCGGCTTATTCGCCAATTCGCTGCCCTTTCACATATCACCGTGTGGAAAAATGACCCCTGAGTGGTGATGTCAAAAATTACCTGACTGGTCAATTTTTTGTCCGGTCCCGATAGTCCGCCGGCAATGCCTCTGCTGCCGGCGATTACAACGGTTCCCCCCCTTTTGCGCACAGCAGTTCACGGCTGTTCCCACCCTTTTCCGAAGGGGAGCGGGGGTTTTTTAATGGCGGTCAGGAATCTCCACAGTTCCGCCGCCATTGCTTAATGCGCAAACCGTTCCAATCACCCGAACCGGAACTACAGGCACAAGGCGTCGAAATACGCACGGACTGAGCGGAGCTTGACGGCTGTCCCTGCGGGGAAAGTTATTTCGAGAAATTCTCCAGAAAGTGGAAAAGCCCGGTAAACGACTGGACCCCCATTTCACCCCAGAAGATCAGGGTAAGACCGAGGAAGAACACGCCTAAGGTGATGGTCAGAGGAAAGCTAGTGGCCAGGATATTCATTTGCGGGGCAAACTTCGCCATCAGTCCGAGACCGACCTGGGTGAGGATCAGCACGGCCAGGATCGGAGCGGCCAGCTTCACAGCCAAAATGAACAGCATACCGGAAAGCAGGAGCATTTTCGCAAACAGGCCCGAATCGAGCGCAAACGAGCCGATCGGGATGGTTTTGAAGCTCTCGATCAGGGTTCTCAGGATTATGCGGTGTCCATTAATGGAAAGAAAAATCATTGTCGCAAGCAATTGGCACCACACGGACAGGACCGTAAACCTCGCGCCGGTCAGTGGATCTGCTGTTTGCGAAAATCCAAATCCCATCTCGAAGCCGATCAGCTCGCCCGCCAACTGGAAAGCGCTGATTATAAGAAGCATCGAAAGGGCAAACAGTGTCCCATATATCAGCTCGCCGATAATGACCGAAACCAATGAGGCCGGCTCGAGCGGAACGGGCTTGATATTTTGCTTGATAACCGGAAAGAGCATTACGGAAAAGGAGATTACGATTAAGGCTTTTACGGCTGTCGGCACTCCCCCTGAGTTGAAGATGGGCAGCATGAAAAGAATGATACTGATGCGAAGTAGAATTGATAGAAGGATGGAGAGATCCGAGATATTGACGTCAAAAGACAACATCGTGGGTCATCCCCCAAGGTTTGGTATGTTGAGGATAACTTCGCGCAAAAAACCGGTGAGCTTCCCAAGCATCCAGGAACCGAAGATCAGCAGCGCTAGAAAGGTTATGAAGATTTTTGGCACGAAAGTTATCGTCATTTCCTGAATTTGAGTGATCGACTGAAATACGCTTACTACCAGCCCGACCAACATACTGAGGCCAAGCACTGGCATACTTACGAGCAACATTGTCTCAATGGCCTGCCTGCCGAATGCGATGATAAACTCGTAGCTCATTTGTTTTTAATTCCTTAACCCTTCTTGCTTTACTGGAAGCTCTTTACGAGAGATCCGATCAGCAGGTTCCAGCCGTCTACCAGGATGAAAAGCATGAGCTTGAACGGAAGAGAGATCATCACCGGCGGCAACATCATCATACCCATCGAAAGAAGGATGCTGGCTACGACCATATCCAGTATTATGAACGGAATATAGAGCATAAACCCAATCTGGAAGGCCGTTTTCAGCTCGCTTATAACGAAAGCCGGAATTACGGTCGTAATTGACAGAGATTCGGCGTTCTGCGGTTTTTCCTTTTGCGACATCGAAACAAACAGGGCCAGGTCTGCCTTATTGGTGTGTTTGAACATGAATTCCTTGAGGGGTGCTACGCCGCGTTTCATAAATTCTTCGCCCGAAATTTCGTGCTGTTCGTATGGCACTATTGCTTCCTGGTGAATTCTCTGCCACACCGGCTGCATTACGAAAAAAGTGAGAAAGAGCGCCAGGCCGACTATGACCTGGTTGGGAGGCGACTGTTGCGTTCCGAGCGCATACCTCAGGAAAGAGAATACGATTGCGAACCGGGTAAAACTGGTCATCAAAATGAGAACTGCGGGCGCAAGCGTCAGGACTGTTAAAAGGAAAATGATCTGCAGCACGCCGGATATCTGCTGAGGTCCCTTAGCGTCGTCCAGGTTCAAATTGATGGCGGGAAGATTAATGCCCGCAGCAAAAGAAATGACCGGATAAAATAGGAAGACAAGAAGAGCAATAAGGCAAATGAGCGAGAGAAAACCCAGTCGGGCTCGAAGTCGCTGACTTTTTTTCCCGTGGCGGCTGTTCATATATTCTCAATCACATCGTCAAAAGAGTTTTTGCCCGACAGGGCCGGCGCGTTTACGGACAGAAGGCTTATATTCTGAGGCGAGACGCCGACCAGGACTTTGCGCTCCCCGGTAACTTTGACCAGGATCAGGTGATGGCGAGGCCCGAAAGAGTGTTTGCTCAGGACTTCCATCATGGTTTGCGAGGCAGGTCCTTTCGCCCGATTTCCCCATCGCTTGAGCACGTAGATGAAAGCGAAGAAAAACCCCAGGACCAGCCCCAGAGCGCCAGCCGTCTTCAATATCAGCCATCCTGATTCCATTGGACGCACCTTCAGTGCGCGGGACCGCCCGCGCTCCGCCTTCTTTACTTGATTATCCCAACTGTTTTACTCGCTCCATCGGGCTGACGATGTCAGTTATTCTCACCCCGAATTTTTCGTTGACAACGACGGCCTCACCACGTGCTATGAGCTTATGGTTTATCAGAATCTCGAGGGGCTCACCAGCCAGCTTGGTCAATTCGACAACAGAGCCCTGCCCGAGATGAAGCAAATCGTTGACCAGGAGCTTGGTGCGGCCAAGTTCAACCGAGATTTCAAGGGGAACGTCCAGCAGGAAATCCAGGTCCTTTATGCTCTTTTGCTCACTGCCTTTTTCCAGCTTCGGGAATTGAGCTTGTTCTTGTTCATTTTCCATTTGTTTCACCTTCCCATTTAGAAGAACGAATCCAGCCTGCTATTCATTGCTGATTATCTCGTTATGTACCTGGAAGGCCAGATTCCCACGGCAGATTCCCGGGGTCGCCATGAATTTCCCCACTCCTTCCACTTTCACAAGAAGCGGTTTGTTGGCATCATTATCGAGCATTATGACGTCGCCGATTTCAATATTCATCAGCTCCGAGCCATTTATTGAAGCACTGCCCAGCTCGACGGCAAGCTCCATCTGCACGTCGTGAAGGAGTTTTCTCAGGCGCAGTATCCATTGCCCGTCAACTTCAAGTTGGTCGCTCTGGAAGTTCGCGTTGAGCTTCGTCCTGATCGGTTCGATAGTGGCGTATGGGAGCGCGAGGGCCATTTTTCCGATCATGCGGTCCATTTCGACTTCGTACCGAGTCACTATCACAACGTCGGTTGAAGGGATAATTGCTGCAAACTGGGGATTCACCTCAGATCTGACGAAATGGAACGAAACGGGCACAACCGGCTGCCACGCCTGCTCGAGGTCCTGAAGGACCTGTTTTACCACTTTATCTATCACACGATATTCGATCGAGGTAAAATCACGGCCCTCTATCTTATAGCTGCCTTTGCCGGTGCCACCGAAGAAACAGTCGACCAGGTTGAAGATGAGGCGGCTTTCGATCATGAACAGGACGTGCCCCCTAAGCGGCTCGATCTTGAAAACATGCAGGCTCGTCGGCACAGGCAGCGTCCGGATGAATTCGCCAAACTTGATCGTCTCGGCCTGGCAGACGTTTATGTCGAGCATTCGGCGCAGTGAACCGGAAAGTGAACTGCGGTGGATTTTGCCAAATCTGTCGTTAATTATGTCAAGGGTGGGCATGCGCCCACGCACGATCTTGTCCTGATTTGTCAAATCGAACGTACGAATGCCATCCTGTGACCCATCGCCTTCCTTGGCGGTGTCGATATCGCCGTCGGATAGCCCCTTTAGCAGGGCATCGACTTCATCCTGGGAAAGTATCTTTTCCATAGTATGTACCGACCGCCTTCACTGGACCAGAAATTCGGTGAAATAGACATCCAGGGCCTGCCCTTTTTGAAGCATGCGGTTTAGAGTCTCCATTATCTGTTTCTTCAAAACCACCTTGTCTTCCGGACTCATAACCTCTTCGCATTCTTTGCTGGAAAGCAGCGTCAGAACGAGGTCCCTCATTTGGAAATTGTGCGACTTACACTCTTCCATCACACTGGGCGAGCTCATCTTGAGCTTGATCGTGGCTTTCAGAAAACGCTTCCCGCCCGGATCGGCCAGGTTGACTATGAGGGTGTCCATTTCATAGTAAACGGTGCTCTCTACCTGCTTTTTTTCCTCCGTACTCACAGCTGGCGCCCTGGCAAATTTGAAGTAGGCGCCCGCTCCTCCTCCACCCAGCAGCACTAATAAAAGGGGTATGATGATCAGGATCTTCTTTGATCTGGGTTTTTCCTGGACTTCCTTCTGTTCTTCTTCAGGAGGCATTTTTCAAGGCCCTTCCCATATGCGGCAAAATTTCATGCGGAGGTCAATTGTCTTCCGGACAGACCGAACGAGCAATGAGCATGCCAGAACTGAAAAAGTAAGAAACCCCAAGGGTTTGATGGCAAAAGACAAAGGCCCCGAAGCCGGGTTTTTGGCGCGCAGACTGTGCACAAAGCCATCGATCGGGGGGGCCGTGCACTTTATCACTCTCAGGATCGGGAAGTCGTGTGGAGTGATGCAGAGGATTTGCATCGGCGGACAGAATTCAGGTCAAGCTTTTGACATAGTTGATTCAAGCATTCGGTAATTAATTCCTAAATTTCTAAATCCCTCAATTAATTTAATCCGGAAAAATGTGCATGGTGTGTGAGAAAAAATTTCCCGCATGCGCATTTCAGACTGGAAACGCCAAAACCACAACTATTTGGAGTAACAGCACTTTTTCACTAAACTCATGCTGGTATCACTCTTGCTTGTTCATTGGGCGTCCAATTCGAACCATCGCTCTCAACCTACTCTGAGAGGAGTTCATAATGTCAACAACGTCAACAACGCCAACAACGTCAACAACCAGCACTCAGTCGATTTATGGTATCGGCTCTGGGCTCGGCACAGCCCCGAGTGCGACGTCCGGCAGTAGCTCCACAAACTCCTTGAACGCGAACTCTTTCATGACGCTGTTCCTCGCCCAGTTGCAGAATCAGGACCCGACCAGCCCGATGCAGTCTTACGAACTGGCCGCCCAACTCGCGCAGTTTACGACCGTTCAAGAGTTGAACCAGGCTACGACGCTTTTGGGCAATCTTCAGCAATATACAGCGGCCATAAATAATGGGGAGATCGCATCGCTTGTCGGCCAGCAGGTTACCGCCCAAAGCAACACAATGAACGTCACCTCAGGCAGCCCCTCCGCACTCAACTACACGCTCTCGGCGCCCGCCACGGTCACCGTGACCATAACGAACTCCAATGGCGCGACGGTCAACACTTTGAACCTCGGCTCCCAGAGCGCAGGCAGTTATAGCGTGCCATGGACGGGCAAGGACTCGAGCGGGAACACGGTGGCCGACGGCGCCTACACCTGCAAGGTCACGGCAACAGGGTCCAACGGAACTCCCTCGACAGTTGTGACGGGCATCAGCGGGCAGGTTTATTCATGCAACCTTAACAATAACCCCCCGACATATATTCTGTCGGGACCGAACGGAATGCAGGTTCCGGTAGCGAACGTTTTTGCGGTAACCAGTAAGAGCAGCACGAATTGAACAAAGTAAGATCCGCTGAGCGGGATTTGTGATCCGCTCAGCATGACACCCAATCCAGTAAGGGCATTAAAAACCAGAATCCGGTTCATCTATTTACGACCGGAAAAGGAGAAGCAAATGTCAGCCGACTTGATGTACACAGCACTTGCAGGTCTGAATACCTTCAATACGGCCCTCTCGGTCGTCAGCGACAACATCTCCAATGCGAACACGACGGGATTTAAATCCAATACTGTAGACTTCGGCGATATTGTCAGCGGACTAATCGCAACTTCAAACGCCGGCAACGCTGTGGCGGCCGGCGCAGGCTCGTCAGTTCTCAACGTTGAGACGAATTTCACGACCGGTTCGGCACAAGCACAGACCGGCACCTGGTCGGATTTGATGATCCAGGGTAGTGGATTTTTCTCAGCAGAAAACGCCTCCAGCAAGGCAGTCTATTACACCCGGGATGGAGAGTTCCAGGTCAATGCGAGCGGCGATCTCGTCGATACGAATGGTAACGATGTACTCAGCTCCAGTGGAAAAGCCATTACAGGTTTAGACCCAAGCACATACAGCAGTTTTTCCATCGACCAGAATGGGAATATTGACGGGACCGCCATTTCAACCGGCGCCGTGACCACCATCGGCGTCATCGGGGTAACGACCTTCTCGAACCAAAACGGTCTCATCCGGATTGGAGAAAATGATTACACTCCGGGCGGCAACGCCGGGACCGCTACAACAGGAGCGGCAGGGGCCGGCCAGGCAGGCACGATATCATCCGGAGCTCTGGAAGGTTCAAACGTGGACCTTACCCAGCAGATGGTCAACCTGATCGACTACCAGGCCGACTACCAGGCATGCTCCAAAGCCGTCACAACCGGCAACAACAATCTCCAGACCGTGGTGAGCCTGATAAGATAAAGACAGGGCGGTTTTCGAGGAAAACGGGACTCAGGAGGACCGGAAAGGCGGCTTCGGCCGCCTTTCTCATTATGGAAATCGCCATCTCCGGGTGCCCGGCCGGTATCCGAGCTCACATTCCAGTACCCTGTAACCCTTGTAGCTTCGAATAGCACCGCTCCTGTAGAGGAGCGGTGCAGTCTTATGTACCCTCCAAGGTGGGCAACGCTCCGCTTCTTTTGCCCACCCTCAACACAATTCAAGCATTGGAATGATGGCTAAGGAACACGTCACCCCGGACCCGATCCGGGGCTGAATCCAGCGTCTCTTGGTTAGTTAAAAGCACTGCACCCCGGCTTTCGACACTGTGTCGCAATTCAGTAATGCCCGGGTAAAATCCCACGGGACCGGGTTTTGCTTCCCCCTTTTGTAAAGGGAGGAAATACGAAAAATATTACGTTTCCGACACAGTCTCTTTCGCCGGGGTGACGCTTCCTTGCAATATGTCATAGCTTTATTGACAACTTATGCCAAATTGCGTTCAACAAAGTATCAAGTGATACCTGGCGGAGCCTTGAATTCTTTGCGCCCCCCACACCCCCTCCGCCTGTGGTCATAGACAGGTCATGGAAAGCCTCGAGATCTATGCGGCGCTTCGGCGGCGGCCTACGGCCACGCCTCGCGGAGCGTCGAGATATTGCGTTCGGCAACACGCGCTTGCGCGTGTACGCCTGGCGGAGCCTGGAGATCGAGGGGCATCTTTAAAGTGAGAAAACTTTCCCCCGCTCAGTTTGGGGTTACTCGCCTTTCTTTGAACGCAATGTTCCATGATGCCCGCCTCACCCGCGAAGCATCAAAATAAAGTTATTTTGTAGGTAACTTGGTATTACAAGGTAAGTATCAGAAGGTCGGGAAGTCGGATTTTAGAAGTCCTTGCAAACGTTTGGTATTCCTGTTTTGAGCCGCCCAATCCACCGCGTCGAGTTAATTCATGCAAAAATGCTGATTCGCGATTGGCCGTCCGTTTCCCTGATATGGGAAGGTTCCGTTGCGGCCTGAACGCTGGCGGTTCTTGCCGTGTTGGAAACCGGCGGGGTCTTTCCTTTGGGATTGTTTTCTTCGGGGTAATTTCTTCCACCTGATTTCTCGCCGTTAACATCGACTATGAATTTCTCCAGCACAAGTCCCTGGTTCTGGAGGTCCTGGCGAAGCTCGGGTGAGTGTCTCATCAGGGCCTGCCTTGCAGGTTCGCTTTGCGTATGGGCCTCAACGGATATTCCATCTTTTTTTGCCCCAACTTTGATGCTGATCTTTCCGAGTTCATCGGGTTCCATCTCGAGTACAAGGTGCCTCGCGGCGCCACCCGTGACTTGCTCGCGCGCGTTTTCGGCAAGCTCCACCGACCGGTACGGATCAAAGTAGGCAAAGCCGCTCTGGATTGAATTCTGCATCGGGGATAGATTCATCTCGCCACCTTGAAAGATGGAGGCTGAATTCTGGAAAACCGCGCTCTCCGGGGGGTTGAAACCCTCCCGGTTCGGCTTGCCGCCAGAAGACCTATCACCCGAAGGAGACTCGGCCGCCCCCGTTTTTTTCAGAGTCGCCTCAGTCTGTTCGGCCATGTCCTGCGCATGCCTCGATGAACTCAACGTCCCGCTAGGCCCGTCGGCCTGTTTTTCAGCTCCTTTGACAGAAGGCGCCAGGTTCTGGGCCTGAGCGGTTGAGGCTTCATCAGGACCGCCCGGCGCCGGGGCTGAAGCTGTGTTCACTTCCGGCTGCTGCGGGCCCTCAGACACTATCCTGGTGTCGAAGTATTTCAAAACCCTGTCAAGAGCTTCCACAGGTATGCTTGGCGTTTCCTGCGGGGCGGAAGGCGAATCGGATGCTGGAGATGTTGATGATCCAGTTCCGCCATCCTTTATTCCGGCTTCCGTAACGAGTGCGCCCCCTTCCTTATCCTCACTCCACGAGGCGACTTCGGCTGCGCTCGACTGCTCGCCGGACTTCAAGTTATCTGAAACAGTTTCAATAGAGTTTTCGCGGATATCTCTCACCTTTGCGCTTTGCGCTTCAGATGTTTGATCGTTAGAATTTCCGGCGAAAAGCTTTCTAGTCGAATCATGTTCGTGATCTGCTGAAATAAACGAAGGAAGAACAGTTTCAACAAGGCTCTGTGTCTGGCCTCTTTTTAAGCCTTCAGCCGTTTTCGCCGAACCGGGCTGAGATCCCGGATCCGCAACATTGCTCTCTGTCGTGTCCGCCTGCTGCAAAACCTTGTCCAGCAGTCCCCGAAACTCACTGGGACTGTACGATCCTTCGGTCTTCATCTGCACAGACGACTGAAGGGTCTCTCCGGATGCTAATTCTTTCTGGTTTGTGCCGCTCCCCTTGGAAATTATCGATTCCACCAGCGCACTGGCGTGCTCCGCCGGAACTTGACCGCTGATTTCGGAACCAGTCGCCCCCAGGGTACCCAGCAGAGCTCTCAGGTCTTTAGTGGAAATCTGCCCTTCCTTATTCTGCATGCCCTCGCACGCCTTTCTGGTCTGCGCAGGATATTGAAGGTCGCCCAACACTGTCTGGGCGATGGCGGGGTTGGTAACCACGAGACCTTGCTCTTTTTGGGCCTTCGCTTTTATCGCGTTTATCTTCGTCCTGGAATCCGTGGCGAGCCTTCGCTCCCGGACTGAAGGCGGCGGGTTGTTTTCCGTTTCAGCAGAGGTGGGTGTCTGGCCCGCGGAAGCATTTAACCAGGGATTAGAGGCAGTCCAGCCAGAGGACCCAGCGCCGTTGGCCGTCGCTGGCATGAGATTTCTAAGCTCACCGGAAAAATCGCCCTGGCCTATAGCTTGCCCGATTTTCTCATTTTCGCTTCCGAGAAAGGCTGACATCAGTTGCGAAGCATTTACTTGTCCTGATTGCATTCTCTCATCCGATTCAGGTTGGATAGCGTTGTTTGAGCCAAACCCAGCATTTTCTTCCCATGGATTTCATAGCCTTGCGGACAAAGTTAAAAGCAAGCTTGATACCAAAAAATCTTTCCGCCAAAAAGACTTTAATATCAATCACTTACGATGAGAGATTTTCTTTGGGCAGAATATTCCGGGTTTAGAGAGGAAATTTTTTCTTGGTGCGTGCGCAAATATTTCCTATTCGGGTAGGATTAGGCCCTTAGACCTTCGGAACTGAGGAACGGATCGGAGAGCATGGCAAGGGCCATTCTGCCCTCTTCTCTAAAACGGCTTCGGACAGCCGCCCTGACATTCGGTAAGGACGACCCGAACTGACCCGCTCGCATAGCGTAGACGGAGCCAATCAACTGGGCCATTTTAACGCCCCCGTTTTTGGCTTCTGAGTGCTTGATCGCTTTGTTGAAAATCTTTGCCGCGCCATTTGGCCCATGCTGAACGGCCGTGCTCCAGAGTACCTCCTGAAGAGCCCTGGGGGCTTTTGAGATATCCAGACCGGTTCGATCCGAAATTTCCTGAACGGCAGGAAGATAATGGCTTTTTTCGATAAAATCGTACTGGAGTTTAGAAAACCGCACAGGATCTTCAGTTGCTACTTTTTTCCAGACTTCGGGCATTTTTCCGAAGGTGTTGCCTGTGTTTGCCGGTCCGGCGGCTTTCAGTTTATTGGCGAGGTCCGGCGCCCGCTCGGACAGGTAATCGACAAAGCGTTTCATGGTGCCTGCCCTGGAGGAAATCTGGTAGGTCCCGTAGGATGTCCCGCCATTATAGTCATAGCCGATCGCCCCCGGACCTTTTTCGCACGATTCGAAATGAGCGGACAGAACGCCTATTTCCTGCCCAGGACACAGCATGGTCCCGACTTCCGGCGTCGATCCGCAAACCCCGCCAATGCTCGAAGTCCCACCAAACCGACCGAGCCCTGCGGCCCCCGAGCAAATGCCGCCGATACGGTTCAGACCGGATGAAATGGATGCCATGGCGATCAGAGCAGACGCCGCCAGATTATTGACGTTCTCCGAGTGTAGGCCCCGGGCCACACCAGGGTTTTTCGAAGGGCTGTGATGATCGTGTTTGACCAGCTGTGAGGATGCAGGCCTGTTTCGCAGACTGCTGACCGCCTCGCTGTTTTCTTTGAATTTTAGCTCCCTCAGATCTGATGATGCAGGCCTGTTTCGCAGACTGTTGACAGCCTCGCTGTTTTCTTTGAGTTTTAGCTCGCTCAGAAGGACTTTAAACACATTGGAGTTTTGGGGTTTTTTTTCAGAGGTGGATTTAGTGGTTTGAGTGGCCTGTTGGTTGGTTTCAACCCGGCCAGTTTTTTCGAAATCGACCTTGACTGCCATGACCACACGCCTCCAGATAGTTGACTCACTAAAACCCCATGCAAAAGATGTGCTTGCGGACGGATGGCACAGGATAGAGATAGAAGGCAGTATCCAACACCCCCTCGAATGATAGACTTATACAATACCCTGCTCGGAAAAAAATGACCTGATCTGAAAATAACGGTTGAGCTTACGCATAATACTTTACTGTGCCAATGTGTGGGGCACTTAGCGCCCGATCTACTCCATTAACGCTGGACGTTAGCAAGTGAGGCGGGGCCAGGTGGACATACGATCAACGCATGGAGCGGAACCAGCACGTACACGAGAATCGTTCACTTCCACCGAAGGGGTGGATTTAGAGCTGATCGTGGATCGCTACGGCGTCGGTGTCTATTGCCACAGTCGATTCTTTCAGGTCTGTGCGCTCGCTCGAAACGGTGACAGCGTCCTGAAGTACAAATTTTCAAAGAGCGAGATCTGCACGCGCAGCCATGCAGACAGTGCAGATAGTACCCGTGGTGCGTTTGGAGGCAAGCCAAATGTTAAACGCATCAGAAAGTGAAGTTACAATGGTGTCAAGGTTTCGCCCTCAGTCCTCAGCACTCAGGGAGCGAAGCGTAGTTCAGTCCTGATAGCGGCACGTGAGCGCGTAGCGCGGAGGCCGGCCGCTCATTCTCGACAGCCCGCCGACCCACCCGCGAGACGGGGTGGGAGCGGGAGGCCTCACTTTTCACTGCTCACCGGCCAGCGCCTGCTCCACTACGAGAACCGGGGTCCCCGGCTCTGCCCACCTGAAGAGTGCTTCCGCCTTTTCGATCGGCAGAATCACGCAACCATGCGAGCAGTGCGCTCCAAAGACATTTCCCGCGTGAATCCAGACTGCTTCGTAGATGTGGAGCGAAAAAGGCATCCAGGCGGGAGACCCAAAATCATTGGGGTATGAGCTTGAAGTGTGTTCGGCGTCTTTTTCCTCGACCCGGTAGATCCCGGCCCTGGTATCCTGCCCGGAAACGCCCGTGCAAGCCTGGCTGTCGCCGACAAGCACCCCTGATTCATACCATCCGATAAAAGCAATGTCCTTAACCACCAGGATAAGCTTCGGGGCGCAGAGCTTTTCAGGCAGACGGACAGGCAGGGGGGTCCAATCCCTGTACGCATTGAAGTCCCTGGGGACTTTGAGTTCCCGGCCCTGCCGGACATCTTGGCGAATGTAGAAAGATTCCTTGTTATTGAGCCTGGCCAGTATCTCGCGGCAGGTATTCAGGTCGAGTGAGGGATCCGATATTTCAAGAGCGAGCAGTTCCTCCTCGGAAATGACCCGTTCACTCCAGGAAAGGTCCGGGTGGTTTGAGGCGGCAAAGCCGATCTGCCCTCCAGGGAGGCAAAACCGGGATATCAAAAGAAATAGACAAATAAGCTTCATTCTGCTTGCCAACTTTTCGGAATTTGTCCTGATTTTTGTTTCTCCGCGAGTTTGCGGCCCCTACTTGTGCCATATTAGACAACGTTTCGCAAGGCTCATCGATCCCGGTTGGGTCCCATCCGGAAACACCAGATGAGACACTTGTGGTTTCCGCTTCGGGTTTTTTGACCTAAAATTCGACACTCGAATGATTAAATTAAGTCAAACTGTGTTTGATATATGATTCTTGCACCTTGCCGGTTGCATTTGCTCATTGCCTTGGAGGAGGGCCGCAACATGGAAAGATACTTTATGAAAATGCCGGAGGATATGTTCTGCGAGGTATGCTCCGAGAAAAGAGGTATAAATCCCAATACTCTCAGGGAAGTCATCATCCTGGCCGTGGAGATCGCTCGTGAGGGCAGGGAGGGCAGAAGAATCGGGACAATGTTCGTCGTCTCGGACTCGGAAAATGTCATGAAGCATTCTCGGAGCCTGATTCTGGACCCTCTTCTGGGGCATCCCGCTAAAGTGAAGCAAATTTCCGATACCGACATGCGTGAAACGGTCAAGGAACTTGCGCAACTGGACGGGGCTTTCGTGGTCTCCGATAAAGGAACGGTCGTTTCGGCCTGCCGCTACCTGGACTCTTCCTCAGAAGGAATTAACTTACCGCTTGGCCTTGGCAGCAGGCACATGGCGGCGGCATCCATAACGAAACTGACCAACTCGGTAGCGGTGGTGGTCTCCGAGAGCTCGGTGGTCCGAATCGTCGACGACGGGGAAATTGTCTCTGAAATAATCCCCGAACTCTTGATGTTCAAGAGATATTCCGCCCTGAGCAAGGGCAAGATGGTGGAACAGGAAATAATAGTGAGCACCATCGAGGATTAAGAGGTAAGACTTCCCCAACGGGCAGGGGCCGGCTCCGCCGCAACTTGATATCAATCCTACCCGTAGAATTTTTCCTGGTGCGCGGCCATATGAACGAGAATGGGCGCCGGCTCAAACCTTCGGCCGTGAGTTGAACACAGATACTCCATTTCCGAGACAACCTGCCCCATTCCCGCCGAATCCAGGTAGCGGAACGGTCCTCCCAGAAAAGGCGGAAAGCCGAGCCCAAAGACCGCTCCGATGTCTCCATCCTCGGGACTGGAGATAGTCCCCTGCTGCAGGCACAGGGCCGCTTCGTTCACCATGAGATATACAAGTCTTTTACATATTTGCGAGGAATCGACGCTCTTTCTTCGGCCTCCGCCAAAAAAACCGTAGATATTCGAATTAACCGGCCTTGCGGGTTCGAAGCCCTGCATGCGCACCATGTCAATCAATCGCGGATGGTAGTCGTAGAATCCCACGCCCTTCTTTTTGCCCGCATACCCGGATATTAGTATAGATTCAAGGCCCGCAGGCGCATGGAGACCGCGGTGGACAAAAGACTCTTCGAGTTCGCGCACAACATGCTCGGCCACCTCTATTCCTACCTCATCCAGAAGCTTGAACGGCCCCACCGGGAAGCCGAAACTCCGGATTGCGGCATCCACATCCTCAACAGCGGCCCCTTCTTCGATCAGTTTGATCCCCTCGAGTATGAAAGGCATCAGTATGCGGGTCGTATAGAACCCCGGTCCATCCCTGACTACGATCACCGTCTTGCCCTGTTTGCGTCCCACTGATACGGCTGTCGCCAGGACCCAGTCCGCACAGCGCTCTGTCACGATCACTTCCAGCAACGGCATCTTCTGCACGGGCGAGAAATAGTGCATTCCGATCACGTTTTGCGGACGCTTGGAGACCTCGGCAATGCGGCTTATAGGAATCGCAGATGTGTTGGAGGCAAAAATGCACTCCTCTGAAGTAACAGATTCGACTTCACGCAGCACTTGATGTTTTATCCCAAGGTCTTCGAAAACCGCCTCAATGACGAGCCCTGCGCTGGAAATACTGGAGTAGTCAGCGGCGGGAACAACCAGACTGTAGAACTTGTCCCTCTGGACCGGTGTGAGCTTCCGGGATCGGGTCCTCCGGTCCAGCGATTTCCAGATTTCCTTCAGGCTCACCGAAAGCTTTTCCTGCGATACGTCCTTAATCGCCACCCTGCACCCGCTCTCGGCCGAAACGGCCGCGATACCTGTCCCCATGAACCCGCTTCCAACGACTCCGACCAGCTCTACCGGCCCGGGATCTGACCCATAGTGTTTCTTTTTCAGTCCCGTCCGAGCGAAAAACAGATGCCGAAGCGACCGGGACTGCGGTGAGACGGCCAGTGATCCGAACGCTTCGATTTCAGCCTTGAAGCCATCGGACATGGTACCCGCAATTCCTGCTTCCACGCAGTCGATTACTTTGAAAAGGGCCGGATAGTGGTGATCGCTCTGTCTTGCAACCCGCCTGCGCGCAGTATGAAAATAGATTCGACGGGCTGGTGGAAAAGTTTCGAGCAACCAGTCAAGTGAAAACACGGCCCGATGGGAAACTTGCCGGGGGAATCTCTTCCTGAGAAACGGTACGCACCTTTTTGCCGTATTTGGCAGGTCCCCCGGATAGACTACAATATCGACTATGCGCAGAGTTCTCGCCTCGTTGGCGCTCAGCCTTTTTCCGGTCAGCATAAGCGGCAGTGCTCTTCTGATTCCCGCTATGCGGGTCAGGCGCTGCGTCCCCCCTGCTGCAGGCACAAGCCCGAGCGATACTTCCGGCTGGCCCAGGACGGTTTTACGGGAGTCGGTCGCAATCCGGAAATGACAGGCAAGCGCAAGCTCCAGCCCGCCGCCCAGACAAGGTCCGTTTATTGCCGCGATCGACGGGTAGTGCAGGTTGGCGATGCGGTTGAAAAGGGTATGCACGCGGGTGAGGATTTCCCTTGCAGACCCCGGTTCGCTGATCTTGTCGAAATCCCGGATATCGGCCCCCACAATGAAATTGTCTTCCTTGGCGCTGATGAAGATGAGGGCTTTTGCGAAATGGTCTGTCCCCACTTCGTCCAGCACGCTTTCCATCTCTGAGATGACAGGTTCGCTCAGCGTGTTTATCCGGTCGTGTGGATTATCGATGAAAGCGAACAGGACGCCATCTTCATGCTTTTCGAGTCTCACAAAATCCATGGGTCCTCCCTGTCTTGTTCTGTATACCGGTCCTCGTATGATAGACTTATATAGCCGCCCTCTCTTAGCGACGCGTGAGCGCGTAGCGCGAAGGCCGACCGCACGACGTGTCTATCCTGCGCTATGGGCGGGAGCGGGAGGCCGTGGATACCAGATAAAAACCCGTCCGCCCTCCTCCGTCCTCTGTCATCCGCCCTCCGTCCTCCGTCCTCCGTCCTCCGTCTTCGGCATCCAGTTTCAGCTCAAGCGCTCTATCAGCATTGCATGGCCGAGGCCGCCGGCCGCGCAGCTTGCGATAATGCCCAACCTGCCGCTTCCGCGCCTCAGCCTGTCGCAACAGCTTATGAGAAGGCGGATGCCCGTAGCGCCAAACGGGTGGCCGATGGAAAGAGACCCTCCTCTCGTATTCAACCGGTCCATGTTTACTTCGCCGACTTTTGAGGGGAGGCCGAGCTTTTCGCGCGCAAACGCGTCGCTATCGAGGGCGTTCAAGTTCGCGAGAACCTGCCCTGCAAAGGCTTCATGGAATTCGAAAACATCGATCGACGAAAGTGCGGCGCCGGTTTTTTGGAGCAGCTTCGGAACCGCATAAGCCGGACCCAGCAGAAGCTCATCGTCCGGATCGCACCCGTGGAAACAGAACCCGGCAATTCTCGCTACAGGCTTGTACCCGAGGCTTTTCGCCTTTCGGTAAGACATGAGCAGGACCGCCGCTGCACCATCGCTGAGAAAGGAGGAATTCCCGGCGGTTGCCGTCCCAAAAGGAAAATAAAAGGCTGCCGGAAGCCTCGCCAGCCTTTCCAACGTTGTGTCGCCCCTGATTCCATTGTCTTGTTCGATGCTCTTGAACCGGGGCGGAACATGCACCGGCAGGATTTCATCCGAAAAAAGGCCGTTGAGGGCTGCCTCAGAGGCCAGGTGATGAGACCTCAATGCATACCGGTCCTGCTCCTCCCGGCTGACGCCCCAGCGGGCTGAGAGCCTGTCACAGCTCTGGCCCATGCTCAACGAGTTTGAAAACTCCGCAATCTTCGGGACCTCCGGGAGAAAGTAGCCGAGCCGCAGCCCGCAGGCCCATTTGATCCAGTCGACAGGCTTTTTGAGGCTGCGCATCTCCATCAGTTTGTGCCTCATTGGACGCTTGAGAAGAATGGGTATATTGCTGAGGCTCTCCGTTCCCCCGGCTATAGCCGTATCGGCCTGACCGCTCCCGATTAGCCCGGCGGCCTGCGAAATCGCCTGAGAGCCGGATATGCAGGCCATGGCAATGGTATGGGCAGGAATCTCAAGCGGCAGGTTCGCTCCAATCAGCGCCTCGCGTGCGACGTTGCTCGTCGCCGGTTCGTTCAGCACGCATCCGAAAACGACATGCTCGATTTCCCGGGCCGGCAGGTTCGCTTTGTCGATAACACCCTTGAGGGCCATGCGCGCCAGATCATAGGTTAGAAGATCTTTGAAATCGGTCCCCGAACGCTGGAAAGGTGTACGGCAACCAGCCACGATAACAGGAGAAAAGTCATTTATTTCAGTCAGCATTTTTTTTTCCGGATTAAGGCCTCACTTGAAGATGCACCTACGCAAATACACCGCTCAACCTGCCAATCAAAATAAGTCGGAACTTTCCTCGTATGAAAGACTTATATAACACCTTGCTCGAAAAAAATCAGCCTGACGTGATAGGAGTGGCGACCGTGGGCGCAGCCATGCAGAAGGCACAAACATTAAACCTGGTTCGCTTGAAGGCAAGCCAAATGTTAAGCACATCAGAAAGTTAAGTGAAAATGGTGCAAGGTTTCGCTCTCAGTCCTCAGGGAGCGAAGCGTAGTTCAGTCCTCAGGGAGCGAAGCGTAGTTCAGCACTCAGCACTCAGTCCTCAGCACTCAGCACTCAGTCCTTAGGCCTCAGGCCTCAGTCCTCAGGGAGCGAAGCGTAGTTCAGTCCTGATAGCGAAGTGCGAGTTGATCAAATTTTCCTTTTTCCGCCAAGGGGTTATGATTATTCCCGAATTCAGAAAACCTGAGCGGTTGGCAGGAATTCTCTTGCATTTTCTATCGCGTTTTATGAAAATCCAATGGCCTGTTAGACGGGAACTGATCGAGGGCGGTACCCTTCGACACAAGCGCAGAAGGATTTGTTCCTACCTGTATAACCGGTCCAGCCGGCCTCGGGAGAAAACATGGAAGTGAAACTGCTCAACATCGGTTTTGGCAACACAGTGATCGCTAATCGCGTCGTAGCGATCGTATCGCCTGCGTCCGCCCCCATGAAAAGGCTAAAGGAAGACGCAAGGCAGGGAAACAAATTGATAGACGCGACCATGGGCCGTCGCACCCGCTCAATAATCGTTACCGACAGCGACCACGTAATCCTGTCCGGCGTTCAGGCCGAAACCATTGCCCAAAGGCTTCTTCTGGACGGAAACTCCAAAGAGGCCAACCTGGTGAAACAGCTCTAGAATCCCGATACCTTGGGACAGGTCTATGCCCCCTCCAGCCACTACCGGGCAACTCTTCATTGTATCGGCCCCTTCCGGAGTCGGAAAATCTACGATCATCCGGAGAGTAATTGCATCTTGGCCAAAGCTGAAGTTTTCCGTTTCCTCTACCACACGCCCGATCCGCTCCGGGGAAGTTGCCGGAAAGGATTATCATTTCCTGTCCATGGAGCAATTTCAACGCGGAATAAGCTCGGGGCGCTTCCTTGAGTGGGCTGAGGTCCACGGCCATCTCTACGGAACGGACCGGCGCCTTGTCGAAAAATGGCTTAAAGCCGGAGACGATGTGCTCCTGGACATTGATGTTCAGGGAGCGCGCCTTGCCCGTTGCGCCTATCCGGCCGCGCAAACCATCTTCATTCTGCCTCCTTCGATGCATGTGCTCGAGGAGCGTCTCCGCAATCGCGCGACCGAAACCGGGGAACAGCTCGCCGTCCGGGTTGCTGCCGCCCGGCGCGAGCTTCTGGATTCGCCATGGTATGACTACATCATCATCAATGACAACCTGCAAGAGGCGATCGAGGATCTGAAGGCAATCCTGCGGGCGGGCCGATCCAGCCGGGCAATCCGGGCAGCCGGGCTAAAGAACTTTCTGATGTCGTTGAGGGATTGAGAAATCTTTGACAGGATTAACAGGATTAACAGGATTAAGAAGAAAGGAATAGAGACAGGCCGGCCATGCGGATGGCCCGATACCCATCTTGGGAAGCCGTACTGATCGCCCCGAGTGCGGTACCATAAGCGCTAACTTAAATGCCGTAGTAAGATTGCTCAAATTGCCGAGCCGGGCGGGCATAAACCTCACCCCTGCTGCCGCCCAATATGAATCGTAGGGGCGGGGTTTATCCCCGCCCCAGGGTTTATAATTGCGCCTTAGGGGTCGCGAGGTACATGAAGAAGGTACATTCCTCCGAACGCGAAATCTGGATTTCAGGAGCAAACCCCGTAAGGGAAGCCCTGTGCGCTGAAAAAATCGCCGCAGGCGAGCTTGTGCTTTCCCGAACCGATTCAAGAGGGCAGGAAATCGAGGAGCTTGCAGCAAAACGCGGAATACCCGTGACCCGGAGCATCCGCGAGCGCATAACGCAACTCGCGGGCCACACACACCACCAGGGAGTGGTCCTCAGAATATCGGAGTTCTCCTACACTGAACTTGAGACCCTGCTGGAAAAACCTCTTGCCGACCGGGAACCGCTTCTTGTCCTTGACAGCATACAGGACCCCCAGAACCTTGGGGCAATGCTCAGGAGCGCCTGCTTTCTGGGTGCAAAGGGGGTAATAATCCCCAGGGACCGGTCGGCGAGTGTGAGCGCCGTCGTGATCAAAATTGCTGCTGGGGCCACAGCTTATATACCCGTAGCGCGTGTTACCAACGTGACCAGGGCGCTCAAACAGCTCAAATCGGCCGGTTACTGGGTGGCGGGCCTCGAAGTTAAGGCAAGCAAGAGATCCTATGAGGCGGATTTCACCGTTCCGCTTTGCCTGGTGATTGGAAACGAGCAAAAGGGAATACGTCCCTTGGTGAAAAGCGAGTGTGACCTGCTGGTCCAAATTCCGGCCGCCGGCCCCCTGGATTCCCTCAATGCCGCATCCGCCGCAACTGTCGCCCTCTATGAAATCCTGCGCCAGAGGCTCATGCTGACCAACCGGGAATGAAGCAGCGCAGCGGGGTTGATGAACTGAATGAAAAGAGCGTAAATTGTCCATATTCTAAAAACACCCTCTAGAACCGACGCGGGTTTGCGGGGCGCTCCAAGGGGTAAACATGAGACAAAATGACAAAACGGAAAGAATAATGTTGACAAGCGACAATTGTCTATTTACAATCTTTGCGTGATAAAACGGTTTCAACATCGTGGCCTTAAAAAACTCTACGAGGATGATGACCGGAGGGGGATAAACGCCGAGCATGTTGAAAAGGTGCGCCGTATTCTGGCGCAACTGAAAAGCGCCTCACGACCGGAGGACATGGACATTCCCGGCTTTAAGCTTCACCCGCTTAAGTGGGACTTGGTAGGGTTCTGGAGCGTCACAGTAAGGGCAAACTGGCGCATTATGTTCCGTTTTGAGGCCGGCGACGTTACCGACGTTGATTTGATCGACTACCACTAGCTTAGGATAAAACCATTATGACAATGAAGAACCCCCCGCACCCAGGCGAGACTGTTCGCTATGATTGCCTTGAGCCTTTGGGACTGACCGTAACCGAAGGAGCAAAGGCGCTTGGCGTGACGCGTCAGGCCCTTAACAATCTTGTGAACGGCAAAAGCGGAATTTCGCCGGAAATGGCGATCAGGCTTTCTAAAGCCTTCGGAAGCAGTCCGGAAACCTGGCTTAAGATGCAGCTTGATTATGATCTTGCCAAAGCACGGCGGCGCGAGGACAGAATTCAGGTTAAGCGAGTGCACCGGCCAGACGATCAACCCCTCGCGGTTTAGGCCGGGGTTCTTCATCTCTTGCCCGCGCCCCGAAGTGTGAAAGGCGAAGTTCACAGGGCGAAATTTTCATTCATCATTCATCACTCATCACTCATCACTCATCACTCATCACTCATCACTATTTTTTGTTCCTGCTCCCAAAAAGGGCCGTCCCTATTCGCACCAGCGTCGCTCCCTCCTCTATGGCCACCTCAAAATCGCCGCTCATGCCCATTGAAAGCTCGGTCAGCCTTTCGGGCCGGGGGGACTCGCATCCGAGCAAATCCAGCAATGCGCGCGTCTGCGTGAAGTATGGCCTTGCCCGCTCCGGCTGGTCGAAAAAGGGCGGAAGCGCCATCAATCCTCGTACATCCAGCCATTCAAAACCGCACACAAATTTAAAGAACGAACTCAGCTGGTCAGGCCGTACGCCGCTCTTGGTCTCTTCGCCCCCGATATTTACCTGGATAAGGACCGGGACCTTTCTGCCGACAATCCCGGCCCTGCGGTCAAGCTCGATTGCAAGGGTCTCACGGTCCAGCGTTTCGATCCAGTCGCAGCACTCGATGGCCGTCTTGGCCTTATTTGTCTGCACGTGCCCGATGCAGTGCCAGGAAACCGGCAGTCCTGCCAGCACATCCCTCTTTCTCCTGGCCTCCTGGATGTAATTCTCGCCGAGAATATCTATTCCGGCTTCTATTCCCTCGCGGATTCTCTCAACAGGGACCGTTTTGGTCACACCGACCAGCTTTACCCCTGCGGGGTCGCGCCCCGCACGTGCGCACGCGGCCCTAATGCGCTCCCGGATGGCTGCCAGATTGCTGGCAACTTCTGTGCTCGCCTCGCCAATTCTTCCCATTAACCCCCTCCAACCAACCTGACTATCTCCAATGCGTCTCCCGATTCGACGGGTTCACTTTCCATCAGGCTTCGGGGAACAACTCTGAGGTTGCGCTCGACCGCCACTTTTTTCGGATCGATGCCAAGGGAGTGAAAAAGTTCGCTCAAAGTGGGCAGCCCCGAGTATTCGCTGCTCTTTCCGTTGATGCTTATTTTCATTATTCAGGGTCTTTTGCAGTTGTTCAATGCGCGCGAGTCCTTCCCCGGGCGGCACCGAAGGTTTGATACCGAGTTGCGTTCAAGAAAGTATCAAGTGATACCTGGCGGAGCCTTTAATTCTTTACGCCCCCCACACCCCCTTCGCCTGTGGTCATAGACAGGTCATGGAAAGCCTCGAGATCTATGTGGCGCTGTGGCGGCCACGCGCATGCAGTAGCTTGCCGCCGACAGCGCCGAGCGCTCGGCTCTCGCGCCTCCGCCCGTAGGCGAAATCCTGCGGGGGTGCGGGCCATCTTTAAAGTGAGAAAATTTTCCCCCGCTCATTTTAGGGTTATTCGTCGCTCTTTGAACCCAACTTCTTATAAGAGGTCTGAAGCTCCGTCCTCCGTTCTCCGTCTTCCGTCTTCCGTCTTCCGTCTTCCGTCCTCCGTCCTCCGTCCTCTGTCCTCCGTTCTCCGTCCTCAGTCCTTTGTCTTCAGTCCTCAGTCCTCAGTCCTCAGTCCTCCCTTTACTCTTACCTGTTCGGCTGGAACCCGCAAGCTATACCCGAGATTATCAGTTTCTGGACATTGGAGGTCCCTTCCACAATCTGGAAGGATTTAACGTCACGATAGAAAAGTTCTATCGGATACTCGGTAGAGAATCCGTAGGAGCCGAAGATTTTCATTGCCTCATTAGCTGCCTTGACTGCGGCTTCCGAAGCAAAAAGCTTCGCAACGGACGTTTGCATCTGGTTCGGCAATCCCAGGTCCTTGAGACCCGCAGCCTGGTATACAAGGAGCTGAGCGGCGTGGTGTTCCATCACCATTTCAGCTATCTGCCCCTGAACAAGCTGGAATTTGGAAATCGGCTGCCCGAACTGGGTCCTTTCGTTGGCATACTTTATGGCCAGATCGACACATGCCCCGCCGGCCCCAAGAGCGCCGGCTGCGCAACTGATTCTGGTATTGTTCAGCATCCACATGCAGATCGCAAACCCGTCGCCAGGTTTTCCCAGGATACTCTCTTTCGGGATTTTCGCCCCGTCGAAGATAATTTCCCCTGTGGGGGAACAGTGAAGTCCCAGCTTTGTCTCAATAGGGATGGTGGTAATGCCCGGTGCGCTCAGGTCCACGATGAAACAGCTTATGCCCTTACTTTTCTTTTCGCGGTCGGTGATCGCATAAACCACTCCTGCATTGCCGACAGGGGCATTGCTGATCCACATTTTCTGGCCGTTCAGTTCCCAATGATCACCCATGTCTTTGGCCGTAGTTTTCACACTGGCTACATCGGAGCCGGCGTTGGGCTCGGTGATCGCGAAAAATCCTATCGACTCGCCGGAAACCCACCCCGGGATGAACTTCTCTTTCTGCTCCCTGGTCCCGAACTGATTCACCGTTACGGCCGGTCCTATATTCTGAAGATTGAAAGGAAGCCGCCAGGACGGAGAAACCATGGCTAATTGCTCAGTCATCAGGACGGACTCTAAATACCCCATCCCGTTGCCGCCATATTCTTCGGGAAGGCAACACCCGAAAAAACCCAGCTCGCCCATCTTTCGCACCAGGTCAGGCCGGTAAGTGTGGTTCTTTTCGTCTTCCTGCATTGTAGGCCGGATTTCCTGTTCGGCAAAACGCCTGGCCTGTTCTTGAACTATTCGCTGTTCTTCATTCAGGATGAAGTCCATTTGAGTATTCCTCTTAAGAATTGATTGTGGCATTCACGGTTATCGTCATCCGCAAGGCGGCGGGACATGCCTCGCGGAGCCTAGAGACCCCCACTCAAAACTTCGGAGGGCGGGGTGTGGACATCTTGCCTATACCGCGGCCCAAGGGTTGAGTGGCAAATCTGGCCGCCGGTCCCACCGCCTCAGACAGCCTTCTGTGGATCGTACAATTTCTCCTTTATGAAAAGTGCCGGAATGATTCCTGTCATAAAGTAGGCGCCGCCCATCACGATCAGCCCAAGGCCAATGGAATACTTAGTCGCAATGAGGCCTATGGCCGTAGGAGCGATCGCTGCGCCCACGCGCCCTATATTGTATGAACCTCCAACCGCTGTTCCCCTTATCCTGGTCTCGAAGCTTTCAGTCAGGTAAGTGGCGGCTACACCGTAGGGCATACCATAGAGAAAGCCAAAAAAGGTAAGCAGCAGGACGATGTTTCCCGGGCTGTGATAATTGACGATAATGGGCAGAGAAAGAGCCGTTGCGAAGCCTCCGAACGCATATATCCAGCGGCGTCCGAAAACATCGGCCAGGTAACCCGCTATGATTTTGCCCAAAATCATGGCGGAGTAAGTACCTATAAGGTAGCCGGTCATCTTTGTGAAGTTGAACTTAAGTTCGTTCACCATATAGGTCGGAAGCCAGTTGTTCACCCCGTAGTAACCGAACTGCAGGAACCCGGCTGTCAACGTCCATAGAATGAATACCTTTCGATGACCACGGTCGGCGAAAATAACCTTCCACTCGTTTTCTCTCCTGGTTTTTTGCTCTCTTGCGGTTTTTGCGGCTGCGGCCTGTTTTTTCGAAAGCTCGACCCAAACTACAGGCTCGGGAACGATGCGCTGCATCAGGAGCGCAAAAACCACCGGTACGATAGCCGTGGCAAAGAGAAAGCGCCAGCCATATACAGGGATTATCAGTCCCGCCAGGACGGTGGCGGCCACATAACCGACTGACCACCCGGCCTGCAGGGTCCCAAGAACAGTGGTGCGCCTGCTGGTCGGCACGTACTCGGACATAAGGGTATTGCAGACGACATACTCCGCTCCGAGCCCAATGGCTGAAATGAACCTGACCACAGCAAACTGCCAGTAGTTTTGGGTCAGACCCAAAAAAGACGTTCCGACTGAAAAAAGAATCATTGTCATGACAACTGTACGAACCCGCCCGTACCGGTCGGCGCACCAGCCGCCCAGAAAGCCCCCAATTGCCATTCCCATGAGCGAGTAGCTGCCCAGCGATCCGGCTTCCACCTTCGAGAGACCAAGGGCCGGCATCAGGCTCGGAAGGCTGTAAGATAAAAACATAAAGTCCATGCCGTCGACCATCAAACCGAGGAAACTGAAAATGAATACTGCTATCCAAATTCGCTCGCCCGGTTGAGCAACAGCTCCGCCCGCCCCGGAAGGGGAACTAACTGAGACATTTACCTTCTGATCGCTTTTCTCACTCATTTTTTTCAAACCTCCAGCTCTTCCAATTTGAGTCAGGAGACCCCTTCCAGGATAATGGCCACCCCCTGACCTCCGCCCCCGCAGATTGTCTCAAGCCCGAAACTTGCCCCCCCCCGTCCCATTTCATTCACAAGGGTCACCATTCGCATTGTGCCGGTAGCGCCAATCGGGTGCCCAAGCGAAATTCCCGAACCATTCACGTTTAGTTTGAGTTCACGTTCCCGCTCGGTAAGGCCCATGATCTTGGCGTCCGCAAGCATCTGAGCGGCAAACGCTTCCTGAATCTCGATCAGCGCGCAATCATCCAATACCAGACCTGCCTTGCCAAGCGCCTTATCGACCGCCGTTTTGACAGCCGGATAGGTCAATGTCGGGTCGCAGGCCGCATTCGCACCCGCTATGAACCGGGCAAGAGGTTTAAGTCCCATTTCGCGCGCCAGACTCTCGGAGGCAAGCACGACTGCCGCTGCCCCGTCGTTTTCCGAAGAAGAGTTCCCAGCCGTGCATATGCCCCCGGGATAGACCGCTTTGAGCCTGGCCAGTTTCTCGATTGCGGCATCCGGGCGAGGGGTTTCGTCTTCGCTGAAATAGCCCATCTGACCTTTTTCCAGTGAGATCGGGACCGGGACGATTTCTGCCCCGAACTTACCCTCCTTAATGGCGGCACAGGCCCGCTGATGGCTTCTAAGAGCCCACTCGTCGGCGGCCTGCCTGGTAATGCCCTCTGCTTTGGCCGCCGCTTCAGCCCACGTCATCATCGAATTGAGCTCGCCGTAGCGTTCAATCGGCTGAGACATCACGCGCGCGCGCTGAATGCGGTCGAAAAACGGGACCCCCCACATTGGAAGCGCTCCGTGGCCTCGCGGCATGAAGCCCCATTTTTTGTCCATGCGGCCTCCCAATCCCCACCGGATATCCCCCGGTAAGTAGAGTTCGGCCTGGCTCATCGATTCCAGGCCGCCTGCTGCAACTACCCGGGCGTTACCCGTCTGGATTTTGAGGGCGCCGAAAATGATGCTGTCCACACCCGAGCAACAGCGCCGGTCAATGGTCAGGGCGGGGACCGTTTCAGGCCAGCCCGCAGCCAGGACAGCGAATCTTGCGGCGTTGGCGCATTCCCCATTCTGGTAGGATTGGCCCATAATGACCTCATCGACCTGGGCGGGTTGAATGCCGGCCCGCTTGACGGCCTCATTGAGGACCAAAGCCCCGAGTTCATGGACCGGGACGGCTTTCATACTTCCTCCGAAAGCGCCTATGGGCGTGCGCACCCCGGAAAGGATGACCACTTTTTCCATTTTATCGACCTCCATAAATAGCAGGGAGCAGTGTTAAGAGCGGTGAACAGTGAGCAGTGAACAGTGAGCGGTGAACAGTGAGCGGTGAACAGTGAGCGGTGATCTGATCCTTCATTCATCATTCATCACTCATCATTCATCATTCATCATTCTTCTTCACGCTTCCGTCCGTATTATATTCGTACCAGCCTCTGCCGGTCTTCCTGCCCAGATGTCCCATTTTGACCTTCCGCCGAAGAATGGCCGGCGGGTAGAAAGAAGAATCTCTGGTTTCCTCATAGATTGACATCAGGGCGCCACAAGTCACGTCCAGACCTACCATATCACCGATTTCAAAAGGCCCCATTTTCCTTCCGGAGGCCAGCCGCAGCCCCTTGTCGATATCTTCCACGGTGGCCACCCCATCTTCGACCAGGCGCATCGCCTCGATATTAGCCCTGTAATTAATGCGATTGATGACAAAGGCAGGAATATCGCGCTGAACCAGTATAGGCTCCTTTCCGACCCGTCTGACGAAATCCACGCCGGCAGCAAAGGTTTCTTCGCCGGTGTACATTGCTCTTATCACTTCGGCGGCGGGCATCATCGGCACCGGAGAAAAAAAATGGATGCCCAGCACCTTGTCGGGTCGTCGGGTCTCTGCGGCCAGGTCGGAAATGGAAATTGCGCTGGTATTGCTCGCCAGGATTGCACCTGGGTTTACCACATTGTCCAGATTGCGGAAAATGTCGCGTTTGAGGTCCTGGTTTTCGAAAACTGCTTCGATTATCAGATCGGCCTCACTTGCAGCTTGCAGACTATCAGAGGTAGTGATGCGCGAAGTGATCGCCTCCGCCGGGCCGGCCACAGCTCCCTTTTCTACAAATTTGCCGACCGACCACGATATGTTTTTAAAGGCCTTTTGAAGAGCATCGGGTTTCACATCGTGAAGGACCACTCTCAGCCCTGCCTGGGCGCATACCTGTGCTATACCGCTGCCCATCAATCCGCTTCCAACTACGAACACTCTGTTCACACTCATCATGTTCCTTTCCTGCTTACAGCACTCCCGTCGCACACTCAATCCCCGCCAACGCTCCCCTGGCACTAACGTATCGTAAACATTCACCACAGAGGCACAGAGAACACGGAGCGGAGAAAAGGTTACAGAATTCTCCGACGTATGCCGTCCTTTAATACCGGCACGTCTCGCGAAGCGTCGAGATTTCCCATTAGATCCTCCCAGTTTCAGGTACGTCAGAAGTTGTGCTTCATGAATCGGTTCGATGGAGGACAACGATTTGATTTCGACTACGACAGATTGTTCGACGAGAAGGTCAACACGGTAAGCGCAATCCAACCTGACCCCCTTGTATTCAACCGGCAATGGCAACTGCCTCTCAGCGCCGATGCCGCGAAGCGCCAACTCTCGACATAAACACTCTTCGTAGGCCGACTCCATCAATCCCGGCCCCAATACCTCGTATGATAGACTTATATAACGTGAAAAAAAGACAGCCAAAAAAATGCTAGTTCAGCTTGTAGCTATACATCATATTCACTTTGTGAAGTGCTCTCGTTGGCCTCCCTTAGCGACATGTGAGCACGTAGCGAGAAGGCCGACCGCAGGATGCATCTGTCATGCGCGATGGGCGGGGGCGGGAGGCCTTATGCACCTCAATCGCCGCCCCAATGATCCGCTATGTTATAGTATTTAAATCCACCTCTGTGTCCTATCCTTGACCGGACTATGCCCCGCCTCTGTGGTGAAAGGATACAACCCACCGCCCCTTACTCGGCGGGCGCCCCCAGGATCAAACGCTGAGGATCGACTTCATCCCTCAGGATCCGAAGCTCTTCATCGGTTGGGGGGTCGAAAGGCAAAGCCCGGCTGATGTCGATTGGAAACCCGGTGTTTTGCGCAATTTTCTCAGGCGCGATTCCAGGATAGTACTCCGCCAGGTACATCTCTTTGCTGAGCTCGTCAAACTTCATGACGCCCATATTGGTCACCACTGCCAGCGGCCCGCCTCTTTTGAAGCCTGCCTTCTTGCGGGCATCCCCTCCCGTGAGCCATCCGGGGCTGCTGAGGTAGTCCAGCTTTTCGACAAATCTTCGTTTTTCATGGCTCATAAAAATCACCATGCCATA
Organism: Syntrophobacteraceae bacterium; assembly: GCA_049515795.1. Classification (GTDB taxonomy): domain Bacteria; phylum Desulfobacterota; class Syntrophobacteria; order Syntrophobacterales; family Syntrophobacteraceae; genus SbD1. The sequence goes on from JBEKTT010000032.1 coordinate 51,724, forward strand.
GGCAAAGCTGAACGCATCGCAAGCGCCGCCCGCGCCGGGAAAGCGGGTTTGGGACCTGGGGTAACCGCCCAGGCATGTCGAGTTGACGTTGCCGAATTTGTCGATCTGGGCAGCCCCCACGAAGCCAATGGTGTGCAGCTTGGGATGAGCGAGAAGCGACAGGGAATCGGCAAGGCCGGAATTAATCGATGTGCCTACCATCACGCGGGGGTCTGCCACTGAGAGCGGCAGTTCCTGAAGCGAGGGATCTATTCCGCCTGTTTCGAAAAAGACCACCGACCCCGGTGCATGGATCCGTTTGGCCACTGTGGCTGCAAGCAGGGACACTCCGGTGCCGGCAAACAGGATGTCGCCGTCCTTGACAAGGCGGCCGGCGCTGATGGCCATTATCTCCCGAGAGGTGTAGCTACCCATGTGAGCCTCCTAGCGTCTGTCAAGACCCTGCGCATATCCGATCGCCGGATTGGCTTTTATCTTCAAAAGATCCTCGATTCCCACTTTGGCCAGGTATTCTTCCTGGGTTTCAAAAGGGTAGACCCACTCATCGAGGTACCTTTGGAAGTCGTCGTCCTTTTTGGACATTTCTGCGCAGATGCGCAGGTGATTCGAATCGTAATCATAGAAATGATGGCAGGCAGTGGGATGGGCGCCATAAGGGGCGCGCACCACCGCATCGACCAAAAAATGGGGAAGGCTGTTCTGGTCGGGGTCCCGGCGAATGTATTCAGTCGGAACGATTTCCTCACAGGTCACAATAACAAGTTTTGCAGCCTTTGCCTCTTCCAGATCCGCAAAAGTGAGACCTTGTATGCGCACGGTCCCATCCTGGCCGACATATTGAGCATGGATAAGGGCTACATCGGGGTTGAGGGGCGGGAGCAACACAACATCGCCTTCTTCTTCGTTCCAGGGATTGCGCATAACCTTGAGTTTGTGGCGGGGGACCCGGCCTTTGCCCCGGATTTCTTCCGGGAAACCCATCTTTTTAACGATATCGGTCTCAAGCCCCGAGGTGGTGGCGATAAAAGGAAGTCCCATTGCACCGGCCATAAAACGCAGGATCATTTGGAAATTCGAATAGTCCTCAACCTGCACCCGGCCGGAGCAAACAGCCTTCCTGAACCGAAAGCCCGTCGGCGCAAAACGTGCCACACCCCCGTAAGCCAGCTCGATGCGGCCCACGCAGCCCCCGCCGATCATAAGTTCCATGCCCTGGCCGTGAGAGTGCACTACTAGGTAGATGTCCTTCTTTCTTTGACGGATTATCTCGCGGCACAAGGCCATGGGATTGCGGTTGGTGGTGAACCCGCCCAGAGTAATCTGATCGCCGTCCTTGATTAAACTCACGGCCTCCCTGAGGCTCATGAATTTGCCGCCTTTTAATTCAGCCTTGCCCTCCATATGCTTCCTTTGCGAACCAGGTTGGCGGATGATGAATGTTTCAGTTCCGGCTCACATCTGGTCTTTCCAATTTGACCGGATATTTGAAAAATGATCCCGGACACATTTGTCGGCTCTTTGGGAATCGCGTGCCCGTAAGGCACTCAGGATCTCCGAGTGGTCTGTCACCGATGAAAGCACAAGGACAGGGTCCCGGTAGTAGGCGCGTGTCAGCCAATACCATCCGGGTGCTCTCATGATGCTTGCTATGGTTTTCTTGAGCACCGAATTATCGGCTGTCCTGATTATCGAGCTGTGGAACTCAAAGTTGAGTTGTGTGCAGGAGGCGATATTGCCTTTTCCATACTCTTCTTTCATTTGCTCGATATTTTCTCCCAGCTTGCCGAGTTGTTCGGCTGTCAGCCGGCTGGCCGCAATACCGGCGGCAAATCCTTCCAGGCAGCCCAGAACCGTGTAAATCTCCTGCAACTCCTCGTGAGTGAGCTTGCGCACATATTTCTTTTTAAATGCGTTCACCACAACAAGACCTTCGGACTCGAGCAGGCGGATGGCCTCTCTTATGGGCGCACGGCTCACGCCGAACCATTCCTGCAGTTCTATTTCAGTCAAAGGCGTTCCCGGTTGCAGTTCCTGGTTAAGAATGGCATTCGACAAGGACTTGTGGATCTGTTCGACTACGGAAAACGGTTTGGTGAATTTATTCAGCTTCATGGACGAATTCCCGCTCAGCTTGTCTATTTTGTTGATTGTCGACAATTGAAATAGATCAAGCCCAGGGTCGCTGTCAAGTCGAAAAATGCTCCGGATCTCGAGCCGGTGGATGAAGACCTCTCTTCGATTCCAGGGGCCGAAGTAATTGAAATAGCGATATGACCAGGTCCCGGCTTTGGGCTGCGAAAAGGCCACCCGCCGCCTGCTCCGCCTCGCGGGTGGGTGGGCGGGGCGTCGAGAATCCAATGTGGGCCGGCGCGGGTTGTCTCGCGTAGCGCACTAATGTGCGCGTAGCGGCTTTTTATAGGTTTCTTTGGGTTAATTCTTATTTATAGTCCATAATCCCTGCCCCATAAATTTTCACATTATTCCGGTTAATTCTCCCAAAATCTCCATTGACACTACGGCATTTTTCTGTATTTCCTGAATCCGTGAGCTTATAAATATCAATTGTCTAGTCTTTTTCTATTTAAGTATTTGTAATAGTTTAGAATTTATGGCATTATGCCACCTCACAAGAACTCACTTGGGAGGTGAGGCATGAAGCAATTCATCATCGCACAGTCCAAAAAGGAA
>JBEKTT010000033.1:0-53322 GCA_049515795.1 Syntrophobacteraceae bacterium
TCCAACTCATCTTTGATATGGATCACCGCATGATTACACTCGCTCAGTGCCTGGATCACCCTTTTGGCCTTAATCAGCTCCTCTCTCTTCCGCTGCCGTTCCATCGTCTGGCGGATGGAGCGCTCAAGAAGGGTGGCGCTTAGCTCGCCTTTAGTAAGCCAGTCGGCTGCTCCCTTACTCATGACCTCAAGATTCAGATCGTAGGTTCCATGGCCGGTGAAAAAAACAATCGGAGTCATGGCGCCACGGCTTACGGCCTCTTGCATGAGTTCAAGCCCATCGTGCTCATTAAGACGGTAGTCCAGCAGGCAGACATCGAACTCATTGGAAAGGATTGCATCCAGTGCAGCCCTGTAATCTGAAACCCACTTGAGGATAAATTCTATGGAGGAGATATCTGAGAGTAAGTCCCGGACGACTATGTAGTCGCCCTCATCATCATCGATTAGAAGAACCCTTATGGGATGACTCTGCATAATCCTCCAGGCTCCATTGGAATTGGCCGGCTGTTGAAATAGGGATTCGAAGTCACCCCATTTTTCCCCGGCCAGTTTTTTTGAAATCGCTCTTTGACATTCTATGCGTTTCTTTACGGAGTCGTTCTCTCAGCTCTTCGTTTCTGAGCGCTCTTAAGAGGGATTTCGACTCTTTGTCAAAGGCCATTTTAGCAAGATATGTGCCCACTGACATAATCTGGAAAAACCTGGCGCAAAGCAAGACTCGGACTGGTTTTCCATTCGACTGCCGGCCGTTCCGGCCACCTCGTCTTACTTTTTGGAGTAAATATTTTGACGGGATAAACAGTTGCATCCATACGTTTCGACAGGCAAAACAATCTGGCCGGTGCATCAAGGGATGCTCGAAAAAAAGCAAACAGTTTAGTGATACAGGAATGGCGGGCCAAATGGGAAGGGAGAAGAGAAATTAAGAAAACCCCATTCCGGCAATCAGGGCTTTTCGCAACGAGTGTGCCGGGCGGCAATCGACATGAGGTTAAAGGAATCCGACTATTGTATCAATGAAGGTTGAGACAGAGCGGGGAGGTACTTGTTTAAAAGCTACCGGCTCGGACCGGTAGACCAGATCATAGTCGGGTAGACGAGGGCAGTTGCCTTCCCTCGCCCCCCACAGATCCGGACGTGCGCGATTGACGCATCCGGCTCCTCATATCATGGTTTTGCTGCGTATATAGAGTGAACCACCCGTGGTCTTGGAAGGGGGTATCTCTGCAGCAGCCGATTAAAGCGCTCCCAAGTCATCCTGGCACGCTGAGAGCGGCGGTTGAGCCACTTTTGCCATACTTCATGTACTTCCCGACAAAACCTCGACACAGCGCGATGATTGCCGGTAATGCCGTAATACTGGTTATGGCCCATTAACTTGCGGCAGTCTCTCAGGCGCTGCCGTAAGGAAGTCGAGTTATTCTCCCGCTTCTTTGAACCCTATGATGATAAACGGTTGTCAGCAGGCATAAACGGCTTCGACACAATTGCCCTTTTCGTTATATCGGAGAGACTTGCACATGGAACCAAGCAGTTGAATCCCTCTTCCCCGGCAGGTGATATTTTCGGAAAATGCGCACTCACCAATAAAGGAATGATCGAAGCCAGGTCCGCTATCCTCCACGCGAATCGAGAGCACGAGTTCATCGGGGTGCGGAGTGAACTCCACTTCGATATTGACCCAGCCGGTTTCAAGAGTCTCCAAGGCTTTCTGACGCAAGGAAAAAAATTCGTCAAACCCCTCGGGACTCTTTTTCATAGCGCCGTCGAGCCCGAGAACGCCATAATCCAGGGCGTTGGAAAAAAGCTCTGCTAGAATAAGATAAATGTCCTCCTTGTGCTTGCGAAGCTCCCATGCCTCCATCAGCATTTTCTCCACCAATCGAAGAGGATCGGAGCGGAGATTCTCCGGCCCCATTTCAAGAGACATTTTCCACCTCGGGGACATTGACTCCGAGCCATGCGTTCTTGAGACAGCCCATCCTTCCGTGGTCCCACACTTGATCTCGGCCAGGATGAAATCGTCGGTCCGAGGGGAGCCTTCCTGGAACAGCATAAAGGCATTGGCGACTTTATCAAATAGAGCTCCAGGGTCAACGCCGCAATCGAAGGACCTCTCAAAACACTCCTGGCCATACATCACGCCCTGCGGGTTACGCACCTCAATGATTCCGTCGGAGTAGACATAAGCGAGGTCCCCTTTGGCGACATGAACGACTTGCCCTTTCGTCACGAGGCGTTCCGTCTCCACAACTCCCAGTGGCAGATTGGTGGAAGAAAACCTTTTTTTTATTCCGCCTTGAGCCCCGACGAGCAAGACATCCGGCATGCCCCCGTTCCAGACGGTAAGAGTATCGTAAGTGCTGTTCAGTGCAACAAAGCAGGCGCAAAAGAACAATCCTGTTGGGAGGATGGCTCTTAGCCTGCGGTTCATCTCTTCGATAATTTCACTGATGGGATAATCGTTTTCGCTCATCCTGTGAAAGATGTCGGCGACAGGTATGGCTCCAAGGGCAGCGGAGAGACCATGGCCCGTGAAATCTCCCAGCAGCAGGTGCATGCCTCCCGACGGCCGTGGCGCGAGGAGTAATAAATCCCCACCGACGATAGAAGCCGGAGCTGAAATGGACCTGATGTTGGGAAATCCGGAGTGGTCGGCGGGAGCCACACGGATAAACACTTCCCCGGCAATCTCGTAATCTCTCTGCAATCGTTGATAGAGTGATTCAATCTCGTCGTACGCATTCCTGAGGAGTTCGTTTTGCTGCCTGATCCTTTCTTCTGCCTGCTTACGCTTCATCAGTTCTTCTTCCATATGATCGAAAGACTGCTTCAAGGTCAGGGCAGACCGGATGCGAGACAGGATTTCAAAGGAGCGTATGGGTTTCGAAACAAAGTCCGTAGCTCCGGCGTCAATACTTCTGGCGAGGGCATCGTCGTGGGTCATGGCGGTCATAACGATAATGGGCACACGGTTGTCCAATTCGTTTGCTCTTACATGCCGGCAGCATTCGAACCCGTCCATGTCGGGCATCATGATATCCTGCAGGATCAGATCGGGCCGGCGATTTTTCAACAGTTCCAGGCCCAATGCCCCCGAATCTGCAGTTATGACGCTGTTGTATCCCTCTCTTTTCAGTAAAAGAGAAAGATACTTAAGAACAAGCTTATCATCGTCAACCACGAGAATGGTCATATCATGAAGATCTCTCATCAGTTGCATCCATAAGAAATGAAGATAAAAGCAATAAAAGCAATAAATTAAAAAAGCATAACCCGCCATCCTGAAAAGATCCCGCATCGGAAACGGAAAGAAGAAGCAGGCACTATGGGAAAAAGCTTGTCAGGATTGGCTATCGTGAAGATCATAATAATACCCGGCGTGCAGTTCACGTGAACAATCTGAACCTTTTCTCCTCCGGCTCACGCAGCATCAAAATCTTACCGGCGGCGCAGCTACATGTACTCCAGGTCAGACATGTCAATGGCATATTTCGAAAAAGCCTATGTCATCATGTTGGCCATGAATTGCAGCGAGTCCGGGCGCAGGTGGTCCGGCCCCAGTTCCACAGCCACCTTCCACCCTGGAGGCCTTGATTCGAATCACCGCATTGGCGCCCGCGCGCTCTGGCCCGACGCCATATATTTGATTGCATTCATGCTGAAACACCAATCCAACGATCATCCCACGTTGACCAGCCTGTCAAAATTAGCTGTTTTGAGAATCTTCCTGATGCCCGGAGAACAATTTAAGATGTCAATTTTGGCATTTTCATCTCCGACCCTTTCACGCAACATCAAAATCATGCCCAGGGCAGAACTGTCCATATATTCCAGATCAGACATATCAATGACATATTTTGAAATAGTTTCCGGCCTTTCCTTGTAGGCCTGTGTGAAATCTTTATAGGAGTCGATGTCAAAGCGTCCGGTGACGGAAATAGTAAGAACATCCCCATCGCTCGTGTTAGAAAGTTCTGAGCGAACAGCCATGGTGTAATATCCTTTCTTCTTAGTTGGCTGAAATTAGCGATCTTAAATCTCAGTGAGCTTCACCTCGGAAATTGTAAAATCATAATCACGCGTGCGTCCCTGACAAAACATGTTGAGTGTTTCGACAACTCGATCTACCAGCCAGCCGGCTCCAAGTGTTTCCAACGCATTGCTGACGCAAGGAAAAAAATTTGCCAAACCCTTCGGGAGTCCCCCTCAAAGCAGGATCGAGGCCCAGGACACCTTAGAGGACAACCTGGTGAACAGTATTAATAGCGCCATCGAAAGGGGCGTCAGTCTTTCTATCTACGCGGGTGGTTCTTCCTTCCGTTCCGATTCCAAAACAGCAAGAGCTGCTTCGGCCCTCTCTGAATTCATTTTTTTATAAAATTCCAGTATTTTACCGCCGATCTCCTTGTGAGTGAAAGGCTTTACTAGATATCCCTGAACTCCAAGTTTCAAAATGTCGACAACCGTATCCCGCTCCGAGAGGGAACTGGCAACGACGACCGTTGTTGTTGTGTCTTCTCTTCTCTTCCGAATAGCTTTGAGCACCGAATAACCGCTCATCCCGGGAATCATGATGTCCAACACGATGATATCGGGCTTCCATGTATGGTAGATTTCCAGGGCTTGCTCTCCGTCTGTCTCAAAACGTTTCTCAAAGACACTGTCACTGAGCCCCGTGTTGTAAATAACCTGGACTGCCTTACTGTCCTCGACAATCAGCATCTTTAGTTTCTCTGCCATTCGTTCTTCTCCACATTCATGTTGGGTGGCGTTGTTGGCAGGAGGAAGAAAAACCTGGTTCCTTTCTCTTCTCCCTCACTTTCTGCCCAGATCTTTCCGCCATGCAGCTCCACCATCCTCCTGGTAAGCGAAAGTCCTAACCCTGTGCCCTCAAATCGGCGGCTGGGGGAGTTGTCCGCCTGCTCAAAAGGATCGAAAATACGCTGGAGATCCTCCTTTTTGATTCCGATGCCGCTATCCTCGATGGAAACTTGTACAAACCCGTCGGAAAATTCCGACCTAAGCCTTACTTTTCCGCCATCTGGTGTGAATTTTACCGCATTTGAAAGAAGTTTATATAGTATTTGTTTGAGCTTGCGCTCATCAGCAATGATGCTCGCAGGAATCTCCTTTTCTTCGTATGAGAGCTGTATGTTGTGTTTTGAGGCTTTTTCCTTGAGAAATGTAAGGCTCCGCGAGAGGAGTTCCGGCAGTCGGACCTCTGAGAGTTCGAGTTGGAGTTTGCCTGCTTCTATCTTGGTCAGGTCCAGAATGTCATTTATGAGCAGGAAGAGTTCTCGGGCACTGTGCGCCACATCGCCAAGGTATTCTTCCTGCTTAGGTGTAAGGTCTCCGAACTGTTTGTCCAGGATCAACTCGGTAAAACCAATTATCACCATGAAAGGCGAGCGCAGTTCATGGCTCATTCCGGCGAGCAACACGTTCCCGGCAGTGCTCGCCAACCTGACCTGCTCGGCCAAATCGTTGGCGCGTGCGACAGCCTCTTCCAGCGCGTTGTTCGTAGTCTCCAATTCGGCAGTCAGCATCTGAACGCGTATCTCCGACTCGGAGTAAGCCTTGCTAAGCGCCTCCTCCGCATTTTGGCGTTCAATATTTCTCAACTCCAGCAGAGACGCCATCTCATCAAAGGACTTCGCCAGCCGACCCAGTTCATCGGGTGTGTAGGGCAGTCCCGTCCGTGTGCCCATTTCGCCCTTACCCAGACACTGTGCAGCATCTGCAAACCGGTTAGTCGGTTTTATGCAAGAAACATTCCCGAAACACCATGCCAGAAATACCGCAAGAAGGGCCGCAACTCCAAGGAACGATAAGTTGCGAAACATCTTGAGAGTTGCTTTCTGCAGAATCTTGTCCTTGGCAACGCTGGCAATTATATATAAATATGGTGAGGAGTTTTCATTGAGGCGCAATTGCCTGAAGGCATAGACTCTATTTATTCCATCTCGGCCGATCTTTTCGAAAATACCATGATCTGAATCACCCGATATCCGTTCGAATGAATCGCTGGAAAGGGTTATCCCCGGACCTATTGCTTCATTGTCTGGCCAACGATATAGACGTACACCTTTATGATCAGTAATCACTATGGAGTAGGCTTCAGTAAGATTTGCATTAGATATGAAACGAGCATATTCGTCCAGCTTGAAACCGGCTGTAAGGATGGCAACAAGGTTTCTATTGGAATCCAGGACAGGGTAGGCATAATTGATCGAGGGGACTGTGACGACTCTGCTGACAATGTATTCTCCGGCTGAAAAATCGAGCGTTCTTATGGCATCTTTGATGTGCTTCCGGTCGGATAAATTGACGCTGTCGGGCGGGAATGGCGCGGAAGCAACAAACACGTTTCCGTCGGGCGTTTCTGCATGAATGACGTAATAAGATGGATTAAGATTTTGCAATTCACGAAAAATCTCGCTGCAGGCATTTGCATCTAACCTTTGCACCTCGGGCAAAAGGGCCAGGGTGCTGAGCATCTGCTTTGTTGCAATTGCAACCTGTTCCTGCTGGGCGGCCAAGCTCTGAATCACCAGCAAGGTATTGTTGCGCGCCTTCAGGGTATCTTCATTGCGTTCATTCATACCTGACAGCACAATGATTACCAATGCAGGCACAAAGATAATCAGTAGCAGCAGTAGCAATTTCTTACGACCGGGCAATGAGCTTGTAATCCTTTGACCGTACATTTCTCTTCTGAATCCCCATGGGTAACTTTGAGGTGTGTCGTCAATATTTTCATTAACCTGAATAATGCGTCAATTTGATCCCCAACTGGAGGCCAACCGCATTTCCGGGTCGGATTACATACGAAAAAGCTTCTTGAATGCCAAATGTCTGTAAATCATACGATATTCCAATCAAAACCCACAAGAAAAATCCGAGTTCTTGTTCATTCGGCGAGCCAAAACTTCCTCCAGATTCTCCACCTCGCTTGCTTTTCCATTGTGGTACCGTCAAAGAATATGCGCTTTGCTCCATATGCGTCGGGACCTGTGCATCGATTTGCCGAGGAGTCGGAAATGCAGGATGAAGCCAAGACCAAAGAGCAACTCATAATCGAATTGCAAGCATTGCGCCAGCGCGTCGCTGAATCGGAAAAGGACAAGGCGGAGCAGGCGGCCATAGAACACCAACATTATTTGCAGACCATTATTCATAGTATTGTGCGTCAAAGGTGATGCTAACGATCCAGGGAAACCCAGTCATGCTTGCCACTGATGCGGGATTATTTTCAAGGGCAGCCAGGGACTTTGGAAATTTTGTCTCCCATAGTGGAGAAGAAATGTTGGATGTCCAATGGGTATACCTCCTTTCTTGTGGCGCAAGATTCGTTCCTATGCCGGCTCAGGGATTGGAATTGTTGAATGAAGTTTGGGTTTGGATTCAGGTATTTATACATTTACGAAGGCGTTCTTTAAAGCGGAGCCTGTCCTGTGTGGGATTGTGAACAGGTTACCGGGGTGAGATCACAATTTCAAAGGGGTGACGAATTTCAAAAATGCTTTTCCATATCTGAAATTTCTGGAAAGTTCTCAAGCTAGCAAGTATCTCGAATTTTTCGTTATGAGAATCCGAATATTCGCCGACAAAATCTTTGCGGGTTCAGCAAATAGGATGCACTTTGCATCGCATGCATGTGAACCTGGAGATCGATCTCCCGAGGAGCCGGAAATGCAGGATGAAGACAAAGCTAAAGAGCAACTCATCTCAGAATTGCGTACATTACGTCAGAGGCTTGCTGAATCGGAGAAGGACATCACCGAGCGCAAGCGGGCGGAGAAGGCGCTGGAGGAAAGCGAAGAAAGATACAGGGTTCTGTTTGAGGGCAGTACACAAGGCATTCTAGGGATCGATTTCGAGACGAAACGGTTTGTATTTGCCAACCCATCCATCTGTCAGATGCTTGGTCACACTGAAAATGAGTTGCTGGATCTGAGCGTAGAGGATATTCATCCGAAAGATTCGCTGAACTTGGTTCTTTCTGAACTTGAATCTCAGTCGAAGCTGGCTTCTGCTCTACCGTGTCTGAGAAAAGATGGAACCGTTTTCTTCGCCGATATTGCGGGTATTTTTACCTCTATCCATGGGCGTAAACTAGCTGTCGGCTTCTTTTCCGATGTTACCGAGCGGGAGAGGGCGCAGGAACAGATAGAAAGCATTGCTCGCTTCCCCAATGAAAACCCGGACCCGATTCTCAGAATATCCGGTGACGGCAAACTACTATATGCCAACAGGAGTAGTTCGGCTCTTTTGAAATCTTTAGGCTGGAAACAGGGTGAAACACTTACAGGCTATTGGTGGCAACATGCGCTCCAAACGCTCAGTTCCGGTTGTTCCAAAGAAATGGAACTGATATGCGAAGATGTGGTTTACTCGCTGATGCTGGTACCCGTGAGCGACTTGGGGTATCTCAATATCTATGGGCGCGACATCACGGAGCGAAAGAAGCTGGAGGAAAAGTTTCGAGAGCAGGCCGACTTTTTGCAGACCTTATTTGACACCATTCCAAACCCCATTTTCCATAAAGATGCCAAAGGCCGCTATACCGGCTGTAATCGAGCCTTTCTGGAGTTCACCGGGAGACCGATGGAGGAAATTCTTGGCAAAACAGTCTATGACATGGGACCCAAGGACATTGCAGATAAATATGAGGAAAAAGATCGGGAGTTGATTGAGCATCCGGGCAAGCAACAGTATGAGTGGAAGGCTCAGAATGCGCTGGGGGAAGTCAGGGAAGTCATCTTTGACAAGGCAACGTTGCTTGATGCCCGTGCTGCCGTCAGCGGGTTGATTGCTGTTATCTCAGACATAACCGAGCGCAAGCGGGCGGAAAATGAGACAAATACTCAGCGGGATACTCTGGGTAAAATATTTGAAAGCGCTCCCTATATCATGATGCTCGTGACCAAAGATGGCCGTGTAACGAACATCAATCGTAAGGGTGTAGCTTTTGCTGGGACACCGAAAGAGGAACTCCTGGGCCTTCTTTGCGGAGAAGTATTTAGCTGTTTAAATTCCTTTGGCAGTCCGTCTTGTGGAAAGACCGCGGAATGTCCCGTTTGTCAGGTGCGAACATGTGTTATGCAAACCTTTGAGACCGGTCAGAGTATCTATGATGCCGAAGGCCGAATGACAGTCCGTCAAGACTCAAAGGACATCGTGGTTGAAATGTCGATAAGCACTGCCCTGATTAAGGATAAAGATGCCGAGCAGGTGCTTGTCACCATAGCCGACATCACCGAGCGCACCAAACAAACCCGGGAGATCGAACACCTGAACCGGCTTTACTCGGTACTCAGCCGTGTAAGCCAGGCAGTGGTGCGGGCGACATCCCCCGAAAAGTTTCTAGAGCAGGCGTGCCGACAGGTCGTGGAAGGGGGAGGTTTTCTGCTGGCCTGGATCGGCCGGATTGAATCCATGACCAACGCCGTCGTGCCGGCAGCCTTCTGGGGAGGGATCGGCGAATATGTCCAGGGCATAACGGTCTATGCCGACAGTCGCCCTGAGAGTATCGGACCAACGGGCACATGCATTCGGGAACATCGCCCTGTTGTGCATAACGACTTCCTGCATGACGCGAAGACCCTTCCGTGGCGTGATCGAGCGGCGCCTTTCGGCATTGCCTCTGCTGCCGCATTCCCTATTGAAAGGGCGGGACGGGCGTGGGGCGCGTTGACAATTTATTCCGATGGGGTTGACCGCTTTGGCGGCGAAGACGTCAGGCTGCTCGAAAGGGTTGCCGGAGACATAGAATTTGCCCTCGACAACCTGGACAGAGAATTCCGGCGCAAGCAGACAGAGCAGAAGGCGGCCCTACTCGCAGCCATAGTCGAGTACTCGGACGACGCCATCATTGGGAAAAATTTGGATGGAATCATAACGAGTTGCAATACGGGCGCAGAGAAGATCTACGGCTACACCGAAAGTGAACTCCTCGGCAAACCGATTTCCATCCTGCTTCCGCCTGGATACGAAGACGAGGCCCCACAGATACTCGGAAAGATCAAGTCGGGACAGCACATCGAACGTTATGAAACGGTGCGGCGAAAAAAAGACGGCCTGGACATTCACATGTCTCTTACAGTTTCGCCTGTCCGAAATGCCGAAGGCATCATTGTTGCGGCATCAACGATTGGACGCGATATTACCAAGCGCAAGCTGGGGGAGGAGGCGCTGCGGGAGAGCGAGGAACGTTTCTCCAAGTTCTTTCACTCCAGTCCCGTCGGCACCAGTATATCACGTTTTAGCGACGGCCAATTCGTCGACGTCAATGATACATTACTGGGCTTATTTGGCTACACACGCGAGGAGGTTGTCGGCCGAACTCCGTTAGAGCTGAAAACGTGGGCCAATGCTGAAGACAGGGCCAAGATGGTCAAGATACTGCAAGAGCAAGGCATGGTAAAGGGCTTTGAAAGCCAGTGCCTCACGAAATCCGGTAAGATCATTGATGTGCTTGTCTCCGCGGAAGTTATAGAGGTGGCCGGGCAGCAGTATATCTTGGGCCTTACACATGACATCAGCGAGCGCAAGGAGGCAGAGGAAAGGATCAGGCAGCAAAACGAGCGCCTCAGGAATGCGAACAACGAGATTGAGTCACTCTATCAACGTTTGCAGATGGATTACGAGTTAGCAGCAGAAATTTTTTCACGCGCGTCGATTACCGACTACTCCCGGTTTCCCAACATCAGGCACGTTTCATTACCCTTTTCCATTGCTGGTGGGGACGTGTTTCTGGTTGTGCCGAAGCCGTCGGGAGGGATGAACGTCCTGCTGGGAGATTTTACCGGACATGGTCTTTCCGCTGCCATTGGGTTTGTACCTGTTAACAACATCTTTTGCACAATGAGCGCAAAGGGTTATTCCATGAATAGAATCATCGCCGAGATGAACAGTAAGCTCAAAGACCTGCTCCCCACGGGATTGTTTTTCTGTGCCTGTTTTCTTGAATTGAACAGCACTCACGATAGCCTTACCGTCTGGAATGGGGGTATGCCGGACGCCCTGCTCGTCGGGGCCGGAGGCGGGATAAAACAACGCTTCCCTTCTACCAGTTTACCTCTGGGAATAGTGGATACGGCACAGCTCAACAAAAATGCAGAGGTCGTTCGTGTGGCCGAAGGGGACGCCGTTTATGTCTATTCCGATGGCCTGATCGAGGTATGTAATGCGCAGGGCGAGATCTATGGGCAGGAGCGTTTTGAGAGATCTTTCCATTACAAGGATGACGATGTTGCTCTTTTCGATCAAATAATGAAGGATTTCCAGGCTTTTAACGGAGGCTGCCCTCGATCCGACGATGTCATCCTGGCTGAGATCAAGTGTGGGACTCTGGGCGAAATGGCTGAAACAGGAGGTCATAGATATGGTCCAAAATCTGCTCGCTGGAAAATGTCTGTTGAACTGGGACCCGAAAGTCTGTGTTCCGATCCTCAGAAACTCTTGATGGCTATGCTACTGGAGGTCGAGGAGTTTCGAAACCACAGAGAAAACATTTATCTCATCCTTGCAGAACTTCTTTCCAATGCCCTGGATTATGGCGTTCTGGGCCTTGATCCCGCTTTACGAGGAACTCCCGAAGGGTTTTGCAAATATTTCTCTTTGCGCGAGACTGCATTGGAAACTCTTGAAAACGGCTGCATCAAGATTGATGTGCAACACATTTCTCATCCCAATGAATTCATGTTTTTGATCCGCGTGGAGGACAGCGGACCTGGCTTCGATCACTCAAGGATTGATGAGTGCACAATGACCGGGAACCTTACCTGCCGAGGAAGAGGGATTCAACTGGTTCGATCCGTGTGTAAGTCCTTAAGATACAACAAAAAAGGAAACCGTGCGGAAGCCGTTTATGTCTCGGAGTGCTGCTGAAATGCATTTGGGAGGAAATTGCGTGGCGTATCAATGGACTTATCTTAAAGAATCAAATGAGTTTCTGAACTCGGTCCTTAATAACATCGATGCGGGGGTCTTCATCCTGGATAAGAGGATGATTTTGCGGGAGTTTAATCGGGCATTCACTATCATCTTCGGGACAGATGATAAGAGTGTGCTGGGAATGCTGTGCGGCAATGCCACCAAATGCGTGCACGCGGTCGACGAGGAGAAAGCGTGCGGGACGACCTCTCGATGCGGCGGTTGCAAATTGCGACGTTCAATTCTGCGCGCTTTAAATGGGCGGATTCCCACGATCAAAACGAGATTGGCGCACGATTTCTACATCCAGGGAAAGCGAATAGTCAAACATCTTGAGTGCTCCACCAAGTGCGTCACAATCGACAATGAAGATGTGACTCTGGTGATCATTAGAGATCTCACCGAAAGCGAGACGCAAAAGCTCGAACTGCTTCAGAGTCATGAGCGCATCACAAGTCAGAACGCAGAGCTTGAGAGTGCCTACACCCAGTTGCATTCCGCATACCAGCGGATGGAGAGAGAACATGGCATCGCAGAGGAGGTATTAGCGCGTTTATCTTCAAAGGACTATCACAGATTCCCGAACATACGGGTACGGTCCGCACCGTTCGAAACGGTCGGCGGAGACGTGTTCTTTTCGGCAGGCAGGCCATCGGGTGAACTCCATCTGCTGCTGGGGGACTTTACCGGCCACGGCCTCTCCGCGGCCCTTGGAGCTCTCCCCACTTCCGATATTTTCTTTAAAATGACTGCAGATGGCCATTCTATTGAAGAGATCCTGGACGAAATAAACCGCAAGCTCAAGTCGATACTTCCGGCGAGTTTGTTTTTGTGTGCATCGATGATCGAAATTAACCAGGATCAAAGACCAATAGCCGTATGGAACGGTGGCCTTCCCGACGTGCTGGTCGTGACGGGACAAGGAGAAGTAAGGCACAGAATCGGCTCCAACCACGTGCCGCTGGGAATCCTGGATAACAAAAAGTTCGACGGCAGCCTGGAGACCGTCTCTACTGAATCAGGAGATTCCCTGTACGCTTATTCTGATGGTATAATTGAGGCTTTCAACCTCGCGGGTGAGATGTTCGGGCAGGAGCGGCTTGAAGCTGCTTTCGACTGTCCGTCTATCGCCGGCTGGCGGATAGATCGTGTTGTCGAGACTCTCAATATGTTTTGTCAGGGACGCACGCGTGATGATGACTTCACAATTTCTGAAGTAAAGCTCACTGAGAATTGCTAAGTTGAGATGCGGTTTTGGAACAAGATTGCGATGCTTCAACAGTAAACTACCACCGACCTTGTCAATCCATGAGAGATCGAAGCCGGGTCCGCTGTCCTCAACACGGATCAAGAGGCTGTATGGTTTATTCTGTTAATTAAATGGAAAGGAGATTGCACCATGGCTATTCGCGCAGAGGTTTCGAAAACGAACGGTGAGTATGTTTTGACTATTTCCATTGCCGGGCGGTTCGATATCAACAGCTATAAAGTGTTCACACAGGCTTACAAGGAAAGGCCGGAGGCTATTTCAAAGTATGTCATTGACATGTCTGCTGTGGAATACATGGACAGTTCCGCCCTGGGCATGATTTTGATGCTGCGTGAAAGCGCGGGGGGAGAAAATGCCAAAATTGACATCGTGAATTGCATTCCGGGCATCATGAAGATTCTCAAAACAGCTAATTTTGACAGGCTGGTCAACGTGGGATGATCGTTGGATTGGTGTTTCAGCATGAATGAAATCAAATATATGGCGTCGGGCCAGAGCGCGCGGGCGCCAATGCGGTGATTCGAATCAAGGCCTCCAGGGTGGAAGGTGGCTGTGGAACTGGGGCCGGACGCCCTGCGCCCGGGCTCACTGCAATTCATGGCCAACATGATGACATAGGCTTTTTCGAAATATGTCATTGATATGTCTGACCTGGAGTACATGTATAGCTGCGCCGCCGGTAAGACTTTGATGCTGCGTGAGCCGGAGGAGAAAAGGTTCAGATTGTTCTTGTGAACTGCACGCCCGGTGTTATTATGATCTTCACGATAGCCAATCCTGACAAGCTTCGCAGCTTTTTCATTTCGAGTGAAGATAGTCATGTACTGCTGGAAGTAATCCCTCACATATGAGAGTTTCTCTTACGACCAGGGACCGCCGAACTTATGAGGCAGGGACATGGCCTCCTCCTGGAGTGGAGGGTTCACTTCAGCGTTAAACCTCCGGTCAATCCAGTCCAGAATATTCCGGTTTAAGCGATCCCAAACTCAAAAATCGAATCTGGATAAAACACTTTACTACACGGGCGCTTCTAAACAGGTTAAATAGTGGCCGGTGCCCGCCGGTGAGAATCCTTGGAGCATGCAGATCAAAATGAATGAGTTCGCTTTAGCCGGACTATCTTCTGCTGATACACAGTAGCCGGTCACCGGTAGATCTCTCTAGAATGCCACAGGATCAACAATCTTCCCTCAATCCATACCCCGGGACCCATGTCAATTTGCGCCTTGCACGTTGATCGATTATCCAAAAATATTCTTGCGAAACCAAAACGTGACAGTAATATGCTTTTGCACCAGCCTCACCTGCTTTGCCCCTTTTCCCTTGATGGCGGTCACTCACTGAGGCTATCGACACGGAAACCTTGACAGGCTGCGCCATGTGGCAAATGGTAGGGATACCGGCAGAGATTGAGCGGTCGCTGATTCAGGAGAGGACAAAGGCGGGCCGAGCGGCGGCTGTGGCACGTGGTGTGCGGATGGGCCGCAAGCGGTTGCAGGAAGGGAGCAGGCATACTCGAATCACCGAATTTTGGAAAGGATTGTCCAGGAGGTTATGGCGATGCCATTTCTGACAATGCAGAGTGAGCGGATCTATTATCATCAATCTGGGGAGAGTGGCGGGGCGGGCAGGACCGTTGTCCTTCTGCATGGATCGGGCGGAACGGGACGGAAATGGGCCGCTCAGATGGAGGGGATCGGTGGTCACAGGATTATCGCGCCGGATTTGCCTGGTCATGGGCAATCCGAGGGGCAGGCCTTAGGCTCCGTAGCCGAGTACCGCGAATTCGTTTCCGACTTCGTAAGGACCTTAGGTCTTAAGAGGTTCGTAATAGGCGGACACTCGTTGGGAGGGGCCATCGCACTGGATTTTGCGCTGACTAGCCACGATATCCTGGACGGCATGATCCTGGTGGGCAGCGGCGGTAGGTTGAGGGTGAAACCGGAGATCATAGAAATACTGGCAGGGGGAGAACACCCTGTGGGAGGCCTCGAATATAACTACGCTTTCAGTGTCTCCAGAGATGTCCTTGACAAGGCCGCAAGGGAAATGATGGGTGTTCCCGCCAGCGTATACCTGGCGGATTTCCAGGCATGCGACAGGTTCGATGTTCTGGACAGACTTGAACGCATCAGGGTCCCGACTCTGGTTATTTGCGGAAAAGACGACCGGATGACTCCGGTTAAGTTTTCCGAGTATCTGAGCGGACATATTCCGAACGCAAAGCTGGCCCTGATCCCGGATGCGGGGCACATGGTCATGATCGAACAGCCCCTGGTGGTCAACGGGCATATCGCGGCGTTCCTTGATGCCTTGCATGGTTGAAGAGCTGAGAACTGGAAATGCCCGAATGCAAAACCGATCAGGCAACGACAGGGGAGTAACCATGATCGTGGTCCAATCAGGTAGCCGGGGGATTCCCTCCCCCAGCGCGCACACCACCTCCGCGCCATGGGGGGGAAGGCACCGGCACCGGCGACCACTCGCATCACGCTGCACGTCGCATAGTGCGCATCCAACATGGGGAGGCAACCAGACACCCTCACAGATGCCCCTATTTTGCCCCACAATCCATTTTCTCCGGCCAACCCATGTGTGTTTTGGTGGTGTGATGGGGGAGGGTGAGGGCGTGAGGGGCGGGATGGTGCCACGATCATTCTGTCCGCAAAATCACAGAAGAGGTTTTTTCAAAAATGAGGTTGTCAGTGTCGGGGCGGACAGTGTGGGGTGGGCCTGCCCCTGCTCGTAGACGTTTATGGGGGGTAGCTGGTGTGATCTTCAGATCATCCAGGGGAGGTAAGCGGCGACGGTGTGGATGGCAAGCGCCACGATGGACCCGGAAGCGCCGATCTCCATCCGGCCCGTGTCATCCATCGGTCGGGGGGTGAGGACGGCGGCGGTTCGGAATTGTGGGCTATCCTGGTGCTTCCTGCTTCGGCTTCGGCAGGCAGAGGCAGCGCCGCTACTCATCTCCCGATGCTTGGGCGCGGTCGAGCTACCGTGGAGAATATAACAGACAAAGGCGGGACAGAAGCGGGACAAATCGGACTCTGAATAACAAGGGTTTGCGAAAGACCCCGCAAACCCTTGTTGTTTCTACGCGCCCAGGGTGATTCGAACACCCGACCTACGGATTCGTAGAACGAACCCATAACTGTAACCTATTGTAATTCCAGTATTTTATTTTTATGCCACTTGGATTGATTGGACGTATTTATGCGGTTTTAAGAGGCGTCACACGCCCGTTTTCACGCCCGACTGTTGCTATACGATCCAGCCAGAACAACGATTAAAATGTCCATAGTCTGAGCATATCAGACGATGCCCTCCAATTTTTTTATTCCAGCGTTGGCACTCCCTCGCAGGCTTTGAAGATAGTTATCAGTCGTCGTCGGCCTCTCGTGACCCAAAAGACTTTGAATGGACGTGAGCGACACGCCCATCTCGTCAAGGGCGCTCGCCCCAAAATGCCGCAAACAATGATAGGTAAATTCCTTTACCCCGGCCAATTGACAGAGAGTATGTAGAAATTTATCTCGGTGATCGTAAGCCGTTTCAGTGCGGGGATTGGTGAAAACGTAATCTGAGGTCCTGGGGACTCTCTTGAGAACTTGGCGCAAATCGGCGTTCATTGGAACCCGGACCGGTTTCAGATCAGAACACTTCGCTTTTCGGGTGTAGAGGGTGACAAAGCCCCGGTCAAAATCGACATCATCCCACTTGAGCCGATTGACTTCTCTCATTCGTCCCAAGGTGTGAACCAGGGTTAAAAGATAAAATTTGTCCAAACATCCGGGGGCCTCGGCTACTTCGAGGACCAACTTTAAATCTTCAATAGGCGGAATGTATCGCTTTCCTTTGGATTCCGGGAAGCGTTCAATCCCTTGGCAAGGGTTCTGCCTCAACCAATTTCGTTTAATTCCATGGTTAAAAAGAGCCTTAACCAGCCTCAACCGTTTATTGGCTTTAGTTTTGGAGGTTTCCGCTATTTTGTTAAGGTACTTCTCCACATCATCTCGCGTGATGACGTTTTTCTTCCCCCAAATCGGAATGAGTTCTCCTTTAATCAGTGAGAGGTTTTCCACGAAGTGTTTTTGGCTCCTTCGGAGTTCTATTTCTTCCAGTCTTGATTCGGCAAGCTTGATAAAGCCCGTATTTGTCGGCAGACTTTCCGTCACCTCGGCCTCGTGGTTTAGGGCGTCGAGTTCGGTCAGAAATCCTCCCTTCGTGTATATCCGCTTCCCCTTCTTCCAGATCTCGACTTTCCATTTGTCGCGTCTTTTGAATACAGCCATTTATCACCTTCTCCAGTCTGGATTTTTCAAACCGAATCAGTTTGCCGATACAAACCCCTCCCAGTAGTTCCCTATTCTTATACACGAACCACGGGGAGCATTTTAAGATGGTGGCAATTTGTTTTACAGTCAAGAATTCCATCAGAACGCTCTCATCACGAGACGGTGCGAATGCGGTCTGAACACTATGACCGCACTTGGGAAAGGAGCACTGTTCTGACTTCCTCCGAACTTTATTCTTCCCCGCTTGAGCCATATCTCGTCAGCAAATCTCATTACATAATCATGCCAGTATGCCGTATCGGTTCGAGCTGGAATGAGACACACAACCGTAGCTCCCTGGGTGCTTTCTTCGTACGCTTTCCTAATCCAATGTCCTATTTCTCTACCGTATGGCGGATTCATAAATACGGTCTCACCGGCCCAGGATTGCCTAAGGCCATTTTCTTTCCAGGTGAAAAACTTCTTGCACTTGGCATTACGCTTGGTCGAGCATGGATCGAGGGTAAAATGACACCTTCTGTCCAACACCCTAAACAGATCCATTGGAGTAGCCCACTCATTTGTCTTACTTGAAAAATGCACTTCGTTCATATGCTTCCTTGTTGGGTATTCGCCCCCCTGCTCGGTGGGCAAAGTGAGGGGGACACTCTATTTTTGCTTCTGTTGGTCCACAGGGACGGGATTCCATAGAAAACCACCCCTGCCATTCTGTCTTTTTCTGAGACTCCGCCTTTTTCGGCTCAATGGATTTAACAAATGGAGGCCTCGGCGTCTTAGCCGTTCCTCGCTCCATGGGTGTGGCATACATGACGTGGAATTTCCCCAGACCCTGGATCTCTTCCGGCTTGCATCGTATTTCCCGCGCCACCATTGATGCCTCTCGCGAACCCAGCCGGTATGCGATGACGGTCCCCACGTTGAGCATGACCCGCGTCAGCTTTTCACCGATCAAGGCAAAATCCTGAGTGGAAAGAATGGAAGCCAGCTTGAACTTGCGTCCCTCTTTCAAGATGTCGAAGAGATTGGGGTTGACGAAGTTGTGGCACTCATCGATATACAGGGAAACCGGGCGATACTCTTTGGGGCGCTCGTAGCGGAAATAGTTCTTCAGCCCCTGGGCGATCAGGGTACCGCAGAAAATCATTTTCTCTTTACCCATCCCGAAACCGTCAAAGATCAACGCGTGCCGTTTTTGAATAAACTTTCCCCACTCAACCGGATTGTGGCCGCAAAGAATTTCTGTCAGCCTCTCATCCCCCAACAGGTGATCGAGTCGAGCCAGGATTCCTTCCCTGGTCACGTCATCGCCGCTCCGGTCGGCGATATGGTCTCGAACATTGACCAGGGTCTTTCGATTCTTGCTCAAGCAATACTTTATGGCATCATCAAGGATGGCCCGCATCTTAACCGTCAAGGACTGGTTGGATGAGGTCATCTCGATGACTTGGTTAATGGACTCGCAGATGTTATCCACGATCTGGTTGCGGTTATATGGTTGAGCCATGGGGTTTAAGGACGTGGGAAGGTCAAGTGAACAATAGAGCGCCTTGCCGCGCGAGATGCTGTAACATTCCCTGGCCAGAAATCCGCTGGGCTCAACCATAATCTTGGCGTTGCCGTACATGTCGTCTTGGTCCCACCAGTGGGAAAGGAGGGAACTCTTGCCGGTTCCGCTTTTTCCCACCAGCAGGATGTGCGTGTACCGATCCCGGCAATAGACGGGAAGGTAATTAGGCGAGATCCCGATTTTCAGTCTCGGCAAATCCATCAAGATCCTCCAAAAGTCTTAGTTTTCGCTCCAAAAGGTGTTTCTTTGCGGTAAGTTCCTGGACCAGTTGCCGGCGGATACGCTCCTTTTGGGCTGGGGTCAGCGCGTGAGAATATGAGGGCGCCATACTTTTTTTAGACTCCATGGATTCTCCATTCTCATTTCGAAAAATCCAATGCCACCTGCCGTTACCGATTTTCTTGAATCTCTTACTCTCCATTTTCCCCTCCAAATCTCTCATCAAAGGCTTTCTTGGACATTTCAGCGGCAAGCCGTTCCTGCTCCGCCAGGTAGTGCATAATGAGAGCCTCGGATTGCGCTTTGTGTTCGGTGATCTCCATCATCTTGATTTCATGGTTATTCCTTCGGAACACCACTTCCGCGCTCGAAGAAGCCGTCATGAAGGCGGTTTGTTGAGTAATGTAGGCGTTCGTGGCCCGGCATTGGCTCTCCGCAATTTCAGCGGTGAGCCGGGCCGCTTCTGCCATCTGCTTTCGTTTCCAGATGTCGAACATTCCTTTGAGCAGCCCCACCTCATACGTATGCGGTGGAACGGGTAGGGGCATGATGTTGCTTAAAATGCTGGCCGGCAGTTGGTTCTTTTTCACTGCGAGATCACTCATTGGCATACCCTCCCTCTTTCATCCAGAACTTCATAGCTTCGATCTGCTGCTGACGGGCCATTGTTTCCCGGACACCCGAGGTGAAGCCCATCTTCCAAAAAACCGCGCTGTTTAAAACCAGGATGACTAAGACCGCAACAAATGACCACACATCCGCCTGCTTAAAAAGATCCATAGTGCTCTCCTTTTACCTGTGGGTTCTCACCATTCCCCGTGGAATTCCGCGACAAGTGCCGGTCCACGGTGGAGTGAATCCATTGCCAACGGTGGTGAAGTGACTGCCTTGTTGAACGATCACTTGGGGTCGGTTCTGCAGGAGCCGAGTGATTGCTATAGGATTAACTGACTGTACCGGAACGGGTTGTGGGATCGCAGTGTAGACAGGAACCGAGATGACCGGTGGTCGAGGGGTCGGAACCTGAACGTAAACCTTTTTCTCAACCGGCACTTCCACTCTCTTTTGGACTTTGATTCTCTTTTCAACGGGGACATTCACTCTGACAGGAACCTCGACTCTTCTTTCGATGTACACCGGTTTTTCTACGGTGACGGTTTTCGGAGCGGGTGTAGCCGACTTGGCGAAAAAGACGCATCCGATCAAAAAGGCAAAGAGGACAACCAGGCCAACGGCTTTCATATGATCTCCTTTATATAGAGGGGGAGTTGCTCTGAGGTCACAAAGTCAACGTGTGGTATGGGCCGGTTAAAGAGATTACTGAGATAGGCGGTCCGTTCCGGCCAATGTTTCCAAACATTGCGCTTCTTCTCGATGCTTTGTTCTCCTTCATGATTGAGAACTTCCAGCACGAAACAACAGCCTTGGTTATCTCTGGTTAAAAGGATGATGGCATCCGGCCGGAGCGAGACCGGTTCGATGAAGTGTTCACGAATAATGACCGATTCAACGGGCAGCTTTTTGATCTGAACCAGGTGATTGGTTATGAGCTGTGCATGCTCTTTGAACAGGGACTGGGAATCCGGGGTTTTGAAATAACCAGGGCCTTTAACCAGTTGGTTCTTCTCTGCCAGGGCGTTGAGAATTTTCCCGGCATTGGTTCTGGCCGACACTTCATTGGTGAAATAGCCGAAGTGTAAGAGAAGCTCGGCAATATTCTTATCAGAGGCAATCTTTATTTCGTCCATCCAGCTTTTGACAACCGGTTCATGTATTCTGGCCATCCGACTTCCCTTTCACTTCGTAGTTACCTGCCGAGTCATAGCGGCTTCTTGCTTAAGGTAGCCGGATTGGACCACGATTCTTCGAGAACGCAAAAGATGAAACAAACACCGTAGGATACGGTGACCGATGTCAGATAAAGTGTTGGTACAGCTTCATTTCATGTGATAGACTGCTCTTCGTCATTTTTTGGTTATTGGAAGCATCTTGGGGGCTTAGACAGAGTCCTGCTGCTGGTTATAGGGTCAACCGGGCATCCGTATTTGAAGAGGGGGAATTCTATGGTGAAGCGAATAAAAACTCCTGAGGAGGTAATTAAACACGTTTTGGCTGGGTATAAAGAACGGCACCCGATGAAGGAAGTGGCCAACAAAATGGGGGTTAACTACTCGGCTTTAATGAGGATGTTAAATTACCAGGACGCTTACGGTTTTAGTGTCAGTAGGCTTATCTCTTTGATCCAGGCCACCAAAGATTTTACGGTGCTCGATGAAATTGAGTTCAGGCTGGGCCGGGTGGCCAACTACATTAAACCTCCGGAGTACGACTTCAACTTTCAGGGATTCTCCAGGTTCATCAAGGAATCAAGTGAGGCGACGAGAGAGATTTCCAACGCTTTCGCCGATGGGAGCGTGTCCCCCGAGGAGGCGACTAATTGCATTAAAGAGCTAAAGGACCTGGTCGCTATATCGCTGCAACTGATACAGTCCATGGAGATCATCGAGAAGGGTGGTGAGGATCAACCGCTGCTTAAGGGACGGTAGGCAATAGACATTACGGACGTCTGTACTGTTTTTGGCCGGCGATGAACTTACATGGTCGGGAAAAGTTTGGTTAGGGGACCTTCATCCAATCCCGAGCCATTAACCAACTAAATTCAATAGATTCAAGTAGTTAAATTCTGGTTCGTTCCCTCTTTTAGACTAACCATTGTTGAAATAGAGAAGCCCTTGCACTCTGCTTGCAAGCAAGTATAATTGAGTCATTAAGAATCAATCAAGACACTGTATGGACAACAAACCAAAAGCGCTTAACAGCAAAGAGATTGAAGAAATTGCAGCCATGAAGAGCGTTCGGCAAATGTGGGGTGCAGAAAATGCCGAAGAAATGATAAAAATGCTTCAAGGCGATATTTACGCTGCAAAGTTCGATTATATGTCTGGCGGTCCTGGTTATGTTGGCGACCTTTACGTTTTGCTTGGGGATGCCTACGACGAGCCTTTGACGCTTGTTCGTACTCACGGTGAGCTTAAAATCGCTAAGTAATTATGGACGAGAAGGAAGCTGCTCGCGTATTCGCGAGCCTTGGTGGAAAGGCTCGGGCTAAAAAACTTTCCAAGGCGCAACGCTCCGAGATAGCCAGACTGGGTGGAAAGGCGAAAGGAAAGAGAGGTAAAAAGTGAAGTTTACCTCGCGTACATTTCAGTCAGAAAATAACAAAGGCGTTGATTTCGTTTGTGGTGGTACATGGTCGGGAAAGGTCCGGTTAAGTGACCTTATCCCGATCACGAATCATGAACCAATTACATTCAGTAGATTCAAATAGTTACGGTCTGGTTCGTTCCCTCTTTTAGACTCACTAACCATTATATTTTTAACCAAACCCTTTTCGCCCGCCCCTGCTTTCTCCCTGGCTTCCTCTTGCCTTCCCTACCCTTTTGTTTTTCCACTTTACAAAGTGGGCCGCCGAGTCCTCGAAGGCGGCTTCCTTAATCCAGTCCGAAGCGAAGCGGAGGACATTTAAAATGAGCCGCCTGCTTAGTTTACTTTAGAAGCAAAACGTCCCTGCATTTCATGAAATGCCGATTTTGGCTGCTTTCATATAGAGACTAAAATCAATCTCAGAAGGACTCCTGGTGATTCCAACAAAATCAGCGGTGCTCCATTCTTCCTCAGAATAATTTATCGTTTTATCCTCAACGCCGAAAGTCAATAGTTCACTCCCTGCGATAAGTCCTAAACTTAGTATGGGGTGCCAGAGTTCCGGAATTGAACTGGAACTTTGAGGGAAAGGGCTTCTACGACTTCGAGTTTCTCTGTCGGTTGTGGCGCTTATTTGAGTTGAAATCGGATTTTGGTTCCTGTAATATTTTAAGCCGGGTTCGTTGGAACTGCAGAAAACTCAGGTTTTTGTATAGATTCTTAAGGACTGTAGGGCTTTGTAGCATGCAAGTTGTAGGGGACAAACTGTCAGAATGGGCATATACCGAGAAGGAAGACAGGGATGTTGATGCATTTGGAAGAAGTGCATTCAATCGCTACTACTATGCTAGTTATCTGATTACGAGACAAATGCTAACAGAGTTGGATTCTAGGTGGGCTAGAACACCACACCTAAACATCCCGAACCTTCTTGAAAAAACGATCACTGGCAGGATTCGTAAGGAGATAAGACGAAGCGAGAAAGTGAACCTCATTACGAAAGGGGCAGCGTCACATTATCGAGCATCAATAAACACGAACTTATTTGAGCTATCTAACCTTCTCAGGAGAGCCTATGCCGTCCGGATTATAGCGGATTACGAACCAGACAGGAAGGTTACTCGTGATGCCCGTGGCTTTAGTTTGGACATTGAGACCTTACAAGCTGCAAAAAACTGGGGTAACAGGGTATCGCTTTGCGCAAAAGAAATCTTAAAAGTTTGGAAACAACTTGGAATCGTCTAAACTAGTTAAAGTTCGCGAATTCCTTTCGCAACGACATGTGAATTTCCTTACAGATCTTCGACTGCGCGCAAGCGATGAAATGGTACTTGTTTATGTTCCAAGTAGCCAGGTCGGAAAGAATGTAGGAAAAGGAAAAACCAGCAAGCGACAGATGGCACGTTTGAAAAAAGACCTTAAGAAACAGCACGGGCTTGACATCGAGTTTCTGATCCATAAGAGCAAGGGAGAGGAACAAGTGGTTACAGGACTATGTGCCTTGCTCGGAAAACGATTAGGAAGGTATATGGGGGAGTGCTTTGCATCATTTCCAGAAGAAGACATAGCTGAGATATGGGTAGACGCAAAGCAGCCGGTGCTTAGCAGTGAGGCGTTATCTGTTGAAGGTATTGAAACTGCCATTCGTGACTACTTGCAGCTTTTCAATATTCGATTGCGTGGACTGCATGTTTCCGGTCCAGAAAAGGAACTCCCGTCCAATGTTGTGTTGCTAAGGGTAATCAAAATACTGGCCCCCGCAGAATTAGACGAAATACGGAGCAAACTGGAGGGTGATGGATTTGATGTCGGCTTGCCAAAATGGCTAGAGGGAAAGCTAGATATACTGCGGAAGGAGGGGTTCTTGCTTCGTCAAAAAGATGGCTCGTACGTGTTGACCGATGTCGGATTGCGTCTCACTCCGCATGGTGCATTCAGGTCAAGCTCTGATATAGAAAGAGCTCTTTTCTTGGGAAGGAAAAAATGGTAATAGTCCTTCATGAAGTGGCGGCGCGTTTTCGCGAGGGTATGTATCATGTCCATTTGCGAAGGCCAGGCACAGAAGAGCGACGGCCGAACGGCTGCCGCTCCTTCGAAACGGCAGCCGTACGGCCGTCGGGCTCAACGTAAGCAGGAGCTTAGCTTTTGCCATGAACTCGCCGCCACTTCTCGTTTCCTTTCCTTCCTCCGATGAAATGCTTAAGGCATTACCACAAAGTGTTTCTTTGACCTATGGTGAACAGATAAATAGGCTGGTATCGCAGGGACTGCCACCAGTTGTCTCGATAAGATGTTTGGCAGCTCTCTTTGGCTATAGTACGAAATTCGTGGGGGCGATGTATGCTTGCACCGAGCGCTATTACAGAACTTTCTGCATAACGAAAGGAAAGAAAAAAAGAACTATCCATTCACCAAAAGTTGCCTTAAAGGTTATACAAAAATGGTTCGGTTATCATTTGGGGGAGAAGCTAGATTTCAACGCTGCCGTTTTCGGATTCGTTAAACGTCGCTCAGCCATACAAGGAGCTGCTATGCACTGCGGGGCCAAGTGGCTCTATTCTGTAGACATTAAAGATTTTTTTAGCTCGACACCAATTGAAAAGGTGACAACCTCGCTGATGGCGCTTGGTTATCCTGGTCATGGAGCGCACGTGATCGCTAAGTTGTGCACATATGGCGGCAATCTTTCTCAAGGGTCACCAGCCAGCCCAGTATTATCAAATCTTATTTTCAAAGATGCCGACATTGAACTTGAGTCATTGGCCAAGGAGTATCAAGTCCAATATACTCGTTACGCCGATGATATAATCTTTTCGGGAAAGGATGTATTTCCGAGTGAAATAAAAGATAAAATCCACTCTGTCGTGGAGTCGCGTGGTTGGCAAATGTCCATGGAGAAGGAAAGATATGCAGAAAGTCCAAATCGTCTGAAAGTATATGGTCTGCTTGTACATGGGGAACGCCCCAGATTGACAAAGCGCTATAGGAATAAAATAAGAGCTTATGCGCATTTGCTTGAAACCAATAAGATAGGGGAATTGGATTTGGCTCGGGTTAAGGGCCATTTGGCTTACGCACGGTCAGTTGAGGAAGTGGATTCAAAGATCTGAGCACCTTTCTACTTCTGGTAATAACTGGGGTTAAACCTCTTTAAAAGAGGACGGGCCGATAATATGGAAAGATGTCGAGATATTTACACACGGATCATTACCCAGGGGAGAGAGACAATCGAGAGTTTTGTTGCGGATCGACGTGCAGAGGAACTGTTTCTAGATTTCAAACGCTCATCTAACAACGGATCTGACCCGCGGTTATCTGATAATGATCGGAAAAACCTAGCAAAGGCAATTTCGGGGTTTGGCAATTCTGAAGGAGGGGTTATCGTTTGGGGAATCGATTGCTCATTGGATAAGGATAGGGCCGATGTCGCGAAGGCAATAATTGCATTGGAAAATCCAAAACGTTTCGCGAGCCTGCTTCAAGGAGCAATATCAGGCTGTACTGTTCCACCTCATGCTGGAGTCGAGAACCATATTATAGAGATTGAAGGTGGGAAGGGATTTGTCGTCACCCTGATTCCCAAGAGCAACTCTGCCCCACATCAGATGCTGCCCAACAAACAGTACTACATCCGTGCTGGGTCAGATTTTGTTCCGACGCCGCACGACGTTCTGGCTGGAATGTTCGGCCGGAGGCCTCAACCACATGTCTACCATCATTTTTTGTTGTCAGAAGCTGAACTGAAACGTGACACATTGAACGTATCACTTGGTATAGCGGTGCACAATGAGGGCCCAGGAATAGCTTCTGACATTTTCGTAATTTGTCTTTTGCGGGAATTGCCTGGCCCGAACTGCACAATGCGGTTTGCTCCCCACGATAAAACTAATTGGACCGGTGGCATGGAATTAGGGAGGCAGATTAACCTTATCAGTGCCCCCGGCTACAGATTGCCCCCAGGAGCCATGGCGCAACCCTTAGCAGTTCATCTGAGTCTAGCGCCGCCGTTTGAACATGATTTGAAGATTTCCGGAAGTGCCGGGTCCGGCCAATCGCAGAAGTACGAGTTCTCAATAGGAAGTACGGCCAGCAATATCGAACAGGAGTACAACGATTTTATTGGATTTTCGAGAAAGAATTCCTTCAAGGAAAATCAAAAACATGAAATCGCGTCGTCTATTTTAGGCGTCTCCAACGCTTCAACAGGGACATAGCACGACACTCCAGGCTGCCGCCGTCGCTGTCGCGCCGGGAAGTGACAATCCTGGTATTTTGCAGCGGAATTACTTGCCGCCACCGTCAATTTCTCCCTCCTTGTATTCAGAATTCGTCTTATTAATCTTAGTAACATGGGTGATGAGATCGTCTATGAGTTTGTCGAGGTATGAATGGTCTGTTCGAAGTCTGCCCCGATACGGGTCCCTCTTCACCGCCTTTTTCTGCTGCGTAAACTGTACTAATCTGTCAAAAGCCGTAACGTTATGTCATCAGATTTCTTATCCCAAACATAATTAAAATGTTTACTCATTAAACTATATGCTGTAGCAGTAGACGTATAAGCGATGACTGGGACCATCCCTCCTATACAGTCACCTGGACGACACGTGTCAGGTCGTCCGAAGTGGTATTGCTCAATGAGTAATGATTTGTTAGTTAATAGCATAAATGCTATTGGTGGGAAATCATATAAGTGCACCTGCATTCTGATTTTATCTATTATATCTATAGTATGTTGTCTATCAGCGTTAACAAGGTTAGTTATATCTATATGTAGATTTTTAGCGCGTTCTTTCATGATTGATGCAAATGTTGCGATGGAGCTTGTTATATGGCTCATGGTATTTCTATCTACTTCTATATCTGATCGTTCTCTAGCGCTATCTCCGTCAGGGTTAAGAAGTAGAATCCTAATTGGAACATCTGATTCATACATCACGTGTTGAATTTGTTGTGGAAAAGGTCTGAGAAGAAAAAGCCTTGGAAACGCTATTCCACATAGTGATATCTGCTTGGCATCAGCAAACTCTGATATGAATAAATCATTGAATTTTTTTTCGTCATCAAGGCGAGATGCCATAATGTTGGTTATTCCAGCGAAATCAGCTCCTTGAACTATGCGCATATGCTCTGCAAGAGTCCTAAACTGAAAGTAATTTGATATTGGCGCAGTAAGCGCAACTGCTATAAAGGAAATACCAATGCTACTCAAAATGTGCGCAAGGTGAGGATCAATTGGGAGTTCGCTGATGATAAGCATGATTAAACCGAGGATAAAAATTACGATAAAAGGGTTTTTAAATTTACCGCCTAATATTAGCTTCCAAATCAGATCCCAACGTTTGCGAAAGCTCGCTCCTTTAGGTAAGTCTATTGCTATCATTATAATCCCCCAATTTAAGCCACTAGTCTTTCCGATCCTATCCACTATTTGTAAATAAACACCTTCTGCCCTGAATAATTCATCAACTTGACTATCTGCGATGCCGAACCTCATTTTGAGGCGGATTTCACCTGGAAAAACTCCCTGGAAAACCTGATAGACCGCAAAATCATACGATATTCCAATCAAAACCCGCAAGAAAGAAATGCCGATCAGACCAATTTCGGCAATTTGACATACCACCACCCCCGCAGTTAATAGCTCGCTTCCCGCCCCTTATGGTGTGGGGGGGCACAGGCATCAGGTAGGAGGGGGAGGCGCCCCCTCATACCCGATGATAAGTCACTACCGGCCCAGTTCTTGTTTCCTTTAGAAGCAAAACCTCCCTGCTTACAGTAAAAGGCAATCCTGGCTACTTTGAAAGAAATCAATCAGATAAATTTCTATGCGTCGGGATCTTCATGACCCAACATTATCCGATAATCCGGGGACAAAATGAAAATCCTTCCGGACCGATAAAGCAAATCCGACGCTGTAGCGTAACAAGTACAACTCAAAAAACCACCGCCTCGCAGTGTTTTGAGCCATTTATCACTCTACCTGTACTGTTCTTGCTAATAATGCCGCGGCAGACCGATACGACAGTCGGTTGACCACGGGCTGCCCAAAAAGTGATAAAAGTTGACCAAGATTAGTAGTTTGTAAGTGCGATTGAGAATTGTTATTTTTCCAATAAATCCTTTACCTACCGAATAGAATTAGAATTTTGCTTACTCAATTTCGGATTCTCCTAAACCGCCCGAAGCGGTTCAATTCCCGGCGGCCCGACAAGTCAAGAATAGTCGAAATAATTTTTCTTTCTCATTTCTAGCTAGGAAATCAGCAGATTTTCCGGCACCAGTGTTTCCCGAGACGTTTCTCTCATTTGGGCTTCCAGCCATCGGTTGACCACGGGCTGCCCAAAATTGAGATTGCGTGCTTGTTTCGGATTCAGAAGATCTATCGCCGTTCGCAGCGTTGATTGAGACAGGTGCGCATACCTCATCGTGGTCGCAATAGCCGTGTGCCCCAAGAGCATCTGCACGGAAGCAAGAGGCGCTCCTCTCATTATCAAGTGAGACGCAAACGTGTGCCGAAGAGTATGCCAGCCAATTTCCCGCAATCCCGCCTTCTTGCATATGTCTGCCAGCAGACGAGCGAGGTGCTCGCTACCGAACGGCCTACCACTTTGGTTCAGGAATACGTACCCCACGTTCTTTCTCCTTTTGAGGAGCATCTCGTACACGTCGGCGTCCAGAGGAATATGCCGCTCACGGTTGCCTTTCGGCGATCCTAATTCTTTCGTGTAATCGCATCTCGAATGGCGCACGACAAGGATTCTGTTCTGCCAATCGATTGACGTCCACTGGAGACCTCTAAGCTCTCCCTGCCGCATGCCTGTCCTGAGGGCTGTGAGCACCATTTCGCGAATGACATCATTCGCGTGGGAAAGCAGCAATGCGCATTCATCGGTCGAAAGATAATCCGTCTTAGGCGGCGGGCATTTGAGTCTGGTTACTTTGGGCGGAGTTCCTTCAAGCTCCAACCATTCGTATGCCGCCGAGAGGCATGTCCTGAGGACGGTCAGCCGATTATTGACGGTTTTTCTCGACACTCCTTCCCTGAGCGCTTGTGTTTTATATCTCTCAATGTCATTCACCGTAATCCGCCCGATGAGCATCTTACCAAAGAAAGGGATGAGCGAAGCGGACAGGATGTATCTCTTCGACCACTGTTCGGACGGCTTATTGTTGGCCACTGAATACTCGGCGAACCACTTCCACGCGAATTGCGCGAACGTCTGCTCCTGCGCCTTCGCTTGCGCCCCAGCGTCTATGCTTTCGCCACGAGCCAATTTTTGCCGCAAGACGGCTTCATACGCGAGCGCTCCTGCTCTTGAATTTTCCGGGCTTCGTTTCCGGTATCGTATATGGTTGAATCTGAAATCAACCCACCACGACTTTTTATTAATCCTTACAGCCATATATTTTATTTGCCGATGGATTCCACCCGTTCCCGATCCACGTACGACAAGAGGTCGCTTTTGATAAAACGAATACTGCCTCCAACTTTGACGAACGGAATGCGTCGTTGCTGTTGGAGGCGGCGCACGCTAGACACGGAGATCTTAAGCAGCCGCGCTACCTCATAGATAGTTAGTAGTTCGAGCGTCGGAATGGAATCGCTCAACATATTCATTTGTCAAGGAACAGTACAGGGCCGGCGAGGCCGACAGGCACCATATATAACTGTACCTTGATTTTTTGCTCTGTGCAAAGCAAACAAGTGCACATCTTCTGCCATGCCACTGATTCAGAAATTCTGGTCAAAAGAATGAAGATTCTGATCTCGACTTCTGTAAAGACAAGGCTCATAGCCGTCATATTTCACCCTCCACCATTCCCTTGAATCGTCGTTTTCGGTACTCCAGGCCTAGGATTAGTAGACGATGTTCGGACCTTTCTCAGAGAAAGTGGAAGTTCCTTTGAAAACTTCCCTTTCCTCATGCTGCTATTGTATGGGCCGCGATTATCGGAACAAGAGGGGGAATAATGCCGTATGAGGCAAGTCCGATTGGGAGAGAGTATCCCTTCGGGCCTGTTCCTCAGTAGATACCCGGCAGTAGATGAGCGCTTTGGGCATTGGTTTAGAAATATCGGACTTTATTGGGAAAAGATGAAGGTGGTAGTCTTATTGTATGTAGCGAGCCGCCTTTGACAGAAAATTTGGAAGACTTTATTCTATAATTATTCAAGCGACAAAATGTTAACTTTCTAAATTCATAAAAATCGTGTATTCTATTGATCTTATTAATTCAAAGGTAGTCCACCAACTTGCAATTTTCGCATAGGGGGAGGAGCAACCTTATGAGCGAAGCCTTCACACAAATTATCGCGTGGATACCCAGCCTTAAATATTGGGAACAAGCAACTTTCGCTAGGATACTTAACGGACAGCCTTTCGATGATGACACCTACAAAACGCTCCTACAGTACCTGCTGGAAGACGAGAAGCTGGTAAAGCTCGCTTCAGAGCGTCCCCAGCTCTCTTTCAGTCAGGCTGGATTGCCGGGAGTTGGTCATACCGAGAAGATCACCCTATCCAAAATCTCAAACCTGCAACATGTGAATCAGCTGGTCCCGAATCAGACACTCACTTTTTGCTCCTCACTGACGGCCGTATATGGCGGGAACGCATCAGGAAAATCGGGATACGCTAGAGTCTTTGGATGTGCCGGTTTTACCCGTGGTGATCGTCAAGTACTTCCCGATGTAACTAAGGCGTGCAGCGCAACTATAACGCCTTCGGCGGACATTGAGATCTGCTGTGATGGCGATACGCAAAAGATTTGCTATCGAGTGGACAGCCGATGTGCCGAATTGGCTTCATTCCATGTGTTTGACGCCACAAGCGTCCTGGTTCATCTTACCCAGCCCTTTCAATTTAGTTTCTCCCCGGGCGGTCTCAAATATCTCACTCGCCTAGCCGAAGAGACGGACAAAGTGCGGGAACGTTTGAAGACTCTGATACAAAGCTATAACCAACCGCATCAGTTTCGTCCTTTTTTCCAGGGAAAAGAAACGTTAGTAACAAAGTTGATTGATGCTCTGGGACCCAAGACGAATATCCAGGAACTGGAAAAATTGGCTACGCTGAGCCAGAAAGACGAGCAGCAGATCAAATTATTGGATGAAAAAATCGCCAAAATCAAAGCTCAGAATGTCCAAAGACAGATCAGTAACCTATCTCAGCAAATAACTGATCTTGTGCAGCTTGAGAAACAGCTTGAAAAAGTGACGAGCGGCCTGAGTGATTCCTTATTTGAACAATTAACCAAGCAGATAAAGGCCTATAAGGAGGCAGAGACTTCGGTAAAGAAGCTTAGTCTCGATAAATTCCAGTCCTCTCACTTCACACAGATTGGCACCCCCCTCTGGAGCGAATTTGTGCAGGCGGCGAAGAATCTGGCCGAGATGGAAGGAACGCCTGAGAAACCTTATCCCCAGCCTCAGGACCACTGTCTGCTCTGCCATCAGTCCTTGTCTGATGAGGCTCACCGGCTTTTGCACCTCTTATGGGCCTACCTCAAAGGGGAAGCCCAAGCCGATTTGGACCGGGTGAAAAGTTATTTGAACAATGCCCGCACAAAGATCAACAGTGTTTCCCTCAATTTCTTCAGTGACCAGTCGGTTTCTTACCGCAATCTCGACGAACAAAATCCCCCGTTGCGCCAACAGATCACAGCTTTTCTGTCCAAATCTACTCAGCACCGCGAGGCATTACTCGCAATGATCGATAACCGTAGAGACCAAGCAGTGCCGCCACTTTCCAGATGTCCGATTTCGGATGTCCAGGCGCATAGAGAGACAATTGAAAAGAGACTTCAGGCGCTAAGAGAACAAGACCAGGGGAAAGAGCTTGCCATATTGGAGCAACAGCTCTTGGAACTGAATCATCGCCTGATCCTTCGAGAGCATTTTGCTGAAATCAAAACCTATGTCGTTGGCCGTGCCTGGGCGCAGATGGCGGCGACTGCCGGCGGAAGTACCCGCCAGATCACTATCAAACATAATGAACTTTTTGAGCAGTTGGTAGCTAAGGGCTACGTAAAGGAGTTTCAGCAAAATATTGAACTACTCGGGAGAAGAATAAATGTGACTTTAGAAACTATCCCCCGCAAGGGCGAATCTTTTCGACAGATCGTCTTACAGTCTTGCGATGCCACCGCGCCGGCGCTTGCCACCCCGGAGAAAGTATTAAGCGAGGGAGAAAAACGCGCCGTGGCTCTTGCTGATTTCCTAACGGAAATAAAACTCAGCGGTCCGCACAGTTCAATCATTCTGGATGATCCGGTCACGTCCCTGGACATCGAGTGGCGGGGAAAAATCGCCTCTTTGCTCGTGACGGAGGCAAAGAACCGCCAAGTCATTGTTTTCACTCACGACCTGCCGTTTTTGTATTTTCTAAAAAAACACGCCGAGATCGAGAGGGTGGAGCTTGCTAATCACTGGGTAAAGCGCGGTGATAGGGATGATCTCCCCGGTTATGTGTTTCTAGATAACAGTCCCGCTCTGGAAAAGGATTACAAAAATACCAAGAAAGCTGAAGAGTATTATAAAATGGCCAAGGATTTGGCCGCTGAAAAACAGGAGGATGTTCTTAAACAGGGTTTCGGAGCGCTCCGAACCTGTTATGAAGCATTCGTGATGTATGATATTTTTGGGGGTGTGGTCCTAAGATTTGAGGAACGACTCAGTCTCGATAGGTTAAGAGATTTGGTATGGGATGATTCAATTCTCAGTGAGGTCATGACTCGATATGGATCGCTCTCCCGATACATTGAGGGACACTCTCACAGTGACTCTTTATACGGAGCAGTAAAAGTAACTCCAAATTTGCTTTCTGAGGAAATAGCTGCTTTTAAGGCTGTAAAGAAAAAGCTTAAAGACTTAAAAACTCCGTAAAAGATTCCCTTTTTTTCATTTAGGGTGCTCCACCGTTAATTTATATATTTCGCTCCTGATGGGTCTCGAACAAGAACGTGGCCAAAGTTACGGCTGTCCCAACGGCGAGGCGTGCATGGCGTGGTGATAAACCCTTCGTATGCCCGGCCTTCCCGTGGCCAGTACCATAGAGATTTCTTAGCTCGCACATGCCTTGCGCTATACCCCCGAGATTACTGAGCAGACGTCGAATACTTTCCGCACCTTTAGCAGCATCAGGTACGTTTTCCTGAATGAGCCCCAGTGCTCTTCTAGTTTCCTTTACCAATTTTGTCAGGTCATCGCCCTCAAAATATTGAATCTCTCTTGCATCCAGTATCGTTTTGCAGGTTGTTTCCACCAGTTCCTTGGCGGTTCCAATCGCCAGTGCCGGATCTTCTTCCACTGCATTCTGGAGTCTCTGGATTTGCCTATGCAGCTCGGGAGCATCAAATGTTGTCGCTGCTTCGGAAATTTCTTGTAGGCCCTGGTGCTTTAAAACAGGCGTCAATTTCCCACCAGAGTAATGGAAACCGTCCTTCTCAATCCATTTTTTGAGGGACTTAAAAGTGGTTTGAGCATACCCATTGCGTTGAAATGCACTATCGAGTTCTTCTAGCTGGCTCAGGAGATTCTCGTAAACGGTCAGGACCTTGCGAACATCGGACCATTTTGACCAGTCAACAGCATGATAATACTGCTCGACGAGGGAACGGCGCTGACCAGAGGTAGTAGGCTGGTAATTCAAATCGCAAGGCACGTCAGCAGCATCGAATTCCATTTGAATCTCCCTCAAAGTTCGATTCACAAAGTACTCGCGGAATTCGGATCTGGTTTTCTTGCTGATTATGTCTTTAAACATGATTTTCACAGTGACTGTATGTAGAGACTAAAGCTCACATATTCCCTTTTACGATACACTGATGTTTGCAATGTGTCAAAGATTCGCCAGCGGTGCGTGAACACCGCAATCGCGTTACAGGTCGTTGTGGCGCAGGCGTTAGAGGACGACGAGAAGGTGATCTTTGTGGCCGCGTCCAACGCCCAGTGCGTCACGGACTTTCTGCACGGTCTGCAGCCGAAGCCGGATCGGGACCCGGAATCGGGAGATCCGTTGCGCGCGCGATCCCTCACCCGGTTTATCGGTGAGCGCTTAGCATTGACCCACGCGGACGGCAGAGCGCAGCCAAGCAGAACTGAACACTTTGTTATTCTATCCTGTTAGGAGAAACTGAATTACTGTTTACAAGGCAAACTTAAGGCCTTGAACTGCTGTACTAAGTGCAGCGTTAAGTACTGCTAAAGCAGCATTAATAGCATTCTGCACTGCAATAATTCCAAGTCCTTCAACAGTTAACAAAACTGATTGCATCGAATTTTTGTGTTGATTTACTAGGAATTGTGCTTCCTCCTCTGTGATTATAGGTGGATTAGCTGTGGCCATAGTCTGTACATGTTCAATGTCGGAGATGAACGATTCATACTCGTGGGTTGCATATTCAGTCGCTTGTTGGCCTCCATTGACCAGTGCGCCGGAA
Source organism: Syntrophobacteraceae bacterium (assembly GCA_049515795.1). Classification (GTDB taxonomy): domain Bacteria; phylum Desulfobacterota; class Syntrophobacteria; order Syntrophobacterales; family Syntrophobacteraceae; genus SbD1. The sequence continues at coordinate 34,941 of JBEKTT010000033.1, forward strand.
GATGCGTTAACCATATCACTGACAACCTTACTAATATCGAAATTAAATGTCATTTGCTAGCTCCTTGCGATGAAGGTACTTTCTTGGCCACTTCAAGCGTAAAAAGCGCAGTAAATGCCCGATTATATGCCGATTCCAATTGGGGAATTTCGGCTTGCTTTATCCCAAATTTTTGGTCTTGCATTTCTAATGCCTGATATTGTTTGCTCAAGTTGTCTAATTCCTTAGCGGTCAACTTATTCAGGCTAACAGCATTAGCCCTTACAATGAGACCTGACAAAGCAACCTTGGTGTTATCATAAAATTTGGCATGAGTTTTATAATCTTCAGGCTTACTACCTCCTTGCCGCTCAATAGTTGTAAAAAAGTCTGCCGTAGCCTTCTGTAGATTAGTAATGCCATCATCAATCTTTTGATCATACTGACCTATCATTTGTATTGAAGCGCATCCGAGAAAACCAATTGCAAGCACGAAGTGTAAGGAAAGTATTGCAAAGGCTATAGGTCTAAACCTCTGTAACTTCATGGCCTCTCCTTTTCATAAGAGCAATGAAGAATAAGTGGCGAGTAATAAATAATATTAAATAAATAAAGAGGATATATTAAAGCATACAGCAATGGTTTGTATAGGCAACTAAAAATACTATTCTGCTGTATGCGTTCGCATCGGGTGCAAACAGCTCCGGCAGCACTCCCCCGATCTTCTTCCCTATTACCGTTAACGCCTGTGACATTGCCCCGCCCCCGTTTGTCGGTCTAGTGGATGATAACGCCCTTCATCATACACAAAGAGGGGGGTCTATTCAGAAGCCACGTATCGAGCCGGTAAGGTTAAGTCGATCTATTTTCGCGTCGATGTCGCAAGCTTTTTGAAATTCGACAAAAGCAAGCCCCCCACTTCTCGCTCAGGCTCTCTCCATACGTCTGCAAGCTGTGGTACCACGGACCAAGCTTCCCAAGGATACGTAGGCGGACCATCTAGTAGGCCAAATGGGCCATCGGACTCCGGGAGCACTCGGTCATGTGGCATTGCCGCTGCAGCGGATCGACCCTGGAGGCTAGTTAACATCGTTGGTCCAACGGAAAACCAACAGCCCATCTCGGCCGCGCGCTCAACCTGCCGCGAGGTCCCTAGATACCAATGCAGAATGAACCTCCCGGCCGTCGTATGTGCTGCGAGTACATCGAGGATGACTCCCGTTGCGCCTCGGCTATGGAGACTGACCACGCGCCCTCCGGCACGAGCGCACATACCAAGTATGTCCGTAAGGACTCTGGTCTGGTGGTCTAATGATGCCCGATGGTCTTTCGAGCCGTCGAGCCCCACCTCACCGACATAGCGCGTTCGGGGTAGCAAGGTCTCGAATAGCGACAGCTCATGAATCCGCGATGCCGCAAGCTCCGGGTGTAGGCCCAAAGCAGTCCTGATCCGTACCGCGCCAGCTGCGAGTGCCGCCGTACCTTCGAAAGCACTTGGCACAGTTGTTACAGAGAGCACGTAAAGGCGCAACTCGGTGCATCGCGCGACGATCTCATGAGGATTCCCGTAGAGGTCCAAATGGCAATGAAAATCGATCACGGCCAAGCTACCGTCCCCAAATAGTCGCGCAATTCCTCCAGCCCACGCCTGACGACATCCACATGAGCCGTCCGTCTTTCGGCGTCGGTTGGCAGGGGTCCAGCTTCCACCGCCCATCGTGCCATATCGCGATGAGCAAGCGCTGCCGTGGCTAGTCGTGCCGCATACACGTCGTCATTTGTGGCATGGCGTGCTAGGTCATTAGCTGCATAAAGGGTCGAATCCTCAAGCCTGGCCTTGAGGAAGGCTGCGCGCCGGATTAGGCAGGGCAAGCAGCGTCCGCAATGCTTGTTAAGTCGCTTGCCCTTGCCACACGAGTACGAGGCCGACGCAATCTGTGCGCTAATAGGGCGGCATTGCGCCAACATTTCGCCTTTCGTCATATAAGCGTAGCGATTTATCAATGTTACACCCAAATCGACACGGTCGAAGACGGCTTGGAGTGAGCTTATAAAGTGCGGGTGTGTTGTACGTGTGCTCAAGCTACCGATGCGGCGACGAGTAAGCGGCGGATTGATTGATATAAGCCCGTTTTCTGGTACGAACAGTTCGCCACCCAACCTAGCAGCAGCGAGCGCGCCATAAGCAAAGAATATCACGGATCGTGATCGCGATGACGGTTCGTAGGGCGGCGCAGCACGCTCGGTCACATGGCCCTCGAACCGATGGTGATCCAAACCGATCTGATTGGCGAGGTATCTCTGAACCGGTCCCTCTTTCGGTGCGGCTTGGCTGACAAGGAACGGGCGCCGTCCAACGGCGGTCAAGTCTATGGCTCCAATCAAGCTGTCGAGCCCACCTGAAAACAGGCATGTGCAGTCACAATCGGTGGAAGTCGATGTAAAATTAGGCGGACTTTGCCCCCCGGCTCGAAAGCTCAAGTACCAGATGTCGCCCGTTAGAAACCTAAGTGCGGCGGTGAGTTGGGCGGTCTGGGCGGACCATGGGTCCGGTTCAACCACTTCGACCTCAAGCGCGAGGATGCGTGTCCAGCCGTCCGGGGAGTTGCGTCGTGGAATGAAGCGATCAGTGCCGTATATCGCCAGCGCGATAGACAGCAAGTCCCATGCGCGCACGCTCGGCGGCTGTGGCAACTTTTTGACTTCGTGCAGTAATGTGTGTCCGATTCCTGCGAGCGCTGGGCGTCCCACTTGATACAGAGCCAATCCAAGGCCGCCGTTGGACCGCGCTGCAGCTGCATGTTCTATGTGCGGGCTTGCAAGGATTCGGGTTGTCACCACGTCTCCATTTCCGTCTGCACGGCTTCGATGACCCGTGAGACAAGTGCAGTCATTCCATCGGGCGTCAATACATTCCCGGCGGCGGTGAGGATTGGTGTCCCAACCATGTCAGTGGCTTCATGTACCAGCGAGCGAATGTCTGATTCACGTTGTGTGGCCGCCGCAGGGCTCGGTGCCGCCGCCAATGCGCGCCCGCCATCGCCAGCGACGGATACAAATACTAGCTCGGCAACGAATGTGAGCGTTGCCACTCGAACGTCATTGACGCCAATGTCGTTCGGATCAAAGGTGTCGGCACCTGCTAGGGCTTTAGTTAGCCCCTCGCCGATGGCAAGCCGGGCGGTGTCCTCGTCAAGAATGCCAGGCGGGCAAAATGCGTCAACTATACGGTCAACCGCTATATCAACAGAAAGCCCGGCCAGTGATCGGATGTCCAACGCACCCGCGACCGGCGGTTGCCCTGCGGCTGCGCGGGCAAAACCGGCGAGCGCGGCGCCACCAGTGCGTGCAGCGCGCGAGACACGTTGAGTATTCGCCCGTGCCCCGCCCGTGGATGTGCGTGCCCAATGACCGAGTGCCGCGCGTGCATCATCCCGATTACCCGAGGTCGCGAAGTGGCCGAGCGCCGTGCGAAAACCTGCAAACCGTCGAGGTGGAGCGAGATCAATAGGGGGCTGCGGTGGGGCAGGTCCAGGTTGTTCGGGCTGTGTGGTCGGATCGGGCGCGGGCTCTGGCGGAGGCTCTGGTGGAGGTGGGTCTTGGTTTGCCCAGGGCGGGATCAATGGCGCTCCGGGAGGCGGATTTGGTTTAGACTGCGAAGTCCCCATCAGGTTTTTCCCTCCACCATGCCGGCCTTCTTAAGGAGGAACAGCATGCCCTTGTCCATTTGTCCGGTCTGTAGCCCGCTTACGAACGCCTTCAGTTCAGCGCCCGCTTCTGCAGAAGCCTGCGCGAGAATAAGCGCGCCATGAATCCCACGCACAGGTGCCGACCAGTCCCCCTCCCTCATCGACTCAATCAGAGAGGACATAACGGTGCGTCGGTCGTTCGCGGACAGTTCCGCGACAATTTGTTTGCCAGCCGGCGAATTGAGGCTATTCACATTCAGCAGAGCGTCACTGGCTTTCCGCGCTGTCTCGCTTAGGAGGGTCCGCGCCAGCGCCGGCGCCATCACATCTCGACTCAGGAAGACGGCCGGGCGTAGGGTCTCGGCGTCTTTGAACGGCGGCTCCATGGCCCGCCATTGGTCGATAAAATCTGCGTGCTGCTTCCACTCGGCTGGAAGATCCGGCGGCTCTCCCTCGATCTCGTTAGCGGGTAGTAGATACCTCTCAGCGTCTTTGCCCTCCATCACCATGCGATAGAGTGCGAGTGTCGCTTCTTTATCGGTACAACGCTCGAACACCGCGAGCTTGGCAAGCGTTGCGAGGTCCACGTTCATCTTGCGGTTCGCGGCGAGCATGCGCCGCAGAAATACCGCGTTAAGCAGCCGCTTCACGATACGGGGGTTGCCCTGAATATTGGGTGCCCATGCAAAGATCGGAGCGAGTCGGTCCGCGATCCCAAGATTGTCAAGCAGTCCAGCCGCGTCGCCAGCAAGCATAGCAATTTCCGCCTTGTCGAAGGTATCCCCCTTCCAACTGCCCTGCAGGGCGGCCATAAGCTTGCCCTGTACTTCGGATAGTTTCCCTGGAGCCGCTAAACCAACGAACAGCAAATACATATACGCCCGGAGGTCCTCGGCACCCACCTGCGGGACGCGGAGAGGAACCTGTATAACTTTGTCCAAGTAGTCGCGCACGTGCGACGCTTGAGGGTCCTTGAAATGTTTCGCGACCGAATGGCGGATCATGTCCTCGTCCGCCGCGATGATGAACGCCGTGCGCGGCATGAAGAGGAAAAGTCGGACTGCCTCTAATGTCCCGATTGCCGCATCCGGGAGGCATCGGTCGAGGTTGTCGATGAAGAGGACGAGCGTCGTATCGAGACCTTCCAATAATTCGCCAAACTCTCTGCGAAATGCCTCTATTTCCTTAGGCGGCGTCCGTTTCTCAGCCGGCTTTATGATATCAGAAAAACCTTTACGCGCCGCCGCGACATCGTCCTTCACCTCTGTCATGTCCGCTTTGGACCCCTTGCCGGAGAAGATCGACGACAGTGCCGCTCCGGCTCCGGTTAGCAACCCGGGCGGAATGCCGAGCGCCATGCCGACTCCGAAGTCGGCGATCAGGCCGAGTGCGCGGAAGTAATTGACTCGCCCAGCGAAATTCTTTGCCTTTTCGAGCAGGGTTGCATTGTTCTCGGCTGCACCGAGCAGCGCGCTAGACACCACCTCCATGAGCGCGGCGCGGGCGTCGTCGAAGCCCTGGTACAGCCAAGCGTCGAATTTAATCAGCATCGGTGCCTTGTTGCCCGCCTTCCGAACCTCGTTTTCGACGAGACGCAGAACCGTCGATTTGCCCGTTCCCCACCCACCGAACACACCTATCGAGATTGGCAACAGGGCATGATTTGTCGCCAAGACGGCGATCTGGTCGGCCAGCTCGGTGAAGTTGAGAAAGTCCTGTTCGCTTTCACTGTCGCGCCACATAATTCCTCCACTAACCAGACACTGCCTTGTTTATATTTTCTCTTTGTACTCTCTGAAAACAGCAACCAGTTGCCGGAATGAGTCAGGCTTTTATTTCTCGAAACCTCCCTGATCCACGAAAACGAAGTCGTATTTCACATCCGATATTGAATGCTGAGAATACTGCAAAAGAATTGGTCAAAAAAGGGAAAATGAATGAAGGGGGAAAATGAGAATAATTCTCACTTAGAAGTTTCTCAATGGCTGCGGACCGTATTTCTGCTTACTGCCCGCAATTGTTACTCGAATCGAAATTTACTAGCCGCCAAATATGATTCTATATTCTCAATGGCAATCCATCGCCTGTTAAGTTTCTCTGCAACAGCCCCGGTAGTGTTCGATCCAGCAAAAGGATCAACCACAAGATCACCTTTTTCGGTGAGAAGTTTGATGAAGAATTCCGGCAGAGCAGCCGGGAAACGAGCCGGATGGAGCCTGATATTTGCTTGTTTGCAGCGGATTGTATAGGGGTCATTGGCGGCATTATTGCCGAACTTGAGCATATCGGTGGGGATATCCTCTTCCACTACATTGGTGGGGATTGAACCACCGGCATCAATATCGCTAAAGCTGGGTTTGATGTTGTGACCAGACGGCCTCGTTGTATGATTGAGGCCTCTTTGGTTGAGCCGGTGCATGTCTTTGCTGTATGGCTTCAAGACTGTGCGATTGCTGGCCTTCGGGTGAGGAGTCTTGGAAAGCCACCAGACGTATTCCACCGAGTCCCTGATTCTGATCCGGCGAACGGTCACCCACTCGGCGGGCATTGGCATCTTGGCCGGGTTGTACCAAAAACACTCTTGAGCTAGATGAAAGCCTATCTCCTCAACAAGGGCGATGAGCAACTTGAAGTGATAAAGCGAACGAGTTGGAGCACCCTTATTGTAGCTCCCTCCAATATTCAGGATAAAACTTCCATCCTCCGCAAGAACCCTCTGTATTTCCTTTCCGAATTCCAAGAACCAGTCCACATAATCAGCCTTGGCTACGTTTCCATACTCTTTCTTAAAATGGAGCGCGTATGGCGGGGAGGTAATGACGGCGTTCACGCTGTTGTCAGGCAAGGCTGAAAGCACCTTCAAGGAATCTCCCAGGTAGGCTGCTCCAAAGTTGGTCGTATAGAAGGGGTTGAAGCCTGGGAGAAGCAGCGTCGGAGAATTTTGCCCTGATGCAATGGTTAGCTGTTTTATCGCAAGCGTATTTTGCGTTTTTATCACCCTTGTCTCCCCATTTTTTGATGGAAATAAACTGGGCTTTCCCTATGATAGTCGGGTGTTCAAATAATGTAAATAATAAAATGGGTTAACATTGTCAACCAAATTTGATGAAGAAAGAATCAGCCCGTCCGAGTGGATTTCCCAGTCGGAAGCCGCTCGAATCCGCGGGATTTCGAGGCAAGCTATTTCCAAGCTTGTCAGAAAAGGACGGATTGGAAGCCTCATTATAGCAGGTCATACTCTGGTGAATCGTCAAGAGGTAGAAAATTTTGAACCGCAGGACGCAGGAAGGCCAAAGGCGAGGGTAGATGACGCAGATTGAGCAGATAAAAGAGCTACTGAGCCGTTGCAGCATCGGGCAAAGACGTGAAATTTTCGAATATTTGAGAGCTGAATTTCCAATCCATCCCATTGAGGAAAAACTTAATACGCAAGCCGAAATAATCCTGGAGGCCATAGACCGGGCAAGTGATTTAACACTTCGTGGCATTCGCGGAGTAATCGCGGAAGCTTCCTTTGAAATCAATGTTGTGAATCGCCTCACTGGGTGGGAGAATATTACGCCTGAGGGAGACCCTGCTTACGACTTCCTTTTGAGGGATTCAGTGGGTTCTGTCCGAATCCAAGTCAAGATGCAGCGCCTCAAAGATCATATTCCGATGACTGCCAACCAGGCTTATAGATTCCTGCCTTCAGATCATTGGGTAACCGAAACGCAGCGGACACGCGGAGGGAAAGATGCGTCTGGTGGAGATACCAGACCTTACCGATATGGAGAATTCGATGTTTTAGCAGTCTCTTTGCATCCGTCTACCATGGATTGGTCTATATTTATGTACACGATAGATCCTTGGCTCATGCCGAGACCGGATAACCCTAATCTATTGCTAAAATTCCAGCCTGTGGCAAAAGTGCCCAACGACTGCTGGACTGATAACTTTGAAACCTGCATCTCCTGGCTGAGGTCAGGGGAGAAAAAGACCATCTGCACCCCACTTGGCGCGTAGCGCCAATAAATTAAAAGGGCAAGTGAAAATTTCACCTGCCCCGTATACACGGCTGGCGCCGCCTATGCACCCTGCCAACCCCGGCACGGCTCCGCATACTCACACCCATCGCACCACCAACTCTGTCTCGGGAAGAAAACCCCGGAGCGAATTCCTTTGAGAGCCTCTTTGGCAAGAAGGATGAACCGGTGGTGGTCGATACTGGCCGGCTTTACTTCCAGCGAAAGCATCTTGGGCTTTTTGAGCTTGAGGAAATTCACCACTCTCAGACTCTTGGGCCGCTTCTGGAAAAGCATCTCATAGGCATAGCTGTAGGCCGTGAGTTGCAGGTTTAAGTCCTTGAGATCCATGGTCTTGATTGAGGTTTTGAACTCCACAATGCCGTCATTTTCCTCAAGGAGGTCAATGTAGCCCTCCAGATTGATGCCCAGGTGGTCCCCATTTCCGGGACTCACAAGGGGAACGGTGAACGGAACCTCGGTGCCTTTGACCTGTTTTCGCGGCTGGTGATAGTAGAGGCTGAGAATTTCTTTTCCCAGAAGGATCTGGTTTGTTTCCGTCTCACCTTCCCGGTAGCGAATGTCGCTCTCCACCTTCTGGCCGTACCAGTCGGCGCTGAAAATGGCGTACAGTTTTTCCAGAGGCACATTCCGCCCGGCGAGCTGCTTCTTGTGGAACCAGGCAATGGCCGAGTGGATGGCGCCCCCGAACACTAAGCCGGAAGCTTTGAAAGGTTTGGGCAGCCCGTCAATATACTGAAACTTATACTTCAGGCTGCACTGGAAATAGAGATTCATCTGGCTGCTAGAAAGGTGGTCCATCGCTCACCCCTCCCTGTTCTTCCAGCAGGCGCTCGATCATTTTGCTGGCGTCGCGCTTGCTCACCTCCTTGAGAACGCTGACATCGAAAAGGGATTTGAGCCGCTCAAAAGCCGCGTCTCCCTCGATGCCCTGGTCGGCCAGAATGCGGAAGAGATACCGCCTCTGGGCCTCGCTCATCAATTCGCCATTTTGGGGACCGTTGCCCTGGCTCTTTTCCGTCCTGTTTTCCGGACTCCGGTTACCTGGACCTTTGGATTTGCCTTCCGAGTCCACCTCTTTTTCGACGAGGTACAGACTCACAATGAGCTTGCCCTCGGCCGTCCTCAGTTCGAGACTTTTGACTGTCCTTCCCATCGGTGTGCTCCTTTCTTTTTGGGGTTTGTAATGTGCTGTCCGCAGATAAGGTTAGAGAAACCGGGTGGGATGCGTAAGGAGGGCTTAATTGTCGCTGGAAGCAGCTTTGCTTGGCTTATTTTCGATGTCGTCGGTCAGCAAAATGGGAGCATGACTGAAAATATCAACGACTCAAATTCAATCACCCGTTTCGCTGTCACCAACTACCGGGACATCCGGAAGATATTCGGAATCAAGCAGAAAAACCGGCGTGGCCACATGTATGTCATCGGGAAAACTGGCACCGGGAAATCCACGCTGCTCTCCAACATGATTATTTCCGATATCCGGGAAGGCCGGGGGGTGGCGCTCATCGATCCCCATGGAGATCTGGCGGAAAGGGTCCTCGATTGTGTCCCTCAGGAGAGGATCAACGATGTAATCTACTTCAATCCGGGGGACTTAGAATATCCCATTGCCTTTAATCCTCTGGAAAAATGCTCGCCGTATTCGCATCACCTGGTAGCATCCGGGCTGATTTCGGTTTTCAAAAAGATCTGGCCGGAGTTCTGGGGACCACGACTGGAACACATTCTGCGCCATTCGATCTTCACTCTCTTGGAGTATCCCGGCGCCACACTCCTTCATCTCCCGAGACTGCTCACTGATAAAGACTTCCGCAGCGTGGTTATACGACTCGTCACTGATGAGCAGGTGCGCTCTTTCTGGTTCAATGAATTTGAAAAGTATTCCGCCTGGATGAGGTCGGAAGCCGTTTCCCCCATCCTTAACAAGGTGGGTCAGTTCATCACCAGTCGTCCGCTCCGGAACATTGTCGGCCAAAAGGATAACACCTTTAATCTCCGCGACGTGATGGACAGCGGGAAAATTCTGATCGTCAATCTGGCCAAGGGGCACATTGGGGAGGATAACTGCGCCCTTCTCGGAGCCATGCTCGTCACCAAAATCCAATTGGCGGCCTTGGGTCGCGCAGATGTGCCGGAAGAAAAAAGAAAATCCTTCTACCTGTATGTAGACGAAGTGCACAATTTCTTCACCCTGTCCTTTGCCGGCATTCTTTCTGAAGCGAGAAAGTATGGACTCGCTTTGGTGTTGGCCCACCAGTACCTGGATCAACTGGATGATGAGATGAGAGCGGCCATTTTGGGAAATGTCGGCACGCTCATTTCATTTCGAGTGGGAGCGGAAGACGCCAAATACCTGGCCAGAGAATTCTATCCGGTGTTCACGGAAGCCGATCTGGTGAATCTTCCGAACCACCACATTTACCTCAAGCTGATGATCGACGGGGTTTCATCCCACCCTTTTAGTGCCTTTACACTCCCGCCCTTTAAAGAAGAGGCATCTTTTAAGAAGGAGATTATTGAGCAATCACGGAAGAGGTATGCACGCAGGCGGAAGGAATCGGAAGTAGAGCTTGTTCCTGAGAGCATTCCTCGACCCAAAGAAACCCCCAACCAGTTGGATCTCTTTTCTTCATCGTCATAATTTGCCTCTCAAAGCAAATTCGCCCTCCTTACGACTGTATTATTTTTTAATAGTTTAGAACCCATAACCTTTCTTCCATGCAGCGCATGAAGGATCAAAAACACACATTCATTCCTAACAGCCTGAGGCGTTGCCGGAAAGTTCGTGGCTTGAGCCAAAAGCGAGTGGCGCAACTTATGGAACTCAAGAGCACCTCCATGATCTCACGATGGGAGGCCGGCAGGTGTATTCCTAAGACAGAAAATCTATTCGATCTGGCCGCTGTCTATCGAAGCACGTCGGAGGCGCTGTATTGGGATTATGTGCAGGAACGGCGTCACAAAATAGCCAGCCGAGAGGAACTGTCAGGGGCACATGTACTGTATGAGAAAAGCTAAAGATTGGTGGGCACCAGTCTGGAAGGGCCTGGTTATGGACGCTGACGCCGTTCATTTTCAAACAATGGGAAATGCCGTTTGGCTTTTTCTCTACTTCCTTCTCAACGCCAATCGAAGCACCGGGATTCTCGTGAGGAAAGTAAAGACGATCTGCTCGGACACCGGGATTCAGCGAAGGAAAATATTCGAGTGGCTCAACGTCTTGCGGGAAGGAAAATACATCGTAACCAAAAGTTCAGGTCGTTGTCTTGCTATCACCATTGGCAAATGGAAGCCGCTCGGAGACGTGCAGGAATGTGCATCGCAGAAGTGCGGAATTCCGCACCTCAGAGGTGTTGAAAACCGCACTTCTCAAAGGACTGTTGAGGCTCAAAAACCGGCTTGGATAAAGGACAATCAGAAGGCAGACACCACTCCTAAAGAGAATACGATTAAAGAGAATATATTAAAGAGCGATATCGATAGTATAAAAATCGATTTTAAGAATCTGAAACCTTCGGCCTGTAAGACCAGGGAAGAACTTCTGGCCTACGATCTGGCCCAGGCCCTCCATGACCTTGCCGGTTTTCCACTGTACCTCTCCTATGCTCGAAAATACCCCGAGTCTCTGCTCCGAGAGACCGTGGGCAGAGTGAGAGAAGTTCCTACGAGCAAAATCAAAACTAGCCGTGGTGCACTATTTAATTTTTTAATCCAACAACATGCGAAATAACTCTCACACGGTCCTCGCTGTTAATCCCGGAACGAGGTATCTGGGAATAGCCGTGTTCCGGGGACAGCAGCTCCAAGACTGGAGAGTGAAGATCCTCAAAGGGACATGGTCCAAGGAGAAGTTGAAAAGGGCGCTGACTATCGTCTCCATGTGGATCGAACGATACCGGCCCGATCTTGTGGCCATAAAAAGACTGCATCCCTCGCGTAGCTCTCGCGGCCTCAACTCGCTCCACAACCAGATTCAGAAACTGTGCCTCAGAAACAAACTCAACCTCATCCAATACACGATTAAGCAACTTGAAACCGTCTTCTGCCAAGAACAAAGAAAAAACAAAAGAAACTTGGCTGAAGCGGTAACCGCTCTGTACCCCGAACTCTCCGTTGAGCTCACTATCGAAAAACAGCGGAGGAACCCATACCACATGAGAATGTTCGAAGCCGTGGCCCTTGGAGCCGCAGGGGTTCATGAAATTAATAATCAACGTAACGGGCGGGGAGATCCCGTGCGGTGCTCTTCCGCCCCACAACAACATGCCTAAAACAAAAGCAAGAATCCTCGCTATTGACCCAGGAACCCGGCACATGGGCGTGGCGGTGATGGAAAATTGCGAACTTCTCTATTATGGGGTGGAGATAATCAAAAAACAGGAAACGCCTCACGAAACTCTGAAGGAAGGAAGAAAAGTCATCCTGAGACTCATTAACGATTTGAAGCCGCGGGTGCTCGTGGTCGAAAAAACCTTCTTTGCCAATAACAGAAGCTCTGCCTTGCTCAATGTCTTCGCCGATGAAATCCGGGCTATCGGAAGGAGAAAAGGACTCAAAGTGATTGGCTTTGCCCCGAATACGCTAAAAAAATTCACCTGCGGCGACGGCCGGGCCAGCAAATTCCAAGTGGCGACGGTGATCGTATCGATATTCCCGGAACTAAAAGTCTATCTCACTCAGGACCGGGCCTGGAAAGAGAGATTCCACCAGAATATGTTTGACGCAGTGGCCTTGGCGGTGATGGCGGCAGAAATGGATTGATCGTACCGATTCTTTAACCACCATTGATCCTCCTCCGCGTCATCGGCCCAAACCATCCCGTCCCCGGAAGTCCAACGCTCTTTTGATATTTGATGAGTGCGGCATAGGTCTTAGTGCCGAAGGTTGTCGTTTCGTTGCTCTGAGAACCGGGCCCGCTTGCTGCAACTAGGAAACCGTGAGTGTTGAGGAACTGTTGGAGCGCCTGGACGTCAGCTCCCGTGTCATGAAGCGAGAGATTGCGGGTAAAGGTGTAGGTGGTCGTCTGTGAGGAGTTCGTGACGGTAGTTCCTCCGAGTGCCGTCTGCACATTCGCCATGGTAGCAGTATCGGCACCAAAGGAAGCGAGGAGGGAAAGGATGGACGTGATCTGGGTGGTTGTGAGGCCTGAGGCAGGTGTAGGTGTGGATGTGGATGATATTGTCTGTGACGTGGCGGGAGAAGGTGTAGGTGTGAGAGAAGATGAGGTGATAATCGGAGCGGAGAAGGACGAGGATATAGCGCCGCAGGGGATGGAGAATTTCCGTGTGGCTGAGTTGGTGGTATTGCCCACGTTGTCGGTGGCAGTAACGTGCCAGGTGTGTTCTTGATTGCAGGCGAGGTTCGGGAGTGAGACGGAGGTGTCAGTAATGGCGGAACCGGTGGTGTTGTCAACGGTGAGCTGGTATGAGGCGACGCCGGAGAGTGCATCGGTGCCGGTCCAGGAAAACGAATCGGTTTGTTGCACGGTGTTGTCATTGTCATCGGGACTGATGAGAGAAATGGTGGGGCCGGTGAGGTCGACGGTCCAGGAGTAGGTGGTTGGGGCGAGGGTGCTTTGCCACGTACCTGAAGGGGTTTCGCCGATGACGGAGATGGTGTGGCTGCCTTCCAAGAGGCCTGAAAGCGTGATAGGCGTGGCAACGGGAGTCGAGGCGCTATATGGAACCGGAGTCAAGCTTGTATTCGTAATTGACGACGTCAGTGCCGGCAACGGCGATGTCGGTCGTGGTACTGGCGGTGTATATACCATATGTGGCGGGAGTGTTGGAGAGGGCGGCGTTCGGATTGGTGGTGTCGAGGGTGAAGGTACCAGTATTGTATGCGGAGCCGATATTGAGAAGGGAGTCTTCGAATTGCACATAGACGGTCTTGGTGCCGTCACTGTTGGTGCAGCCGGCACCGGTGTCGATGTTGAAGGTGGTGACTGGAGTTGCGTATGCTGCCCAGGATGACCACGTGGAGCCGTTGCAAGAGAAGCGCATTTCGGCTCCTGTGACTCCGACGCCTGTGTCGGCAATGGTGAGGTTTAATGTTGGAGTGGTTTGATTGGTTGGAGAGCCGGAGCCATTGCTGATGGAACCCGTGGGACCGGTGGTGTCGATGAGGAATGAGTTGAGGGTGGTAGTGGCGGAGTCGTTGCCGAAGGAGTCGATGACGGAGAAGGCATAGTTGGAGTATGTGCCATCAGCGAGAGAGTTGAAAGTGAAGGAGTTGCTTCCGGAGGAGACGCTCGTAGTATTTGGGGTGCAAGAACCAGCAGAGAGCAGGGTGCCGGCTTCAGAGGACGTAAAGGAAAATGAAGGGGTTTTGTCGGTTGAAGGAGAGGTGACGGTGGAGACACTGGTGATGGTGGGAGGAGCTGAGAGATTGAAGGTGTGGCTAGAGTTTCCGCCGGTATAGGTGAAGATGAGAGTGCCTGTGCCGTCGGAGGTACAGATGTTGCCGGAGCATTGAGAACTGGTTAATGCGGTAGAAGGTGAACCGTCAAGAGAAAAGGCGTATGGAGTGTTGGGAGTGAGGTCGCCGATGGTATAGACGGTGGATGTGGCGTGGGTGTATCCGATGCCGCTTGCCGTTGAAGAAGCATTCCAGTTCTTGTCGAGGGTGGTCCAGGTGTTGATGGAGAGGTCCAGGTATTCACTAGTGGAGGCGGTATAGAAGCCACCGACTGGGGCAACGGAGAAGGTGGCGGTTGCTGAGGATGAGGTGGCAGTCAGGGTGCGGTACTGACCGTTGGAGTACAGACGGATGGAACCAGTGGTGGGGATCTTGTTAGCGGCAAAGGTATAGGGCGGCTGGTATGCGTATGCGCCGATGTCGGAGGGACCATATATGGGGTTGCCGAGAATGTCGGTGGTCAATCCTGTTATGGGAGTGCCGGTGTCGATGGCTGGGGAAAGGGGTTGGAGGGAGAAGTCGGTGCTTGTGGAGTATGAACCGGAAGCGTTGGTGAAGAGAGGATTGGCGTTTATACTATGGGGCTCGTATCCGTCAGTTATGTTGTACGTTGTCCAACTGACGGTATTGCCTCCCACCGTGGCAAAGGCACTGTTGCTCGTAGGCTCGTAGAGGTTATTGTCCATAACATTGTAAACCTGCATTTGCACATTTTCTACGGGGTAATTGTTCATCCCAATAGAGTTTTTGACCGTCCAGCCCACACCTGTTATTGGATTAAGTCCTGTTTGGTAACCACTGAACGCGCCCCATGAATTATTGACTCCCCCAGTTCCCGTCCAATTACCACCGTTTCCATAAGCTACCGAATTATAAATTGTTCCGCTTGATGCCCTCCCGAGATGATACCCACCAGCGGCACATCCAGTAACAATAGAATAATTGATCGCATAGTTGTAGCCATTACTACCGTCAATAGCAAAACCCGTATCGTCATTAGCTGCGGGAGAATGTGTCTTCTCATATGTCCCGCAGTTTGACACCAGGCTGTAATTCCATGTGTTGTCATAGTCGCCGGTGCCGTTATCAGTAAAACCTGTTTGCATTAGATCGTGCAGATACGCATGGTTAAAAGTTATATGATTTGCTCCGTCGGTTTGCCACACGCCAATCTCTTCGTCGTGAATAATAGAATTGTTAAAGGTGACATAAGAAGCATTGTCAATATAAACCCCGTTGGTCGTTCCTGGCCCTGCTGTGAAATCATTTATTGTGATATTCGTTGAACCGGAGTTTATGCCTAATTCAGTATTTGTACTCCCCGACGATGAACACGAGGTAAGGACCGCTGTATTGACCCCGCCCAGACTAAAACCGGACACATTATTTGTGGCTACGCAGTTTGTTAAGTTCACATTGTTTGCTGACGCAAGAGCAAACCCAGTGCCATTTACCCCTGAAACCGTTGTGTTGCTTATCAAACTGCCAGCAGAGAAAGTGTTTCCTGATATTAAGCTGAGACCAGTTGCACCAGTTGTTGAAAGCGTAAGACCATTTATCGTCAGTACGCCAGTAGAATTGAGGATGGAAATTCCTCCTGCTGTGCCTGTATTGGTGCAGTTAGAAATGATAAGCCCGTTATGGTTCTGAAGGTTCCAGCTCCCTGGTAGTGTGGAATTTGAAATAGTCGTGTTGGAATTTCCAGTATGATATAGATAAATAGCAATGCTTGTCCCAGGAGTGTTAACAGTAATGTGATCGAAGGTAACATTTGTCATAGCTACGTTCATTATGATATTCTGCGCCCCACCGCCATTCATTGTAATGTAGCTTATGGTCGTGTTACTAAAATTCGTAGCACCAGCAATTTCAGCGTATCCGCCTGGACAGGTCGTGGTGAACCCGGAAATAATCGCATAACTGACACCAACGAGAATGGTGGAGGAGTTCGTCTGCGGTCCCAAAACCGGACTTTCGCCTGGAGCATTCATATAGGTAATTAGATTTCCAGCAGTACCGCTCGACGGAGGGTTCATGTGTGTTGAATAAGCCCCGCCCTTGTCACTAAAATAAATCGTATCTCCAGGGTTGAATGTCGAACTATTAAACGTCGCCATTGACATGCAATTAGTAGCACTCGTGTCAGGACCAATGGCATTAGCCTTTGTTGCCGTACCATCAGCCCGGACGAAATACGTCGCCGCATTCGCGTTCCCTACTCCGCAAAACAAAAAACTCCCCGAAATAATCAGAAGGAAAAGGACAAGGCGAAAACTATTTTGGTTAAAAAATTGGTGGGGGCTAGTTACTCTCTCGCGTTTTGGCTTATCTGATACGGAGGTTTGGACCATACATGGGGATGTGGACAGTATAAGGGGTGGCAGGGGTTATTGGAATTGTTATCCCCGGACCTTGATTTGGGCAGAAAGAACCGCTGATATAAACACTGAGCTTTAATTCCACAGCCAACCCATCGCGGTTGGCTCTTTATAATTTCCGCCCGATCTATACACCTCGAATGTGCTCCCAAAAGCAATTTTCCCTTCCTTGTTTGAGTATCCACCGCCGCTAAACTGAAATCGGATAAGGCAATCCTGCCTTCGTGATCTAACCGCTTTTGAACCAATTAAACCAAATCACGAATTGTTCTTTGAAAACCGATGCTGTCCGGTTTCGGACAAAGGAGATCGCCATGAAGCGCGAAAAACGCGGGCGCGGACCTCCCGATGTGCGCGAACCAATCAAAAAGTTTATCTCCGAGCACAAAGGGAAACGACTCATTCTGGATTGAGGCCACCGCGCGATCATCGGCGATGGTCGAAGTAATACCATCATTCTCTATGCTGGCGGCAGAGCGGTCTGTCACGAGTGCGGGTACTGATTCTCAGCTGGGTAATGACCGCAGTGTCACCCCCGGAATTCGCATGAAAAACTTTCCCTCAAACCTCGAAATGAATTTTTGAAGTGATCCCAAAGAGGAGGTCAGAATGAACGAATTAACACTTCATCGCGGCGGCAATTTGGTGACAAGAGCCGATCTGGACCTCGTGCCTATGCCAGAGGCTACCGACTCGTATCTCCCGGTCAGTCATTACCACCTGGCCGATAAACTCCTGACCATCAGTCAGGACCTCTTGACCGATTACGTTCTTCTCGGCGAGCATTACGCTCTGGCTCGAAGCGGCAACCAGCTCTTTGCCCTTTTGAATTTCCAAAAGGACCACAAGGAACTCGGCCTCTCGGTGGCTTTCCGGAATTCCTACGACCGCTCGATGTCCATCGGTCTGGCTATCGGGGCCTCAGTCTTCATCTGCGACAACCTGGCTCTTTCCGGCGATGTGGCCGTGATGAAAAAGCACACCAAAAATGTTTGGAATGGGCTGGAGGACCTGGCCATTTCCACGCTCTATCGCGCCGGCAAGAACTTCCAAAAAGTCATCGCAGACGCTGATCGGCTGAAAACCATCCCCATGGATAACAGGAACGCTTTCGAGCTCATGGGCTATTTGTTCGGCCAGGACATCATCAGTCCCCGGCAACTCACCACCGTCAAGGACGAATGGCTGAAACCCCCACACGAGGAATTCCAGCCTCGCAACAAGTGGAGCTTCTTCAATGCCGTGACCGAAGCCCTCAAAAGCTGCCCGCCTGTTTCGATCATGGAGAAACACAAGGAGGCGTACAACGCGGTGATCGATGTTTGAGTATCGGCAATGACGAAAAATACCCCAACCCGAAAAAAAACGGGAAGGGGTTTTTTTATGCGCTTGTTAACGCACCTGGAAAGGCATACTTATGCAATGGCTCACAAAACCCAAAGATCAACTTGCGACAACCGCGGACGGGTGGCGGGCGCGCCAGTCGTCCTCAAGCCAGCGACATCGCCAGTCCCACTGGCCGTAGCGCCAGCCGAGATAGAGCACGAAGCGGGCGCCGCTCGAGGACTGAAGGATGGTGCCGTCAAAGAAGATGAAAGTTGTGTCGCCGCTTGTCTTCCTCTTCCAGGTCTCTGGGATAAGGTGCTTATTTTCCCAAAGTGTCTCCAAGATCCTAGCGTCGAGACGGATGAACGGAGATTCTTTTAAGCGCCGGAACTTCTCTTCACCTTTTATCCACATTTCTCCATTCTTGAGCATGTGCTCGAACCTGGGTTTTTGCAAAATAGGCATCCTTAGCGCAAATTCTTATAGTCGAACCTAGATTTCATGCGGGTTCACGCCCCTCCAATCTTGCCAAAAGTCCAAAAACAGTAGGCACACGATTATCATA
>JBEKTT010000034.1:0-52030 GCA_049515795.1 Syntrophobacteraceae bacterium
GCCAAAGCATTTCCATGACCGGAGAATTTCTCCACGCTCTGCCGGTCAGCCTCAAGAATTGCCTCATACGCTTCGGCGGCATACTTCTGCATCCAGAGCAAGACCGTCGGACCGAAGTTGAAGCTTATGCTGGCATAATTGTTCACCAGTTGGTCGATTCTTCCTTCCGTATCCCAGATTCTCGACACGGCGTTTGCCGCGTAGCATTCGGCTGAAATCCGCTCGTTCCAGTCGTGGTACGGAAACGCCGAATCCTGGATCTCGATGGCCTCCAGCCAGGGGTTTTCTCTGGGAGGTTGATAAAAATGCCCATGGATACAAATAAATCGGTCCATCAATTAGGACTCTTTTCTGCAATATCATGCCGTATTTACCCAGCAGCGCAGCACCTCCGCCACACTCCACGCCGGCCCAGACAGGGACGTTGACCGTCTCCTTTTGAGCAACCGACATCTTCGCTTACCTCTTCTCGGTCGGCTGGTACCCTGTGCAACTTCCTTCTTATAGATTGCCGATGGACTCTCGGCCGCCATTGCTGGTTTTCGCGGGACTGCACCAATCTTCGGCGTCGCCTGGTCTATCAGGAATGAGAGATTCAGCCCTTAGCGAGCGTTGCAAGCCTGGAAACTTCTGCTTGGGACCCCCAGCCCACGCCTTCCACAATCCATGGCAGTCTAAGCCTGAAACTCATCTTCCCTGGATATGGTGAACACGAAGTTAGACCCGTCCGGTCGGGCCTCGTACCATATCTCACCGCCGTGTTCGAGGATGATTTCCCTGCAAAGGCTCAATCCAAGGCCGACACCGTCCGGAGTGGGACCTCCCAATGGCTCGATTCGCTCAAACCTGCCAAATAGCTTCTCGCGATCTTCTTCGGCAATCGGTCTGCCGCTGTTGTAGACGTTCAGACGATAATGCGATTCGCGTTGTTCAAAACCAAAAGAGATGGTGCACCCCTTGCCCCCGTACTTGACGGCATTGGAGAAGAGGTTCCTGTAGACGGCCTTCAGCCAGGTCTTGTTGGCGCTGATGGTAATGGAACCGGAGGGAATGGCCCCCAGACGATTGTCGATGACAATCTCACGCATGGTGATATCGTCTGCAAGTTCGTCTAACACGGCATCAATGATATCCTGCCTCAGGTCCAGCACTTCACGTTTCATTTCCATGGTGCCCCCGACAATGGAGGCTTTCCCGAGGTAATCCTCCGCAGTTCCCAGCAGGCGGGCGCAACGGGACAAGAGGTCCTGCACGGTGTTTGCCGGGCTTTGATCCAGCTTCCCGTATACGCCTCGAAGCATGAGCTTCAAGATGGAGGCAATGGCGACAAGCGGCCCCCTGATGTCATGAGACAGGACCATCACCATGTTTAGAATGTGCTCGTTCAACCGCCGAACACGTTGTTCCGATTCAAGGAGTGCAACTCCCCGCTTGCGCTCGGTGATGTCGCGGATGTTGCATTGGATGACTTTGGTATTGTCCACCAGGTATATATTACTGACAAACTCCACGGCGATGGGCCGCCCA
The DNA here is from genome assembly GCA_049515795.1 of Syntrophobacteraceae bacterium. GTDB lineage: Bacteria > Desulfobacterota > Syntrophobacteria > Syntrophobacterales > Syntrophobacteraceae > SbD1. The sequence goes on from JBEKTT010000034.1 coordinate 1,528, forward strand.
TCGAGGGTTTCCAGCGGCAGATCATCGTAACGGATGTATTCGTTATCTTGCAGGGTCTTGAAAGCGTCCTTGGATGCGGCAATGTCCTTGAATACACCGAGTTCCCAGATATGTTGCCCCCATATTGCGTCATAAGAATAACCGAGTAACTGCAACAGGAAAGGATTGACATCAACCACCTTTCCCGTATCGGCATCGAGAATCAAGATACCGTCCTTTGCTGATTCAAAGAGCCGCCGGTAGCGCTTCTCGGATTCTTGCAGCGCCGCCTCGGCACTCTCCTTTTCCATCAACGTTTGTTCCAGAGACGCAATTCGCCTATTCAATTCGTTTTTGGCGATGCGAAGTTGGTTTTCGATATTTGTGTCTGACATGGTCACAACCTCGATAAAGTTATCTCCCGGCTAATCCTGACCGAAACCAGAGCGACTCGGTTCCAACCTACGCCGTTGATGTCCCGCCCCTTCTCGATGTCATCACTCCTGTCAAATACGGCCCATTAACAGGAGCACGAGCACGATCAAAAGGACCAGTCCCAGGCCACCGCTTGGATAGTATCCCCACCCACTGCTGTGTGGCCAGGTAGGGAGTGCGCCCACGAGTAGAAGAACTAATACAATGAGCAAAATTGTTCCCAACATTTCCATCTCTCCCTTCTGCCGATAGCTCGGCGTTTAGAACTGCGATCTCTAATGTCAACGCAAGGAATCTACTAAAACTGAACGTGATACTCTTTTCATTATCGCTTGAGAATAATCAAAATCTGTGCCGGAAAGGTGAAAGATATCACTCATTCCATATTGTGATGGGATAACGTAAGATTAAGGCTGAGCGGGCAGTGTTCTGGCCTGTGGCCGGCAAGAAAAGGGGGTGTTGCATGCAACATAAGTGTTGCATTTCTTTGATGTCACATGTAACACTTCAACATCAGGGGGTATCTTTAGTGAGATTATATCTTTTGATTTTCCTGTAGAGGGTCACACGATCTATGCCCAGCAATCGGGCTGCTTTTGCTTTGTTCCAGGCGGTCTTATCCAGAGCTTCAAGAATTGCCTGAGAATCGACCGCCTGTGTCTCATCGGGAGAGCGGCGCTCGAGTCCTGGAGCGCTCATGAAGTCAGGCGGCAGATGATCGAAGGTGATGATGTTTTGGTTGCACAAGACGAAGGCATGCTCCATGATGTGTTCGAGCTCCCGCACATTGCCGGGCCAGGGATACTTGAGAAAAGCTTTCAAGACATCAGCGGATATCGCCTCAATGGCTTTCTTGAATTTAGCGTTGAACCCATTGCGAAAGTGTTCAACCAGAAGCGGGATGTCTTCGGGCCTGTCCCTTAAGGGCGGCAACCTGATCTCAACCACCTTCAGCCGGTAATAGAGGTCTTCTCTCAATTCGCCACGGCTGATTTTCTCCATGAGATTTCTGTTCGTTGCAGCGATCAGCCGAACGTCCACCTTGGTTGGAGTAGAGCTTCCGACTCGCTCGAATTCGCTCTCTTCAAGGACTCGCAAGAGCTTCAGTTGTATCATTGGCGAGATGTCACCAATCTCATCCAGGAAAATGGCGCCGCCATCCGCTCTGTGGAACCGCCCCACATTGTCTCTAATAGCGCCCGTAAACGCTCCCTTAACATGGCCGAAGAGTTCGCTTTCAAGGAGACTTTCAGGCAATGCCGAGCAGTTCACCTTGACCAGCGGTTTGTGGCTGCGTTCTCCGGCACGATGCAGCGCCTCGGCAACAAGTTCCTTACCCGTCCCACTTTCCCCCGTGATGAGAACAGTCGTTTGAACACGGGCCAAAGTTTTTATGAGGGAATAAACCCTCTGCATCGGCTCGCTTCTACCCACGATGCGATGGAACTGCCGGTGCCCTTCGAGCTCGCTTTCGAGGTCGGCCACATGCGTATCGTCCCTCAACACCATAACGACGCCTGCAAGATTACTCTGCAGGCCAAGCAAGGGGTATGTCCTTACGCTAATGACCCTTCTTTCACGATTGGTAAGCCGGCACTCGATACGGTCCACCTCAACAGGCTCTCCACTTTTGATCGCTTCCTCAAGAATCTCCACACATCTCCCATTGCACACTCTGGCTAGAGAGCCAAAGGATTTTCCTATGTCATCACGGGAATACCCACACATGGTCATGGCTGCCTCATTGATCTCGATCACGACTGATTCTTTATCTACGGTGATAATGGCATCCCTGACGCTCCTGAAGATAGCCTCGAGGTTTGTGCGGTATCTTTCCTTTTCTTCATTTACGGCTCTATACTTCAAAGCCGTTCGTGCGGCATGCAGCAATGACTCCTGGTTGATGGGCTTGGGGATGTAATCGAACGCACCCAGACGAATGGAGTCGGCAGCGGTCTCGACACCCGGATCTCCCGTAATCATGATCACCGGGCAGCTCAGTCCTCTTGCCCTTATCTCACGCAGGATATCGATTCCCGTCCCATCCCCCAGAATGATGTCTGCAAATACCGCATCAAAGCTCATATCGTTTATTCGGGCCAAAGCCTCGCTGAAGCTTTCAGCAGTCGCTACGATATGCCCAGCGGCCGTGAGGAACCTTTCGAAGGTAAATCTGATGGACTCCTCATCATCGACTACAAGAATTCTCGCACTCATTTTCCACCCCTTTACCGCTTCGATTAGCCGGTAAATCGATTATGACCCTGGTAAATTCCCCTTTGGTACTCTCGAAGCTGAGCTGCCCGCCGTGATCCGTGATGATCCTTTGAGTGATGTTCAACCCAAGGCCGGTCCCTTTCCCGAACGGCTTTGTGGAAAAGAACGGCTTCGTCAGCATGGAGAGCTCGTGGGCGGAAATTCCCACCCCTTGATCGTAAAATACGATCCGCACATACGGGCGGTCGTTGATAGTCACTTTCTCGCCGGTGATCTCTAATCGTTTATTTTTATGCCTTCCAGGATACTTCTCGTTTAAGGCATAGCGCGCGTTGTTTATGATATTTATAAAACCCTGCTGGAGCTGCTGAAAGTTGACATCCACTTGAGGAAGGCCGTCGGGAAGATCTATCTTCAGATCGATGCTCTCCTTGCGGATTTGCGCCTGGATCAGGATAATGGATTCTTCAAGAATGGCAGGGACGCGAGTGGGCTTTTTCTCTTCCCGTCCACCGCGCGCATAGGAGAGGAGGGTCTTCACAATACGGCCGATACGCTCGCCTTCCTTCACGATGCGCTCCCCAATGTCCTTTTCCATGCTCTCAGGGCTGCACTCATTTATCAGTATTTGACCATAGTTTATGATGCCGGTGATGGGATTGTTGATTTCGTGAGCAACTCCGGCGGCTAACTCCCCCAGTGAGGCCATATGGCCTGCCTGCATTGCTTCTGCTTGCATCGCCATCTTTTCGGTAATATCACTCACCAGCAGGAGCACGCTGTTGACCCTCTCAGCCTCTTTGATTGGAAATGCCCTTATGTCCAGTACTGCCCCATTGTGGGTTACGACTGCGACTTCCTTTTCAGCCGTATCGAAACATCTTGTTATCGGGTTGTCCTCAGAAGGAGCAGAACGATCAAGTAACAGTTTATGACAGTATTGCCATACCGCATCGGATACCGTCTCATTTAACTCCAAATCATTTCCACCGTTTGTCCACAATACTTCCATTTCGGGAGAGAGCAGGATCAAAGTATCGCTTATAGCATTGAGAAGAGTACGGAATTCCTGTGATAGCTTTCTAAACTTTTTTTCGTTCTCACTGAGCTCGACCGTGCGTTCATCCACCCTTCTTTCCAGCTCGTCATGAACCCTGCTTACCTCCTGTTCGGCCTCCTTCCTGATAGATATATCCGTTACCGAAGTCCTGCATAACTCGGCGCCACCGGCATTCAGCACCCGGATACTGTCTAACTGTACATAACATTTCGGCCCGCTCGGTCTTTGCAGCCTCAGTTCACAGGGCCGCCGTTCGTTGGTTTTAAAAACCCGATCGAGGTGCGACCGCAACTTGCCTCTGTCCGGCGCTGCTGTGTAGAGCCAAAGAGGGGTGTCGATCAGGCGGCCTCTTCCAATACCAAGCTGAGCGGCAAAGGTGAGGTTTGCTTCCAGGATGAGACCATCTCTATTCAAAGTGAGGTAGCCGACCGGCGCAAAGTCATAGAGATCAGAGTATTTTGCCAACGATTCGCCGAGTTGCCCCTGGGCCATACGCAGCTCTTCGTTCTGCATCTCCAACTCGATCTGATGAACTTGCAATTCGTGAACCAGCCCCTGGTAATCTTGTTCGGCCATTGTCCGAGTGGTTTCGGTTGCACGTTCTCTACTGCGCTCCTCTGCAAGGCGGCGCAACCTGGCAGTGCGATCCTCTCCGGATTTATCTTTCGTCATGCTTGCAGTCTCAGTTCCGTGAGTTTTGTGGTCTTTTCGGCAATGTTCAAAGCATCGTTGCCTTCTTCGAGCCGCCTAATCGACTTCAATCGCAGGGGACTCCCCCGATATTGAAGTGTAGCATGTGACATGAAAGCATGCAACGCTTATGTTGCATGCAACACTTCTTCGATTCAAGTTAACACCCTTCGATGGTTCCAGCCATACAGTAAGAGTCTATATCTTTTAACTAAAGTGCGAACGTGACGCCTCTCGGCCCGGCGGGCATGGAACTTGCCTAAAGATAACCACATGGGAATGTGAAGGGAACCTGCATCGGAGCTACCAACTTTTCCAATAGGCAGAAAGGGCATAGAATAATGGAAAAAAGCAAAACTCCAAAGGTGCAGGATGTCGGTAAGACCATTCGTGAGCGTTAAATATGTCAGGACATTTCTATCTATATCAAGACAGGAGGTACGAACCAATGCAACGCTAAGAGTTTTGGCAGCGACACGCAGATACAGCCTGTCGCCCTTAAGCAAGGGGTGACGGAAGCGGATATTGCTTCCGGCACGGCTCGTTTCTATAACAATATATGCCAATAATGATTGGCAACAAGGAGATAAAATGTACAGAATCGCATGTGTATCCATTTTTGGAATAGCCCTAGCCGTTGTGGTCGCCCTCGGCGTCCCAGGCAAGGCAAACGCTTTCGTCAATGACAATGGCGCAAACAGCGGTATGATCCTAACTGCGGATCTGGGCATATCGATAGGAGAAGGGGGGGGAGTAGGCATAGATGTCAATAGAGATAGGGGGGACCGAGATCGAGAGTATGAGCGCCAGAGAGCATACGATCAGGGAAGAAAGGACGATCAGGATCGAAGATATGATAACCAAAGGCGAGATTATAACCGGGAGAAAAGAGAGGGAACCTACGACGATAATTGAAGCTATGACAGGAGTGGACCCCTGAATGGTAAGACAGCACCGACAGTTAGCGGGCAGGATTCAGGCTTGCCTTGTTGCAGGCATATCTGATTTGTCATCCCTGTCATTGCCTACCGATCACCGGTCCTGACAGGTGATCGGTAGTTGGCGATTCTGAAGAAGAACCGGAAAATATCGGGTTTCTTCTGAAACGATAGCCATTCGAGGACGGATGAAATGAATAGATCTCGATTTCTTACACCTGCTGTTTTCATGTTGACTGCGATGCTGCTTGCCATTTACGGCGTGGCGCCGTGCAAAGTCCTGGCGGCCGATCGCGGAAGTAGTTCCAGGGGCGCGGCGGGCTGGACTGAACGGGTTTTGACCCAACAGGAACTCGAAAGGCTCGGCGAAAGGGATTGGGATCTGAGTCCGAGTTTTGCCAAACGGCTTCTCGCCAGACTCAATGTACGGGATTTCGACTACATCGATGAAGACATCCGGAACGGCCGGCCGATCAAGGTGCCAAACGATTTCACCGCGTTTAAGAGCTGGACTCCATTGCAACGGTATATCCCCGAGGTTTCCCAACTTCCGAAGTTCATACTTATTGCAAAGGACACTCCCTTTATTGGCTGGTATGAGAACGGCAGGCTAGCGGGTGATACCTATATCTGCATTGGGAGGCAGGACGACTGGACCATAGCCGGTATTTACTCGGTGCTTGAAAAGGACATAGACCACGTATCGAGAAGCTATCCCAACGCATACGGTGAACCTGCGCCCATGCCCTGGGCGTTGCGGATCTATCAGACGGTCTGGATTCATGCTGGAGACATCACCAGGGGCCACTGTTCCCACGGGTGTGTGAACCTGCCCATGTTCTCCGCAATGGAGCTGTTCGACTGGGCTACGCCGGGTACACCGGTACTGATTGTCGACTCTTTGCATGACATTTCGGTGGTTGTGGCCAACAACAGGTTCAACTGCACTCTTTTTGTTTCCTCTTGTTCCCTCCCGGCGTCTGTCTCTAAAAAGAACTAGCCGATGCCAGGAGACGTTTGCATCCTGTTCGTCACCCGCATGTTGCGGCTGTTCGCTTAATGGGGCCATCGAAGAGTGAACCAGGATGAAAGTGAAAAAGTTGAACACGCAAGCACCACCCGAAAGCGAGACTGTGGAGAAATCCTTCCCCATCATCGCTCTTGGAGCTTCCGCGGTCGGGCTCGAAGCGCTTCAGGATTTTTTCGACAACATGCCATCTGACTCAGGCATGGCCTTCATGGTCATCCAGCACTTGAATCCTACGGGTAAGAGTATGCTGGGGGCTATCCTGCAAAAGCACACGCAAATGGTTGTCTCTCACCGCCAGGACCGCCTCTTGTTTGTCCAGGGCAAGTTTCAATTGCTTGATTATTTATACTTTCAGTTCCCTGAATTGTTTTCCTGTCTCATCTTCAGCATGCCCCAGCGCGTGAGTTTTGCGGTCTTTTCTGTAAGGATCAGAGCATCGTTGCCTTCTTCGAGCCGCCTAATCGACTTCAATCGCAGGGGACTCCCCGGTGTTGAAATGTAGCATGTGACATGGAAGCATGCAACGCTTATGTTGCATGCAACACTTCCTCGATTCAAGTTAACACCTTTCGATGGCTCCAGCCATACCGCAAGTGTCTGTATCTTTTAGCTAAAGTGCGACCGTTACGCCTCTCGATCCGGCGGGTATGGAATTTGCCTAAAGATAATGTAGCATGGCTCGTTTAGCTCATCCTGGTTCTCTCATGTTATTCCACACTAGGCGAGGGGCAGCAGGCTCATCGAAGTGAGAGAAGCGAATAATGACATCTTTGTTGATAGGGCGCAGTATGTGTCAGTGTGCCGAGCCCAATGGGCTCAATGTGTGTCACTTTACGGATGTCAGTTCTAAACGCCGAACTTTCGGCAGAACGGAGAGATGAAAATGTTGGGAACAATTCTACTCATTGTATTAATTCTTCTACTCGTGGGCGCACTCCCTACTTGGCCACACAGCAGTGGGTGGGGATATTATCCAAGCGGTGGCCTGGGACTGGTCCTTGTGATCGTGGTCGTGCTCCTGTTAATGGGCCGTATCTGACAGAAGTGAAGGCATCGCAAAGGAATGCACAGCACTCCTTTGCGATGGGACCTGGTCCGGCAACAGTAAACCCTAAACTTCTTCAAGAGAAAAGGAACAAGTCATGAACTGCCATCAACTCATAGGGAACTGGCAGCAAGTCAAAGGAGCGGTCGGGGATGGATGGGGCAAACTCACCCACGACGATGGGGACGTCATTGCTGGAAAACGCCACATACTCCCCGGCAAGATACAAGAAAGACACGGCATCGCATGTGAACAGGCAGAAAAGGAATTCAAGGATGGTGAAGCTTCTTTGAAGTAGTTGAGGCTCGCTCATTCTTTCCGTTTTTTACAGACAGAGCACAGGGAAGTTACCGGTTATTTTTTCTGATGTCCCACTGATTGGAGAAAATGCGATGGGCGATCGTATCGCGTCTATCAGGAAGGCGGTTGTGGATGGCAAACACGCTGAGATCGAGACAATGGTTCAGGAAGCCATCGATGACAAGACCGATCTGGACATTCTCATCAATGAAGCGCTGATAGGCGCTATGGACATCGTTGGGAAGAGGTTTGCGGCCAACGAGATATTCGTCCCTGAAATGATCGTTTCCGCTGCAACCATGAAGAAGGGACTGGCGTTGATAAAGCCGCTGCTTACGGGCAACGGCCCTCAATCGAAGGGCGCCATTTTGATTGGGACTGTCAAAGGCGACATCCACGACATTGGAAAGAACCTTGTCACAATGATGCTGGAAGGGGCCGGATTCAACGTGCTGGACCTGGGGGTCGACCTCAGTGTCGAAAAGCTTATTTCGAAAGTGGAAGAACTAAAGCCGGACATTCTCGCTCTTTCTGCCCTGCTCACCACCGCGATGCCTGAAATGGAAAAGGTCGTCAGAGCCCTTGAAAACAGGGGGCTGCGAGACAGTGTCAAGGTCATGGTCGGAGGCGCCCCGGTGGATTCGAGATTTGCCGATAAGATAGGGGCCGACGGCTACGCAAAGGACGCCGGGGAGGCTGTCCAACTGGCAAAAAAACTCCTGCATCTGACTTGAAGCAAAGGAGGCCGTCAAATATGGAATATATCCTTGCGATGGACTTCCCGCGCCTGTAGAATATTGAATTGGATTTATTCGTCACCAAGCCCGATGATGTTTACCGGCCGGAGAGGTTTTTTGCCAAATGGAAATCACGAGCGAGATTTCCCAGGTGGGCGGCGGGCATCTTACCTCGTCGGAAGATGCAGCTATATACCTCATAAAATTCGGGCAGGAATCCGCCCTGGTGGATGCTGGATGCGGCCGGGCAACCGAGAGGCTTTTCGCAAACATCAGGAAATGCGGGGTAGATCCGCAGAGGATAAAATACCTGCTGATCACGCATTGCCATTACGATCACACTGGCGGCGCAGCCGAATTGAAACGGCGCATCGGACTCGATATCGTCGCACATAAACTGGATGCCCCTTTTCTTGAGTCCGGCGACAACCGTGTAACGGCGGCAAACTGGTACGAAGCAGAGCTAAAGCCTTTTCGGGTGGACAGAAAGCTTGCCGGTTCGGGCGATGAGATCATGCTCGGCGGCAGGAAAATCGAGGCTGTCCACGCACCTGGGCACTCGCCGGGCTCGGTTGTGTATCTAACTGAATCGGACGCACTGAAAGTCCTGTTCGCCCAGGACGTTCACGGCCCGCTCGATCTAAGCTTTCATTCCAACCTCAAGGATTACAACAAGAGCCTCAAAATGCTGCTCGAAATCGGGGCGGATATCCTCTGCGAAGGCCACTACGGGGTATATCGGGGCAAAGCCGAGGTGGCACGGTTCATCCGGCAGTTTATTACTTTCGAAAAGCACTAGGACAGAAGCTGCTCGATCCGGGCTATCAAGCGCAACATATTCGGCGAATTTGAGAACGACATTCGGCGAATAAGAAGAGCAATCGGCGACTACTTCACCAATTTGGCCGTAACGGGCGATCCTCGAACATCGGAAATTTGGCAGGCAATCTGAGAAAATTAGCGCGTCTTGAGAAGAGAGCAAAAATCACCTGTCTGAAGCAGAGCATCACTCCAGCAGGTTAGGTAAGAGCTATATTCTTATATCGTCAGCCTTACTGCTCAAGCAGATCGGCTGCTTTGTTTCGTCCCGCCATTTTAGATAACAAGTCATTTCTGCACAGACGAACCGCCCTATAATAGACAGAAATGGCTTGGGGGCTAAGCCGAAAGCCTTTACTGCGCACGAGCGCGGATGCTTCGACAAGAGTCATGCTGCCCTCGTCCATGCCATTAATTATTCGATCTTGCAAACCATGAGGCAGCATAAAGAAACCGAATCGCCTTTTCTTCGAAGAGGCGCGAATAAGGTCGTGGTGATTTATCTTCAGCGTACTGGCATTGGACATAAAAGCCTCCTGTGGCCTTCAAATCAAGCGTTTAGATGTTGGAGCCTGGCCCCCTCCAGGCTCCGCTCGCCGCTCAATAATAACCGTGCCCCTTTCAATGCGTAAGTCCATGACCAGGCTGAAACTGTCCATCCATCTTCGAACCGTGACGGGATGCATACTTAGAGATTCGGATATCTCCCGCATCGAAATCCGGTCTCTTGATGAAAGCAGCTTCTGGAGCGCGAGACATTGATCGCGCATCCTCTCGCGAGTACCCCCGGACTTCGTTTTATCCAAGCTGCGAGGCTCCTCAGAAATCCGTTAAGGGCATATCTCCAAACCAAATACAACGCTCAGCAAATCGGCGCACTGGCTTCCATCTTCTATCCATTCGCGGGCTGACCGTTCTGTCGGATCGAAGTCGATGCAACTCCCGCAAGAGAAGCCCGCCCACCCTCGCGAGAGGGCCATGTCCAAACAATCGGCATAACTTTTGCGAAATACCTTTCGCGTTACGTTTTGAAGTTCGTCCACCGGGCGCGCCGGGACGGGATTAGCCATTTGACTTCCTCCCTCATGCTGACTATTATTAGCGCGCCGTGAGTTCCTATTTCTTGGAAGCCGCCTTCGCCGGGCGGCTTCTCTTATTTAACAAGGCGAATTCGAATTTCATGCCTCCTCTGCGCTTTCTGACCCACTCCCTATGGATTCATCGTCTTGAGCCAAGGGACGCTTAAATGCCCAAATAAGGCCCTCTGGATGCGAATCAGTACCCTCGTGCCTTTGTGTGCCTTTGTTGTTAGTTAGCCAGGTGGAAGGAGGCACCAGAAAGGGTCGGCAAACCCTTCTGAACCTGTGGCAGCCTGGCACAGGAGCCCTGCCACGCCGGGCAGCGAATTTGCTCTTTCCAAGTTCGATATAGGTCCCCTGGGCGGGAGGAGGCCAAGAAAGGGGCCGCAAACCCTTTTCTCAAAATGCGACCTTGGCTCAACCCAGGTCGGATGCCCTGAGCCGTCGGGCAACGAAGGTGCTAAGACACCAAGAAAGCCACGCACTCACGGGCCAGGGCCGGATTATCAATCTGCGCCTGGCGATAGGCTTCTGCAAAGCTCACCTCTCCGCGCCCGTAGATCTTTTCGGCAATCGCGTTAAGGCGCTCAGTTGGGTCCTCTTCGGAATACGTCCGGTAGACCGGGAAATAAGCGCGGGCGAGGGCTGGATATTCGAACTGCACGAGGCGAAACGCTTCAGCGTAGGAAACCCCGTCCTTCCGGGCTTTCTCATCAGCCAGAGCGGACAGGCGCTCTTCTGCGCTGGCGGGCGGCTTTGTTCGAAGCAACTCTTCACAGATCGCCAGAGGGCTCATGCGCCTGCCATCGCCAATGATTAACTCACGATCTCGGTACAGGTCCAAATAGTTGAGCATGGCGATAACCATTGCCCTTTCCGTGGCGAGAATCCGGCCCTCCTCCACCAGGCGATCAACAAACCTTTCTCTTTCGGGACTTCCTCTCATTCGTACCTCCTCAAAACGTACTTGCGTCGAGCATGCCTCAGCCCTGGATCATGTCTTGATGAATCAACACGCCGATTATGGCCGGGGCTGTACCTGAATTCATTGCAATTCCGATCACGTTCATATTCTCACCAGGGGAAGGATCGGCTGTTATGCCCTGGCCATATCCATTTGAAGTGATTCTATCGCCCCTATTGACCGAACCAGCAATCGTGACATGTGCAATTCCATCGAGCGCCAGCCTGACATTTAGCCCTGCAGCCTTGGTCGCGAACTCGAATACGCCGATCAAAGGCTGCTCGGGAGAACTAGCGGTTTCATAGGTGTTATCATCCGCGCCGAACGTCGCAATGGTATATGCTGCAACGGGTGCTGCGCAGAGAACTTCCTTCATTAACAAGCCTTCAGTACGACCAATCATAGTTTTTTCCTTTTGAAGAGGTAATTGAAGACATCAAGAAAACTGCTAAAATTCCCACTTTTGCCTTGAAACTGCCTCCAGGGAGTGCGCGATCGCGCTGCCGGCATCGCTCAAAATTCCCACTTTTCCCACTTTTAGGTTCCGACTCGCGCCGGATCGCGCAAATTATTGACAGCTCCTCGCACGCTGCGCTATATTCCCTTTGGCAGAAGGCCGGTTGGGCCGTACACCGATAGCCGGTTCCCGAGCGCCGCGCCCTGTACGGAGGGTGAGGGCTCCTAATCCCTGCAACCTCCAGATAACTTTTTGAACCTTTTCCGCCACTTTTGCCTTCCGTTTTCCCACTTTTGCTTTTTTATTACCCGGCCCAGCAACCCAAGCTAATTAAGGGACGATCCTCACACGAACCCTGCACCCGCAACCAGGACAGATGGAGTCCCCGTTTTTCCCTGGCTGCAACCTTTCCGCTGGCCAGGTATAGAGAGCTTCCTTGTCGCATTTGGGACACGGCAGGAAGAGCTTATCAAATCCACGAGCGCCCGAGATCCATATAGCAAGATGCGCAATAACGCCGAATACGATTCCGGCCATGAGGCATGCCAGGAACAATCCGAAAAACACAAAAAAGAAGAGAGCCGGTAAGGCGGCAAGTGCAAGCGCAACACAAATAACGATAAAAAAACGAACAGGGCGCCTCACTTGGATGACCCGGCTGGATGGGATCTCCAGGAACGACTGATAGACTGCATTGCTTCTGCAATAGGGGCAGATAATTGCAGCCTGGTCGATTTTCTTCCTGCATGTAACGCAAATTTTCTCACCATCTTCATTGCTGATTTCTGATACCATGACGTTCTCCCCCCCCTCGATTGTTGAGTTAAGCCGCATTCAATGCTAGTCGTGCTCAAAAAAGCTCTGCGGCATGAAGCGGCCGCGTTTAAGATCTATCTTCGCGTTAGGGTCATGCGAAACAGACGTTGCGCGCCCGTTCTGATCGACGTTGACTGAGAGGTGTACATGGACTTCGGGCTTCTGCTTTTGGAGATGGTTTTCCAGGCGGTGGAGACCTGCGACTACCGCGTCCACAGTGGGCCTATCGTGTTTGGCCACGTTGGCGGCTTCGGGGGCGGGCGGCAATAGATAGCGCCTATTGGCCTGAAGCTCGGCCTTGCTCTTCCCAAGCGCCGCTTTGATTAAAGCCCCATCGGGATCTTCCCATTTAGCTATGTCGGGGCGTTCATCCGGCGAAGGCGGCAGCTCGCCGGTCTTTTTGTAACGCTCCATAGTAGAGCTGTGCATCCACCATGTAGCGGCCGCCAAGGCTGCTACCAAAGCCATAACAGCGCTCGCAGCCATCGTCGCCCCCCCTGCAAGGGCAACTGCGCCTGCCTCCAGGGGCGCTGCGGCCGCAGTCGCCGCAGTCGCAGCGGTTGAAAGACCAGCCAGAACCCGCGTGAATGAAATTATACCCCTGATGAGCCGATAGCTTCCATATACCGCCCCAGCGGCCATAAGGGCCACTACCGCTCCGCTCACGTCCTTCACCAGCTCCCGGTGCGCCTTGCTGAAATCGTCGAGCGCCCCGATAACGGCATTGATCTGCTGGACTACCGGCGTGAGACTTTTCAGTAGCGGATCGAAGGCATCCGCGACAAGTGTCTTGGTCGAACCAACCAACGCCTCGATGTTTCTGTTAAAGTCCTTCAGTGCGATATTTACTTTTGCCTGGATATCGTATGACTCTGCCTGAGTCTTGTAGACATCCTGATAAGACCCTTCCCCCGTTTTGCTGAGGGCGTAGGCCATGAATTCGCCGCGCCCCTGAAATATTTTCTTAAAGAGGTCGTTGAATTCCTGCTCTGTGAAGTAGGGATGCTTGCCTTTGGTCTCAGCCCTGAACCGCTGCAATTCCTCCACGATCCCGACCATAGGCTTCAATTTGCCACTCAGATCGTAAAAAGAAATCCCGGCCTCCTTCAGCGCTTTTTTTTCCTCTTTCGACGAATTCAGCAGGCGCTGTCCAAATTCCTGGAAGCGCGTGCCCGCCTTGGCTGCATCCCCGGTCTGTTTGGCGTACGTTCCCATAGCCGTGAGCGTCTCTTCGTACGAGAAGCCCAAACCTTTCGCGGACGGACCCGCTTCGTGCAGCGCCTCTGCTTGCAATCCGATATGCAAAGGGGTCGTAGTGCCGATCCTCTGCATGAAATCGGCCATTTTGCCCAGCTTGGCCCCATGTGCCTCAAATATGTTCGCTCCGGCCGATATTGTTTCCGCAGCCTGCACGGTGCTGATCTTCCCAATGCTCGCCAGCGCTCCGACCGAATAGAGAGCGCCCTTTTCGTCCGCCAGGTCCTTAAATTTCATACCGCTTTGCGTCAGCACTACTGCGGCATCTACGAATTCCTTTTGGCCCATCGGGAAGAGGAGTTGCACCTTGGCCGCCACGTCGCGGACTTTTTCAAGCTGCTCGTGGAACTCGGCGGCATTCTGCCGTGTGCGGCCCATACTCATCTCTAATGTGGACATGGACTCTTCCATATCGGCGCTGACTTTGACGCCCTTCTCCAATTCCTTACCGATATACCAGGATGCGGCCAAGGCTTTAAGGCCGGCCTGCATGTGCGATACCATGCTCTCAAAATCCTGCCTGGTCTTTTGGGCGGCTTTGCCGAGCCCGAGAATTCTATTGTCGAGCCCGCGCAATATGCCTGCGGTGGCGTCGATTGCGGTGAACATGAGGGCCATTTTCATGGTGTTGCTGAGCATGTTGCCTACTCCTTGGGCGGCAAGAGAGGTTCAGAGCCTTTATCCTTGGGTCTTCTCAGCACGAGATACCTTTTATTGGGCTTCTCGGGGCTGGTCATCTCCGACCAGGCATCCAGGTAATCGACCGCTTCGTAGACGGCCATTTCAAGCGCCATTTTCGGCGGGAACTTTATCTTCATCAGGGCTAAAAGCAGTTTCCTGGCCTCCAGTATCCGTCCCCTGGCGGACTTCGGCTGCAGATTTTTCTCCGGCGCTTTCGGCATCGGCATGAAACGACTCCAGGCGCGATGCCAAGTCGTCCTTTGCTTTGATGATGGCTCCCATGTCCGTGTCGGTCATTTCCAGCAGCATGTCTACGGTAACCGGGGCGATTGCCCCGATCCGCAGGAGCTGCTTGGCCGTCAGGCACAGGCTGAAAAAAATATCATCCTTGAGGCTTTCCATCCCGTGCTCGCGCGCCGCTTCCAGCGTGTCCTTGACAAGGCGAGGCCGCAACTCAAAGTCACGGTGGCGCTTGCCGTCCTTGATGATCCCAAAGGGCAAAATTCCTTTTTGTGTCAATAGGTCCACTTGTATCCTCCTCAGAGTCGCGAGTAGGTTTTGATGGGTGAAGCGGGCGCGAGGGGCGGCAGGCAATGATCCTCATGGCCTACCTCCGGGAAGAGATGGGATCGCCGCCCCTCGCGCTCAGGATTAATCAGCACAGTTTAAACGCTCGAATTGTCAAGCTCTTCGGCGGTTTCAATTTTACCGAGGCGCCCCGCTCGATAGTGGTCCTCGGGGCTCTCCAGCGTTACATGCTCTCCCGGCTTAAATTCGGAGCCATCCGATTTGCGGGGAAGGAACTCCGTTCCATCGTGCCTTCTTTGCTCATAAACCACAAACTTCTCAGCCATTTTTCATCCTTTCTTAAGTCTTAAGTTTGAGTAGCTAACTGACCTCGGCCTGGACTTGCCGAGCCCGTGCAATTTCGGCCTCTGCATCCGCGACAGTCACCGCGCCGCTGAGCGCCATTATTCTTTGCTCAGCCGCTTTAATCACTTCGCTCATGGGCTTGGAACTGCTGGTGATTCCTGCTTGAGAGCAGAGTTCATTCAGTTTGGCTTCGAAAAATTTCTGCTCGCCCTGTTGAAAGCGCCGGATGGCAGGGCCAAAGCGAGGCATATCAGCATACCATCCCAAAAGCTTCATCTGTGCTATAGCGGCCACGGCCATAGCTTCGAGGTAGGCATTACACAATTGCCGCTCTTCTGCCCGGAGTGACTGAACCTCTCTCGACAGATCCGCGATGCGTGCGCCTTTGTCGGCCTGCATACTCGAAGCGATTTGCTGAGTCAATTCGGTCTTTTCGGCCTTACAAGCGACGATTGCGCCGTCAAGGTCCGTAATCGTTCCGATGATGGCCTTGATCTCTGCAATGAGATGGGCGGTTGCTTCAGACTTCCTCTCCGCATGGATACGCTTCTTCTGGAGCGCATCCAGTGTGGTTTGGGCGGCTTTCCTCTCGGCGGCAAACCGGGCTCTAATCTCATCAAGTTTTATACTCTCAGAGAAAAGTTCCTGCGTAGCCTGGCTAAATAAGTACATTGCCATATTCGGTCCTCCGATTAAGTGTGGTCTTAATCAATTCTTCCATGCAGGCTGCCGCCCGTTCACCTTCGCGGCGCAGGGCCAGGGCGCGCTGACCCTCTTCCATCAAAAGCAAGTATTTCCCGGCTCCGCTTATCGCTGCCGCCCGTTCACCTTCGCCGCGCAGGGCTGTATACTTCGCTAATGGGCCTTCGAGCTGCCGACGCCGGGCCAGGGTGGCGTCAACCTCTTGCCTCAAAAGCACATACTTCGCGATTCCGTTTGGTGCTGCCGGGTTCAAACTCAGGTTTTCAACCATTCGCCTTCCTCCTGGAAGGGATCGCCCCCCCCTAATTATGGCGGTAAGCTATTCGCCATCGCCTTGCTTTTTGCTTTCGGCGTCCGTCTTCCCTTCGCCGCCCTCTTTTGCCCGTAGGCTTTCACAGGCAGCAGCGATGACCTTCTGCTCGATCTCGTAAAACAACTCCAGAAGGTCTTCGATGCTTCTCTCCGCACGCATAATGATATCGCTTAGCCCGTTTATTGCCTTGTCCGAGAGGGGAATTGATTCCTCTGTGCCGCAATTACCTAAGAGATCGACTACCAAGGTCAATACCGCCGCTGCCTGCTGAGCTTCGTAAAACCGTTTCTGGTTATCGAGAATATCCTTCATTATTGTCCACCTTTCCATACACCGCCAAATGATGTATACTGGACCTCGTTTTGGTGCGTGGTCCTATGCCAGGGTCAACACCTGAACAAAAAGAGGGGCTGGAGGTCCTTAACGGAAGCTGTAACTTCCCGGACCATCAGCGCCTCGACAGACTGACACGCTCGAACGTTTTTGCACCAGCAGGGCATTCGAGCTATGCTTTTTCGGTAATCGGCCTAGCTGGTGCAAACCCATGTTTCTATGATACTGCGGTCCTTGCTGTTCCCCTTTTCGCTCTGGAGGGGATGTCTCCCCCTCGATGCGGCCCCTCGGAACCCGGATTGTCCACCCCCGTTTCTTTCCTGAATATGTTTCCAAGGACGGCCAAAAGACGTTTCATTTTTGGGATGTCGGTACACCAGTTAATGCTTCCCTTGCCACAGATCACCTGGCAAAGCCCCCTTAGCCTCTCTTCGCCGTTCGGTATCTGAGCGGCCAGAGATTTGACTCTGCGCCGGAAAGCAAGAACCTGCTCGTCTACTTCGCCGGGCCTCTGTTTCGGCTTCCACCCCCTGTTTCTGATGGCCGCGATGAACGCCGCCAGTTGCACATTCGATAATGCAGCCGAAGTGGACACGCCGAAGCACTTCTCGAGCAGATCCCGGTAAAAGCAATCATCCCAACCCATGTCTTTCTTGGCGATATGGATTGTCGCCAAGAGTCTCTTCCGCTCGGCCGCTGCGTCGGCCGCATCCGGGTTTCTCGCCCGGCTGTTCCCGTGTAGCAGTTTCATCGTGTTCCCCCTTTCGTGCTGTGTACCTCCTTAGTTAAAGGTCCTTTGTCGATGAGATGCTTCAGGTAAAAGCCATCCCTGTCCTTGATTCTGTGGATGGTTTCCAGGTATCCATTTACATTCCTTTTCTTGCCTGCCACCACAACCTCACCCGATGCGGCAAGAACTCGGATTATCTTATCTACAAAGGGCTTTGTCCCATCCGCCAAAATCGCTATATCCCTGGCTGAGAATGTTCTCGATACGTGCATTGCCCGCCAAATCCGCCTTGTTACAGGATTTGCTTTTCCCCAAAGTTTCGAGGCTCCCTTATAGCTGTACCGACCAGGGCCTTTCTTTATGATTTCTCCGCGCTTATGGAGATCATCGAAGACGGCCCGGACCATAGGTGCATTTGGCTCTTCGATTAGGCGGCCGATAGTAGGAGCCGAGAAGGTTTTCCTACTCGAAAACCCGCTGATGCAAGCCCTGATCTTGGCAGTAAGACCATCTTTCACTTGCAAATCTCCCGCACCAGGTCCTCTGTGATTCCGCTCAAACCGCTCGCCTTCATCGACCTTTCGATCCGCAGGGCATCCTTCACGACCAGCCGAAAATCTCCCTGAGCATGTGCAGTCAAAGCACCGGCAGCCTTCGTGGAAACTTCCAGGTCAAGGTTTCTTTGATAAAACAGGCAAACATCCGCAGCCGCAACGGGCTGAAAAACCAGTTCGTGAGATATCCGGCTAATCAGTCGCCTTTCCTGACACAATTTGGAGCGCAAGACTTCCTCGCCCACTAAGATTATCGGCACGGAGAGCCGATCATGGAGATCCCGTAGAATGTTAAGGTGACGGAGAGACATTCGATCAGACTCATCGACCATGATAAGTCGGCGTGAGTCGTTCATCCCGCGCTCCAGAAGATCAAAACATGCTTGGGTCGATCGCGGCCTGGCTCCAGCCACTGCGAAAGCTATTTCGCGGAGAATCCCCGCGCTTGACAGCCAACCCGCGAAGCTTACAAGAATGACCAGGGGATTCATGGCTGCTATGCGCCTGCACGCAACCGATTTCCCACTCCCCGCCCGCGCTATGAGAGTCGCCATTTCTAGGCCCAATATACGGCCTAGAAGGTCTGCTACCAACGCAAGAAGCTTTTGATAGTTAATGGTTGGAATGAATTGATCGCGCATGGGTGGCCTCCCATTAGCCTACCTGCTGTAGAGCTGATGTTGACTTGTCTTCAGTCGCGGTTATTTCCGCGACAATCCCCAAGATAGAGCGAGTATCGGCGTCTATTCCGGCAACAAACTCTGTAAGAAACTTCTCTTCTGTGACGGTCAGTTTCTCCCCACGCTTTTTCTCCGCAATAAGGTATTGGCATCGCTCAATTTCGTATTCAAATATAGGCGGCTTCCTGCCGGGAAGCTCAACCTCAACGGATATTGGCTCTTCACTGGTCTCAAAAGCGAGATTCGCGCGAACAGTGGCCGCGAGCTGCTCGGGGTCGGGTTCGCACAAAAGTTTATTGCCAGAAATTTGCTCCATTTCGAGCTTTTCTCGGACTACGGTTGCTGCGGCCTCTAAACGAGGAATTCTTGAATATTCGATCAAATCCGGGATTTGGGATGTGAGTCGCTGATATTCGTCGGACCAGAGCTTTGCAAGCCGTCGTTTTTCCTTGATTTTCCGTCTGGCGAGATCCTTGTCCACCATACTGCTATACTCAACTGGCTGCGCGACGCAGATAAGTTTTGAGTTGTGATAAACGATAATCCATCTTGGATCGAGCGGATCGAACCGGATCACGACCTTTTGGTCATGTAACCGAGCAAGCTCCGAATGTTCATAAAGGTCTGCACAAGCTGTGCGGAAGCGGACGCGGCCCCGATCAACCGTTCGAGTCTCCCTGGCCAGGAAAGCCAGGTTTACGATTTCATCGGGAACCTTTACCGGCCTCCAACCTTCATGCTCATAACTATATCGAAGGGCGTCCATAGGTGTTACTTCTAATGGCCGGGGCTTCTCGGGCCATTCCTTGAACAGTCCTCGGTGAGGCCGTTGCCAATTATAATGGTGTGCAAGTTTCGCAAAAATGAGCGCAAACTCGCTGAATTTGAGTAATTTACCGTCCTTGGCCAATTTCTTGGCCTCAATTTCATCGACTTCCTGTTCTTCGCCAGAGGCGGACAACCGCTTCACAGCGCCAGGGATCTTTGAGTCGCACAAGCGAACTTCAAGATGGTGGAAAAACGGCTCCATCAATTTTGCTTTGCCGTTTCGGGGAAGCGCTCTGATATGATTATTAATTACGATGCAGGCAGCCTCTTCCGGATCTCCGTCTGAAAGGTCGATAGGCAGGTCAACTATTTCCCCCAGGCCGATCCCCAAAAGCGCCATTTCGTTGGCTAAACCAGTTATGTATCTAGATATTTCCGGTCGGCCGTTGTCTGTATATATCGACCTAAAAGGGCCGAAGCGTTGACACCCCATTCGGAGCGCCAGGCCAACTGCGTAGCTGTTATAGTGTTGCCCTAACCAAAATCCGTAAAGAATCCGCGTGCGAAGATCCAGCCATACATAGGTCTGTGGTCGGAAAACGCGGCCTGTTTCATCGTCCATAATCCAGTAACCGATGTCGTGTTGATCGCCGCATCCCATCTGGAAGGGAGCTAAATCTGCGTAAGTTCGGAGCACCGGAGGAAGAACGTTATCGAGGGCGCGCCTTCCGCCATTTTTTTGCGCCAGGAGGAGCGGGTTGAGCCTCTTTGCGAGGTGTTGAGTAAAGCTTCGGTATCCCCCGACGCGCCAGCCCCGCTGTGTTGCTTCCGCTACCATCTCCTCGTAGCACGCTTTCTCGGACATCCTCCTATGCGGACGTTTAAGAAACACGCCGAGCCCATAGTCCAGCGCCGGATCGTCCCAACTCTTGGGCTTTCCCCTGTTGCTCTTTGCGTGCAGATGGCCTGCCAAGCCCCGCTCTTCCTCTCTGGCGATGCCTTCATAAATGGTCTGGTAAGCGTGACCATACTTGACCGCGACATGTTTTATCCATTTGCCGGATTGCCAGCCAGGGGGAGGGGTCTTGGCCTCTTGGACAATTTGGTGCCAGTACTGTACGCGCGGATTTTTCAATAGGTCCTCGGGAAAGCCTCGAAAAGAAGAGTCGCTAACGACTTCCACCAGGGGGCCGCATTTGTACAGCCGATTATTCGCCGATATGGGCAGGTCGTTTTCTGAGGCAATACGGGAGCTTTCCACTATCAACTTTTGTATTTTGGGCGTAAGGTCTTCGCCTCGATAGACCCTCTTTCCGCCTTCCGTGACAAATGGAATGCGCTCTTTAATAAGAAGGCGTTGAGCTGTCCTCGGCTTTCTCCCTATGGAGCTGGCCAGATCATCGGCGGTGAATGTGGATTTCATGACCCGGCCCTATCTGATTGAGAGGTTTCCGATAAGGTGACCGGGCTCCAGAACCGCTCAAATTCCACCCCGAGTGCCGTAGCAATCGCTCGCTGCACTTTGGGAGAATTCACGCGCCCATGTATCGCGGCGCTAAAGTGCGCGCGCGTGTAGCCGCTTTTCCGAGCCAAATCAGCGATAGTCAGGCCCCGATCAATCAAAAGTTTTTTGATTATTTTGTCCATAAATCCTCCCCGGAACGTTGCCCAAATTACCGCTTGACATATATTACGCGTGTATGTAATACGTCCATCCGAGGGAGTCAAGAAAAAACGTTGCGCGGGGTACACTTTTTTTTGTGGCGTGGTACGTAAGGTAACATGTAACCCAACACATAAGGCGACAAAATGAGCCAGAGCTTGGAGCTACCTTCGGTCTTAAGCGAGAGAATTAAGCGAATCCGCAATGCGCTCAATCTCTCACAGGCAGCGTTTGCAAGACGCCTCGGGGTTAACCGGGCTCATGTTTCCAGGA
This sequence comes from Syntrophobacteraceae bacterium, assembly GCA_049515795.1. Lineage (GTDB taxonomy): Bacteria > Desulfobacterota > Syntrophobacteria > Syntrophobacterales > Syntrophobacteraceae > SbD1. The sequence continues at coordinate 22,921 of JBEKTT010000034.1, forward strand.
TCGAATCCGGCAAGTCCGCCCCTTCCGAGCAGCTTTTAAGGCTGATTACACATGAATACAATATCTCATGGCCCTGGCTCACAAAGGGTAAGGGGCATATGGAATTGAATTTCGATGAATTTCAAGCTCATCAGCAGGAACTTAAACTCGCCTCACTTAGAGAGTGCCTGGATGTATTTTACTACATTAATAATTTCCTCTTGGGCAAGCTGGTCCGCAACCTAGATGTCTACTCTTTGGAATCGCCTACCACTCTCCCCCCTAGCATTATTGGGAGACTGAAAGCGATCAAAGAGCACCTTCCCCTGGACAAGATTCACCCGCTTATTGATAGGGTATTGGCCAACTCTGCCGAATCTGAATCTGCTGGCTCGGAATGAATCTAAACGAGACTACAGAAAAGGACCATTATGATATCGGATGCCAACAATGAAGGTACTGACAAAATTTGCGCTGCGTGCCGTAAAAGAATCGACTTGGCTGCGCTCATCTGTCCACATTGCAGAAGCGACACAAACTATAGGACTCTAATCAATGTTTCTAATGACCTTATTATTAAGGATAGACGGCCCATTCGCTCTTTTGTCTCTTTCCTTGTTTCGGTTTTAGTAGCGGCCGTTTTTGGCCTTTACGCTTTCCTGCTTTTCGGATTTTTGGCGGGGGCCGGGGCCGTCATAATCGTATTCACCATTATGGTGTCCTTGATGATGTGGATATCGGGCGCTCGGGGATTTGATAAGTTGTCGCTATCCTGTCCTGAGTGCGGCCATCAAGCCTCTTATCAATGGCCCGAGGGATCATTGGGGTCTGGCAAAAATGGGGATCTCGTCTGCGCGGGTTGCAATTTAAGATTGCGCGTGAATATCGGCCTCTAATTAGCTCCCGCCCCTATATGCAGGAATGGTTATTTGGTGGGAATTTGTCGCTTTCCTTTTTATGTTTCCCGCTAAAGCCTTCTTAAGACCTTAAATCCGTCGCCAAATGTCGTTCTTTAATCTTATACGCCTCTCCCACCTGGTCGTCCTTTTCCGTGTCGTTTTGTCGCGACAGGGCTCCTTAATATGATTTTCCATTGAATCGGCCACCCTCCAGTGTTTGCTTAGCCTTATATCGTTAAATTGGTCGCCGAATACTCTTCTCAACATCGGTTTTTTTGGGAATTAATGTCGCTACCATTTTCCCCCCTTAGCCCCCGCAAACGGGCACCCCCTCAACCTTTCTCAAACCTCATCAACTTTCCTCAAATTTAATTCTCCTCATACGGGCCTCCAGTCTGCCAACCGCCTGCACGATATTATTTCTCAAAGAGGCCATCTCGCTTTGCATGCGGGATGAGAAATCCTTGTCCGCTATATTCGAAAGGTTTACCCGAACGTTATACACGGCGCCAATTGCCGCTGCCCGGATCAACTGGACTGCAACAGCGGCGTCGCACAGGCAGTTTGGGTTGCCCTTTTCGATTGCCTCTTCAACCAGGCCCGAGGGCTTTGCGATGACCCGGAGGGTCTCCATGGGGACGAGAGCAGCCTGCTTCATAGCTGCCTGGATGCTCTCCCTACGCGCCTCTTGCTGCGCTTGGCTTTCCTGAACCAGTTTAAAAGCGGATAAAACACCCCATCGTAGGCTTCAGCATCTCGCTCCGCCAGTTCAAGTGAACGTGAGACCAGATCGCCGGCCGAACGGCTCAGTTCCAACATCTCTGCCCACACATTCCGGTGCTTCTCCTCGTATGATGGACTTATATACAACACTGAACATGTTTTCACAGCCTATACCGAAGAATAGTTTCTCGGCGCAGCCATGCGAGGGGGCCTGATGCAACTCTGGCACGTTTGAACAGTACTTCATGGCGTGCGCTGCAACCATTAGAAGCAAGCGCGTGAGAATAGCCGCTCCGCCTGCCTGCTGCGCTTCAAAAAGACATAGCGCCGCAGGCAGGCCTCCCTTCGCATCGTACCTCGCGAAGCGCGGAAGGCCGAGCGCCGGACGGGTCTATCATGCACGACGGGCGGGCGCGGGAGGCCTTGCCGAGAGTAAGGTGCGCCACCATAAGGCAAAGGGCTGCACTCAGGCTGCCGGCAAGAGCGCACACGCTGCCGCCTCCGAGGGTGGGCGAACCGTCGGCCACCCTTCCCACATAGTCTTTGACCGACAGGCTGGTCAATCTCACGCGTCCACCTGGATGGATGGCAGCTGCAACCTGCGTTTCCCCTGGCCGTAGGAATTCGTGTAATCCCGAAATAGCTGCATGATTCTCCGGGTATGCTCACCAACACGGCCATTTCCGATTTGCAGATCGTTTACCTTCACAATTGGCATCACTTCCTTGTTGGAAGCGGTTATAAACACTTCTTCCATGTCGTATAATTCGGAGCTGTCGATATCCCTGGTTTCCACGCCGTAGAAGTCTTTTGCAAGCTCGATTATGACGCTGCGGGTGATACCGGGTAATATATCCCGCTTGGAAGTGACAAGTCTGTTTTTCTTAAAAAAGAAAAAATTAGTAGTAGTGCCTTCCAGGATACGGTTATTGCGATCCACGTACACCGCCTCGATGGCTTTCTGCTTCCTCGCCTGTTGCACCGCGTGCACAGCCGATAAATAACAGGTGCTCTTGGCAGATGGTAAGAATCTTTCCACATCGACGGTGATCATCTTTGCACCGTCTGTATACCACCTCGGCGGCAGCTCAAGCTTGGGCGTAACCATCACCATCAGGATGCCCCGGCCTTCAGGGTTTAGACCATCGGAACTGATTCCGCCGGTATACACGATACGGATGCCGGATTCCATGTGATCGTGGTTTCTCTTGACCGTCTCCTGGACGATCTCACAGATTTCAGAGTTCGTGTGGTTGATTTCAAGGCCGATGCACCTTGCCGAATTTTCGAGCCTCTGTACGTGCTCTTCCAAATGAAAGGGTCGTTTGTTGTAAGTGATCAGAAAGTCAAATACCCCGAAACCTCGTAGTACAACAATGTCTTTTACGCTGATAAGCGATCTGTCATCGCTTAGAAATTTCCCGTCAATGTAATAAACATCCATGCGCTATGATATCCAATCTATCTGGTTTTTTGAGACATAACGAATTTACAACCCACCCTCATCCATTATTCCGGAAACCACGCCAGAGGTGGGGATGAAATCAAACCGGGCGAGGGTATCATGTGAGGGTAATTATTACCATACTCAATAATCGATAAGATAATAAATACATTCTGTTTTGGTGCAAAATACAACAAATTACTACTGCTCTATCCCTCGGAAATCCGCTATTTTCCTCTTCGTGGCATAGTACTCCCAAAAATCCGCCTGGGGCGTTCTACGAAATTGGGCGGTCAATTTTGTCGAGAAAACGTCAGCCTGTTCGGAAGCAGGACGCTTACCTGCTCTGAAAGGAAGGATCGGAAATATGCCCAGGATTCTGATAGTCGACGACGATAAAACGCTACTGTCAATTATGAGCGAATATTTGAGCGCTTATGGTTTTGAATTAGAACTTGCATACAGTGCGGCTCAGGCCCGACATTACCTGGAGCACTCGGCATATGATGCGATCCTGTCGGATTTCAACATGCCTGGCGAGTCAGGGCTTGATCTCCTGGGCCATGTCTCGTCCCTACATCCGGGATTGCCCTTTATCATGATGACCGGGTGCAGCACGTCCCTGTCAAGAGATGCAGCCATGAAGATGGGCAGCAGCGGATACCTTGTAAAGCCGTTTCTACTTAGAGACTTGTTTGGCACCCTCGAGACGGTTCTGGGTTTCTCAAATCGGGGAGAACAAACACTGGCCGCAACCGCATGACCGTTGATGCCAACGGGGTACGGAAAAGAGCTATGCCCGGGGACCCCGAGCAAAGTTTATCTGAAACGAAAAATTTAGAATTTATTATTATTCGAACAGGTCAGTACTCGACAGGTAATCCTGCCAATTGCTCCAATGTAAATACCGGACCGTCCTTGCAAACGTATTCGGTTCCGATATTGCATCGCCCGCAGATGCCTATCCCGCATTTCATGCGCATCTCAAGGCTCGAGATGATGCGCTCGGGCGGGAATCCCAGCTCAGTCAGAACGGGCAGCGTAAACTTGATCATGATCGGCGGACCGCAAATCATCGCGTAGGCGTTTTCGGCGCTTGGGGCCTTTTGCCTGGTGACCGCCGGAACGAAGCCCACGTTGTATTTCCAGTTCGGGTCGCTCGAGCTGTCCACGGTTATATGCATGTTTATGTCCGAGCGTTTCTCCCATTCGGCCAGTTCGTCCTTGTAAAGAAGCAGGCCTTCAGAGCGAGCGCCGTAAACAACGTCAATCTTTCCAAACCTGGAACGGTTTTTAGGATCGATCATGTACACTATCGAAGAACGAAGGGTGGTGAATGCAAAGCCCCCGCCGATGATCACCACGTTTTTGCCTTCAAGCAGGTCCCACGGATACCAGTTGCCCATCGGGCCGCGGACCCCCATTATTTCTCCCGCTTTCATATTGTGCAGGTGGGAGGTTACTTTTCCAACCTTATTGACGGTGAATTTGATGAAGCCCTGCTCGGTTGGCGACGTGGCGATCCCGATTGGAATTTCGCCAAGACCGGCAACCGATAGAATTCCGAACTGGCCAGGAGTGTATGCGAACTTTTTCTCGTCTTCCGCGTTGAGAAAGACCAGCTTGAATGTCTTCAAGTTGCGATCTTCGGTTTCCGTTATTACCGAATCGATCCGGACCGGATAGGGCAGGTAAGGGTTGTTCACCTTTTGTTCCTCCATTAGCGAACCGGCTTCAGGCCGGACACGAACAGCCTTGCGAGACCATCTGGCGGCCGACTTGCCTGATGTCGATATTGACCGGACATGCCTGCACACACCGGCCGCAACCTACGCAGGCCGGGCCGCTGTTGTACTTGTCCTGATAATATTTGAGCTTGTGCATGAAGCGCTGCCGCACCCTCTGAGTCTTTTGGCTGCGTGGATTGTGGCCCGAACCGTGAAGCGTGAACAGCGGGAACATGCAGGAATCCCACAGACGCAGCCGCTCGCCTTTGTCTCCGCATACTTCGTCCTGGATGTCGAAACACCAGCACGTGGGGCACACAAACGTACAGGCGCCGCAATTAATGCAGGCGAACTGCACTTCTTCCCATGTTGGTGAGTTATAGAGCTCGAGCATTGGTTTTTTCGCAATTGCGGCCGGATCGAAAGCAATGCCGATGCTCTGCTCCGCTGCTTTTTTCTTGTGAGTCAGGGGTAAAATGGCACTGGTTACAGGTGACCAGCCGGAGGTAACCTCAAGGGTGTTTTTGCCCTTTTCGCTAAGCACCTCGGCGGCGTAGCCCTCACCGGCGTCCACCAGCAGCACATCGAGCCCTGCGGTATCATAGGGACCGCTTCCCATCGACGTGCAAAAACACGTCGAGCAAGGCGAGTCGCACGCAAGGCCGATCATGGTCGTCGTCTCGCGCCTTCGAACCCACCAGGGGTCCTTTATGGTTTCGGTGTTGAAGTTGGCGTCATCGAGATCAAAGGCTTTTGCGTCGCACGGCCGGACCCCGAGAACGACTCGAGGCGAGAAATCTTTTTGCGCCTCTTTGACGATTCCGGCCTGCGGGTCGTCCTTTGCCAGGCTGTATTCGAACATCCGTTCGGCCTGGGGGTGAAAAAGCCCTTTTGGTGAAAGGCGGGTATTGCTGAAGCCCAGGTCCGCCTCCGCCGCGCTCCTGAGGGGCGCGAACCCGTGGCAGCGGTCCTCTTTAACGGGCGCATACACCCGGTAGCGGCCCATCAGCCGCTCGATCACCCCTGCAAAGTTCTCTTTAGCGGTATAGTAGATATCCGGCATTGAGTGTTCCTTCTCTATTTGCCCATGACCAGCGATCCGCACACTGCAAAATTATCCGAGGAAGGGCTCAGGATCGTCGGGCCGGAAGGCATCGAGCGGAGGCCGCTCGTCCTGGGTCACGCCCGCTTCGTAGCCGTAGAGTTCTTTGACTTGCTTTTCCAGCTTCATGGTGAACAGACGTACTTTTATTCCCACCGGACATGCACGTTCGCACGATCCGCAGTCGGTGCAGCGCCCGGCCACATGGAATGCCCTCAGGAAATGAAAGGTGCGGGTGTCTGTCGGATCGGTGGTCTTTCCAAGCCACTGCGGCTTCGATTCATCAACGAAACACGTAGGACAGTAACATGCCGGGCAGGCGTTGCGGCACGCGTAACAGCGGATGCAGGGTTGGACCAGCTCGTCGAAATAGAGCCGCCTTTGCTCAGGCGGCATGGATTCGATTTTGCCGATCTCCACGTAGCGGTCGATCTGCTGCTCCTCTACGGGTTGCCCCAACAGTTCGTCGTAGAGCACCGGGTTTTTGTGCGTGCAGATGGCGCAGTTTTCCTGGAGAAGATCAGCGCGCTCGAAGCTCTGCTCGAAATCACGGCCCGATACCCGCACCTTGCCCCCGGTCTCTTCGGCCTGAAGGACCTGCCTGCCGTTCAGCCGGTCGGCTATTCTGCGCTTATCGGTCATGCCCTGGCACGGAATCCCGAGAACATAGAGCTGCTCGCGCCTGATCTGGTTTTCCAGCAAATGAATCACGATACTGCGCGAGTCGCATCCCTTCGCCGCAATGGCAACACTGCCGGTCCTTTTGGGCAGGTAATTTGCCAGGTTGATTGCGCAATTTCCGTCCCAGACAAGCTGGCCGGCCTGCTCAGGGGTCCTGGCCAAGAACGGCTCGTTCATAAAAGGGACCGTCCCTTTGCGGAACCCTATCACCGCGTCAACGCGTTTTTCCAACAGCAGCCGTTTGGCAGCCTCTCTGATACTTTCGCTACAGGGTTGCATCTATGCCACCTCAGCTTGCTTTTTGATAAAGTGCTGCGCCGGCCCGGCTGCAACTACCGATCCAACGACGCGGCGGGCCATTTCCGCAAAGATTGTTCCCTCTGCTGACGAAATCCAGGAAAAATGCAGGCGGCCGGGCTCCACGATGCCCGTGTACTCGAGCTGGCTTTTCAGAAGAGCGAATTTGCGCCTTGCGTACAGATTGCCCTCGATGTAGTGGCAGTCTCCGGGATGGCACCCGGAAACCCATACCCCGTCGACGCCGTGCCTGAAAGCGGCCAGGATGAACTTGGGGTTTATCCGGCCCGAGCAGGGCACGCGGATGATCCTGATATTTGGCGGATACTGCAAACGGCTCACTCCGGCAAGGTCCGCCGCACCGTAAGAGCACCAGTTGCACAGAAAGGCGATTATCTTCGGCTCCCAATCGGACATATTGCCCTCTCCTGCTTGTAAGCTTGTTCTAGACGCTTTCGATCATGCTAAATATCTGTGCGTTGTCGAAGCCGCGAAGACCTATCGCCCCGGAGCGGCAGGAGGCAACGCACAAACCGCAGCCTTTGCAAAGCGCCGGGTTTATTTCCGCCCTTGCGGTCTTCTCGTTGAAACCGGGCGCCGAGTAAGGGCATATGTTCACACATGTGCCGCAGGCGCTGCAGTCCGGAGCAGAGGTATATGCGACCGTTCCGGCAAAATGGATGGTCTGCTTTGCTAAAATGGTCGCCGCCCTGGAGGCTGCGGCCTGGGCCTGCGCGATGCTCTCGTCGATCGGCTTGGGGTAGTGCGCAAGCCCGCACATAAAAACCCCGTCAGTGGCAAAATCCACAGGACGAAGCTTTGCGTGGGCCTCCATAAAGAAGCCGTCCTCGTTAACGGGAACCTTGAACAACATCCCCAATTCTTCATTGGCGTTAGGCTCAATTGCCGCTGCGAGCGCAATGAGGTCCGGGCTGAGCGTGATCCGCCTGTGCAGGTCCTGGTCCATTACGGTGACCTGGAGTCCGAGGCCGATCTCGACCTTGGGTTTATCTTCGTAAAAGAACCGGATGAATACAATGCCCGCATGCCTCGCTTCGAAATAGAGCTCTTCGCGCTCACTGTACGACCTCATGTCGCGGTAGAGCACATAGACGTCCATATCCGGGTTAAACTTTTTCAACTTCAGCGCGCTCTCGAGGGAGTGCGTGCAGCAAACCCTGCTGCAATATGGCCGCTCAGGCTCGCGCGAGCCGACGCACTGGATGAATACGGCCGATTTGAGTTTTTTCAGCCCCGGACCCTCTTCCATAAAAAGCCTGTCGAGTTCGCTATGGGTGAGAATTCTTGCATCCTGTCCGTAGCAGTACTCATGTGGCTTCAGTTCATGGCCGCCGGTAGCTATCACTACAACTCCATGCTCGATGACAGCGGCTTGATCGCCGTCGTGGACGGAGGTTTTGAAATTGCCGACAAAACCGTCTACATCAATCACCTCTGAGGAAAGGCGCACTTGTATTTTGGGATGGCTTAGAGTGCTCCGGACGAGTTCGTTCAAATAAGCTCTCACATATTCACCGCGCCAAGTCTGGCGGAGGTTGACGGCATTACCACCGAGCCGTGCCGACTTCTCGATCAGGTACACCGGGTAGCCCTGGTCGGCAATAACGTTGGCGGCAACCATGCCGGCCACCCCGCCGCCGACCACCAGGGCCTTCTGGTTGACATTGAGTTCGGGTTCCTGGAGAGGTTCGAGCAGGGCGACCTTTGCCACCGCCATCCGAACGAGGTCCTTTGCTTTCCTGGTGGCGAGCTCGGGCGAGGCGCTGTGCACCCATGAGTCGTGGTTGCGAAGATTTGCCATTTCGAACAGGTACTTGTTTAGCCCTGCCTCGGCCATTGTCTCCTGGAAAATGGCCTCGTGGGTGCGCGGTGTGCAGGCCGCAACCACGATCCGGTTGAGGTTCTGCTCCTTTATCAGGCCTCGCATTGCAGTCTGGGTATCCTGGGAGCACGTGTAGAGGTTGTCCGTGACGTACTCGACATAGGGCAGCGACTTTGCATAGTCGCGCACGGCCTTTACGTCTACGACCCCGGCGATGTTTATGCCGCAATTGCAAACAAACACACCAATGCGCGGCCGTTCGCCAATGACATTTACCTGAGGAGGGACTTCCTTCTCACTAACCAGCGAGCCTCGGGCCGCTGAGAGCAAACTGGCCGCCGCAGCCGCCGCAGCGCTCGCCTCCATCACCGACTGAGGGATGTCTTTGGGCGACTGGAAAGCCCCGCAGACAAATATTCCGGGCTTGCTGCTCGATACGGGACTAAACGAGGAGCTTTCGCTGAAGCCGTTGTGGTTTAGCTTTACGTCGAGTCGCTCTGCAAGCTCCCTGGCCGATGCGGATGACTCGAACCCCACCGAAAGCACCACCATGTCGAACCATTCGCCTCTGATGAAGCCATCCTCGGTTACGTAATTTATCTCCAGATCATCCGACCCCGGCACCGGGTCTACCGTATGCACCCGCGAGCGGATGAAACGGACCCCGTGCTGGTCCTTTGCACGGTTGAAGTACCTTTCGAAATCCTTGCCGTGAGTGCGCATATCCATGTAGAACACGGCCGTATCGAGATCCCCCCCCGAATGTTCCCTGGCAATCACCGCTTCCTTTATGGCATACATGCAGCAGACGCCCGAACAGTACTTATGATCGCAGTGATGGACATCCCTCGACCCCACGCACTGGAGCCAGGCGATCTTTTTGGGCTGCCGGTGGTCCGAGGGCCGCACGAGATGCCCCTGAGTGGGGCCTGAAGCCGAAAGGATGCGCTCGAACTCCATCGAGGTCACCACATTGGGCAGGTTCGAGTAGGCATAGGTGTCGAATTTGGAGGGGTCGAACGGCTGAAAGCCCGGCGCGGCGATGATTGCGCCCACGTTTATCTCCAGCGCTTTGGCCGGTTCGTCGTGATCGACAGCCTCTGCAAGGCAGGCCTCGACACACTGGTAGCATTCGGAACACACGCCGCAGCTAAGACAGCGCGCCGCTTCGGCCCTCACCTGCTCTTCGGTTAACCCGAGCTGCACTTCTTCAAAATTGCCGGTGCGGATCTCCGGAGAAACAACAGGCATACGCGCGCGCGGCATTGTGTCATAGCCATCGGTCGAGACCTGCTGGACCGCTTGCCATTCCTTTTCACGCCCGGCGCTCAGATCTTCCCCGCGAATGTATCGGCCAATCGAAATTGCCGCCTGCTTGCCGGCGGCAATTGCTTCGATCACCGTCCTTGGGCCGGTCACCGAATCGCCGCCCGCAAAAATGTCAGGATCGTGGGTCTGCAGGGTGAGCGGGTCGATTCTCATCGTGCCCCAATCGGTAAGCCGGCAGGCGCAGTCTTCGGTAAGGCACGCCCAGTCGGATTCCTGGCCGATGGCCGGAACGACGGCGTCCACTTCCATGATGAACTCGGACCCCACAATGGCCACCGGTCGCCTTCGTCCGCTTGCATCCGGCTCTCCGAGCTGCATCCTCACGCATTCAACAGCTTTTACCCACCCGTTTTCCCCGATAATTCGCTTAGGGTTTGTGAGGGTCATGATCTCGATGCCTTCTTCGCGGCACTCGCGGATCTCTTCCTCGTTGGCCGGCATCTCCTTCTCGCTTCTGCGATAGACAATAAAAGGCTTGCTCGATCCGTTGCGAATGGCCGTTCGCACAGTGTCCATCGCAACGTTTCCACCGCCTATAACCGCGACGCGATCGCCCAGGAGGACCTTTTTGCCGAGATTTATGTCTCTTAGGTATTCAACACCCGGGACAACCCCTTCGAATTCTTCGCCCGGGATGCCGAGCGCCTTGCATTCCTGGGCGCCTATGCCCATGAAGAAGGCCTTGTATCCCTGGTCCCTGAGTTGGGAGATGGTAAAGTCTTTGCCGATCTCCACCCCCGTTTTGAACTCCACGCCCATATCCCGTATGACCTGGATTTCGGCTTCGATTGTGTTTTTCGGGAGCCTGTAGGAAGGAATACCAACGGTAAGCATGCCTCCGAGCACCGGAAGTTTTTCAAAAACCGTTACCCGGTAACCTTCTATTGCCAGGTAATAAGCGCACGATAAGCCTGCCGGACCCGAACCGATGATTGCAACCTTCTCGTTGCGTTTCTCCTTTATCTGCGGGATGAACCGGGTTTCTGAGCTCAAATCCAGATCCGCCAGAAATCGCTTGATCGAATCGATCGCCACCGGCTCGTCAAGCTCGCCCCGCATGCAGGCGGTCTCGCAGGGATGATGGCAGACACGGCCGCAGATCGCAGGCAGGGGGTTTTCTTCCTTGATAAGCTTTAGGGCCTCCTGATATTTGCCCTGAGCAGTCAAAGCCACATATCCCTGGACAGAAATGTGCGCCGGGCAGGTCGCCTTGCACGGGGAAGTACCGCGCTTTTCGATCGAAAAGGCACCCGGTACGGCTTGAGCGTACTTGCGGAATGCCGCCCGGCGCTCGCTCATCTGCATGTCGTACTCGTTCTTGCGTACGACCGGGCACACACGAGCGCATTCGCCGCAGCCGGTGCACTTTGATATGTCGATGTACCTGGGTTTTTGATCGAGCTTCACCGTGAAATTTCCCGGCTCACCGGTAACTTGCTGAACTTCGGACAGGGTCAGAAGCTTGATGTTGAGGTGCCGGCCGACCTCGACCAGCTTGGGAGAAATAATTCACATAGCACATTCATTCGTAGGGAAAGTCTTGTCCAGTTGCGACATCACGCCGCCGATCGAAGGCTCTTTTTCGACCAGATAAACGTAATAGCCGCAATCAGCAAGATCGAGCGCCGACTGCATCCCTGCAATCCCGCCTCCGATTACCATTACGGCGCCGATTACTTTTATTGGCAGATCGTTGTCGGTCATGAATACTCACTCCTTGCAGACCAGCTTTATCCAGGGATCGTAACATGAGAAGAAGCCAAAGAACGGATCCCGTGCCGCTTATCAAAAGGATGCCCAACTCGACTCCCTCTTTCTCGTCTACCCGACCATCTCGAATTGAGCATCCCTGCATGACCCAACAGAAGAACCCGGCTCAGCACCAGCGTGCCGGAGGTTTAGGGCCGGCTCCAACTTTATTGCTTATAGACGCCACTGCATATGATCACGTCATTCACTTTCTCAAAATACACGGCTTTTGGGAGCGTCTCTTTGATTTCCGGATCGTACCATGAGTATTCTACCCAACCATTTCCTTTCTGATGGGCCGCATCGACGAGCTCTTTGACAAATGCCTTTCCGTCGGCATCTTTGACGTCAATCCACTGCTTCCCAACAAAGTTTCCATTGGCTCCATGCGCCACCATGGTCCCTTGCGAATCCAATGCAAAGATATACATTTCCCCATCGACAAACTGTCCCCTTGGATTTGTGAACTCGGCCAAAGAGACCCATTTGCCTGCAGCATTGTAGAAATCCACCGCCCGGCCCACCCAGTCCATCGCGTCTCTTCGTGTTCGCTTGCTCTGTCTCGGGTATACGCCACTACAAATGATCACGTCATCCACCTTCTCAAAATACACGGCTTTTGGCAGCGTCTCTCTGACTTCCAGGTCGTACCATTTGTATTCCACCCAACCGTTGCCTTTCAGCTCTGCGATCTCGAGGATCTCCTTAACAAAGGGCTTCCCTCCGCTGTCTTTGACGTCGATCCATTCCTGCCCCACGAACCTTTCATTGGCTCCATGGGCCAGCATGGTTCCTTTCATGTCCAATGCGTAGATATACATGTCGCCATCAACAAATCGTCCTTCGGGATTTGTGAACTCGGCGAAAGCGATCTCCCTGCCGGCTGCTTTATAAAAGTCAACCGCCATGTCTACACATTCCATCGCGTCTTTTCGTGTTCTTATGCTCTGTCTTCTGGGGCTCATTGGGTCCTCCTGAAGATTGCGGCTGGAACCGGAACTGTATTGAAGTTAAAGAAGCTTTGCTCCCTGTCCCTGATTTCTCCGGTCCCATGCCATCAAACGAAAGCCGCTCAACAACCGAGCGGCCTCCTCATAACCAGTCAGCCAATCTTCATGCGCCGGCTTAAAATGGTGCGCAATCCTTGTGCCACTCATCTATGCCTAGTGCGAGTTCGAGTTGAAGTTGTAGATACCGCTGCAAATTATTACGTCATCGATCTTTTCGAAGTAGACGTCCTTGGGCAGCGTCTTTCTTGTCGATGGCTCGAACCACTTGTACCCCACCCAGCCGCTGCCCTGGGAATTTGCGGTTTCAATAATTTCCTTGATAAAAAACTTGCCTTCCGAATCCTTGAGGTCAATGAAATCCTCGCCGACGAACTTTTCGTTTACACCGTGAGCAAGCATCGTCCCCCTGCCGCTCAGAACGTAGACATACATCTGGTCCTCGACAAAAGCCCCGTGGGGATTCGTGAACTCCGCAAAGGAGATCCTTTTGCCGCTGGACTTATAAAAATTCCTCGCTTTCTCGACCCAACGCAGTGCATCACTTTTGCATCTCATACATCACCTCCAAGTTTGTATGTTTCAATCAATGCAACAAAAACAGACCCGTAGCCGAGAGGCCCCTCCCGACTGCCTAAACCGCTCCTAACGGCATCCCACCAGCCTGATGACATGGGGGCAAGGCGGGGTCAAATTTGATACCGCCGACCCCCAGAGCGCCTTCGTCAAGCCCCAAAGCCAATCCGATGAGCTGGACATACGCAAGAGAAGGTATATTGAAGTCGCTCACGGACTCGAAGCTAAGGGCCATTCTGGTCCTTTCGAACTTGAAGCGAGGCAAAACAACCCGGTGTGCGCTTTCATACTCGAAGGTAAAGGTCTTCCTCGTCCTTTCGAACTGGAGGTAACAACAGGGGCATGCTGTGCAGATGAGGTCGGCTTTGGCTTGTATGGCGCTCTCGAGCTTCTTTTTCGCCAACAGAAGGGAGGTAGTATCGTTAATGCCTATCAAAGGAGCGCCGCAGCACTCGAGCTTCTCCGACCATGGAACAGTTACCGCCCCGGTTGCCTCTACGAGCTGATCAAATCTGCTGGGAGAAAAAGGGCTGTCAAACCCGACAACGTCGTTTGGCCGCAGGAGCTTGCAGCCATAATGCGTGGCTACCCTCAGGCCGCGCTGGCTCCCGTCGAGCCTGGCCTTTAGGTTTGGAATTCCCGGATTGGCCAGCAGGACTTCAACAAGGTGCCTGACCGTACTTTTTCCCTTATAGGCTAATCCCTCCCTTTTTAGAGCGTTGTTGACATAATCGCTCAATGAAAGGTCATGTTTGAGAATGCTTTCGGCTTGCTTGGTTGTGCCATAGCAGCATCCGCAAGTTGTAACCAGATCGGCGCCCATTTTTTCGGCCAGCGCCAGGTTTCTTCCCGAAAGGAGGATGAAAGCCTTGAAGTCTATTCCCTTGTATGGGTATCCGCAGCAATTGAACTCCGTGCCATCCTCGATTTCCACTCCCAGTTTGTCGACAACCAGTCTGGCCGCAACCTGGGCGTGGTCCACGAAAGCGGAGGCTACACAACAGGGGAAGAAGACTAGGCTCATAGAGTCTCCAATGTTTTTTGGAAGATGTTTCTGGATGTGCGCGAAATGGCCACATTTCTGAGCGCAAAAATCAGATCGGTGGCGGGTACGCCCATTGGGCAGTATTCCTGGCATTTGTAACACCCGAGGCATTCCCAGAGCATTTTGGAACTGAATACAAGGTCCCACAATCTCAGCTTCACAGCCTGCATCAACTGATGGGGCAGCAGGTCGAGCTCGGAACCCGGCTGTGTGTGGGTCCTGACTATCGGACAAGCGTTGGTGCAGGTCATGCACCTGAAACAGTCGGCGCAGGCATCCTGTCCGAGGTGTATTCCCGGCGTATCCAGCACCTTTTCTTCTCCCGGCGTGTAAACGCTCCTGGGCTGACCGCTGCTCTCAAACTCATCGGCTATTGCCTTGCGCGCCTGACTTATCGGTCTGCTGTAGCAGGTGATTTCAATATGATCCTTTCTCATTCCCCGGTATATCGAGAGCGGAGAAAGCACCAGTAAATTCGGAATATCCCTGCCAACGAGCGTTTCCCGCACGCTGAACCACAGGTCTTGCAAGTTGATTCCCACCGGGCATACCAGGGTACATTGCTTGCAATTGGTGCAAAGATTCAATCCGTCCTGGATGACCAGGGAGTCTCGAACACTCAGCTCCTGCCCGCTGGCAAGCAGCTTTAATGAGGCGAGCCTCTCGGAAGGAAGAATGTTCGCGTTTGGTATTATCCTATGGATAAACGCCATTGAGCAGTTACGTGTACACGTACCACAGTGCGTGCAGGCATCGAGTTCGAGGATCTGCTTTGTCATCAGGTTTGCGGGGTTCGAGGTGGCCCTGTCCATCACGGCGTTTGCCAGCAAGCAGATCGGGCTCGTAAACAGATGGAACACCTTGCTGAAAGGAAGGTAGGCGAGGCCAAACAGGCATATGAAGAAATGAACGTAGTATAGCGTAGACCTCACGGCATCGCCATCGAAGTAGACCGCCACCGGAGTTATCAATCTTGCAACAGCATAATCCATGAAAGCCCATCGAGCAGGCGAATGGCACTGCGCGCAGTTAACCGAATGAACAACTTTGCCTTCCGCAAGGCTTTCAGGGCTAAAAGGCCTGGCAAGCCCGGGTGAAACGACCCCGTAGTTTTCTACCCAGTAAGCTTCCAGTGATTTTAGTGAAGCTTCGTCCTGACCTGTCGCATATTCCTCGGCCATCTCCCGAAAGACCGAAACGGACGTGATTTTCACACTTTCCAAAACAATACCCGAAACCATAATCGCGGCGAAGATCGCGAGAGTATAGACGTCCATGAAGCTTGTGGGAGGGCGGGCCGGGTCACGGCGGATGAAACGGTTGAAAAGCGCTATCCCCAATCCGATGAATACCAGCACTCCGAAAAAGTTCCTCAAGAAGAGGAACGGGTTGAGGGTGCTATAGTAATTTGAAAAGATCAGGGGGTTCAGATAGTCGCCGAGGGCATGCATGAGCAGGAGCATGGTGAACCCGCCAAGGATCAAAAAGTGGGTCGCCCATTTAAGAGGAGCCACGCGCAGCAGCCTTGCCTGAAAGAGTACGTTAAGAAAAAAGGTCTTAAGAATCGTCAGAAACTGCCGGCTCCACAAGGTCTGCCACATACCTCTCGCCGCTGCAAGGACCCTCGATAGAACTGTGAACTTCTCTGAGCCAAGTGAGTAGCGGAACCAGGTCGAGACCTTGTAAGCGATACCAGCGCAGCAGATTAGAAGCGAGATGTAGACCAGGGCTGCTTTAGGCATTAGATCTCCTGCTTTTCAAGAAAAGAGATCAATATTCACTCCTCGTCTGAGGGCAGGTCGTGGGATCAACATGGTGCACAACATAGAGCAAACTTTGTGCCTGCGCGCACAATGTCGGCCAATTTCACAAAATATCTAATTATTTCAAAGTAGTATTGAAAAAATAGAAAAGGCGGCGCAGTGGTTAAGGTGATGATTTACAGTGCAGGCGTATGTGTCTTCATACGATTAAATCGCGGGACGAAGACCACGAACACAGGAAGGAAAAGGAACTACGCTCCGTATAATCATTCATACGATAAAACCCCGATCTCATACGATCACATGAGGTTGGCCTGGATGTGGGTCACGGCGGTCTGGATTTCGAGATATCTTGTACTGTTTCATAAGGGCTGAGAAATTTGGTCTCTTCATCCCTACTTTGCTGGCTGCCAAAGTAATGTTCCAGTTGCACTGATCGAGGGCTCTTATGAGGAAAAGTTTTTCAAACTGGCCAAATGTCTGCTCCAGAATACGTTTCTTCACCTCCAAGAGTTCCTGTCTTGTATTTGGAACGGTATCTTCTCTCCAAAAACCTTTTATATTCAAATTCTCCAACAGGTCCAACACATCGAGTGTGTGCCGGTCAGCCATTATGACAAGATGCTCGACAAAATTTCTGAGCTGCCGGACATTGCCGGGCCATTCATAGCTGACCAGCGCTTCCATGGCTTCCTTTGTAAATCCTTCGATTCGTTTGCCTGTTTTATCGCAGAACTGCGTCAGATAGTGATTGGCCAACAGGGGAATATCATCTTTCCTTTCTCGCAGGGGGGGCAGGAAGATTGGGAAGACGCTGAGGCGGTAATAAAGGTCCTGGCGAAAGCTTCCCTTTTCCACCATCTCCTGCAGGTCGCAGTTTGTTGCTGAAATGAGCCTTGCATCGACCTTTTTGAAGGAAGTGCCGCCAACCGGTTTGAATTCCCGCGTTTCGAGGACGCGCAAGAGTTTTCCCTGTATGTCCGGGCTCAAGTTGGCTACGTCGTCCAGAAAAAGAGTGCCGTCACCGGCCAACTCGAAAATCCCCGGCTTGTCCCGCGAAGCACCTGTGAAAGCCCCCTTGACATGGCCGAACAATTCGCTTTCGAGCAGGCTGGGAGCAAGGGTGCTGCAGTCGATCCCCACAAACTTGCCGCCACTTTGCAGGCTGGCTACATGAATTGCCCTGGCGACAAGTTCCTTTCCGGTTCCGTTCTCTCCGTTGATCAATACAGAGCAGTCGGTTGGAGCGACTTTTCTGATCTTCTCGAGCACATCCATCATCTTGCGATTCTGTCCGATTATATTCGAGAACCCGAATGTGTCCGAGAGCTGCCTTCGCAGCGACAGATTTTGCTCGACAAGATACTTCTTCTCTATTGCCCTTTCTACACTCAAAACCAGTTCATCATCGGAAAACGGCTTCGCGAGATAGTCGAAGGCGCCCAGTTTCATGGCCTGTATAGCGTTTTGAACTGTGGAGTATCCGGTGATGATGATTACGCTGGTTTGGGGTTTTTCCCTCATGATGGTCCCGAGGATTTCCATTCCGTCGATGTCGGGAAGCTTCAGGTCAAGGATTACTATGTCGTATTGGCCTTTCAGGGCCGCAACGAGCCCTTCTCTACCGGTCTCACATATATCCACCTCATGTCCTTCTTTCATCAGCACCATGCGGCATCCGTCCCGCACAACAGGTTCATCATCGATAACAAGAACATTCTTCGAATTCATTGGGATGGCCTTTCGAACTTTAGAAATCATTATCCTGGTAGATCGGGAGCTCTACGATGAACCGCGTTCCTTCGCCCTGGCTGCTGAACGCTTTCAGCTCTCCGCCGTGGCTTTTGATTATTCCGTAAGCCATTGACAGACCGAGACCATTGCCCATTGGCTTTGTTGAGAAGAATGGATCGAAAATCCTGGGCAAAATTTCATGAGGTATTCCGCACCCCGTATCCTCTACCTCAGCCACTATGCAGTTGAAATCAGGATTAAAACGTGTGCGGACGGTAATAAGTCCACTTTGTCCGATCGCCTCGACTGCATTGAGCAGCAGATTTAGAAAAACCTGTTCAATCTGGTTTTCATCCACAAAGCAATCCAGCAGTCCCGGCTCCAAATTTTTGCGCAATTTGATACGATTGACCAGAAACAAGTTTTCCAAAAGACCCAGTGCCCTTTCAAGCACGGAGTTTATATTGGCCGGAGCTTTTTGGGGTTGCTTTTCGCGTGCAAACTCCAGAAGGTTCTGAATAATCTCTCGACACCGGATAGTCTCCCGGATGACAATGTCGAGACATTCCTTCACCGGCCCATCCTCCTTGATCTCTTTCCTCACACTCGTGCTGAAAAGCAGAATTCCGCCCAGAGGGTTGTTTATCTCATGGGCGATCCCTGCTGCCATTTTGCCCAGTGCCGAAAGCCTTTCCGTCTGCACGACGAGCTGTTCATACCGGATCTGCTGCTCCTCGAACAGCCGCGCCCTCTCAAGAGCGCACGCGCACTGACGGGTTATGGCGACAAGAAAGTCCACGTCTTCCGGAGAGAATTTCTTTTTTTCAGAGAAGAAGACACGAATGATTCCGACCAGATGTTGCTGCAGGGTGATGGGGAGGTCCAGTATCGTCGTGATACCTTCATCCCATGCCTCCTGCGGGTACTGAATGCGCGGGTCTTTCCAGATATCGTCGATGATGAAGACCCGGTTTTTTTCATAGAGTTCCATGATCGTTTTCGAAGTCGAGACCGGGCCCTTGATGAGATACTGCTCGCTTAAACCGTAAGCGGCCCCGAGCTCAAGTTCGTTTTTCTCCAGGTTCAAAATTCGGAGAATGGCCCCCTTGGCTTGCAGGATTTCGCTCACTTTCCATACAATAATATCCAAAACTTCCCGCACATTGGTGCTCGAATGCACCACAGCGACAATCTCTTCAAACACCTCATAATATGCTTCTGCTCTAACCACATTCTCCATGGCAAACCTTCGAACTGAGGTGTCTTTTGCGCGTACAGGAGGATTATTCGTAAAGCGGGGAAGCCGGCCTCGGTTCGGCGAACACCACTTGCCGCGAAAACCTTACTATAGCTCTTACTGCGAGGCTCTTGCAAAAGATTTCAGCTCATGCAATTTTCAAAAGGCTCACACCATTGCTTCTTACTGCCGCCGGACCAATTCCCTGCTGTAATGAAAACCGCCTTCGCGGGTGGTCCACCGGCCGTCGAGGCGTTCGATGATCCAGCCGCTCTCCTTCTTGCCGCCGAAAGGAGCGCGAAGCGCGGGAAGAAAATCACTCGGATTGTCATAAACCATTCCGTAAGTTTCACCAAAGAGTCTGAGATAATCCTTGGTGGCTGAGCCGAAGAAGGAAAGAAGAAAGCCGTACCTGGTCGCCATAAGTTCATGAACGGCCCTATCCGGATCGTCGAAAGCCTTGAGCAGAAGAAAAGGCCCGAACAGCTCCAGGTCCGGGATCGTCCAGTCGCTTTGTGCTTCGACAATGATGGGGTGGACAGTCTCTGAATTTACTTTGCCGCAAAGCAAACGGGCCTCGGAACATCTCTCGATGGCCTTTTCGAGCATCAACCGGGTTCGCTGGACTCGAATCGGTCCGATACTGGTGTCAGGGTCCAGAGGGTCTCCTACGCGCAGTTGCGCTGTCATCTCCAGCACCCTGTCACGTACTGCATCGTACAGGGACCTGTGAATAAGGGCCTTCTTGAGGGTTGTGCAGTACTGGCCTCCGTTCAAGAAAGCGCGGCCCGCAATGAAGCGGCTTGCTTTTTCGACCTCGGCGTCCTGAAAAACAACCGCTGCAGGCATTCCGCCCGGGCCTGCGAACAAAAGCTTGTCAAAGGCCTCGCGGCGCCCGCGATATGCCTGTCCAACCTCGGAGCCTCCGGACATGAAGAG
Source organism: Syntrophobacteraceae bacterium (assembly GCA_049515795.1). GTDB lineage: Bacteria > Desulfobacterota > Syntrophobacteria > Syntrophobacterales > Syntrophobacteraceae > SbD1. Next base: position 42,995 of record JBEKTT010000034.1, read on the forward strand.
GACCCGCACAGCATGATCCTTGACGCATTGGTCTCCGAATTCGCGATTGTTCATCCCGACAACGGGGTCAAGGGCGCCAATGGATTTACAGATTTCTGCCATAACACCGGCCGAACGGGGAGTCTGAGATGAAAAACTGAAGCGCAGGCGATTTCCCGTAATAAGGGCGGCGCCTCCAAGACGAGCCAGCATAATGGCATGCCCGTCGTAAGGGAAAATAGCCGCAACTACACCATAGGGCCTCCCGTTTTCAATCCAGGGGATTTCTTCTTCCATGGTGCGAAGGTAACCCACTGCCAAATCAACCTCCATCCCGGTTACGCTTACCGGAAACCCCGCATCGGCAGCAGCGGCGCCCTGAAGGTCAGATTTTCTATTTTCCAGACGCTGCGCCAGCTCCAATATCTGTTCGAAACGGCCTTCGGCCTCTTTCATCCGGTTTCCTCCATTGCATCAGACCCTACCTTTTCCATCACAGACCGGGCACTTCATTTCCTTTTTCCCCCCGCACACGGAACACTTTTCTTTTGCCAGCCCGGAGAGCCAGGGCGGGGAAATATTCCCCTTTTTGCAAGTAATACAATAAATTATCCCCCTACCCTTGCACATCTCACACAACATGTCCTCGCCTTCTCCAATAACTGGAATCTTTGCCCGATCAATTTCATCGCCTCATCAGTTCTGTTCATTATAGCAACTCAGGCTCAAAGCGTGAACAACTTCTCATAACATTGCGACGCGCATAAGAATGATTATCTAAAAAGATAATTTCTCAGCCGGTTTCCGGCCAAAGGAGGATAAAGATGAGCGATGTACATGACAGCAATTGTTATTTCGACAGCAAAAGAACTGTTTCAGGGGAGATTATCTGCCTTTCCCAAGTCTGCATGATCTGTCACGACGGAAGATGGGAGAAAACCAACAAGATCAGCGTGCTTTAGCCGGTGTCATCCGGAAACCCCGGACGGGCGAATTGGCGTTGAACTATTGAAACCTTGCAGTTTAGAAATTTTTCCTGCTGTCCAGAAGCAAGGTCACCGGCCCGTCGTTTACCAGAAAGACTTCCATCATTTCCTGGAAGCGCCCTGTAGCCACTTTCGCAGTATATTTGAGAAGCTCTTTTACATAAGATTCATAGAGGGCCTGGGCGATATCGGGCCGGGCAGCCGAAGCGTAGGAAGGTCTCCTGCCTTTGCGGCAGTCGCCATACAGAGTGAACTGAGATACGACGAGGATCTCCCCCTCAATGCCCAAAACCGAGAGATTCATTTTGTCTGTTTCGTCGGGAAATATTCGAAGATAAACGGTCTTCTCGGCAAGATAGCGGGCGTCCTCCTCGGAGTCTTCGCTGCTGACCCCGAGCAGGACCAGGGCGCCCCTGCCGATTCGCGCAATTTCCACACCCCCTGTCTTGACGCTCGCCTCCAGGACACGCTGGATTACCGCTCTCATCTACTCGAGCTCCGGCAACGGACCGGCGGCCGCATTGATGCCGTCTCCCGGCAAGGCTTCAGGCCACCAGTAGTAATTGAACAATTCTGCGAAGTTGATGCCCCCGGACTCCTCCTTGCTGTACTCCCGGTATATTTTCCTCCTGCCGTCCTGAAGGTGCTGGGAGCGGATGCCGTGCCTGATTGAGAGCGAGGCTTCGATAAAGGCAGCGAGTTTGTCGCAGGCCCGGATTACTTCGCCATCAACCGGAGAGAAGCGCTCATGGTTGTAGCGCTCCATCTGCGGCCCTGGAATATCTTTCCTGACAGCATCGCCCTCCATTATCCTGTTTGAGAATTCGTCCCGGATAAAATAGACCACCTCGTCGCGCATCGAGGAAGGAAGGAGCGGCAGGATGTGCTCATCAAACTGCATTTTTTCATAATCTTTTATTATTTCGTCCAGGCCCTCAACCGAAGTTTTCACAGGCGAGACTATGTCCCGGGTCAGCACCTCGGGCAGATCGTGGAACAGTCCGCTGAAAAAATTGTTGTAGGTGCGTTTACGGCAGGCGCCCATTTCCACCGAACAAAAATAGGACATCATGGCAACTATCAGCATGTGTCCCAGGACTGAGGTTTTGGGTACGCGGGGCGAATGCGCCCACCTCTGCTGAAATCGAAGCTGTGCGCAAAGATCTATAAAGCCGAAGGATTTCTTCCGCAACGAGAGTTTCTGCACACCGATAAGGTCATAGTGGTCTTCTATCTGGTTTTCGATTTCCTCTTTGGTTTTATCGATTCCATAGACGAATGGGGCCGTGTTGTAAATTATTTGAAATTCCCAGTTGGTCGCAAGATAGTGGGCTGCTTTCAGTATCCTTTTTTCAAACCGGGCGTAATTGCTGTCAAAAAGATATTTTCTGAAATTCTCCGCGAAATCTCCCCCAAGACCTTTGATATCTTCATCTATTTTCTGGAGCACCAGAGTATTGATCTCCCGCCCTTTTTTGCTCATCAGCTTGTGAAAAACCGGGGCCTTGATGTCGGTCAGGATGACCCGGGGGAAGAATTCGAAAATCCCGCCTTCGATCAGTTTCAGCCAGTCGATCTGGGCATGGCCTTCGGATTCTTCGAGCTTTCCGAGCACGTAGGCGAGAATCATTTTGTGCGCCTGTTTGTCCAGTTCAGTGAACTCAACCGGGCGAACGTGATCGTTCCACCTCTGGATGCTGGCCGCCTCATAAATCCTGTCAAGCAGACCTTTTGTGATCATAAACTTCCCCTTTTTCGGCTGTTTATATCATCGAAAAGAAAACTTTGGTACCCGTTCACCGCAGAGACGCAGAGGCCGCAGAGAGAAAATGGAAATTAAGGAATGAAAAGCGTCTTTTCTCTGTGGCCTCTGCGTCTCTGCGGTGAGGCCTTACCTTTTTTCGCACTTCCATCTTTTATCGAAAAGCCTTAAATTCCCCATATATCCAATTGCCATGGCCGACACTGGCTAGACCCGATGACAGGAGCGCCATTTGAAATCGCGAAGAAGTGGTATACTGATGCATGTTACCTCACTGCCTTCCAAATTCGGCATAGGAGACTTGGGGAGGGAGGCTTACGCTTTTGCCGATTTTCTTGCAGATTCCAGCCAGACCCTATGGCAGGTGCTTCCTTTCAATCCCTCTTCTCCAGCCTGCGGAAGCTCTCCATACTGCAGTTTTTCTGCCTTCGCGGGAAATCCGCTTCTGATTGCCCCGGACCTGTTGGTCAAAGATGGATATCTTTCATGGAACGATCTTAGCTGGGCCCCTTCTTTCGATTCGGCCAAAGTCGATTACGAGAAGGTCGCTGCGTTTAAAAGCCGAGTCCTGGGGATGGCTTATGAAGAATTCAGGCAAATGCCGGATGAAGGATGCAGGTATGAGAATTTCGTAAATGCTAACGGGCACTGGCTTGACGACTACGCCCTTTTCATCGGCCTCAAGGAGCGCTTCTCGGGCGCTCCCTGGAACGAATGGCCCCGGGAGATCAGGGACAGGACACAACCTGCGCTCAATGAATGGACGGAAAGACTCGCTGAAAAGATCAAACAGGAGAAATTCAATCAATTCCTTTTTTTTCGTCAATGGTCGGCACTGAAGAGCTACTGCAACCAAAAACAAATCCAGGTAATAGGCGACATACCGATTTACGTGAGTTACGACAGCTCGGACGTTTGGACAAATTCTGAGTACTTTAAGCTCGACAGCGACAAAAGGCCTGCATTCGTCGCCGGGGTGCCTCCCGACTACTTCAGTGAAACCGGGCAGTTGTGGGGCAATCCTGTCTATTCGTGGGACAGGCTCAAGGAAACTTTCTATGCGTGGTGGATCAGCCGAATGGAGCACAATCTGAAATATTTCGACATGGTTCGGCTCGATCACTTCCGGGGGTTCGTGGCCTACTGGGAAGTGCCGGCGACGGAAAAAACAGCCATAAACGGAAAATGGGTGAAAACTCCGGCCGGGGAGTTCTTCCAGACGCTGCTGAGGCGATTCCCCTCGATTCCAATAATTGCCGAAGACCTGGGTGTCATTACCCCTGAGGTCAGGGAAATCATGAGCAAATTCGAAATCCCCGGCATGAAGGTCCTGCTGTTTGCTTTTGGAGACAGCCCGTCGACAAACCCCTACATTCCCCATAATCATGTGAAGAACTGCATCGTTTACACCGGCACGCACGACAACAACACGGTAAAAGGGTGGTTTCAGCACGACGCCACCCAAATGGATAAGGAGAACCTTCTCGCATACTTCGGCCGCGAGTTCGACGAAAATACCATCGTCGGGCAACTGGTGCGCACTGCCATGATGTCGGTTGCCTCGACCGCGATAATCCCGATACAGGACTTTCTTGAGCTTGGGGCTGAGGCCCGCATGAACACGCCCTCGACTTCATTCGGCAACTGGGAATGGAGAGTCGCCGCCACACAGTTGACCCCCGATCTTTCCGCGAAGATTTCGAATTTGACCAAGGTTTACGGGAGAGTGTAAGGCAGCGTATGGCCAATCTCCGGAAGATTTTGGCCACTCAAAAGAGAGCGTCAGAGCCGAAACCAGCCCTGCCCCATTGCAAGGTTCGAGTTGATTGATCAGTCATTGTTCACGCCAGGGGATGCTCTGGACAAAACCTTAGCATCCCAGGCATAGAAATCAGCATAAAAGCTTCCGGCCTTTTTGACGGAGTAGCCAACCCTACCAGATCGCTATGGACAATGGGGCCAACTTCGAAAATAAGGACTTTCCCTAATTGATGGCCTTTACAAAGATGATTATATTCTTTTTCAAAAAGTGACAACCTGCAAAAAGTGACAACCTGCAAAAAGTGACAACCTGCAAAAAGTGACAACCTGCAAAAAGTGACAACCTGCAAAAAGTGACAGTCCCTTGAAATCTCGGTAAAGGAGTATAAGGGGTCAGCATACGGGAAAAGCGCGAGGCGCTCTTTTGAGAAATCTTCTGAGAGCACCCATGAGAGGAATCTCTTGCCAGGGAGATGAGAAGATGACGTCGTTATCTGCTCCATTTTTGCCGCCCGTAAGGAGTTCCAAGCGTTACCTCGCTGTTTTACTACTCTTGTTAATGCAAATAAGCTTGCTGATAACCGCTGATGAAACTTTTGCCGGCAGATATTCGGTAAAACCCCTGGACCTCTTCCGGCCCCTTTCCGCTGCCGACCTGACGGCCGCGGGGCAGTTGGGCGGACCGCTTTATCCCACTCGTGATTTGACTGACAGCGCAAGGGATCTGGCGATCAATGCTTCTTTCGGAGAAGCTATCCAGGCCTGGAACCGGCATCAATATAGAGATGCGGTGGCATTATTCCGGATCCACCTATCGCAATATACGGACAGCCCCTGGGCCTCGGAGGCAAGCTTGCATTGCGGGTGCGACGCCCTTTACAACGGGCGCTATAGCGAGGCAGCCAGTTACTTTCAATCGATTTTACAGGCAAATGCGGCAAATACGCATCCGGGAGCACAAAGGATCACTATTAAGGCCCGGGTGCGTTTGGCAAATCTGAAAACGTGGCAGGGTAACTTCAACGAGGCAATGGAGCATCTTCGCATAGTCAAACAAACCAGCGCGGATTGGCGTGACCGGACATATGCGTCTCACTGGATTCAAAGGCTTTCCCGGGAAACCCGCAATGAGAAGGTGGTCCTTAGTTGCGGCGTCCAGGCGCTGGCCTGTCTATTGGAGAAACAGGGCAAAATAGAGGCAGCCCAAAAGGTCCGCGGCATGTTGGCTACTTCGCCTCGCGGACAGAGTATGAAAGAGCTCAAATCAATTGCCGCCCTCCATGGTTACCGGTTAACCGGAGTGCGGCTGTCAGTTCCCCAACTGAAAAAGCTCCCGCTTCCTGCCATCGTGCAACTGACCCGCTTAAATAAAGGAGACATGGGGCATTATTGGGTCCTGGAGAAACATAGCCGGGACACCTTGACTTTTTACGACCCCCAGAGCCGGCGCAGGTTTAACCAGACCCCCCAGGAGTTTTCCAGGGAGTGGGGCGGCAACGCCCTGGTATTTGCACGGGGGAATAAGCTCCCCGGCGTTCTGCTGCCTGCCGAGAAGATGGCAGGCCTTTATGGTGCTTGTTGCGGTTATCCAAGACACGAGGATAATCTGGGTACTCCCGACAATCCCCCGGGCGACCCCGATTGCTCCGGGGGTGACCCTTGCAACCCCAAGCCGGGCTGTGGCGCCCCCGTCTGGTCGGTGAACAAAGTCAGCATGAATTTCATAGGCCGGGATATTCCGTTGTGGTACCGCCCCCCTATCGGCCCCCAGGTGCAGATCGAACTTACCTACAACTCCCAGTCGGCCATCGCCGTCTATGAACCTTTCGGGAATAAGTGGCAGTTCAACTATGGGACTTACACGGTGGAAGACAGCGGCGGAAACGTGACGATTCTCATGCCTGACGGCCGCCGGGATGTTTACACCCCGGATGGTTCCGGGGGCTACACTCCTGGACCGCAGGTCTACAATACGCTCGTTCAAATCGCCCCCAATAATTTTCAACTATGGTTCCCGAACGGTACGGTATACACCTACAATATCCCCGCAGGCACCAACTCCCTTCAGCCATTCCTGGTGGAGATACAAGACGCGCACGGCCTGAGCCTGAGTTTCGGCTACGATGCCAATGTGAATCTCACCACCATTACTGATGCCGTAGGTCTCGTCACCACTCTGGCCTATAATGCCACCGGCCAGGTCAGCCAGGTAACCGACCCCTTTGGGAGGCAGGCAACTTTTTCCTACGACTCCAACGCCAATCTTACCCTGATCACCGACATGGGAGGTTACGGATCGAGCTTCGCCTACGATCAGGATTGCTACATAAACAGCATCGCCAATTCCCGGGGCGCATGGGCCTTTTATACCGAGCCTGCCGACGGCATCCCTAACGGCAGTAATGGGTATCCGCCCCCAGGGACGGCCATGTGGCAGAATTACCGCATTACCATCACCAATCCTCTGGGGTCCAGCGAACAATACTACTATAGTGGCCTCCTCTACTTCGGCTGGCATGTCAGCCCGGTGAATTACGTTAATTATGTGGATTCGAGCAATAATAATTTATACTCTCCCCACACAAGGTTCCTTTACACGACTACGACCGATGGTAATATAGGAAAGATCAGCTCAATGTGGATGCCTGCAGGGGGATTAGAAGTTTATAGCTACGATCCGGTTGGCAACCTCACCACCTTTGCTGATGGGGTTGGCTGGTGGCATTATGCTTACAACTCCATGGGGCAGATCACTTCGGTGACTAATCCCAATGGTGCATTTACGACCGTGACTTATGCCCCCAATAACGTTGATCCGATATCGATACAGAACAGCCTGGGAGTTTTGACATTTACTTACGATGCCGCTCATGACGTCACCTCGGCAACCGACCGCATGGGCAACACCACCAGCTATACTTATAATAGTTACGGCCAGGTGATTTCAGTTCAAGATGCCCTGGGGATAGCGACTAATTATAACTACGACAGCGGGAACCGCCTCGCCGCCGTCACCAGGGCCGGGCAGACGCTGCATCAATACACTTACGACGCCATGGACCGGGTCAGCACTCATACCGATCCCACCGGCCTGACCCTGACCTATTCTTACAACAACCTGGACCAGGTGACCAAGATCACTTATCCTGACGGCAAATTCCAGAGCTATCAGTATTCCACCTGTTGCCCTTACGTAGTGGACAGCATTACCTCCCGCTCCGGCCAGACCACCTCTTATTCGTATGACCAGCTCAATCATCTGCTCACGGTTACCGACCCGGCCGGGGGAGCCACCAGTTTTACTTACGATGCCAATGGCAACCGGGCTAGCCTCACTGACCCCAACGGCAATACCACCTCGTTTAGCTACGACTTCAATAACCGCCTGACCAAAAAGACCTTTGCGGATGGGACCAACGAGTCGTTTACTTATGATCCTGATAATAATGATGCTTTCGGTCTGGTCAGGGGCAGGACCAATGCCCGCGGTGTCACTACCACTTACAGCTATTCATCCTTGCGTAAGCTTTCAATATTCCACGATGTTACAGGCCCCACTTTCTATGCGTACGATGATTTCGGCAGGATGACATCCGCATATAATTCGGCAGTCGGCTATTATTACACCCATCTTTATACTTATGACGCCAACTCCCGGCTGTTGACCATGAATAACGCCTGGTTGGACTGGGGGACCGGCGCCAGTGTGAATTTTCAATATGACGCTTTGGGCCGAAGGACCGCCATGACCCGGGACATGGGCAAGGCGGTTGCCTATACATACGACAGCCTGAACCGCCTGACCGGCGCCAACGTGGGAGGCCAGGCTTATACTTATACCTATACCGGGGCGAGCCCCCTGGTGCAATCACTCACTCGGCCAAACGGCAGCGTTACGACTTATCAATACGACATCGTGAACCGGCTGACGCAAATGACGACAACCCTTTCGGGCAACACCCTCACGCAGTATACATACACATATAATGCCCAGGACCTGCGGGACACCGAGAATTTCATCGAGCCCCTGCCCCGTGCGGGCTATAATAACGAGTTGGACAACTATACCTGTAATAATGTCAACGAACTCACCACCATAAACAATCCAGGGCAGAAAAACCTCGTCTACGACGCTTCGGGGAACCTGGTGCAGGGCTACACGCCGGCGGGCTACCAGTTCACCGCAGCCTATGACTCCGCAAACCATCTTACGAGTTTTACCTACACGGACGGCAACGGCGCTGTGAACAATACGCAGTATACCTACCTGGGAAGTCTTCTCCTTGAGAAAACGCAATATTTGAACGGCACAAAAACCAGTGATACCCGCTACGTTTTCGACGGCTCCCAGGCAACCCAGGAACGGGACGGCAATAATAACGTGGTAAACGAATACACCTGGGGGCTGGGCCTTCCGGGAGGCATCGGCGGGCTGCTCCAACTGGTGCAAACGAATACCCTCTACTCTTACCTGTACGACGGCAAGGGCAACGTCACCGCCCTTCTGAATGCTTCCGGCCAACCGGCTGCGGCCTACCAGTACGATCC
>JBEKTT010000035.1:0-51399 GCA_049515795.1 Syntrophobacteraceae bacterium
GGAGGCCGACCGCTCATTCTCGACAGCCCACCCACCCGCGAGACGGGGCGGGAGCGGGAGGCCTTATTTTCGAACTTATATATCAACCACCGGCACAAAAGAGAATGGTTTAATCCAACAACAGCCCTCGTATGATAGACTTATACAATACCCTGCTCGAAAAAAATGCGCCTGACATGATAAGAGCGGCGACCGTGCGCGCAGCCATGCAGAACGCACAGACATTAAACGTGGTGCGTTTGAAGGCAAGCCAAATGTTAAGCGCATCAGAAAGTGAAGTGAAAATGGTGTCAAGGTTTCGCTTCGCGGGGCTTCGCCCTACTTCACTTTGTGAAGTGGGCTTGCCCGGCCTCCCGTGGCGACATGTGAGCGCGTAGCGCGGAGGCCGACCGCTCATTCTCGACAGCCCGCCCACCCACCCGCGAGACGGGGCGTTCGCGGGAGGCCTCATCCGGAGAATGCTCTCAGCAATTTTCTCACATTTTGCGCCTGCTTCTGGTAAAGTATCCTTCCAATTGGTTCAAGCGAACACTTCTGAAAGAGGAACAAGCGGACTGCGGATTGGGGCACTTCTTCTGACAGCGGAGGATCCGATCATGAAAGTATTCACCCACGACGATTTCAAGAGTGTCTATGTAAGCGATCCAGCGGCTTCCCAGGGAAGAATCGAAGCAATCCTTAAGGCCATTCGCCACGAGGTTGATTTCGAGCAGGCCGTTGAGGCCCCTCGGGACGACATCCTCGCAGCACACACCAAATCCCTCGTACAAGGCGTGGAAAGGCAAGGACTATATAATATTGCCGCGCTCGCCGCCGGGGGGGCCATTCAGACTGCCGTTGCCGGCCTCAATGAACCCGCTTTCGGGCTTATTCGCCCTCCGGGGCATCACGCTTCAGCCGATCATCATTGGGGATTCTGCTATTTTAACAACATGGCCATAGCGCTGGAACACCTTCGGTCAAACGGCTTCATCAAGACGGCGCACATCCTGGACTTCGATCTTCACTATGGCGACGGCACGGTAAACATCCTGGGCGGCAAAGGTTATGTTTCCATTCATAACCCCGATGAGAGCGACCGCAAGCATTACCTGAGGGAAGTGGCTGACCGGCTTGACTCGCTCAATGTGGACATCATCGCCGTATCTGCCGGCTTCGACAATCATATCGAAGATTGGGGCCACGTACTCTATACGGAAGACTACCAGGAAATGGGCCGGATGGTTCACAATACCTGCAAGAAACTCGGCATCGGCTCTTTCGGCCTGCTCGAAGGCGGTTACAACCACAGTGTGCTGGGACAGAACGTGCTTGCATTCCTGAGAGGCCTTCAGGGCCTTTGATTTTTCCGCGCAACGTCCCATTGGTTCGTTACCATTTTGCGGGACACAACAGTTGCTCTACGGAGGAGGTTCATGGCGTACGATAAGGACCCGGCCGGGGTTGAGGTAATTTTTCCGGAGGACCTTCAGATATACATTGCCGAGCACAGGGAAGGGACCTACCAACTCATTGACGTTCGCCAGCCCGAGGAATACGAGCAATCTCACCTGCCCGGCTCCAGACTCATTCCGCTGCCTCTGCTTGCAGACTCCATGGAACAGCTTGATCGCGCAAGCGATTTAATCATCTACTGCTCAGTCGGCGGAAGGAGCCGGATGGCTGCCCATTTTCTGGCCAGGCGTGGGTTTAACCGAGTCTTACACCTCCAGGGCGGAATAGAGGCATGGGAGCACAGGACGGCTGCAAGCCCCCCTGAACTGCACCTCCAGTTTATGCGCGGGGATGAATCAGCCCTGGAGGCTGCTACGATCGCATGCAGGTTCGAAGCAGGCCTCGAGCAATTCTACAGGGCGGCCTTTGATAGGAGCAGAATTGCCGGGGTGCGGAACCTCCTGGAAAAGCTTCTCAGCGCTGAGGAAATCCACAAGCACAACCTTGTGCGGCTTCTCGAATCGCTGGGCGCAGAACCCGAGGCTCCCTGCGCACCTGATGGTCTGATGGAAGGCGGACTTAAAATCGACGACTTTCTTGCCAGGAACGATGATTACCTGAAGTCTGCCCATGACTGGCTGGAACTGGCCATGATGATCGAAATCCAGGCCCTTGACCTTTACCTGCGCATGGCCCAGACCTGCGCAGATGCCCCCGCAAAGGAGCTTTTCCACCGGCTGGGCGAAGACGAGAAGGCCCATCTTAATTGGCTTGCCGACCTGAGCGCAAAGATCGGGCGGGGATAGGAACTCGGACACTCAAAGTTGATGTTATATAATTGGAGTCGTTCCGGCTTGTTCGAACCAGGCGTGCCGGCCCATTTTTCCAATGGATTCGATCGACTCGGGACCTCCGTTGTTATACTCGGCAATAATCCTATACACGCTTGATTCCGATAGGCCCGTGTGCCTGGCGATTTCCTCGAGCGGCCTCGGGTCGACCAGCAGGTTGTAAATTACGAGCCATTTCTGAAACCTGAGAAACCCGGAAGACATACGCATTTTCATCCTGACCTCGTCGGCAGACAAATAACTGGCGACATCTTCTCCGTTTATGCTCATTTTCCCCTCCTGATACTCAGGATATATATTAAGATAGATTTGTAACGTAGAAACATCTACATGACTTCAGGGACCTGAAACGCGGCGCATAGATCCTTGCCCCTCTTTTGGCAGATGGATCTTACAAAAGCGGCTATTTCATCGCTCCTGGAGTTTCCTTTGGTGAAAAAATGACTTGCGCCGCTGCGCAAAGCGGCGGCCCTGTATTCGGGAATGTCATAGCTGGTCAGAATGACCACCTCCACGTCAGAATTAACCTCTTTGATTTTTTTAGTGACTTCCAGACCGCTTTTGCCCGGCAGCCTGATGTCCATAAAGATGAGGTCGGGGTTTGTGTTCTCCAATTTTTGGAGTGCTTCCTCACCATCGGAAGCCTCCTCGATCTTGAGCGCGGGAAATCGAAGCGTCAGCATTTCTCTCATCGATTTTCGAAAAGTTGAACTGTCTTCCACCAGCAGGACAAAACACATTTTTCCCCCTAAGAGCAGTTGATTTCTATTGAAATTGGACTAACTCCAGCTATTATATTTATCAACAAAGTAGTTTGACTTTTCCCATAGCCTTGCAAGGCGGTAAATACTCTATTTACAGTAATAGCGGCATGAAAATACTGTATTTTCTCTGATATTCATGGCTTTCGTTAAGGTTTGACCTATGCCGGAGAGAAAAAAAATCGTAATCGCCGAAGACCACACGATCCTAAGAGAAGGACTGAGAATGCTTCTGTCCTCCAACCCGGCCTTCGAGGTGGTTGGAGAGGCACAGGACGGCCTGGAGGCCATCCGCTCGGTCGAATCCCTCAAGCCTGACCTGATCCTGATGGACCTGTCGATGCCCAGGATGAACGGGGTGGGGGCGATTCAGGAAATAAAAAAGCTGCACCCCTCCACAAAAATTCTCGTTCTTACCGTTCACAAGACCGATGAGCACATTCTGACTGCTCTTAAGGCCGGCGCCGAAGGCTACATCCTCAAGGACGCCACTCACGGCGAACTGATGCTGGCCCTGGACAATATTTTTTCGGGGAAGAGCTATCTTAGCCCAGGTATTTCGGAAAGGGTGATCGAGGGGTATCTTGAGGGAAGAAAGACTGTCAAATCATCCACCTCGTGGGATACCCTCACACAGCGCGAGCGCGAAATTCTCAAGATGATCGCCGAGGGCTACAGAAACAAGGACATTGCAGATTATCTGTGCATAAGTTCCAAAACGGTTGAAAAACACCGCGCCAACCTAATGAAAAAACTCGACCTGCACAGCGCTTCATCACTTACCGCATTTGCCATGGAAAAAGGGCTGATAACAAAATAGAGGTTTTCCGCAGGACGAGGTTCTACCCCGGACAACCCCGCATTCGGCGCATTGCATTATAGATGTAAGTTCTCAATCTTGGTGCAAGCCAGTCTTTCAAGCTCCTTGCGCAAAGAGCCAGGCTTAAACCCAAGGGCCATGGCCCTGGCGCTGCTAAGCGAAACATCCGATGGACGAGGGGCGGCTGTTTCGATGCTTTGCCGCGTGCATGCATAAAGCTTGGCATTGGGCGCTCCGATTATATCCCGCAGCAGTTTTCCGAAATCAAAGCGGGAAATGCGCTCTAAGCCTCCTATGTGCAGGATCCCATTTGTTTTGGCAAGCGCAAGCAGAATCCCCTGCGCGGCATTCGTAGCGCTTACCGGCGTCCTGTACTCATCGACAAAGAGGTTAATCTGCCGGCCATTCCTCATATCGTTTATCAAGGGTTGAATGAAGCTGTCCGCACCCTGTCCGGCATCGCCGAACATAAGAGACATGCGACAAACAAGTGCCTGGGGATACCTGTCCAGCACAGCCCTTTCGGCTTCAGCTTTCTGTTCCCCGTAGATAGAAACGGGGCAGACGGGATCATTCTCACTGTACGGCGGCTTCAGGCCGTTAAAGACCAGGTCCGATGAGATAAAGACCAAAGGAATGCGCAGGTCCGCGCAAAGGGAGGCCAGGTTGACAGTGGCTTCAACATTGATCCCGTGGGACGCCGCAGGATTTAGCTGGCAAAAATTGGGGTTGGATTCTGCTGCTGCATGAATTAGCGCATCAGGGCGAATTTGCTGAAGATGTTCTTTTATCTCTTTGAAGCGGGTCAGGTCGGCCCGCCGAAGTTCTACTCCCTGAAGCTGATTCTGATTCCGGCGGACAAGGCCATATACATCCCATCGGCCTTGTGCCATGCGGCATAAATTCCAGCCCAGAAAACCGCTTGCACCGGTGACCAACAGCTTTCCCATCGGCAGCCTCATATGACAGACTTATATAATACCTCGTATGACAGACTTTTTAACAACACTAAGCGATCTTTTGGTGAAATGCTCTCGCGGGGGGCATGCCTTAGTGATTTACTTCGCGTAGCGCGGAAGGCATCCCGCTCATTCTCGACAGCCCACCCACCCGCGAGACGGGGCGGGAGCGGGAGGCCTTGCTCGAAAAAAAATGCGCCTGACATGATAAGAACGGCGACTGTACGCGCAGCCATGCAGAACGCACAGACATTAAACCTGGTGCGTTTGAAGGCAAGCCAAATGTTAAGCGCATCAGAAGGTGAAGTTACAATGGTGTCAAGGCATCGCTTCGCGGGGCTTCGCCCTGCTTCACTTTGTGAAGTGGGCTTGCCCGGCCTCCCGTAGCGACATGTGAGCGCGTAGCGCGGAGGCCGACCGATCATTCTCGACAGCCCACCCACCCGCGAGACGGGGCGGGAGCGGGAGGCCTCATAGGCATTCAATTCTTCTCATTACTTTGCAACTGTGTGTGAATTACTGCCCGCAACCCTTATCGCCAGACAGTCGTACAAAACACGCTCTCCCTGATAGGCTGTTTCTCCCCGCTTCAGAATGCGCCATCCGCCGTTTTGGAAAACGCCTTCGGAGGCAAGACGCTCGATCAGCCGGGGAGCGGCATCGAGATATTCAACAAGCTGGGGGTCTTGAGCGAGCACGACGTGTTTGAGACCGGGGCCGGATATAATGGTCACAGGTTCCAGAACAAGACTTGCCAGGTCATAGGCTGGAATTGATGCAACCATCTGCCTGGCCTGCAGTTGAATCATGCGCGCCCGCGTGTCCGGACCTACTGTTTCCCTGCTTGTGCTGATCAGATCGAGCAAATGATCGCGGACTTCGTTCAGTTCCTTGGCGGCGTTCAGTTTTTTGAACCCGGGATAAGATTTTAAAGCCTTGGCCAGCATGGATACTTCTCGTAAAAAATGGTTTCGCTGGTTTTCGGGCACGAGATACAAAGCGATAATCGATACGGGCTTGCCGTCCGGGGCCCCGTATTCGATGCCTGTCGGGCTCCACCCGACAACGCAGATGAGGTCCTCTTCAAACGGCACGCGTACATGGGGACTGGCCCATCCGTTGCCAAGCGCCGAAATCGTCGAACGCTCTCTTGCCATGACCAGCCCGACCACATCGATGCCGGTGGGAAGAGACGGAATCGCCTCGATAATATGAGCAAGGAATTGCAGGGCGTCATCTTTATTATTGTCAGGCAGCTCTATCAAACGTCCTTCTTGAAGTGCATCGAGCAAGGTATCCATAATCACTCACCTCCATAACGATTGAAAAACCATGTCTTTATAATGTGCGTCAACACGGAGTATGAAAAAAGGAAGGCAGCAATCCAGGCCCAGTAGATGGGGGGTAACGGAACCATTCCGAGGCTCTGAGCAAAGGGTGAATATGGCAACCATGCGCCGATGCCCATGATGGTCAGGGTTGTCAGGGTCAGGTGCAGGGAAGCACGGCTCCCGAAGAAGGGGACCCTTCTGGTCCTTATGATATGCACGATCAAAGTCTGAGTCAGGAGCGATTCCACGAACCACCCGGTTTGGAACAGACTTGCCAGAGCTGCTTTTTGCAGCGCTCCTGTGGCCGGATCAACAAAGACGCTGCAATGAAAAAAGAACCACATCAGCGCGAAGGTCGCATAGTCGAATATGGAACTCACAGGTCCGATAAAGACCATGAAGAGTTTGACGGTATTGATGTTCCATTTGAGAGGCTTAACGATCAGTTCCTCATCCACATTGTCTGTGGGAATTCCAGTCTGGGAAAAGTCATAGAGCAGGTTATTGGTCAAGACCTGCACGGGAAGCATCGGAAGGAACGGCAACAGATAACTCGCCCCGACAACGCTGAACATGTTTCCAAAATTGGAACTCGCGCCCATCCGGATATACTTGACGATATTCGCAAAGACTTTTCTGCCTTCGATAATCCCCTCTTCAAGCACAAGGAGGCTTTTCTCGAGGAGCACGATGTCAGCGGCCTCCTTGGCGACGTCAACCGCTGAATCCACGGAAATCCCGACATCAGCGGCTTTGAGGGCAGGCGCATCGTTAATCCCGTCTCCCATGAATCCCACCACACGGCCGCTGCTGCGCAGTTCCCTGACAATCTGTTCCTTCTGGGCCGGGGTAACTTTTACGAAGACATCCATATCCAGCACAGCCCGTGAAAACTCTGCCGGCGACAGTTGTGAGAGCTGAGCGCCGCTAATGATCCGTTTTGGTTCCAGACCGACATCCCGGCAGACCTTGCTGGTAACAAGGCCGTTATCGCCGGTCACTACCTTTACCTCAACGCCGACCTGCCTCAAAAGTTCGATGGCCTTCCCGGCCGATTCCTTGGGCGGGTCGACAAAAGCGATATAGCCCAAAAGGATTAGTTCGCTTTCATCCACCACGGTATAGGTGGTTCTCGTACGCGGGAATTCGCGATAGGCAATTCCCAGCACTCGATAGCCGTCCTTGTTCAGTCGTTCGACTTCCTCGAAAAGGTCCTCCCGAATCATATCGATCAGGGGATACACTTCATCGCTTATCTGATATTGGTTGCAACAGGTGTAGATCTCTTCGACGGCCCCTTTGCATATTAGAACGTGATCGCCTTCGTAATCGACGACGACCGACATGCGCCGCCGCTGAAAGTCGAAGGGCAGTTCGTCCACCAGGGTGCAGTATTGTTCGGCATCCAGATCGGAATGCTCGACCACGGCCCGGTCGAGCAGATTGCGGAGCCCGGTCTGATAATAGCTGTTGAGGTAGGCATAATTCAAAACGTCGCCGCTTATGTGTCCGGTGATGTCCACATGCCGCTCGAGAATCACTTTGTCCTGGGTAAGGGTCCCCGTCTTATCGGTGCACAGAACACCTATGGCGCCTAAGTTCTGGATGGATGGCAGACGCTTCACGATGACCTTTTTCTTGCCCATGGTCAGCGCGCCCTTCGCGAGGTTCACCGTCACGATCATCGGCAGCATCTCCGGGGTGAGACCCACCGCTATGGACAGGCCAAACAGGAGGGCTTCCACCCAATCGCCCTTGGTCATGCCAACGATAAAGAAAACCGCGCAAACCATGACCACCATGAATCGGATCATGAGCCATGTGAAAGTCCGCACTCCCTTATCGAAACTGGTTTCTTCACGGCGCTCCGTCAGTCGCTCCGAGATGGAGCCGAAAATTGTCCGTGTCCCGGTGTTCACGACTACACCGCGCGCTGTGCCGCTGGTGACGCTGCTTCCCAGAAAGCAGGCGTTGGTCAGTTCCAAAGCCGTGCGGTCGTGAACGCGCCCACCGGAAATCGTTTTTTCCACCGCCATGGACTCCCCGGTGAGCGCCGATTGGCTCACGAAGAAATCCTTTGCGCTGAGCAGCCGCAGGTCAGCCGGAACGATTGAACCGGCATGCAACAGGACGATATCGCCAGGCACAACTTCCGATATCCGGATTTCCGTTTCCTCCCCGTTGCGTAAAACCAGAGTTCGTGACTGCACACGCTTTCCAAGCATCTCGACGGTATTGCTTGAACGGCGATCCAGGATATAGGAGAGCCCGACGCTTAGGAAAACCATCGCGCTTACGATGATCGCCGATTTGATCTCTCCGATAGCGCCGGAAATCGAGGCAATGATCAATAACTGAACGACCAGAGGACTCCTGCACCTCTGGAGGATGTCGGCCAAGAAACCCATACGCCTGGTATGTGAGAGTTCATTTAGTCCGTACTCGTCCAGGCGCTTGTCAGCCTCTTCCGAACTCAGGCCGCGCAAACCGGCATCAAGAGCAGCCAGCGCCTCCGGGGCCGGCCGAACGCAAAGATCAATCAATCGGCGTTCTTGTTCGGAAACTTCCTGCAGCATTCTCGGATTGGGGGAGTCGGCGCGGAAAACCCTGGCGGACATATCGAGCAAACCCTTGATCATAGCGCTGGCTCCCCAGGTTTTTTGCTCATAGGACGACCTTGCGAAAACGCTCTTCAACCGTGATGCCGACCCCGCAGGGCCGTACCTCGCCCGAGAGTCTCATTTAGACAATTTGATGAAAGAGATTGAGGCAGGGGATGGATTCAATTCCCTGCTTCGCTGCTATCTTCAGTTTGGGACCAGCGGAAAGCAACAAAGCAGAGAAAAGAGAGAAAAGCTCTTTTGTGGGCTAAACCGCTGGGCCTTGATCAGTCAAACAGGTACAACTGTGACTGTCCAATTATGGAAACCTCCGCACATAGATCCAAAAAACCAAACCCCGGGGAAACCGGGGCCGCCTGAGTAACGATTCCGAACCTCCCCACTCGTTGATTTTCGGCAGTGCACAACGTAGGTCCCCGAGGGGCCAGCTGCTTTAGATAAAGCCTTATGCCGGCAGTACCTGGTTTACCCGTTGGCGTCTTTCGACATTTCCGGGCAGCAGCTTCTGTTCGTGCAAACGCCTCATTCTAACGAGGATTTTTAAAATGTTTTTGGCACATCTCCAAGGACTTGTCAACGGCGCGTTGAGCATATTTTCCCGTGTGTGACGAAAAAGCGTCCAAGATTTCAGCGCCTTTCAGGTATAATTGATTGCAAAACCGGCCTACACGCGTGGAAACTCATGTACAGAAAATATTTCGGCATGAAGAGGTCACCCTTCTCGATTGCGCCCGATCCGCGCTTTCTCTACGTGAGCGAGCAGCACCGGGAGGCCATGGCTCATCTGCTCTATGGGATCAGGAGCGACGGGGGATTCGTGCTGTTAACGGGCGAGGTCGGCACGGGTAAAACCACCATCGTCCGGCGCGTCCTCCAAGCGCCCCACAAGAATATCGTCGTGGCCTTCATCATACATCCCGCGCTCTCGGTTGCGGAACTGCTTGCCGCGATCTGCGACGAATTCGGCATCAGCTATCCCAAAAAAACGAGCATAAAGGACCTGGTTGACAGAATAAACGCCTTCCTGCTGGATTTGAACGCCAAACGCAAGAAGGCCATTCTCATAATTGATGAGGCGCAAAACCTCAGCCATGACGTTCTCGAGCAAATCCGGCTTCTCACCAACCTCGAAACAAACGAACGGAAGCTGCTTCAAATAATCCTTGTTGGCCAGCCTGAGCTCAGGGACAAGCTGGCAAGACCGGAACTGAGGCAACTGGCCCAGCGCATAGTGGCCCGCTGCCACCTCGAGGCGCTGTCAAAGGCCGACCTCTTCCTTTACGTGAATCACAGGCTTGGGGTTGCCCGGGGGAAAAGCGAGCTTTTTTCACAGGACGCTCTGAACAGTTTATATGTATATAGCGGGGGGATTCCCAGGTTAATCAACATTTTCTGCGACCGCGCGCTCCTGGGAGCTTTTGTCCTGCAAAAAGAAACCGTAGACAGGGCCACGCTGGCAAAAGCCGCCGGCGAGGTGCTCGGACCTCAGTTGTCCGGAACCAGCCGCAGATGCAAAGCTGTATTGACAGCGGCAATCCTGATCTGTGCCGGGCTGGGCCTGTTTTACTATTTTTTCAAGTGAATTCGGCCGATAAATCTCAACCTAAAGCCGGGATCTAGATATGTCGTACATCCTTGATGCACTAAAAAAATCCGAACAGACGCGAGGAAACCGAAAGACCCGTGGTCTTAGCGAAGAACCTGTCGAAGTAACTGTTATCCCATCTTCGCAACCTCGTGAAAGCTCCTCGCGCTGGCTATATATTGTTGTGTTCACCCTGCTTCTCAACGCCGGTTTCTTTGTTTTCTGGCTGCGCCCCTGGCAATGGGGCCCAAATGCGAACGTTTCCAGCAGCCGCATCTCAGGTGGGCAATTTCCGGAAACCCGCCGACAGGAAGCCACGGTAATTCCGCCGGCGCCCCTGACGCAGTTGCAAGTGAAGCAGCAAGCAAAAGAAAGCCAGCCAGGGAAGAAGGAAAACTCAGCGACCAATGCTCCGGCCCCTGATGTGGTGACAGCCGTTTCCGCCGGTCCGCCCGTTAGCGGAACACAAACTCACAAGACCGTTCAAGATCAAATTAAAGATAAGGTTGCCGTAAAAAAGCCCGATGGCTCCAACCTGCCTCAGAACCCAAAAGCTGCCGAAACAAAAAAGGGCCCCAAGACCGCAGATTTGGAAGCAGCCGGGAAAAATCAGGCAGTACGAGTCGAGCAGCCTCTGCGGCCGGCGTCCGACAGTGGGATCATGTCAGATATCCAGCCTCTTACCGAACTGGGTGAATCCTCGGGCAAACCGGCCGCCCTTCAGGCGCCGAAGTGGCATGAACTGGCTCCGCAAATCCGGGACGCGCTCCCAAATTTGTCCGTTTCAATGCTGGTTTACTCCAAGAAACCCGAGGACAGATGGATAAACATAAATGGATCCAAAAAACGGCAAGGTGAGGAGATTTCCGCAGGTCTTAAACTGGAGGAGATCACCCCGGATGGGGCAATTTTCAGCTATCAGGGACACCGTTTCTATAAGGGCGTCGTCGGAGACTAATCGGGGTTCAGGCGAATAACCCTTTGATGTTAGCCTGCAGCTCCCTGGTCTTCTGCATCCGGGCGCTATCCCGGTCCCTGCCGATCTGATCCAATTCACTCTGAGGCTGGACCAAAGCCGGGTCTTCAAAGGACTTGCCTTCCCGGTGGGCGTCGATCAATGCCCTGTAACAGGAGATCATTCGACCGATCAGCCCGGCGGCGTATTCTCTGCCCTGCACCTTAAGGGTTTGCAGACCCAGGTCCATGTAGTCCCAAAGTTCTCTTCCAATAATGACAAACGCAACGTTCGGATGGCGCCTGATGCGGGAATTGATTTCTTCTATTTTTTCATCTTCGACGGAGCGCTGCCTCAGCACTTTACGCCGCTGCTCATCGGTGAGCAGGCAAAACCTGAAACAACTTCCGCTTCTGTCCGGCCAGCCTTCATATTCGACCAGTTCGTTTCCGTCTTCGTCCCGGTATGTGCGTTTTATATAGCTGTCGCTGATCAATTCGTGGAAGAGGCAGTTTCCGACACCGCCGACACATCTGTTCCCGTGTATCAGCACCTCGGTTGAAAGCCCGAGCCTGTCGGCGGATTGCTTGAAAGTCTTGAGTTTGGCCGGCGTATCGATTTCAGTGCCGGCGACGATCTGCGTGGCGCCATATTCTTTATATCGGGCCATTTGCGCGGCGGTCTGGATATTACACCCGACGCTGGCATGGATGACCAGCTCCGGGAATTTATCCCTGACAAGCTGCATGACTCCGGGTGTTTTGACTATAACTCCTTCAGCGCCCCAGGATGCGTATTTCCCGATCTTTTCGAGTAGGAGCGTCCATTTCTCAGGCGGGATCTCAGCGTTTAGGGCAATCCGGACCTTCCCGCCAAATCGTCCTGCGATTTCAATTGCTTCGCGTATATGGGAATCTTCAAGCTCCCAGGCGCACTTTCGCCTGCTAAAACCCTTTGAGCCTACGTATACAGCCTCCGCGCCCCCGGCAAAGGCCTCTTCGACCATCCGGAGACTGCCGCCTGGCGCTAACAGCTCGTTCATATCATGCCCCTCCAAAATGAGGCATCGACCGAAGATAAGTTGATTGACCGTGCAGTATCACTATATTTTAAACACTAATCGGCAAAGAGTCCACACTCCGGCGCCATGCCTCTGAAGTGTGAAAAATGAAGTTAGAAGAGTGAACTTCCGGCTAAAGCCGGTAAGAGGCCTCCCGATTCCGCCCCGTCTCGCGGGTGGGTGGGCTGTCGAGAATGAGCGGTCGTCCTCCGCGCTACGCGCTCACATGTCGCTACGGGAGGCCGGGCAAGCCCACTTCACAAAGTTAAGTAGGGCGAAGCCCCGCGAAGCGAGACCTTTACAACATTGTAGCTTCACTTTCTGATGCGCTTAAAATTTGGCGTGGCTTCAAACGCACCACGTTTAATGTCTGTGCTTTCTGCATGGCTGCGCGCACGGTCGCCGCTCTTATCATGTCGGGCACATTTTTTTCGAGCGGGGTATTCTATAAGTCTATCATACGAGGAATGACCAGATTATTTTCACCCTTCAGTCTTGACTCTTCACCCTTCACTCTTCTCTTCGGGTTAGCCGGGCAGCGCGCGGGTGACCGTGACGGCATGCACCTCGGACGCCCCTCCCTTGCTTTTCAGCACCCTTGCGCATTCACTCAAAGTCGTGCCTGTAGTGAAAACATCGTCGATCAAAAAAATGCGGCGGCCCCGGACCTTCTGCGCCCCGGCGAGTTCGAATGCGCCCTTGACGTTCCTCAGACGCTCCCTGCGTGAGAGGCGAGTCTGAGGTTGGGTTCGGTTCTTTCGTATAATGGCATCGAATGAAACCGGAACCCGGAGTTTGCGCGCAAACTCGCCGGCCAGGAGACCCGATTGGTTGAATCCTCTTTCCTTGAGGCGTTTGGGATGCAGCGGCACAGGAACGATAAGGTCGGGTGCAGGCAATCCCCAACCGGCATAAGCGATTTCCAGCAGTTCGACCAGAGGAGGCGCCCACTCCATTTGCGCCCCGAACTTGAACTGGTGGATGCGCGTGCGAATGATTCCTTCATGGAGTACGGCCGATCTGGCCGTGTCAAAATGGAAAGTGGGCTCGATGCATTCGCCGCACAGGTGGTCCGGCGAGTCAGGTGAATCTGTAAAGGGCCTTCCACATCTTGGGCAAAGAGGCGATATGGCCCATGGGATTTTTTTCCAACACCCGAGGCACCAGGACCTTTTGGGCTGGGTGTCTATCTGCCGGCAGCCCGCACAACTCCTGGGAAGGCATAAATCCACGAGAACCGAGCCGGCAAATCTCAACCCTGATCCAATTAAGCCGAGTGCAGGCTGGAAGGCGAACCTTTTCTCGACAGGCAGGCGGGCGCCAATCCCAGGACTGAGCAGATCAGTTTCGGGCGGGTTGAGTTCACAAACTTCGGGACTTTTGCGGCTCACCATGTCACCGTTAAGTCACCCCGGCTTTCATATCCGGCAGCCGGTAATCCATTCGGCTTGATTATAAGATGTCAAAGATATATTTCATTCAGCACTGTACGCTGTCCCCTCTAACCAGAGGTTGCCAAGATCGATCTCGATTTCCTGAAATGGTTCCGCGCGTATCCTGTCATTTTCAGAGAAAGCGTATAATAGCAACCACCGTCCGGATTCAAGCCGAAATACTTCCAGGGTTTTTGCAACGGGGTCCACCAGCCAGAAATGTTGAACACCATACAGGCCATAGAGGGGCATCTTCTTGACTCTGTCAATCCTTAGAGAACTTGGCGAGAGCGCCTCGCACACCCAATCCGGACAAACTGAAATCCAATTCTCTTCCGGTGCCCGAAATCTTTCCTTTCTCCACCCGGCCAGATCGGGAACCAGGATATTCTCTCCCAACCTGATCTCCGGTTCAAAAATAAAAATCCATCCGCCGGGTCCGCCGCGTCCGAAACGATAGGGCGGCCCGACTTCGTGTCCCAGGGTCGTTACAGCATATCCGTGCCCCATAGACGGCCTGGGAGTTACAATCAGTTCCCCGTCAATGATTTCGCCGGTCGCGTTTTCCGGAATGCCGTACAGATCATTATAAGTGGCCTTCACCTTTGCTATTTCCGCCATGACGCACCTCTCACCCGTCAAACGTCACCTGGTTTTGGCGGCGGCTTCCTCGCGGAGTTTCCCGTACACGATGTACAGTTCCCGGTCGCATTCGGCCGGTGGCGCTCCGGTCTTCCTGGCCAGTTCAAGGGCCTTTTCCGCATCTTTTAATTTTCCCTCTTCCAGGAGCAATTTGCCGAGAAGCAAGTTTATATCACCCCTGGCCGGGTCCAGGCTGGCCGCCTTTTGAAGCAGACCAACCGCACGGCCCCTCTCACCCTGGGAAATCATGATGTCGGCTGAACGCAGGCAGGCTTCCAGATCGGATGGATTATAGATCAAGGCATTATCATAGTTCCGCAGGGCCGTTCGGAGATCGCCTTCTGCCTCGGCAATCAGCCCGAGGCCAAACCAGGCGTTTGCGCAACGGGAATCCTTCTCTATGGAATGCTCGAAGACCGCCGTCGCCTCATCCCTGCGTTGGGCTCTCAGCAGGAAATAGCCGAACTGGCTTGCCGCCGCGCAACCATCCCGATCCGCCTCCAGGGCTCTCCGGTGGGACTTTTCAGCCTCATCGGCCTGCCCCCGTTTTTCCTGGATGGATGCAAGATTGGACCATGCCGGCGCAAACCCGGGATTACGCTCTATAATCGTCCTGTAAAGCCTTTCGGCTTGTTCAAGTTTTTCCTGGTCCTGGTAAATCACGGCCAGGTTGAATTCAGGCCGAGGGTCGGACGGATTGAGGATAATAGCCTGCTTGTAAGATTCGACGGATTCGCTCAGGCGCCCCATGCAGTAATCTTCGACGGCCCGGTTGTAAGGGTCCGTTCCTCCGGATGCGCACGCCGAAAGAACAATGAGACAAGCCAAAATGAACGCGCTATTTCTTCCCATATGGCCCTATTCTACCTTTTTCCCTCCACTGTGCCGCATCGGAGGCAGAGTCAACCGCCCCGTCAGTCTTCCATACGGCTTTCCAGGGATGGAGCCTGATGTCCTCGCTCAAGGCTTCCAGGTGTCGAGAGGTTTCATTCAAATGCGAAATAAGAGAGGCTATATTGTCCTCGTTCGAATCGAGGATCGAGTGGAACCCCTTTACGGCCTGTTCGGCTTCCGAGAATCCCCGGCCCGCCTGTTCCAGTGTCCTGGTGAGTTCGGTCTCGATCGTAGCCAGCCTTTTCTGCACGTCTCTATTGGTGTCGCGCACTTCCCTTATTAATGCCACAAGCTCCTTGCCGCCCTGTCCCGACACCTGTCTAATATCTTTCATTATGGGTCCCAAATCGACCGTATGCTCTTTCACCTGAACGAGCAGGGCGTTTGCGTTCTGGATCGTTTCTTTTACCTTGTACTCGTTGCGAACCTCATAAACAAACTCTTTTGCCTCCTGAACCAGATCGACCAGGCCCGAGGCTACCTTCCCGCCGGTTTCAATTATTTCGGAAAGTGAAGCCGGGCTTGTGCCTTCAAGTACATCGCCCGACGCCAACTCGGGAGATCCAGGCGATCCCGGGCTGATCTCCACGTATTTTGCGCCCATCATTCCGAGGCTTCTGATTTCGGCACGGGAATCCTTCTTCACTTTAGCATCCGGGGAAATCCTCACCGTGATCGCAATACGGTCAGCAACTCCAGAGGCTAAGCGTATGTTTTTTACCCCGCCCACTTCAAATCCGGCGTACCAGACGGGCGACCCGGTGGTTATTCCATCCGCATACTGGAAGAGAATAACCAGCGTTTTCTTTTTATCCCACAGGGATCGGACATCGCTCACGACAAAGATCCCGATCACGAAAAGAATGAACGAGATCACTACCAGCAACCCGACTTTTATCTCAGACCGTAAAACCTGCATTTAAGTATCTCTCTCGTATGATAGACTTATATAATACCCTGCTCAAAAAAAGAATCGGCTCTTTCCGCGCAGCCATGCAGACAGCGCAGACACTAAATGTGGTGCGGTTGGAGGCAAGCCAAATGTGAGGCGCTTCCAAAAAGTGAAGTGCCTCCGGTGTATAGATCACGCTTCGCGAGCTTCGCATTGTTTCACAAAGTGAAGCATGCTTGCCGGCCTCCCTTTGCGACGTGTGAGCGCGTAGCGCGGAGGCCGACCGCTCATTCTCGACAGCCCACCCACCCGCGAGACGGGGCGGGAGCGGGAGACCTCCTGTTACATGTCCAGCAAATCCTCGAGGTAATCCTTACTGGACTGGCGAAGCGGAATGGGGCCGTCGGGACTTCCATGGATAAACTGCTGAACCAGCGGATCGGAGGACTGCTGTATGTCTTTCGGTGTGCCCTCGGCTACGACCTTTCCCCGAAACAGAACTACCATTTTGTCGGCTATTTTGAAGGCGCTGCCGATATCGTGAGTGACCACCACCGATGTGATCCCCATTCGTTTGCTCACATCTAAAATAAGCTGGCTGATAACCCCGGTCACCACCGGGTCGAGCCCCGAGGTGGGTTCGTCGTAAAAGACGATTTCCGGGTCGAGCGCAAGGGCGCGCGCCAGAGCGACCCTTTTTTGCATTCCGCCGCTGAGCTGGGCAGGCTTGAGGTGTTCGAAATCACGAAGCCCGACTAATTCCAGTTTCATTTTGACCATCACACCGATGATTTTTTCGTCCAGTTCCGTGTGCTCCCGGAGCGGGAGCGCAATATTGTCGTGAACGCTCAGGGAGTTCAACAGTGCGCCCATCTGGAACATCATTCCAAATCGTCTCCGATACCCATCCATCAGGTTTTCGTCAAACAGGGTGATATCCTGTCCGCCGACCATGATTTGACCGCTGTCAGGACGCACAACCCCGATCAGATGCCGAAGCAGAGTAGTCTTGCCACAGCCGCTCCCGCCCATTATGGCGAATACGCTGCCCCGCTCCACGGTAAGATTTATCCCGTCCAACACCACTCTTCCCTCGAAGCTCTTGATAAGGTTTTTTACTTCTAGCAGTGCTTCGGTCATGCAGGATAAAACCCCTTTCCGAAGAGTTTTTAGTTACCAGTTGTTAGTTTTTAGTAACTCAAAACTCAAAACTCTTCTGCTCCTTGCTACCGTCAAAAAAATAGATAAAAGATTGCCGTAAAAAGGCAGTCGGCAAGGATTATGCTGATAAGCGAGGTGACCACGGAAATCATGGTTGCCTTGCCGACCCCTTCAGCGCCTCCCTTTACTACGAACGCCATATAGCAGCCGACCATGGCTATAATCACGGCAAAAACCACGCTTTTCACCAGCCCGCTCATGATGTCCTTCATCAGCAGAGCGTCGACCGTATTATGAATATAGAGGGCGGACCTGATGCCGATTGCAAGCGTTCCCACAAAGTAGCCGCCGATTATTCCGATGACGTCGGCAAGCACGGTCAGGCACGGGAGCATGACAACCATGGCTATGAAGCGGGGGACTACAAGGTAGGCAATGGGAGATATGGCCATGACCTCAAGGGCCATGATCTCCTCGGTGACCAGCATCGTGCCCAGCTCCGCCGTAAATGCCGCGCTGACTCGGCCGGCCAGAACTATCGCCGTCAGAAGCGGGGCCATCTCACGGGTAAGCGCGACGGCAGCCAGGCTCGCCGCATAATTGACCGCCCCGAATTTTTCCAGTTGATATGCGGTCTGGAGCACCATGATGATCCCGATTACAAATGAGACGAGCCCCATTATAGGAATCGACTTAACCCCTACCTCATCCATCTGGGTGATGGCGGCCCTGAATCTAATTGGCTTTCCCTGAAAGGGTTTTACCAGTGTCCATTTCATAGTTTCGTTGAAAAAACAGGAAATGCTGGTAATGTGTCTCAGGAAAAAGATTATCCTGCTCTCAGAACGTGCGGCCGCTAAACTCACCTGCCTTGTTCTCCATCGATCAATTGGTTTACGTCCGGCGCCATTTCAAAAATATTTTTAAGGTAAGCGAGATCAAAAATCGACTCGACCCTTCGACACGCGCCGGCCAGGGAAAACCGGACCTTGTCCTTGCGCGAAAGCTGGAGCGCTTCAACGAAAGTGGCTATTCCCGAACTGTCTATATATGGAACATCAGTGAGGTCCACTACTATGTGTGACACTTTTTTCCGGAAGATGGGCAACAGAATGTTCCTGACCTGCGGCGAGGAACTCATGTCGAGGTCTCCTGCGAGGGAGACGACGAATACGCCTGGTTTTCTTTCGTCGGTCTGTATTTTCAATTTTGTGCTTTCTCCTGTCTCGGCATAAATTTTGTCATTTTGAGCAGCATGCCCCCGCCGGGCGGCGTATCGTATTCTATCTTGTCAACCGCAGATTTGATGAAGTGGATTCCAAGTCCTCCGGGACGAATTTGCTTTAAATCACGTCCCTGGAATGTCGACGGGTCGGCGCCGGTTCCGAAATCCCGAATCATGATTTCAAAACAGTCCATGCTGAGGGTGAAAGTAATGACGATTCTCTTATCGTTGCTGTTCTTATAGGCGTGCCGGATCACATTTGTACACGCTTCGTCCACCGCAAGGACCAGTTTGTCCGTCGCTTCGTCCTCAAAGCCGATTCTTGACGAGATCCTGCCCACAAGCTCTCTCACGATGAACATGGCAGGCGGATCAGCCGGAACGTCGAGAATAACGGGGCCTTTAAAACTCACGAACGCCAACTATTTCTCCTCTAATCCAGCCAGCACCAGTGTGATGTCATCAGCCTGGAGGCACTCCCCGACAAACTGAGACAGGGCAAAAGATATACGGGATTTAGCGGACTCGACCTTCGAGTCTCCCGCTCTCAGACAGTTTTCGATCCTCTCCCATCCGAACAGTTCCCCTTCGTCATTTTTGGCCTCTATGAGCCCATCGGTGGACAAAAGGATGCAGTCGCCGGGATTGAGTGACATTCTTACGCAGGGGTAATGCTGATCGGGCACTATCCCTATCGGAGGACCGCCGCTTCCTCGCAGAGTAGCATATCTACCCTCGGAACCGTTCCAGATTATGGGCGGAATGTGTCCTGCATTAACATATACGGCATCGCCGCAGTTTTTCTTGAGCACCATATAGAGCAGAGTTACGAACATCCCCCGGCAGCTCTGAGCGAATACAATCTCGTTTGCCCGGCGCATAAGCCTCTCCGGGTCCTGTTCGCGAATGGCCAGAACGCGGAAATCGGTGGTAAACCTGGCCATGAAGAGGGCGGCGGCCACCCCTTTGCCCGAAACATCGCCGATGAGAATACCGATGCGATCGTCATCCAGAGGTATGAAATCATAGAAATCCCCTCCAACCTCCCGGGCAGGCTGGTAGTGTGCGCTGAACCTCAATCCCTGGAGCTTCGGCATTTCCTGGGGCAAAAAACTCAACTGAATGCTGGTCGCAAACGCCAGGTCCTGTTCGATCTGCTGGCTGCGAAGAATTTCATGGTGCAAACGGGCATTTTCGACCGCAATGGCGGCGTGGGCGCACAGAAGACTCAGGGTTTCCTTATCTTCCTCGTTGAAATTTGAACCGTCAAGCTTGTTTATTACCTGCGATACGCCTATCACCCTTTCCTTGATCTTGAGAGGCACGCACAGGATCGTTTGCGTGCGGTATCCGGTCATGCGGTCGAATTCCCGGTTAAATCTTGTGTCCTCGTAAGCATTTTCGATCAAAAGCGGCTGACCGCTATCATGTACATAGCCGGCTATCCCCTGCCCCCTTCTGATTCGCATGCCTCCCTTGAGCTTGTCGGCAACCGGCCCCTGCGCCACTTCAAAAACCAGTTCGTCACTCTTTTCGTCAACCAGCATGAGACTGCATGCATCGGCTTTGAGAATCGAGCGCGAGGTCGTCATTATGTTTTCGAGCACCTCATCGAGTTGCAGGCTCGAATTGATAAGACCCGATACCCTGAAGCATTCCTTTAGGTTTTCCAGGCGCTCGCGCATCTTCCCGAGGGCCGCAGAACCCTCTGGGGCGGCCATATCGCCGGAGCACCCAGCAATGTGAGTCTTGCTTCTTTTGGTTTTCATAAGGCCACGGCCTTAATGAAGGGCTGATCAGAACCAAATGCTTGGCGCAAAAACAAGCGTTTGCAGTTTGCAAGCTATTATGAACGCTTAGAAAAAACCTGTCAACTATTCTGCCTTAGCAGGTTGGGATTTCGAGCGGAGGTGAGACCCCGGATGAAAAGGATCACCGCACCCCTGCCTCTGCGCCGCCATCGTGCCAGGTTGCGATTTTACCGTGGAATCGGCGGGGATTGTTGCTCAGGATAGAAACCAGGGCCAGGGCTGGAACTTCAGCAGCAAGGATTTCGCCGTTTCTTTCGTAGGCCCTGAATTGTTCCCGCAGCCCTTTAGCGGCCCTCCCCCGTGCGTGGATAGCGCTGCTGACCATCGGCGTATTCACTAGTCCGGGACGAAACACCAGCGTGGTGACCTCCGGGGTTTCAGCGGCAAGATGCCTTGCAAGATGCTCCTCGGCGGCTTTTGCAGCACAGTATGCTCCAATTCCCGGGACAACCCTCTCAGCGGCGCCGGAGCCAAAAAAGACTGCAATTCCTGCCCCCGCTTCGATCAAATGTGGGAAAGCAGCCCTTGCCATCTGGAAACTTGCCGTTACGCTCGCCTCGAAAATTTCGCTGAACTTGGCACTTGAAAGGTCCCACACAACCGGCCCGGGATAGAGCACCCCAGCGGCCTGGATAAACCCGTAAAAACTCCCGGTCTTAATTGCTTTTTCGACAAGCCCGTCTGCAACTTGGCGCGTGGCTGCCGAACCAGCCAGAAAATCGACTGCCGCTCCTCTTTTTGTGCATTCTTCCGCCACTCTTGCGAGGGCTGCAGGGCTCCTGGCATTCAATACAAGCCCAACCCCCTCACCTGCGAGAGCCAGGGCCAAAACTCGCCCGATACCCCCGGACGCCCCGGTAACGATGAGCGTTTTCCCTGTTATCTCACTCAACGGATTGCTCCTGTTATCGGCTTGCGCCATCATCGTTAATATAACGAGTTTTGAGATTTTAGAATATTTTAGAATTTAAAATTTTTGAGATTTATGGTTGAGTGAGAGATTAAGACTTAGGGTTACGTAAAGGGGGCAACGGACCTCGCAAATTTGTTCGCGCAGTATGTAACCCTTTCAGGTAAAATCGGTTTGTGTGCATCGATACCCAGGGTGGCGTCCCGCGAGGCGCGGGACTGACCCCGGGCTGACTTATTAAGCCCCTTCGTTTAGGGCATTTCAGCCAACTGGCTCGGAATTTAAATACTGCCATGATCGCAACTTGGTATGAGGCGAGGGAATAAAAATGCGAAATCCCAAAGTCAGCTACGGGTTCAGCCCGATTACGGAACACGACACCTATCTTTTCAAGCAGGGCAATCACTTCAGACTTTACGAGAAGATGGGATCGCACATTGTCGATGTTGACGGAGTATCCGGGACTTTCTTTGCCGTATGGGCGCCCAACGCCGCAGAAGTTTCGGTCATCGGCGACTTTAATGTCTGGGATAAAGAAACCCATCCTCTGGCCGTAAGGTGGGACGGCTCGGGTATTTGGGAGGGATTCATCCCAGGACTTGGTCAGGGCGCTATATACAAGTACCACATTGTCTCCAGGGAAAACTCATACGAGGTAGATAAGGGCGACCCTTATGCCAGGCATTGGGAAACTCCGCCCAAAACGGGTTCCATCGTTTGGGACACGAGCTACGACTGGAATGACGGGCAATGGATGGCCGACCGTGCAAAAGCTAATGCCTTGAACGCCCCCTGGTCAACTTATGAGGTCCATTTAGGTTCATGGAAGCGGATGCCCGAACAGGGAAACCGCTGGATGAGCTATCGCGAGATAGCCGAATATCTGCCCGGATACGTCAGAGAGATGGGTTTCACACACGTTGAATTCCTTCCCGTCATGGAGCACCCGTTCTACGGGTCCTGGGGATATCAGACCACCGGCTACTTCGCCCCGACCTCGCGATTCGGGACCCCGCAGGATTTCATGTACCTGATCGATGTGCTGCACCAAAACGGGATCGGGGTCATTCTCGACTGGGTGCCCTCGCATTTCCCAAGCGACGAATTCGGGCTGACTTTCTTCGACGGGACGCATCTGTTCGAGCACCAGGACCCCAAGAAGGGCTTCCATCCCGAGTGGAAAAGTTACATCTTCAATCACGGACGGTATGAAATAAGAGCATTTCTCACCAGCAGCGCTCTTTTCTGGCTTGACAAGTATCACGCGGACGGACTGCGGGTGGACGCCGTCGCGGCGATGCTCTACCTGGACTATGCGCGTCAGGAAGGCGAATGGATTCCCAACATCTACGGGGGCAAGGAGAACCTGGACGCAATCTATTTCATAAAGCGCTTCAATGAAATGGTTTACAAGGAATATCCCGACGTACAGACGATTGCCGAAGAGTCCACCTCATGGCCTATGGTATCGAGGCCTGCCTACGCGGGAGGTCTGGGATTCGGCATGAAGTGGAACATGGGCTGGATGCACGACACCTTGGAGTACTTCTCAAAAGATTGCATTTACAGAAAATTCCATCAAAACCAGCTTACTTTCAGCATCTGGTACGCTTTTTTCGAAAATTTCACCCTTCCCCTGTCTCATGATGAAGTCGTGTACGGAAAAGGCTCGCTTTTGCGTAAGATGCCCGGAGACGACTGGCAGAAATTCGCAAACCTGAGGCTCCTTTTCGGCTACATGTTCGGCGAACCCGGCAAAAAGCTCATCTTCATGGGCGGCGAATTCGGGCAGTGGGACGAGTGGTATCACGAACAAGGCTTAGCATGGGACCTTCTCGAGCATCCTGCGCACCAGGGAGTTCAACAATGGGTCCAGGATCTGAATCGATTGTACCGGGAAGAGCCTGCCATGCATCAGCTCGATTTCAGCGGCGAAGGATTCGAATGGATCGACTTCCGCGACGCAGACTCGAGCGTGATCGCTTTTCTAAGAAAGCCGGCCACTGGCAACGATTTCATAATGATAGCCGCCAATTTTACCCCCGCGCCACGGACAGACTACCGGTTCGGGGTCCCCAGGGCGGGCTGCTGGAGGGAGCTTCTGAATAGCGACTCAAAGACTTACGGCGGGTCCGGTTACGGCAATTTCGGCGGCATGGACGCTGTTCCGATCCCCAGTCATGGTCACAACTATTCCCTTTCACTGGTTCTGCCGCCGCTCGGGATCGTTTTCCTGAAAAGCGAAGCCCCCGCCGCCGGGACCATCCCGCCACAGGCGGAACCGGCCTTGGGTGAATAAAGCTGCGGGCGGGACTCAAGTCTCCACGAACCGTCAATGTACCGAGTCTTCCGGCTTTGATTTAATCTTGTGCCACAGTGAGAATGAGGCCTCTTTGACGGCCTCGAGCAAAATGCGCACCGCTCCAGCGATCTCGTGCTCTTTTGCCCCCTTGACCAACTGGTGCTCGGTGACCTTGATCGACCTGTTTTCCGCTATCACACCCAGGATTCGCCGGCTGTCACGGTCCAGCGTCAGGTCGACACCCTCCGAAAAAAGATAGTTTATAAGCTCGCCTCCGTCGGTAACTATGAAAAGGTCCTCCCTGTCGCCGACCCTGCGGATGTGGATTTCGATCCGCTCGTTATTCGGGAGAACCCAGTCTGTTGCAATTAGAAATCCGCCGCCGGTCGGCGTAACATCCCAGCCCCGGGAAAACTCTTCAGCAAGCGCTTCCAGAATTTCATTCTCATCCATTTTTGCTCTCCTCAACAGGCCCTATGAAAAACCGAATTACTTTATAGCATCCCAAATCCGTCAACGAACAAATATAATTTCTGTCGCCGCACATTGCGTATGTATTTGATCATTTGACTCAGCAGACCAGTACTGGAAATTTGGTAATGCTCTTCTCGTGTTTTTCGGGCTTGAAGAGCGCGGCATTCTTCCATTTCAATTTGCAATCTTCACAATCGGCATTCATTGCATTTTGAAATGCTCCGCCTTTTTTTCTAAGACCTGAGGATACCTAAGTAACCGAAATAGAACAACTTGGCTTATATCCATCACGCGGCATGTATTTTGCCTTACGCTTTCGGGCAAGAAGAGATGGAAATGAGCCTCAAGTCTAAAATCCAAACCGATCATTGCATGCTTCGGATCACTAAGGTGGCTCATAACATGAAATCCTCGGGCACCGAAGGATGCAATCGCATGCATTGGGGGGCTGAACAGCCTGTGAAAGATGCTGGGATATCAGGGCAACCGGGGAGGACATCGTCTTCCCAAGGCGCTAAAAGTGCCGCCCACTGTCTAACTGAAAAGAATGTTGCATTCCGTCTAGTCAGAGAAGATCGATTAGATAGCCGGGCTACATTGATCCAAGGCATGGAACGGCGCTATATGAAGCGCGATATGTTAGTGAAAGTTACAGAGGACTCATTTCGGTGCCGAATATGTGAGCTGCATTTTGTGCCGGCGGAACCCAACAGTTCCAAAATGCACAAAGAAAACCACAAGAAATTGGCGCGGGGTGGTTTGCCGCTTGGAGTGCGTGAGTTCTTAAACACATTCGGATGGGCTGTAACACGTAATTGCGGCGGGATAGATCGACTCAAAGAGGCGCAAAACGGAGAGATAGGAAAATTAGCGGTAGCTTATTCCCGGTGGACTAGAGCCAGGATGAACGGCATCGACGAGAGCGAGTTCGATGAGTATATGTCTGCTCATATTCACCTCATCGATTCGATCGTTGAGGGTAATGCTGGAAAAATCGATCAAGCTTTTAACCAAATAAAGCGATGGGAGAGATTTGCCGGCTGACAGTTTAACGAGTTTCCGTCCGGAAAGGGTCCTTTTCGAACAGAAACCTCGCGGGGCGTGGAATGTGTCCCGATGTTTCCGGATCGACACTAACTATATGCCAGCAAAATTCAACCTGGTCAGTGGGGCTTTGGCATTCAGGCTGGAAAGATTATCCGAATTTGTGCCAAAATTGGTCCGGCAATCGATTATGCTACATTTTCGTACCTCTTCAGCTCTATCCATCCCGTTGCACGAGCATAAGAGGATAGTTTCGCAGCAAGAATCCCCTTGCATTAAAAGCCACTATTTCGGTATGTTACATCCCGTGGGACAGGCGTCTTTCAGAAATCACATCCGGTGCGGCGTTATCTGGCTCGAATTCTGCTCATTGAAATTCTTACCCTCGAATGGAAATCTCTGTTCATCGTCAACAACGCTGCGGCCTGGCTAAGAAATGCGGGACAGATATCAATTTTCTGCTTGGCCGCTTCAAACGAAAATGAGAGGCTCAAGAAAGGCAGTTCCAATCTCAACATCAAAAAAGGGGCAAATGAAATGAACTCATCGGCAATCAGAAAAAAAGCGCTGGCATGCATGGTTTTGTTCTTGACTATCTCCTTTCCTTTCATGGCTGCGTGGGCCGACGAACCTACGGCGCCTGCGGCGCCAGGGGACCAGAAACCACCCGAGGAGGCGGCCAAGCCGACTGCGACCTTTTCCACGGATATCCTGAGCCAGTACATATTCCGTGGCGCTGCGCAAAGCGAAGGCAGCGCCGTCTTTCAACCTTCGTTTACGGTCATCTATGCCGGTTTTTCAGCAAATATCTGGGGGAATTGGGACGTCGCCCGTAACAGCAACAATCACCTCTTTATGCCCTTGCCCGCGGGACAATCGGGTAACGCGAGGTGGAGCGAGACTGACTTCACCGTTTCATACACCAAGGAAGTGTGCAAAAATTTTTCGGTGCTGATCGGAAACGTATACTATGGCCTTCAACCCCCAATAAGCAATTTCGACGAAGACGAAATATTCGGAGGCGTCAGTTATAATTTCCCCTGGCTTACCGTGGCGTTTACTACTTACGGGGAGGTAACTCATAGCGCCGATGTGTGGTTTCAGCTCGACCTCACCAAGAGCATCCCGGTCGATATGCTCTGCAAGGGGGCCACTCTGGACTTAGGGGCGAGCTTCGGGTACCTTATGCTCTTGCAAAATGACAATACATTGAATCTTGCAGGCGCCATGGGGACCTATTCGAATTTTCATACCTGCCAGTTAACCGCAGACGTGAAGTTTCCAATAAACAAGTATATAAGTATTTCCCCGAAAGTCGGATTGTGGCTGCCGTTAACCGATGCCGCCTCAGACTATTTGCAAGCCAACTCGTTGGACTCGCAGTCCACACATTTCTACGGTGGCATAAACCTGACCGCTACGTTTTGAGGGAAATGGGAGATCGGGTGAAGGAAATCGGACTCTTCACCTAAATGATTTTCGCCCGGTTAAATAAGTCGGGCCGCTTAGCTCTCTGAGGCGATCAGCGGTCCGATTCATTTTCAAAATCTGCCGAAAAAATCGCCCTTTCTCTATTATTAATGAATCTTCCCCTGCGCTTCGCTCAAAAATCCTTCGCGCAAAAACGCTCAAAAATCCTTGACTGAAGCGGTATTACGGCCTATCATGCCCTCGCCTTAAGATTCGGCTTCGATTTCTATCGGTATATCTCCTTTTCCGATTGCTCGACCTGGTGCTTGTGGCATCCTTCTGAAAAATCGAAGCGAATACTTTTCCCGGTAAGGTTTCTCGCTTTCTTGCGAAGCCAATCCGTTCGTCATAGCCATTGTATTCCGAATATACCAAGTGAAAGGAGGTGCAGCGTTCAAAGCTCGTCCGGAACGTCTAATGGTTTCATCTACGTTTGGAGACGCATTCTGAAAAGGAGGTTAGCTCAATGCCAAGGCCACTAAGGCAACGAAAAAAAGCGGAAATCCTTTCTCTCAAAGACGCTGTAACTAAGTATATGCGCGATGGACTGATCTGCGCTTACAGCGGATTTACCGGTTTCAACAGGAATCCGGTGGCATTTGCATGGGAGACTATAAGGCAGGGATTCAAAGACTTGCATATCATGGATCGTCACGGGAGCTGCTGTACTTGGCTTCTTAATGCGGTCGGCGCAATGAAAATATATGAAACCGACTGGATGGGCTGGGGGGAGATGGCCGGAAAACTGGATGTAAGTCTCGAAAGGCGCTACAAGGCCGGCCAAATAATTCTCGAAGACTACGCCCATGGCGCAATGGCAATGAGGTACCTGGCCGGAGCGATTGGCGCGCCTTTCATCCCTTACTACGCCCCTCTAGGCTCAGACCTCTATAATCCGGACTATGATGCGCTCGACCGCGCGGGACTCAGGGATGGCAAGAATCCCAGGATTGCAAAAAAGAAATTCATACAAATCGAAGAGCCATTTTTCGGAGATGGCGACGTGGTGCTCCTGCCCGCCGCAAGGCCTGACCTGGCAATACTCCATGTCGCCCAGGCAGGTGACAAGGGCACGGCGCGATGGCGCGGCGTCGGCACCATCGACAAGGAGATCGCCTTTGCTGCGGACAAAGTAATCGTAATCTGCGAAGAACTCGTCGCCGAATCGGAAATGCGCCACCTTCCCGAAGCAAACCAGGTCCCGTTTTTCGTTGTAGACTGCATCGTCGAACAGCCCTGGGGCGCATTCCCCAGCTCGGTCCCGTTCTATTATGACTACGACGCGCCGTTTATGAGAGGCATGGACGTGGCGTCCAGGAAGGAAGAGGACCTGAAAAAATGGCTGGATGAATGGGTGTTCGGGCCAAAGGACTGGGAGGACTTCCTCGTGAAACTCGGCGCCAAGAAGCTGCTCGACCTCAAAGCCGACAGCGTAACTGGCTACAGCACCCGGATGATGAGAGGCAAAAAACCCGCTCCCAGGATGAAAATGCCTCTGTCCGTCGCAAGAAGCGGTTTCTAGAAAAGGGGGACAGACATGAGCAAATCGATGGAAGAGTTGATGGAACTGGTTGACAAAATGCCCGATGAACCCGCAAAGCCGGGTGAATTCATCCTGCCCGAACTGATGGCCATAGCGGTTGCCCACGAGGTTCGGGACGATGATATAGTGTTTGCGGGCACCGGTCTTCCGATGGTAGGAATCATGGCCGCCAATATGCTCAATGCGCCGCACGCCCTCCTGATCTATGAATCCGGGGTCTGCGACGGAAAAACGATGCACGTCCCGATGTCAGTCTGCGACCAGAGGGCCGCGAATATGAGCTCAGCTTTGGGCGGACTTGTCGATACTTTCGGATATTTTCTCCAGGGGGGCTTCGTCACCCTGGGATTTCTTGGAGGGGCAGCAATAGACAAGTACGGTGGGGTAAACGTCACATCAATCGGCGACTACTTCTCGCCGACCCACAGGTTTACCGGATCGGGAGGAAACGCCGATATAGGCGCTATGGCGCACAGGACCGCCTTCATCATTCTTCAGGAAAAAAGGCGGTTTCTGGACAGAAACGACTACACCACGACCCCCGGCTGGTGGTGCTGGGATTTCAAAACCCGTGAGTGGAAGCCCAAAAAGGAGGTCTGGAAGAACACCCCCTTTGCAAACTGCGGCCCTGATTCGGTCGTGACCAACATGGCAGTTTACCGGTTCGACGAAAAC
Source organism: Syntrophobacteraceae bacterium (assembly GCA_049515795.1). Lineage (GTDB taxonomy): Bacteria > Desulfobacterota > Syntrophobacteria > Syntrophobacterales > Syntrophobacteraceae > SbD1. The sequence goes on from JBEKTT010000035.1 coordinate 28,854, forward strand.
GGGATTATCTACCTTGAAACGAACCATCCGGGAGTGAGTGTCGCCCAAGTGCGCGAAAACTGTGGATTCGACCTCAACGTGGAAAGAGTCAAGGGCGAGACCCCGGCTCCCAATTACAAGGAGCTTTTCGTCCTCAGGGAATTCGTGGACCCGGAACTTATCTTCCTGCCTCAGAAGATGGAATATCCGCCCCCCATCCAGTCGATAATCGACTCGCATTAAAAGCGGGCAGCGTTCGAAGCGAGTGACGGGTTACGGGCAACAGTTCGTCCCGTCGCTCGTCACCCTCGCATGATATACTTATATAATACCTTGCTCGATGTCTGAGCGCGTAGCGCGGAGGCCGACCGCAGGATATGTCTATCACACGCGATGGGCGGGAGCGGGAGGCCTCCTTTGTCATTGTCCCTTTTTGTATTTTACTGATAAAATTGTCAGCAATCCTCAGGAAGGAATTATCGACAATTGCTGACCAGTTTGGCCATTCACAACTACGCCATAATTCGCGATCTCGAAATAAGCTTGCATCCGGGATTCAATGTCCTGTCAGGAGAGACCGGCGCGGGCAAATCGATTCTGGTAGGCGCCGTCAATCTCATCCTAGGGGCGCGCGCATCAACGGAGATGATCCGAACCGGGGCTGCTGAGGCAAGCGTTGAGGCGGTCGTGCAGTTGCCTCCCGGATGCCTTTGTACACAGTATCTCAGCCAATGGGGGATCGACTTCGGTCCGGAACTCGTAATCCGGAGGAGCATCGCCAGGAGCGGGCGAAACCGAGTGTTTATAAACGACCAAGCCGCATCAGTCCAGCAGCTCCAGCAGCTTTCTCCCCTTTTGATCTCGGTTTCCGGCCAGCACGAGCATCAGCTTCTTCTCGATCCAGAAACTCACCTGGGCCTTCTTGACTCTTTCGCGAATCTCGATACCGCTTGCTCCCAGGTGCGGGCAATCCATACGGCATGGCAGCAGGGTCGCGACGAACTTGCCCGAATGAGGCGTGCACGGGAGCAGAAAGCAGCCCAGATGGACTTTCTGCGATTCCAGATAGCAGAGCTTGAATCGGCAAAGATTCGACCAAACGAGGATTCCGATCTCGGGCGCGAGCGGGAGGTCCTGAAAAACGCCGCTGCATTGAGCTATGCGTCACAAAGGGCCATCAACGCACTCTACTCCGAGAAAGGCGCCGTTTTGGAGCGGCTCTCGGAGGTGGAGAAAGACCTGCGTGCGATCCTAAATGTCGATCCATCTCAGAGCGGACTAGGCGAATACCTCCAGCAGGCCCGTATTCACCTCGAAGAGATGACCCACGCGCTGCGGTACTACGCTGAACGGATAGTCTTCGACCCTGCAAGGCTCGCCGCAGTGGAAGAACGGCTTTCACTCCTGGGCAAACTCGGCAAAAAGTATGGCCCGAGCGCAAACGGGATGCTCGCCAGATTGGAAGAACTCCATAAAATGGCCGGCGTGAGCGAGGAATCAAACCTCCGGGAGGAGGAACTGCAAAGGGAGATCGAATCCCTGCGCCTCGCCTACCTGGATAGGGCCGGCGATCTTTCGCGCAAACGGCACGAGGCGGCGGCAAAGCTCTCCACGGACGTTTCGCGTAATCTGGCCGCTCTGGATATGCCACAGGCACGCTTCTGCGTGCACTTCTACGGGGAAGACGACAATCCTCCCTTATTCTCTGCGACCGGTGTCGACCGGATAGAGTTTCTGCTCTCGGCAAATCCGGGAGAAGACTTGAAGCCCCTGGTCAGGGTAGCCTCAGGAGGGGAGCTTTCCAGGATACTTCTCGCCCTCAAGAGCCTTCTCGGAAGAAAAGAAGAAGCTGAGACGCTCATCTTTGATGAGGTTGACGCGGGAATCGGAGGCCGCGCGGCAGAACTGGTCGGGGTTCAATTAAATAAGCTCTCGGAGCGCCATCAGGTCGTCTGCATTACTCACCTTCCCCAAATCGCCTGCTACGGCAAATGGCATTATCTGGTGAAAAAGCAGGCCGAAGGAAACGAGACCTCCACCACGATCCGCATGCTGACCGAATCGGAGCGCTCAGAAGAACTTGCCCGCATGCTGGGAGGGATTTCGATATCTGAGAAGGTGCGCGAGCATGCAAAAGAGCTTATGGAACGGAATTTGGATCTCGGAGAGCGGATGCCGGATGACGGGTGAGGGATGTTTTTCGGTTTGCCGGCCACCCGCTTGTCATTGGCCGTTCGCAGGTGGATTATAGATGCCTGTTCTCGCGGATGCTGAAAAACGCCGCAGGGCCCTTGTTCCGGCGGGCAGCTTTCACCTGACTGCCCCGGCCGGTTCGGGTAAGACCTTTCTGCTGGTCGCCCGGTTTCTTCGCCTTCTGGGACTTGTAGACCACCCTCGGCAGATCCTGGCACTTACCTTCACTAACAAGGCGGCAGCCGAAATGCGTGAAAGAGTAAGAGGCTGTCTTGCCAGGGCAAAGAAAGGCGCCGAGGCCGAAAACCCGGCGGAGGCCGAGCTGCTCGATTACGCCTCGAAAGCGCTCGCAGCACACAGCAAGCTCGAAGAGCTGCTCCTTGCCGGGGAAATTCTCCGCATCAGTACTTTTCACTCCTTCTGCTACGCAGTTGCATCCCAGGCGCCATTCGAAGCTGGAATCCCCCCCGGTTCCAGTCTCATCGACGAAAACGAACAGGAGTTTTTCCTCCACGAGATCGTTAATGAAGCCCTTGAGCAAATCGCCTCCCGCAAGGAAGGTGATGCGGCCCGGCGCGCTTTCATGAATCGCCTTCTTTATCTGAATAATTCCTGGTGGTCCCTGGCAAACGAAATGAAGGACCTTGTAAGAAGCAGAGAAGGGCTGGCTGACATGGTGCAGGTCCTTAGCCGCGACCGGGCGTCGGGTTATCTTGCGGCCAGGGTCCGTGAACTGGCTGAAACGGAACTAAATGCACTCAAAACCGGGTTTGAAGCTTGTGATCTTGGGCGCCAATGGGCAAGATTCCTGGAGCAGACCGGGAGCGCCGGCGCACAGGCCGCGCGCTCACTTCCCACCGGCATTCCGGGGGCGCAGTGGGAGGCTCTTGCGCAGTGGATTTGCATGGCGAACACTTTCCTCACTAAAGAAGGTGACATTAGGAGACAACTTGGACCAAAAACCGGGTTCTACAACGGATTTGCCAAGACCGTGTGGGGAGGCGCTATTCTGAATATCCCTCCCGAAACCGCTCAGAGACTGCATCAGGTCCGTCAGCTTCCCACCCACGACGCGCCGGTGACGGACCCTGATACGCTCTGGGACCTGGTTGTTCTGCTGCATTCCGTCCTTGAAATCTATGACGACCGACGGCGCGCCAAGAAAGTACTCGACTATTCCGCCCTGGAGCTGGCTGCTCTGCACCTTTTTGATTCTGCCGACCCTTCCGACCTTCAGTTGATACTTGACCAGCAAATTCGGCACATACTGGTTGACGAGTTCCAGGATACAAGCCGGAAGCAGTGGGAGCTTTTGCAGAAGCTGTGTGCAGGATGGTCGGATGGGACCGGGCGAACCCTGTTTCTGGTTGGCGACCCGAAGCAGTCCATTTACGGTTTCCGCAAAGCGGAAGTGAAGCTGTTCCTGGACGCCAGGCTGGGGCTGCCTATCGAGGGCGGAGCAAATATCAGCCTCGAACCTCTTGTGCTCGATACAAACTTTCGCTCGCAGCCCCATCTCATCGACTGGTGCAACCGGGTCTTCGAAAACACAGTTATGGCCGAGCACAAACCTGAGTTCGACGAAGTCCCTTTCAGCCCGGCGAAACCCTCACCGACTTCGCCGGTTCGCCCGGACCCCGCCCCGGTCGAGCTTGCCCTGTTCATGGAGTGGCCTGACCGCCAGAACGCAAGGGTGAGAGAAGCTCAATGGCTGGCCGCAAGAATCGTCCAACATCTCGGAGAAAACGGCCGCGACTCCCAGACAGCGATCCTTCTTTTCTCGCGCACCCATCTGCCGGTGTACCTGGAAGCGCTCCAGCAAAAGAGGGTCCCTGTTCAGGTTAAGGAGGGATTAAAGCTTCTGGAGAGGCCCGAGGTGTTCTACCTGTGGCAGCTTTGCCGGGGAATAGTTCTGCCTCACGACAACCTTGCCTGGGCGGCCCAGCTTCGCAGTCCCTGGTTTAGCCTTGATTTTGACCGAATCCATGCCATATCGGGAGAGCAACCTCTTCTCTGGGTAGAGAAAATCCACGCTTTTTCGGAACACGACGAACAAGTCAGCTCATTCAGGCAAGCCCTCGCCGGCGCCTGGCAGCACGTCGGGCACGAACCGCTGGGCGATGTCGTCGAGTCCGCATGGCTCGAACTGCAAGGGGCGCACATGGTGGTTTCGAAGTGGGGGAGCCGGGGTCTAAACTGCTGCCGCCGTTTTCTCCAGATGCTTCGGGAGGCTGAACAGGGCGAACCGGTCAACACGCTTGCGCGGCTTGAACAACTGTTGCAGAAGGCCTACGAACCGGTGGATCCGGACACCGCCTCCTCAAACATTGTCCTTTCAACCGTTCATGGCGCCAAAGGGCTGGAATTCGACGCGGTTTTCATCCCTTTTATGGACTGGAACCCTGAGGGGGGAAGAAAAGACCAGCCGCCCCCATACATGCTCGAGCGGGCGCCCAATTCCGGAGATTACCTTCTAGCCTCAAGACCCGACCGTCTGACGGGCGAAAAGGACCCACTCCACGCATGGCTGAGCAAATTGCGCTCCAAACGGCAGTTGGGTGAGGCCAGGAGGCTTTTCTATGTTGCGGTTACGCGCGCGCGGCGCCAACTCGTTATGAGCGGTCTGGCAAAAAAGAAGGGAAACTCTTTTTCAACATCGGCGCAAAATCCCCTGGGCTGGCTCAGCAAACATTATGGGATCGATGAGCTTTGCGGAATAGACCGTATCACATGCCATCAACAGGCCGAATGGGCCGGCACCGGCCAATGGAAAAGGTCCGCCTGCGGTGCGGATGGTTTTTTCGTTCAGCTCGAACCCGATTTGGGCTCATGCGAGGCGCACCCTGTTGAGAGCAGCCTGCCTGAATTCGCGCCGGCCCAATTCGAACGTGAAAAACCGGTTTTCACTGTTATCTCACCCTCCGAGCTGAGGGCCTTCGGGGAGGCCCGTCTCTCGGAGCGGGGAGATCTCGGGTGCGGCCCCTCCACCCCTGCAACCGCCGCCGAAGGTTTGAGCGGCCAAGCTGGCTGCGGCCCTACCGCCTGCCCGCCCAACGTGTGGGGAACGCTCGTTCACCGGCTCCTTGCTTATTTCGGCAAAGAAGGCGTCCTCCCCTCGGCTCAGAGGGTAAGCGCAACTCTCAGCAGTATTGGAATTGAGAGCTCCGAGTCCCTGGAAATAGCCCGGAACGCTCTTTCGGAAGTCAAATCGTGCCTGGATGATCCCTGGCTCAAGGCTTTTTACGGCATTCAGCCTGAGCGCCGCAGAATCGAATGGCCTGCGGAGTGCGCCCACCAGCGCGACGTACTCTATTCGGGGGTGATTGATCTTGCCGCCCGGATCGAAGGGAAATGGAACCTGGTCGATTTTAAAACGTCGAGGCCCCTGGAAGGCGAGTGCATAGAAGATTTCCTGCGAAGAGAACTCGAGGCCTACCGGCCTCAAATTCTTGGATATTGCGAAATCTGGGCAAAACTTACCGGAACAGATCCGGCCCGCATAGACGCTTTCATTTTCTGGACGGCGCTACGGGAAAACAGACCGATTTTGCCGGCAACTGGATATTAGATATCCGATCTCGGATCAAAAGGTCCTCGTATGATAGACTAATACCTTGCTCGAAAAAAAATGCGCATGACATGATAAGAGCGGCGACCGTGCGCGCAGCCATGCAGAAAGCACAGACATTAAACGTGGTGCGTTTGAAGGCAAGCCAAATGTTAAGCGCATCAGAAGGTGAAGTTACAATGGTGTAAAGGTCTCGCTTCGCGGGGCTTCGCCCTGCTTCACTTTGTGAAGTGGGCTTGACCGGCCTCCCGTAGCGACATGTGAGCGCGTAGCGCGGAGGCCGACCGCTCATTCTCGACAGCCCACCCACCCGCGAGACGGGGCGGGAGCGGGAGGCCTCATTCAGCACCCGATATCCCGCATTCTTGTGCGGGACTGCCCACGCTACAGGACGCTAAGCACTGCAAGCAGATGTGCGGCCTCGCTCAAAGGCGCGTTCAGGTTGGCCCTGTGGTTGGCAAAAAATCCACTGAAACCGGAGTCCAAGACTATCCAGGGGTCTATCTTCTCGGCGATAAGCAGCTCGTGGAGCACCTCATCCATTATGTCAGCCGCATGCATGGTGGCCAACTGGTTCTTGAATCCCACCCGGCAGACTTTTAGGATTTCATAATACACATGGGCCACACCCTTGGCATAATAGAAGTGAGCGTCCGACTTGCGCCATCCAACCGGCATGACCAGCGTTCTGTTCACATTTCCGATCTGGTCCTTGTAAGTCGAAAGCAACGCTACCAGTGTGTCGCGGCGGTAGTAGAAACTCCGTTGGCCCTTTTCAAGTTTGGTTTTAAATTTTTTCAGGTGTTCAATCGCCTGGCTGTATGAACTTTCAGCGGATGGGAACCACCATGAAGAAGCGTTGATCATGAGCTCATTGACCGCCTGCTCCAGGTCCGGATCGTATGTATCGGCCTCGCCTAGCCTTGTAAGGCTGTCTTTGAGTCGAAGCGTGGTAAACCGGACGGCTTCGAGTACCCCGAGCTGGTAGTTGTTTATACTATCGGTAAGTCGGCAGATCATGATGCCGTTAGGCCTCCAGCCCAGCATTCTGCCGTTAAGCTCGTAATCCATCAATTTTATTAAGGTATCGACAAAAGTTACACCAGGAATCGAGGAAATCTCGGGAAGTTCAACGTGATCTTCCCCATGCGCCTCATGAGCTTCGCCACGCGCTGCCGCCCCATGCTCCGGCGCGACTGGCGGCGCCGCTTCCGGTGCGTGCGCTTTGGGCAGCCCCGCCTCCGCAGGCGGCTGGAGCGGCCCGGCCGGCAGGCGCTCCTTTTCGTGAACGGGGGCTTTTTCCTGGGCCGCAGGCTGTTCGTCCTGATGCGCCTGCTCAGAAGATGCTGTCTCTGCAAGTCCCAGTGTGGGTTTTTGGAGCGCTAACCCTGCTGTTGACACCCCGAAGATCAGCAGCAAGGCGATCACAAGCAAGGAAAAGAAAGCAGGAAGCCACTTTACAGCGCATATGCAACGGCGTCGGGTCCTTTCGTCGACAACTCCCATCGGGCAGCCTCCCTTATTCATTCGGCTTAACCATGTCTCAGAATTCCATATATGTAGCGCAAGCGTCGGCTGATTCCCACGCGGATACACTGAGCAGCCGCCTGTTCCCGGTATTCAGCTTTGTAGAGAGCTTTTCAAATAGAAAACGGGCAACGTTTTCGGAAGAAGGATTGTTTTGAGAAAAGAAGGGCAGTTCGTTCAGATATTTGTGATCCACCTCTTCCAGAGCCTCTCTGGTCGCCGCTTTCACTTCCCCGAAATCAACAAGTATGCCGTTGCTCTCCAGAGATTCCCCCCGCAGAACCACTTCAACCTTCCAGTTATGTCCGTGGAGATTTTCACACTTCCCGCGAAAGTCCTTCAGATTATGCGCCGCAGCAAAACTGCTGATTACTTTTACCTCAAAGAGTCTTTGGTTCAAAATCCGATCTCCTTCGCCGCTCCCGGCCATCCCGGACCAATGGATTCACCGAAAAGGGAGCGATGCCGCCGGGCGAGTTAAATTGCCCAAAAAGCTTTTCTCATCAATTACCCGAAGGGTTGATTTTTGTCAAATTCAATCGGGGAACCCTGAACGGTCCCCGGCATCCGCAAGCCCTATGCTGTGATCGAGGCTCGCGCTCTGATGGGAGCAAACAGACACGAGGACCTCTTCATCTCTGGGCGTAACACCATAAATGGTGGGAATCCTATTGACTCAATTGCCAATTTCATTTAGGTATTACAGGTTATCGGGCGGTGTAGCTCAGGTGGTAGAGCATACGGCTCATATCCGTAGCGTCCGGGGTTCGAAACCCTGCACCGCCAAACTCTTGACACGTCAAGGAGGCAGCTCCCTGGTCGCCAGACATGTTGACCCCACAGTAACACTTTTAGGTACCGCCTGTGGGGTCAACACCACCGTTTAACGGGCCTCTCAAGTCTGTTCGCGCAGTGTACAACCCTTTCAGAGTAAAATCGGTTTGTGTGCATCCATGACCCAGGGTGGCGTCCCGCGGGGCGCGGGACTGACCCTGGGCTGATTTATTAAGCCCCTTCGAGGCATTTCAGCCGGTGCCGCAATTTAAATACCGCTATGATCGCAAGGGGGTATTAGGCAGAGAATCTTGTTAAAAAAACAAGTAACCGCAGGATAGTAGTACCGAAGAGCGCGAAGACGAAACTGCCTGCTTTAATGTCAGCCGGCTGCGGGCCGTTATCGGCGCTTTGTCCCCAAATCAACGTCCGGGGCAGGCTTTGCAGAACTTTCGTGCCTCGCGGAGCGTGCAGATCGTGGTGCATAGAATTGGGAGTGGCCGATATACCGCTTAAGGACCACTCCCTCATAATCGGTGATGGTAATCAAAAATCCGAGACTTCCGCATCATCAAAAGGGATGACCTGCTCCAGGCCTAAATTGCGTTTACTGACAATGACCGGGCTCTTCCCATTGCCTGCCTTGAGATGGCCATTTGCTTTCTTTCCGTATGCTGCAATCATCTTAGGCTCTTTTGCAATCTTCTTAGATGCGGGCTTTTTCCGCAATGCTGTGGCGCCTCCGATTGTTGAATGGCCGTTGGCGCCTCCGACCAGGGTTGCCAGTTCGACCACAAAAATCTTCATTTGTTCCGCCTGGGCACTCATTTCCTCAGAGGCGGAGGCGGATTCCTCGGCACTCGCGGAATTGCGCTGAACCACATTCTCCATTTCACTAACCGCTTTGGAGATTTGTCCAATCCCCTGGGCCTGTTCACCGGATGCCGCTGAGATCTCACCTATCAATTCTCCCATCTTTGCGGCGCTGATTTGCACCTCGGAGAATGCGGTGTTAGTCTTTTGGACAACTTCAGAGCCTTCCTTTATTTTCTTAACCGTCCCTTCAATCAGATTGGCGGTATTTTTTGCGGCCTCGGCAGCTCTCATTGCCAAATTTCTCACCTCATCCGCAACAACGGCAAATCCCGCTCCGGCCTCACCGGCCCTTGCGGCTTCAACTGCTGCATTGAGCGCCAGCAGGTTCGTTTGAAAGGCGATTTCGTCAATGGTCTTGATGATCTTTGAGGTCTCTTCACTGGCTTTTGAAATCTCCTCCATGGAAGAGGTCAGGTGCTCCATCGATCCGTTGGCTTGCTCGACAACCTGCCTGGTTTTGTTCATCAGATCATTGGCCTGATTAGCGTTTTCGGCATTCTGTTTTGTCATGGAGGCCATCTCTTCCAAAGAGGAGGAGGTTTCCTCGATAGATGCGGCCTGCTCGGATGCTCCTTCGGCAAGTTCCTGGCTGGCGGATGCAACCTGGGCAGAACCGGAAGCCACCTGATCGGCGCCTTCTGTTAAGCCCTCAACGACACGGCCAATGGGTTCGGTAATGCTTCGAGTGATGAAAAAGGCCATCAGGAGCCCGAGTACGGATGCTGCGACCCCCAGGAAGAGCAACAGTGTTTTGCCGCCCGAAGCGGCCTGTGCAGATGATTGACCATCATTAATGGCCAGTTCCTCTTGATGATCTGAGAAAGATTGCAGTAGTTGCAGCATCTTGTTTTGAGGCGCGATAACTTCATTAATAATAGTATCGGCCGCCTCTTGACGTTTATTGGCAGCGCCCAGGGCAGCGGCTTTATCCGACAGTTGCACCACAGTGGCCAAATTTTCCTTTATCCCTGCAACCAATTCCTTACCTTTGCCCGTGGTCAGTGTTTTTTCAAGTTTGTTGAGGGTATCCATCAACTCGGTCTTAGCCTTGTCGAAATTCCCTTTCTGTTTCTGCTTGACACCCTCATCGGACGTGAGGGCAATGTTTCCTACCGACCGGGCAATGACATCATAGTCTTTCATGATATCATAAAGCATTTTCATATGAGGCATTCGCACCTCAACAATCCCGTTTATTTTGTCATTCAGCAGGACCATGCGGCTTGCGCCAATAAATGTCACTATGGCCACCAGCACAATCGTCAATCCGAAACCCAACAAAAGTTTTGTCCTCAATTTCAGTTCAGTCAACAACATGGCTTTCCTTCCTCCAACGATGTAGTCTGTGTTCAGAGTGGTCCCGAACTCCGGGGTCTATTCAATGTCCGATCCCTTGATGTTTAGGACCTCCGAAACTGAATCCACAACGATTCCTGTATGCAGCCTACCTGTGTCAGAATCGGTCTCGACCACCACGAGGCAGGCGCGACCACAGAATCCGAACAGAAACCTTGCGGGGCGTGGAATTCGCCCCGGTGTTTCCGGATGGACACTTTCGATGTATCGGCTAATTACGGGTAATTCTTGAGGATGAAAATATTTTTCAGATCTTTAAGTTGCGCCTTCGGGTTTTTTTCACCGGGTGTATAGAGCATCCCCAACCTTTTTACCGGCGCAACTGTTCACGCTATCCATAAGCAAATTGTGTGCCGCCCGGTTGAGAGTTCGCCATGCTCTTCGTGGTCAGATAGTTTTTAGTTTCAGGAGTCTGGTCAGCACCTTGTCCAGCGTATCCGCAAAACGCTGTCTGTCTTTGTGAGCGAATTGTTTGGGGCCGGGCGTAATGCCCCCAGCCTCGCGGAGGTCCTGCATGAAGTTGCGGATTGAAAGCCGCTCTCCGATATTTTCATCCGTGAAGAGTTCCCCTCTGGTGCTTATGACTATTACACCTTTTGGTACGAGGACGGAAGCCAGCGGGATATCCTGTGTGACCGCAACGTCCCCCGCCTGGGCGTTTTGGGCTATATGCACGTCGACAGCTTCAGGGTCCGCCCCGATCCTGCGGCTCGAAACGTAGCTGGATTCAGGGAGGCTGATGTATTTATTCGCGACAAAGACGGCAGGAATTTTGAGCCGCCTTGCCGCACGGATAATCTGCTCCTTGATTGTTCCAGGGCATGCATCGGCATCCACCCAGAGAGTCATCACATCTCCATTGATCCTGCAACTCCTGCATTAAGATGCAGGCTTTCTCAGACAAAATTGGATAAAATAATAAATTAGGTCCCGTATTCATATGCATATTAACAGAACAGCCGACCGGTTGACTATTTCCGGGTAGTCGGGCGATATTATAAATTTTTGACTCGTCTGAATTTTCTCCGCGTTCTATTCGCGCTCTGCGGCTAAGGAAGGTAACTATCATGCAGAAACGTCACGACATCCGCAATCTTGCCATTATCGCCCACGTAGATCATGGCAAAACGACCCTCGTTGATGCCATGCTGTGGCAGAGCGGTATTTTCCGGGATAACGAGCAGGTCGCCGAGCGGGTGATGGACAGTCTCGATCTGGAGAGGGAAAAGGGCATCACCATCATGGCGAAAAATACGGCCATCATATACAAAGGGGTAAAGATCAACATAGTCGATACTCCGGGCCATGCGGACTTTGGCGGCGAGGTCGAACGCACCCTTAACATGGTCGAAGGAGTACTGCTGCTGGTTGACGCCACTGAAGGACCGCTGCCTCAGACGCGGTTCGTCCTCGGAAAGGCCCTGGCGCTGGGATTGCCTCCGATTCTGGTCATAAATAAAATCGACCGGCCGGATCGGCGAATAAGTGAGGTTCTCGATGAAACCTACGATCTTTTCATAGACCTGGATGCAACTGAAGATCAGCTCAACTTTCCCGTGGTCTACACCAACGCCAAGGCGGGAGTCGCGCTAACCGATCCCGAAGGCCGTGGACACGATCTGGTCCCGCTGTTGGATACGATCCTTTCATCTATTCCAGCACCGTCATACGACCCCGAAGCTCCACTCCAGTTTCTGGTCACAACTCTCACTCACAGCGATTATGTCGGAAGGGTCGCGATCGGCAAAATCGTCAACGGCACATTGCAACATGGCAGGGAGGTCATGCTCATCAAGGCCGGCGGCGCGTCCCGAAAGGCTTCTCTGAGTGCTGTCTATACCTATGAGGGGCTAGACCGGGTGGACAGGCAATCTGCCGAAGCAGGCGATATAGCGGGGGTCGCCGGACTGGACGACATATTCATAGGGGATACACTGAGCGACCCAGCGGACCCGCGCCCTCTGCCCGTTATAACCATTGAGGAGCCGACCATATCGATGGTCTTTTCCGTCAACTCCTCTCCTCTGGCAGGAAAAGACGGCAGGTATCTGACCTCCCGTCACATTAAAGAACGCCTCGATAAGGAACTGCTCTACAACGTGAGCCTCCGGGTCGAGCAGGCGGAAAATCGTGAAGCATACCGGGTGAGCGCCCGTGGAGAACTGCAACTGGCCATTCTTGTAGAGACCATGCGCAGAGAAGGCTTTGAGCTTTCCATTTCGAGGCCCAAAGCCATAACCAAAGAAATTGACGGACAGCTCTGCGAACCCATGGAACTTGCTACGATAGACATTCCGGAGGGCTTTATCGGGATCGTCACCGAGATACTTAACGCCAGACGCGGACGGATGACCCGGATGATCAACAACGGGTTTGGCCGTGTTCGTCTTGAATTCGACGTTTCATCCCGTGGACTGATAGGCTTTCGCGGCCAGTTGTTGACCGAAACGCGCGGCGCGGGGATCCTGAACACGCTTTTGTCAGGCTACCGGCCACATGCGGGAGATATTCCCGGCCGCCCCAATGGAGTGCTGGTTTCCGACCGTGAGGGAAAGTCAGTCACCTTTGCCATTCATCATCTACAGCCGCGCGGCACAATTTTCGTGAACTCGGGAGAGCCGGTATATGCCGGGATGATCGTAGGGGAGAATTCGCGTTCGGCGGATATCTGGGTAAATATCACGAAGGAAAAAAAGCTGACGAACATCAGGGCCGCCGGGTCCGATGAGGCCCTGAGGCTCATCCCGCCGCGCCAGTTCAGTCTGGAGCAGGCTATGGAGTACATTACCGACGACGAACTGGTCGAGGTAACCCCCTCTTCGATCCGCCTCCGCAAGATGAAAAACAGGCAACATTAAATTCGTAAATCTGCACACTGGAAATTTTTCACGCGACGCAAAGCCTGAATGCTGGTTGACGATACTAATTGGATACCTGCTCAAAAGCCTGGTGGTTTCACTCTTTCTCCTTTGTTACTTTTCTAACCCCGCCTTGAGCAGTTCCATCATCCACACTGCCGGAAACTCAACGCCCTGACGGGCAAGTACTTTCAGGATACCGGGGGCGCAGTTATGAGACAAAAAAATCTCCCTCCACAGGGGAGGGAGTATAAACGGACGAGGAAGGCTAACGGCGTCTTGAACGGAAAAAATCAGGGGATGGGGACTCGAATCCCTACCGGCCGGCCTGGATCGGCGGCTTTTCCGCTCAGATGTTTCCCAAATGCTGTTCGCGGTATTCCTTTATTGTCGCTTCGTCAACGAGTTCTCTGAACTTGGCGACACAGAACTCGTCCAGGCAAGCCTTAGGCCAGAGCAGCGGCACCACCTCGGTGATGAATTTTTTCTGATCTGCTTCGCTCAGGCCCAGAATCGCCGATTTAATTTCGCCCAAAGTCATGGTGAATCCTCCTTCGCAGATGAATTCCAGTCAACTCCCTAAAAACCTTAACACCACCCTGGATAATATATTAAGTTAATCACCGGCGGATGCCGAAGCTGCATTTTGCACCCGGATTTAACCCGAAAGACCTTTTGGAACACCCGGAAGGCCCATTCAATTATCCCAAATACCTATCAAACACGCAGGTGGCACGCCAAAAAACTGGTGATATCCTAAACAATCATTAACTATGGTTTCGACCGGTGTCGAGGAGGGTGTTCACAATACGTTGCTACAACTGGCTCCATCTTCAATATGGCAGTATTTATATATTCGCTTTATTGAGGCCTTGCAGCGGATTCGTAATGACAGGATCCCTTCACGACCCGACGATTTCACCGAACTCTCAGCCCTTGCTGATCATTTCAAACAGCGTGACTTCTATCGGTTTTGCCAGAAGACTGCCGGCTCTCTGTTTGTACGCCTTCAGATGCGGCGTTTCACGATGCTTCACCAGGTCTTCCATGCTCTTCCAGTTCTCGTAAAACATAAACTGCGACTTATCATCGGCCGCTTGGTGGACGTCGTAGTTTATGCATCCAGGTTCCAACCGTGTAGGGCTGACCAGGGACAAGAGTTCCTGCCTTACGGTTTCCTCCATCCCCTCCTTCGCCTTCACCAGCGCCAGCACCGTGATCCGTTTGTTCTTCATTGATTCCTCCTTATCGTGGAAATGTGAGAACACCACCATATCATCCCTTATCGATCAAATCATCCCCCGATACCGCACGTGAGGGCTTCACCGCAGAGGCGGGGGTTTTGCCCCCTCATCTTCCGTTCAGCTCTATTGACTACAAAGAGAAGTCTAAAAAAGAGCATCCTTTGATTTGCTCTGTGATTGGGTAAAAGATTCCCAAGCCAACCTGTTCATTATACGCTTTTGGCGACAAAACAAAAGCGGGCCTTCGCCCGCTCTGTTCGCATCCCCTCTGAGGCACAAAATCAAGCCACACTTCATCTCCCCAATCAGGGACGTAATCAGCTACCAAATCTCCGCTCCTTGAGGTCCTCCGATGTCAACCTCTTTATGGATGTTTCCCTCCGTAATTGCATCCAGCATTTCACATAAAGAGTATTTTGGTTTTGAGTGTGTGGGCTTGACAAACAATCCACCCTCCAATATGGATAATTCAACAGTTGTGTTCTTCCGGATTTTCAACTGCGTGGCGAAATCGGTGGGTATTCTCAGGGCCAAACTGTTCCCCCATTTCTTAATGAGAGGCGTCCTCGGCCTTCGTTCCAAAATCTCTCCTGGTTGAGACTTCTTTTAAGGCTTAATGATTACGGTGTCTGTATACACAGCGTAGAGACGCCTCGAACATTACGTCGACCAAAAAAAGAAAATAAATTTTAACGATTCACCCCGGATCAAGTCCGGTCCTCCGGCGCTGCCCGTCTCGCGGAACGTCGAAACCCTGGTGTGGCTGTCCCGATTCCCAATCCCTGCCCGCCACTAAAAGCAGCGTGATTAAGTCTGGCTGGCGGTCCCGGTTCCCAAGCACCGTCGGCCACCGAAGGTAGCGGGCATCCCGGCTGGCGGTCCCGGTTCCCAAGCCCTCACCGGTTCTTGGACCACTGCCTGAGATCGTCGGACCAGGCGCAAACTATTCTTTTGCCGTGCCGCCGCCTTCGGTAAAAGATACGGCCCCCCTCCAAAAGCGGGCCCCTATATCCCCGTATCGACCGCTCGGATACTCCAAGAAATTGTGCAATCTGCTTCCATCCCACCAGCAGATCGTTTTCCACCATGATCTTTCCTCCTCACCCATTCACCTGTTCACCGATTTGCCTGCTTTTTTGGCTAAAGCAGGCGTTACAGACACTTGCAGACCGACTTTTTATGGTTTTTCAGCTATATTTTTCGTCTCGTGTAGTACCCTGACAAAACTGTCTGCGTCAGCGTAACCGTATACGGCGACCATACAGTGACCGGGACTACGGGGCCGCAGGCCAAGCTCCTTTGCAAGTTGGGCGACAACCTCCCCGTTGGTGGTCCCGGTTGCCCTGGCATACAGATCGACAACCTCCAGCTTAAGATTTTCCGCATGGCAAAAAGCCACCTCCCGGCTTACCTGAAGCGATAACTTTGAATCGCCGTGGAAGGTGCAAAAACAATTCCCGCGCTCCCGGAAATGCTTGGTCCAGAAGCGTTTGAAAATCAAACGGCAGTCGGCTGCCTCCTTAATTCAGACAATATTGCCCTTGTGCACCCTTTCCCCTCTTTTTTGACAGAAGGAAAAAATTCACCACTGAAACACAGAGAACACGGATAAAAGCCTGTAAGAATTGAGCAATTCCGAATTGACGGATTCACGGATTCACGGATCAAAACCAAATCCCCTAAATCCCTAAATTTCTTTACTCCTCAATTCTTTTCTCAGCGTCCTCTGTGTCTCTGAGGTGAATTCTTTCTTCTGCGTCCCCGGGGTGAATCGTTTCCCCCAGTTTTTGCAGAATTTCCCGCGCCAAAACACCCCTGGGCATCCTGTTGCTTCCGGCATACCGGCCGACCACTTTTCTTACCGTGTCAGGCTCATATCCCTCCCCGACGGCAAACTGCTTCATGTTGAGTCCCGCCATTCGAAGCCGGCCTATCACTTCATTTTTTGTTGCAAAAATAACCGATACCATTTATAACTCCTTCTGAGCTGTCCCCCTTCAGGACACTCAAGTTGGTGGCCCACTCTGATTTTTGCGAGGTGGATTTTGCAGGAGAGGATACTTCAATGTATGAAGTGATGTCAAATCAAAAAACGAAGCGAATAGAAAAAATGTCTTCCTACGCGCAAAGAATGAAGCACGTCCGTACATTTGCGGCGAATGAAAGAGGTCTGGAGAAGCTCAGCCAGGCAAAATTCGCCAAATTAGTACACGTGCACCCGAGTGTAATCGGCCATATCGAGGCGGGCACCACCCGCATACAGCCCGAGCTGGCCAAGACGATAGAGGAAAAAACCGGGTTCCGCCAGGCATGGCTGCTGACCGGTGAAGCCCCTCAAAGAATCGAGGCCGCGCCTTCTTTGGAAACCGCGGAAGGCAACTCCTATACGGTTTCTGTTGGATTGGGACAATTTTCCTTCTCGCTTGTCCAAAAAGTCAAACCCCTTCTGAGTAGCGGGACCGGAGAGCTGGCTGGGGACGAAGAATCTGAAGATATCTATTCCTTTCGCAGGGAATGGCTGTATCGAAAAGGGTCCATTCCGGCCATGCGCCTTGCCCAGGTAAGCGGCGACTCCATGCTTCCGACCCTCAAAGACGGCGATTTCGTCCTATTTGACACCTCCAAGAACTACCCGTCCGACGGCAAGATCATGGTAATCGGCATTGAGAATCTTCTGTACATAAAACGGGTGCGGGTTTCGCCCGAGGGGATATTCCTGGTAAGCGACAACAAAGCGGTCTATGAACCCTGGCGGGTAAACCCTGATAATATAAGGTATTTGGGGTGGGTGCTCTGGCATTGCGGGGATGTGTAGCATGAAGATTTGAGAGTTTAATGACCAGGGGACGGCTCATGCGAAGGAAATCGTGGGCCTCTCATCGGAAAACGTTCACCGCATGCGAAGCACCATAAGTCCTTGCACCTGGCGGGGCGAAGCAATTTTTGACGCAAAAACGCGATTTTTTGACCTCGAAGAACACGAAGAAGGTATCCCTGAAAAGTTCCGTTGGAGTTGACAAACCTTCGCCTTATTCCTCGTATGATAGACTTATATAATGCCCTGCTCAAAAAAGAATCGGCTCTTTACGCGCAGCCATGCAGACAGCGCAGACACTAAATGTAGTGCGGTTGGAGGCAAGCCAAATGTGAGGCGCTTCCAAAAAGTGAAGTGCCTCCGGTGTATGGACCACGCTTCGCGAGCTTCGCATTGCTTCACAAAGTGAAGCATGCTTGCCGGTCTCCCTGTGCGACGTGTGAGCGCGTAGCGCGGGGGCCGACCGCGCGGCAGGTCTATCACACGCGACGTGCGGGAGCGGGAGGCCTCCCAAGATAGACTAAGGGCAACACATTACTGCTTATTCCATGCGTGGTTTCAAATCCACTTCATAAAGTGATACTCCACTTCATTTTTTTCATTGACATCACATCACATAATGAAGTATTATATCCCTCGGGTTATCCGCTCAACCGCCCCCCGAATCTCGACGCGAGGCGTGGCGAACTCTGCCGCCCCCTTTGCAAACGGGGATTTTAGGGAAAACTAAATGACATAAAAGGAGAAGCTCATGCCGTTTCCTGAAGCCGCAACCCTTTTTTCTCGTTGTGCAGAAGCGGGCCCGCCCCAGGGGACGCCCGAATTGCCGGGACCTGTGGAATACGGGTCCTCTTTACTAATTGTTAAGGTCATGAACCGGATCATGGCGGAGCATTTTGGCATCCCCCCGAGGCAGCAGAAGAGACTGACGCGGGCAGAGGTGATGCGGAGAATGGGTGATGGTTTTGTCCCCGCTGTGCCCGCACAGCCACGCGTCGAGATACCTGCGGGCGATCCCGGTTCCCAAGCCCCTGAAAGGAGCCGCCGACATGAATGAAGCTTATCATGCAGAAAATAGCAAACGCGCCCGCACGGCTTCGTGGAGTTCCTGCCTCCCACCGAAGGCCTTCCAGGCGCCTCCGCCGCCCGCAGCTTGCGCGCTCCGCGATCCATCGGGCATCGACTCTTTAATCCTGGAAGGCGCGGCCCTAAAAAATGAAATCGACAGCAAAACGGCAAGGCTCCGCCTGATACACCTGCGGCTGGCAGAGAGCGCCAGGTTCGAAAACGGCAAAAAGACAGCCCTACTTTCCGGGGCTGGCTACAGGGTGAAGGTCCGCCTGTATGAAAATATCGCCTGGGACCAGGAGAAGATTCTCAAGTTTCGCGAGTACGTGCCGGAGGAAAAATTCGGAGAACTGTTCAAAGCGGTCTATGAGCCAACGTCCCGAAAGGAGATCGATGGTTTTATCGCCCATGCGGACGAGGAGCTTTCAAACGGTCTCAAATGGTGTATGAGCGTTAAGCCCGGTGCGCCCCAGGTCACCTATGAAAAGCTCACCGATACCGGGTCAGGGGGCCGGGGTTTTTGACATTGTACCGCCGCCCGCGCGACCCCAAAGGAGATTTCCAATGGCTCAGGGAAACGCAGACATGGCGAACTACGATGCCATGGTGAAACAATTTACCGGTTCCGCAAGATGTAGAGGATTACGGTGCTGCACAAGGGGTGGACGTTTACGGACGCCGGACGGCATCAAGGCTGTTCGTTGCGGCAAGCGGGAAGAATAAAATGAAGCGTGAAGCAAGAAGCGAGAAGCGAGAAGGAAAACAAACCGGTTTTACTTCATGCTCCCTGCGCCCTGCTCCCTGCTTCGGTTCTTCATTCCTGCCCCCTGTGCTAGAAAACGAACCGAAACGTTGGCTACGTCCGATTACCCCTAATTGATCTGCAGTAGCCATTTGGTTAAAAGTGCCCAACTTTTCGATATTACTTGGGTCAGATTTAGAGGAGGAAGGAAGCGGTCAAACGGATTGGTCAATTATCGTAAACTCTCATTTGCCACAGATTGGCAAAGCTTCCGTATTTAAAGTCCCGCACCATGGCTCCAAAACTGCCCATCATCCGCACGTATGGAGTGACATGCCTAATAGAGATCCGATCGTAGCGTTGACTCCGTTCCAAAGGGGGCGTGTGCAATTGCCGACAAAGGACGATATGCTCCTTTATGTTCACTAACACAGCATGCTTTTGTAAGAGCGAGCAATACCCTGCGTTCCGTGAAGAGAGATCGTACAATTGATAAAACGATTAAAGAGACTGCAAGGAATATCAAGAAATTACACGGATCATCGGGCTATGTGAGAATTCGCATTAAAACCGGCAAAATTAAAGTCGAATTATGACGAGACGCCAAGCAGCTTGTGGCTTCCACCACATGAAAAGATATCGTCATTTCGAGAACGATTACCCCTCGACCTCCTCAAATAAATCACATATCCGTACATCCACCGCATTAGCCAGCGGTTTAAGCTTATCGTATGCCGGCTCGGTCTGCCGACTCGATATGAACCTCCCTGGTGGCGGTGGCGGCCCCCCCATCGGGCGGAATGGCTCCTGGATCCAGCAAAAGATTCGTTGACCTTGCCCCGATTGTGCGCTTATTCTCTTTCCGGAAACGCGGAGACTCACTACAGGGTTTGGTTGCAGGCCGGGGGCCATGGCTGGAAGAGTTCAGATCAAGTGGCATGGTTGGGTTGTACTTCTCGCAGGCGTAGCGGCGGCGCTGGCTGCGTCAACTCTGCCGGTGGGACGGCATGTGGACCTTTTGGGCTACGATCTGCTGATGGCTGCCACGGTCCGAACGCCGGCCGGCCCCGATGATGTTGCCGTGGTGGGGATCGATGACGACGACACAATAAGCAGCCCCCAACTGCGGGAAGAGGTTGCGGACATACCGCGGGTAATGCGGCGCGACTACCTTGCCAAAGTGCTCGAATCCCTGCTGGATGCCGGGGCGGCCGGAATCGGCCTGGATATCGTACTCTCAAGTTCCGTATACAAAACGTGCGACAAGGAGGCGGACCGCAAGCTCAAAGGTGTTCTGAGGAAGGCAAGGATGCTGGGAAGACCGGTTGTCCTTGGCTTTTACCCGGCAAGCCCCGGGAAAAAGTCGGAGCTCCCTCACGATTACTTTCTGCTCTCTGCGGATCGAGTGGGCTTCCTCAATTTTGACGGTGACATGGACGAAAAGAGGCGATCGGTCGCTCTTTCGATTCACGGCACAGACATGCGAGGCCGGGACGCTGCGGTCCATCCGATCTCCTATGAGCTGGCCGGCTTCATCAAAAAGGACCTGCCTTTTGATAACCCCTCTCACCTCAAGATCGACTACAGGCTCACCCCGGTTTCCAGGTATGCATTCTGGGATATCTATTCGCTTGCAACCGAAAGCGGCCCGATCGGCGAATCGAAGCTCACGGAGGCGTTTGCAAATAAAATAGTCTTTGTGGGCTACACGTTCAGAGTCGAGGACGAGCACACAATCCCGGTAAGATCAAATATAGTATCGGGCCAAAATCGGCCCTCCGATCGAATCCACGGTATTTACATTCATGCACT
This sequence comes from Syntrophobacteraceae bacterium, assembly GCA_049515795.1. Taxonomy (GTDB): domain Bacteria; phylum Desulfobacterota; class Syntrophobacteria; order Syntrophobacterales; family Syntrophobacteraceae; genus SbD1. The sequence continues at coordinate 49,666 of JBEKTT010000035.1, forward strand.
GGGAGCAAAAACGCTGCTTTCAGGCAAACTGCTCAAGGACGTTCCGGCCTGGGCTGCCTGGACCCCTGCCGCCGGGCTGGCCCTGGCGTCGGGAATATTGTTTCTGGTGCTCTCTCCCCTGCGGGCGGGCGCTGTACTCGGTTCGCTTGCCCTGTTTGCATGCCTTGGGGTCTATGCTCTTTTTTCGTCTTTCTGGGTGATGCGGGCCGCCCCACTAACATTCGGCCTGTTGATTCCCGGAGCGGTTACGGGCATTTACCGCTACGGCGTTCAATACCGGCAGTTTCGCTACGTCCAGAGGTTTTTCAAGAGTTATGTCAACCCTCATGTCCTGCAGCAAATCCTCGACGATCCCAAGTCCGCTTTCTTTGAAGGCCGCCGGGTCACCGTGAGCGTTATGTTTGCCGACATAAGGAACTTCTCCACCCTGTCGGAGGCGCTCGATCCACAGCAGGTCGTCTCCGGACTCAACCGGTATCTGGCCCAGATGACCGAGGCGGTCGTGAGGGTGAACGGGTATATGAACAGATTTGTTGGAGATGGGATTCTGGCGATCTTCGGTGCCCCGAATCCTTTGCCTGACGATGGGGCGCTGAGCGCAGTCGAGTGCGGCCTAGAGATGCTCGATCGGCTGCAGAGGCTTAATGCGTCCGAAATATTTCCAGGTATTGCCGAAATAAGGATCGGAATCGGCGTTCATACGGGTGAGGCGGTTGTTGGCAATATCGGGTGTTATCAAAAAATGGACTACGCCATAACGGGAGATACGCCTAACCTGGCGTCCAGGGTCGAAGGAATGACGAAGGTCTATCAAGTTCCTTTCCTGATCAGCGGGGCCACCTACGAGCGGGTGAAGGATCGAATCGAGGCTCGATTTATAGACACTACTCAGGTCAAGGGACGAAAAGAGGCGGTTAATCTCTATGAAGTTATAGCGCTTAAAGCAGGCGATTAGTTAGTTTGATTTCCGGACGGAAGATGGACCATCCCAAAGGAGGTTGGACAATATGAGACGAAGCATTGTTAAGGGCATCCTGGCCGGATTGGGAGTCGTGTTTTTGTGGTCTTCTTTTTCTCTCGCACTCAACACGTGGAAGGTGAGCGACCTGTCGGGTGATGTCTCCTTGAGTCGTGGGGATGAGCGGATCGCGGCCGCTGTCGGAATGGCTATCTTGCCGGGCGACGCGTTGACGATCATGGATGAGTCCTGGATTGAACTCGTGTTCCCTGCAACATGCGACGTGTGGGAACTCCATGATAATGGACGATATAGCTTCACCGAACAAGGTATTATCAGCCATGACGGCAAAAATGTTTCCCCATCTCGCCGTCTGTCGGCTTGCTTCGATTCAGCCGAATTTTCGCAGGAGGGGCAAAGAATGGGGGGCGCAATAGAAAGGTCGAGAAAATAAACAGGCCACCCACTTTCAGAAACGTGGGGTTTGATGAAAAGACACTGCCCAACACGTGGGCCGGCGAGCGGTAGTTGAAGTAAAATGGTGTTTAATGACGCCATTGAGTGTTTTATTCCATCTATGCCTTACGTCTCTGTTACAAGGGCAATCGATCGAAGGCGAAGTTTTTCAGTGAGCCTTTTTCAAAACCGGACTATCCTCAAGGAGGCCTCCCGCTCCCGCCCCGTCTCGCGGGTGGGTGGGCTGTCGAGAATGAGCGGTCGGCCCCCGCGCTACGCGCTCACACGTCGCAAAGGGAGGCCGGCAAGCATGCTTCACT
>JBEKTT010000036.1:0-50935 GCA_049515795.1 Syntrophobacteraceae bacterium
AGAGGAAGCAGGAGACCAGGAGGGCGTGGAGACCAAGGATTTCGCCCCCGGTCTTCTTCGAGGTCTTCGTGCCCTTCGTGGTGAATAAAATTATATGCAAGGTGCGGTGAACGGTTACCATAAAATGTTATGCTCCTCTATGATGTGATTCTGACTAAGACTGCCCGTTTAGCAAAGATGAGCCGTCCCGCTAAGGAGATGACAAGATGAGCGATCCCGAAAACCAGACAGGTGAGGAAACAAGCGGCGCCGAGTTTGGGGATGAAAGCAGGGAAAGTTTTACGGAGCAGTTCCTGGGAAGAGACTGGGTCGGAACCTTTCTTAAGGGTCTTTCGATCAGGATTTTGTTTCTGCTGCTTGCCATCGCTACCTTTTCGGGACTGACTGATTCGGTCGGGCAAAGATTTACGAGATCGACTTGGGAGTCCTGTCATGACTCACTCCAGGCATCCCTCGTCCATTCTGGAATTTGGTTCGGTAGCCTAACTGGCGTCGAAATGGCCTTAAGCCCGCTAGCGACTACTACTGCAGAACCGGAAGTTGTGGGCAGTAAAGCGGGTAAAATGGAAATAGGGAAGTTCTTGCAGCCTATAGTCGATACCGTGAAAAACCTGCGTCACTACCTCGCGATAGTCACGATGCTGATCGCTGCACAGCTTTTGATTCTGAAAGTAATCCAGCTTTATTCACTCAAAATTCTTGTTGGGTTCGGAGCGGCCGCATGCGTGGTCCAATACAGGCGTGGCACACTTTTCGGTAATGTGGGTCAACTATTTATAATCTTTGGGATAATAACATATTTTTTGTACCCTTTTGCACTGAATTTCGGTATCCGGGGATATCACGAGTACAAGGTTCAGGCGGCCACTGAATTTTCGGAAAACATCGGTGTGCTGAAAGAAAAGATTTCTGATGTGGATATAATTTCGATTACAGAGCTCAAACAGAATATCCAACGTATTAAGGACATAACTCTTGGTGGAATAGCTCTTGTCTGGAATACCTTTGTGTCATGGCTATTTGGTGAGATGTTGATATGTGTCTTCATACCAATCCTTACGCTCGCCTGTATTGGGTTTATCATGCACCAGGCGCTAACTTATATGGACATGAGCGCCATGGCCGGGGCCTTTGCCGGGGGGGCTGGGAAGCTCGTTTCTTCTCTCGGCTCCCATACGCGAGGCCGCCTGAGTGGTGGAAAGAGACATGAAGGAGTCGGAAGCGTCAGAAAAGATCAGACTGAACAAAGGGGAAAGAAGCCCGGCCCCAAGACACTCTCTTGCATTCTGCTTATGCTTCTCATACTGCCTTTCCTCTCGGGTTGCGAGAGGGAAAAAGAGGCGGCCACGATTGAGAAAGCTGCTGCACTCATGAAATCTGGAAATACCAATGGAGCGATCAGTCTGCTACACACGTTTGTCCAAGAGAACCCTAACAGCTACAAGGCCCACTTTGTCCTTGGGGATGCGTTTCTGGCCCTGAACTCGTCCGCCAAGGATGAAAAACACCTTTATCTTGCCAGGTACTATTACGATAGAGCGAAGGAACTGGCTTCAAACGATGCTGAGCGAAACGAAGCTGAAGATGCCTATTTAGACGTAAAAGCCAGCATGGGAAAGATTCAGGGCCCTGGTGATTTCCTGGAGCTTGCGAGTAAGGCTGAAAAAGTGGGAAATAAAGATCGGGCGACGTTCCTTTTTGCAAAAGCTGGGGACATCTACGTTATCGAGAAAGATTATAAAAAGGCACTTAAAGCTTATGAGAGGTGTATTGATCTCAACATAAACAAGAGTGGTGTTGATCAACTCAAATTGAAACTTGCAACTGTCCAGTATTTGAATGAAGAACCGGATAAGTGTCTCGACACACTCAAAACGGTAGATGCCGTGAAAGCTTCTCCATCTTCTCAATTATCCCTCGATCCTTCTTTCCTTAAAAAAGCGGCGACCATTCTCAAGGTGCCACGAGAATATAAGAGTTTGCTCTCATTAACAAAGAAGGTTTCTGAAGAAAACCAACAAGTCATCGAGAAATGTTTTGGTGATCTTTTTACAAGAAAATACACTGAACCAGCCGGCCAGGACAAAGAAAAGGCCGTTTTGTTTGCTCACGCCTGGGAGCTACTGGCGGTGCATTTTTCGGATCTCGGAATGCCGGCACAAGCAAAAACAGCGTATGAAAGTGCCCGCTCCTTCTATTCGTTTTCAGGGTCTGAAGAGGAAGCTGTGAGAATAGATAAGGCGTTAGCCGAAATTAATAATTCATGAATTGCGCTGGATGGTTCCTCTACTTATCCCCCCGTAACACCCTCTTTAAAATCTTGCCCGTGGCACTTTTGGGCAGTTGGTCGGTAAAGACTACCTTTCTGGGCACCTTGTAGACAGCCATATTTGACTTGCAAAACTCGATTATACTCTCATCTGTAGCCGTCATGCCCTGCTTCAAAACAATACTGGCATGGACTGTTTCACCTCTTATAGGATCGGCAGCTCCATAAACAGCTACCTCTTGAACCGAGGGATGCTGATAGATGATTTGCTCTACCTCATTGGGATAGACGTTAAACCCCGCCGCATTGATCATGTCCTTTACCCGGTCGGTAATAAAGAAATATCCCTCTTCATCCATTGTCCCGATATCGCCTGAACGGAGCCATCCGTTGCGGATTGCCTCTTCCGTAGCCTCGGGGTTTCCCCAATAGCCCTTCATCACGTTCGGTCCCCTGATGATTATTTCCCCCGTTTCTCCGGAAGGTAATTCTTTGCCCTCTTCATCAGCAATCATTACATCGACGTTTTCGATCGGTGTTCCGATACTGCCGTGTTTATACCGATAATTGTGATTGTAGGTGCAAAAGGGTGAGCATTCTGTAAGTCCGTACCCTTCGTGGGTAGGCATGCCGAATTTCTCCTTCCACTGAAGTGCCGTTTCCCTGGGCATGGTCGCAGCAGCGGTAAAGCAGTAGCGCAGACTCGACAGATCATACCGGGAAGTGTCCATGTTGAGGAGGTGAATATAAATAGTCGGCACTGCAAAGAGCATCGTCACGCGGTGGGAAACCATGGCATCGAGCACAGGCTCCGGTTCGAACCGGCGGTGCAGGACAAGGGTAGCGCACTTGCTGAAGGCCGCATTCATGATGAAATTCTGGCCAAAACAGTGAAAAAGGGGCAGGAACAGCAGCCCCCGGTCCTCGGGAGACACTCCGGAGTGATTGGCTGATGAAAGGGAATTCGAGACTATGTTCATTTGGGTCAATACTGCGCCTTTGGGGAAACCGGTAGTGCCCGATGTGTAAAGAATTGCTGCTGGATCGTGAGGATCCATGTCAGAGCAGCGGAAATTCGCATCTGCTTTGGCCATAAGCCCGTTGAAATCAAGGTCATTTCCGGCTTCGCCTTCGGCGATGATTATTTGTTTCAGGGTGGGCAATTCATCGGCAGGGACCTCTTCGCGCAGAGCAGATGTCGTGAAGAGCATTTTGCACCCCGAATCACTGACCATGTACTGTACTTCCTTTTTTTTCGACATGGCGTTGATGGAGACGGCAATAGCTCCCAGCTTCTGGGCGGCAAAGTAGCAGATAATAAAAGCCGGGATATTGGGCAAAAAGAGGGCTACCCGGTCACCCTTCTCCACTCCCAGGGCTTTCATCGCATTGGCGAGACGATTCACCTGTTTATTCAGCTCTTCGTTCGTGTAGGTTCGACCTTCGAATATCAATGCAGGCTTTTCCGGAAAATAAAGACTTGCTTGCTCCACATTCCTCGCAACATTCATATTAAACTCCATTTGTTGATTGTTGAAACGGCGCGGCCGGCAATGCCGCCGCCTGCTTAAGTGTTAAAGAGCGCCAACGGACTTGTCTGAAAGAAGGGCCTGGTACTGCGCTCCCGGCCGGGTCGTTGCCGATTCGACGGTCTGCAGGCGCTTTGAACACAGGTTCGCGAAACTGTCAATTGAGGAAGCAGTGGGGGCACGGGAAAACGGCTTAGCAAAGGGCAGGTGATGAACTACTGTATCTTCAAGGTCTAAAATCAAAGCGCATACCCGGATACGCCGGGCCGGGACCAGGCTTAGCCGGCATTTTCGGCGGAAAATTGCCGAAAATATACTGAGCTGCCGCAGATTAGGGCCGATCCCATTGTAAAATAGATTATCGCGACAATGTCCTTCGGGATGGGAAGGCGCCGGAGTGCAAAACCCATGAGCATCATAGTCAAAATGAGAAAATAGCTCCTCCACCCCTGAAATGCGAAAAGACAAACCAGTTCGGGCTTGCCGCCGATGCGCTCAAGGTTTTTCCTGACGATTCGGGAAAACCCGAAAGAATGGACGATCAGGCCCAGGGCAAGGCTTAGGGCGCCAAGCACAAGGCTCAAAGGCCACGCTGAACGGTAAAACCAAAAACAGGCCACCGCCGTCAGCCCGCAACCCACCGTGAGCCACACCACTCCTGCAGCGAAAACCAGCCAGTGCCGGCGGACAGAGGGCTTGCAACTTTCAAAAGTCATCTTCATCCAGCCTGAGTCATTATAGGTCATGGCACGACAACCGCCAAGATGAGGCCTCCCGCTCCCGCCCCGTCTCGCGGGTGGGTGGGTGGGCTGTCGAGAATAAGCGGTCGGCCTCCGCGCTACGCGCTCACACATCGAGCAGGGTATTGTATAAGTCTATCATACGAGGGAGTTGACTCGGGATAAAATAATACCTTCGGTGTTATTGACAAGCAAAATATGGATAGTGCATTTTGCAGAATTGGACACGAAATGATTTCTAACAATTCGATAAAGGATGATAAATGTCTCCTGCAAGAACGCTGCAGCTCCAAATTTTGATTTTTGTTCCGCTTTTCTTTTTACCCGCCGCCGATGTAATCATTCATCCGGCCCACCAGCAATGGAAGAATGAAAGGGCAGAAAGCCGGAATACGGCCCGCAGGCTGGTTCAATATGTGGCCGCATTTGACAGGCAACTCATGGAGCAGACCCGGCTTCTTTTGGCGGTCCTGTCGAAATCCCCCGTGGTAATTAGGGAAGATTCGGAATCCTGCCGCAGTCTGTTTTCGGATATTGTGAACAATCAGCAATTTTTCAGCAACATTGGGGTGGCTGACCTGAACGGGGACGTTTTCTGCAGTGCGGTAAGTCCGGCCAGGATCAACATTGCAGACAGGGAGTATTTTCAGCAGGCCCTCCGAACCCGCCGGTTCGTTTTCAGCGATTATGCGCGGGCCCTCAGCACCGGCAAGCATTCAATCGATCTCGTTTACCCCTTTTTAAGTGAAACCGGTCAGCCGCAAGGGGTAATTTTTGCCTCCCTGGACCTGAAGACGCTGGTTCAGATTCCTGAAAAGTCATTGCCCGAAAACAGCGAGGCATTGGTTGTTGACTCGAAAGGGACCATCCTGGCCGCCTACCCAAACGTCGATGAGTGGATTGGGCGCTCAATGACCGATGCACCCGTAATCAAGGCGATGCTAAGCCAAAAGGAAGGATTTGTGGGAGAAAAAGGCCTGGACGGAGTCGTGCGAAACTTTGCCTTTACCAGCGTAACACACGGATCGTCGGGAGAACTCCACATAGCAGCCGGTTTGCCTGAAAAGCCTTTCAACTGGTTATCCGGGGATATCCTGCAAAACGCAGGGACACTGCTGGCAATCATGGCTCTTTTCGGCTTTGCGGCCGGATGGCTCTCAGCGCGGCACGTTCCAGAGAAAAGCTGAGGCGGGAAACCACGGATTGCACTAATATCACGGATGCGTATTATTCAGGCCTCAGTTGGTAAGGCTCTGCGTCGGGGCGGGGATGCGGCCCCCAAGGGAGATGAACTCCCCGGAGCTGTCCGCTCCCCGTACCGGTATAATTGACGCCTCTCCGAGCAGGCCGCCGAAATGGGCCTTGTCTCCCACTTTTTTACCCGGAACCGGAATAAGCCTGGCGGCCGTGGTTTTCTTATTTATCACCCCGATCGCCATCTCATCGGCTATTATCGCGGCAAGGGTTTCGGCTGAAGTATCACCCGCCAGGGCGATCATATCCAGTCCGACCGAGCATACGCTTGTCATAGCCTCGAGCTTTTCGATGGAAAGAAATCCCTGCCGGGCCGATTCCGCAATATTGAGGTCTTCGCTCACCGGAATAAAGGCGCCGCTTAAACCGCCCACGTAAGAGCTTGCGAACGCCCCTCCTTTTTTTACCGCGTCGTTGATGAGCGCCAGGGCTGCGGTTGTGCCCGGAACGCCGATGCTGGATAGCCCCAGGCTCTGAAAGATCTCCCCAACACTGTCTCCGACGTTGGGGGTCGGAGCAAGTGAGAGGTCAACCACTCCGAATGGGACCCCAAGAGCATCGGCCACACGCCTGCCGATCAGTTCACCGACTTTTGTCACCTTAAAGGCAGTATGTTTAATGATTTCGGAGATTTGTCCCAGATCAAGCCGGGGATTTGCCTGACGCGCCCGGTCTAAAGCTTTCTTGACAACGCCGGGACCGCTCACGCCGACGTTTATTACCGAGTCCGGCTCGCCCACGCCGAGAAAGGCACCGGCCATAAAAGGAACGTCTTCGGGAATGTTTGCAAACACGCACAACTTTGCGCACCCGATTCCGTCGCGCTCCCCGGTAAGCTCGGCGAGCCTCTTTATCGTTTTTCCCATGAGGTAGACCGCATCCATATTGATGCCTGCACGGGTGGATGCCACATTTACTGAGGAGCAAACATGCTCGGTTGCCGAAAGCGCCTCCGGGATGGCCTCGATGAGGGCGTGATCCCCCCTGGTGAAACCTTTTTCGACAAGGGCGCTGAACCCGCCGATGAAATCCACCCCGACTGCCTTTGCAGCGCGGTCCATCGCCCTGGCGACCTCGACCATCCGATCGGGCGCGCATGAACATGCGGCGACCGCAATGGGACTTACCGCAATCCGCTTGTTCACAATCGGGATACCATAGCGAACCGCCACCTCGTCGCAAACCTCTACCAGGTTGCGTGCAAGGGCGCCGATTTTGGATGTCATCCTGTCGATGAATCTTGCCGGCTCATCGCTCGAGCAATCTAACAGGCTTATGCCCAGAGTAACGGTTCGGACGTCGAGATGCTCATTTTTGAGCATCTCGAGTGTGGAAAGCACTTCTATAGGAGTGAGCATGGGATTGTCCGCAGGTCAGACTCTATGGATAGCTTCGAAAATTTCCCTGTGCTGATGACTTACATCCAGGCCCAGTTCCCTGCCGCGTTCATAGAGCGCTTCGCGAAAAATGTTCTGGTCCACCGCGAGGGGAACGTCCACTTCATATATCATCGTGTTTTCGTGCGGATTGTCTCCACCCCTGAAAACCGCTTTTAGATTTGAAATATTAACGCCAAACCGTGCCAGCAGTTCGGTTATGCCTGCGACGAGGCCAGGGCGGTCTGGTCCCATTGTAGTTATGACGAAAGGCTCGCTGAGGGGGGCCTGCCAAACTCCGGCGGATTCCACTTCGCGAAGCAGGACCGAAAGCCTCATGGGATCGAGCTTCTCACGCAGGCGGCCACTGAGTTCGTCTGTCTCGATCGTGTCCGGACGGGAGGCGATGAATACCCCGGCGAACTCGGTCTGGAGTATGCTCTGGCTAACGTCTTCTATATTGCATCCGTTGCGGAAAAGCACTTCTGAGACTGCGGCTATAATGCCTGGCCTGTCGTGGCCGAGGACGGAAATGATTATTTTTTTCATACAAGTTCTTCGTCCGCGTCCGCGAAAGAAGCCAGTTCGCGAATGAGACGAAGTGATTCCATGGCTTCGGCGGGGTCGACCACATGAAGCGCAAATCCCGCATGGACTATGACATAATCTCCCGGTTTGGGTTCTTCGGACAGAAGCAGAAGGGACGCCTTTCTGAGCGACCCTGCAATCCGCACGGTTGCAACTCCATCGTCTATCTTTACTATTTCACCCGGAATGGCCAGGCACATTTGCATTTCCCTTTCTTTAGCAGGGTGATGAAAAAGGATTGGAATTCCCACATCAGGACGAAAGACCCTATAGACGTCACCCCGGCAAAAGCCGGGGCCCAGTGTCTTTTGCTTTAAAATCAATTAGTTGGGAAATCGCCTGGATTCCGGCTTCCGCCGGAATGACGAAATCATCAGCAATTTTCAGACGTCTCTCACACCACTCGCTTGATTTTAACAGGTTGTTCAACTTTTTTCCAGGCGCCTCCCGCTTTTTCAATCTCCCCCAGGACCACCGCGACAATATCCTCCATCCGGCTTCGGACAGGTCCGGTAAGTTCGGTGCTCCATGATGTCCAGTCTCCAGGCTCGATTCCTATCACAACCGTCTCAGGCTTGTTTCCAAGCTCTTCGGCATAAATAAGGGTTTCCACGATATTTAGTTCGTGGAGCGAGCTCTTGTAAGGGATTTTCCTGGACAAATCCTTTTCCGCAATGCGGTATATGGCGCCCGGGGCGCCGCCGGCGCGGACTATATCCACCACTATAGCAAAGTCGGACCGGCAGATGGGTTCGAGGAGCTTGAGCCCCAGGGTTCCTCCGTCATAGAGTTCCACGTTTTCCGAAAAGACGTATTCCTCTTCGAGTTTCTGGATTAGCCGAACCCCGGTACCTTCGTCGCCCAGCAGGATGTTTCCAACCCCGAGCACCAGTATGTGTTTATCAAACATACATAAACGCCTGCGTGAAAAGGTCCGGCAACAAAAAAGGGAGAGCGGCCGCGCACAGCGCGCGGCCGGCCTCCCTATACGTATCCAAAAAATCAGCTTTAGACAACTTCAAATTTATAGACTTCGTTGCTTTCAACATCGATCACATGCACGCCGCACGCGATGCAGGGGTCGTAAGAGTGGACGGTGCGAAGGATCTCCACGGGCCTTTTGGGATCGGCAACCGGGGTACCCATGAGCGCCTCTTCCAGAGGACCTCTCTTGTCGTCCGCGTCGCGCGGGCCGATGTTCCATGTGGATGGCACCACCATCTGGTAATTGGCGATTTTCTTCTCTTTGACGTCGATCCAGTGCCCCAGCGCGCCACGGGGCACATCGTTCAGACCCGCGCCCATGCCTTCGGCGGGCATCTGGTCCCATGGCCTCTCGTCGCAGATATTCAGGTCGCCCTTCTTGAGGTTTTCCACCAACTGGCCAAGCAGAGTCCCCATCGCCTCGCCGACGACCTTGGTCTCAACCGCCCTGGCCGCAACTCTGCCCAAAGTGGAGAAAAGCGCCTCAGCAGGTATGGCAAGTTTTGTCAGCACCGCGTTAACGTTTTCCTTGACCGCAGGAACGCCCTTGCCGTAAGCAACCAGAACGCGTGCGAGCGGCCCTACTTCCATCGGCTCGTTTTTGTAGCGCGGCGCCTTCATCCAGCTATACCGGGCGCCGGTATCATACTTGTCGAACTTGGGCTTGGTTTCGCCCTTGGCCGGGTTTAGTCCCTTGGGATCGCCTTCGTACCAGCTATGCTTGATCTGTTCGGTGATCAGGCTGACATCGACCGGCTCGACCTTGGCCAAATTGCGGTTGAAAATCACTCCGCGCGGCAACAGGAAGCTGTCGGGTTCCTTGGGTCCCATTGGGAAATCACCATAGGCCAGGAAGTTCTTCGTTCCGCCTATCTTGCCCCAATCCTTGTAGAAGGAGGCAACCGCAAGGACGTCGGGGATATAGACATTGTTGACGAAATCCATTGTTTCCTTCCACAGGTACTTGAACTCGGCGATCCTGTCAGGGGTGAGGTCGGTGGCGCAAGTTACGCCGCCCACTGTCAAGCTTTGGATATGCGGGTTCTTGCCTCCGAATATGGCCTGCAGCCTGGCTGTGCGGGCTTGTTGCCGCAAAGCCGCCAGATAGTGGGCAACCGCCATCAGGTTGGCTTCGGGCGGCAGCTTGTATGCCGGGTGGCCCCAGTAGCCGTTGGCGAAAGGTCCGAGTTGACCGCTTTCGACAAACTTCTTAACACGGTCCTGCACAGCCTTGAAATCGTTTACCCCGCTGGCGGGGCAGTTGGGGGAGACCTTTGCCGTCAGGTCCGCCGTCTTCTTCGGGTCGGCTTTCAGCGCGCTCACAATGTCCACCCAGTCGAGCGCATGCAGGTGATAGAAATGCACCGGGTGGTCGTGCACGTACTGGGCGCCGTGGAGCAGGTTGCGGATCAACCGCCCGTTATCGGGCACTTTTGCCCCAAGAGCGTCGTCCACCGAGCGGATAGAGGCCAGGCCGTGAACATAGGTGCAAACGCCGCAGGCGCGCTGCGTAAAAAGATATGCGTCCCTGGGGTCCCTGCCCTGGAGCATTATCTCGATTCCGCGGAAAAGAGTCGAACTGCTCCATGCGTTTGTCACTTTCCCATTCTGCACTTCCACTTCTATTTTGAGGTGACCCTCAATCCTGGTGATCGGGTCTATTACCACTCGTGCCATAATGGTTTCTCCTTATTTAAAAAACGAATCGTTGTTTTCTTGCCGCCAAAATGTCCCAATCGATCAGGATGATTTAAAGAAAGGAGTGAATTTATCCCAGAAATTGGGTTCGCTGCACCCGATGCAGGGATGTCCGGCCTGAACGGGCCAACTCGTCCCATCGTTCCACTTGACTATGGGGCAGTTGTTGTAGGTTTCGGGGCCTTTGCACCCCATCTGGTAGAGGCAAAAACCTTTTCTGGCTTCCTCCGAGTTGAAGTTGGTCACGAATTCGCCTGCTTCGAAATGAGACCGTCTCGGGCACTGGTCATGAATGAGCTGTCCGTAGGCGAAAAGGGGCCGTCCCTTGTCGTCGAGCGTGGGCAGCTTGCCAAACAGCAGGAAATTTACCACCGTTCCCACAAAGTTTATCGGGTTTGGTGGACAACCCGGGATATTGACGGTCTTGAGCCCGGTAACTTCGCTCACGCTTTTGGCCTCAGTTGGGTTGGGAGCGGCTGCGGGAATTCCCCCGTACGAGGCGCAGGTGCCTATACAGATGGTCGCCATCGCCTTGGGGCCGATCTCCTTTATTTTCTCCAGCATAGTTTTGCCGCCTATTGTTCCGAAATTGCCGTTATCGCCTGTCGGAACCGCACCGTCCACGACCAGGATGAATTTGCCGGCATTTTTGGTAATAGAGTCATGCAGAGATTTTTCCGCCGCTTCCCCGGAAGGGGCCATAATCGTTTCATGATAGTCGAGCGAGATAATGTCGAGCACTAACTCGTCGATCCATGGATACATCGTTCGCAGAGTGCTTTCAGCGCAACCGGTGCATTCGGCAAGTGCCAGCCAGATAACGGGCGGGCGGGGAGCGCTCGCCAATGCAGCGGCCACTTTTGATACGTAAGCTGAGGACAATCCCATAGTTGCGGTAAGGGTGGTGCAGTACTTCATGAAATCTCTTCGCGAAATCCCCTTCCGCTCTAATCTTTCCAACAGACCTTTTCCTTGACTCATGAGCTCCTCCTGCAGGCCTTCAACAAAAGAAAATACATTATAATTCCGACAAACCTGTGCCACGTAAGTTAAATCTTTTAGATTATGTCAGTGTGGAATGCAATAATTTTGTTATGCGTTTATTTGTGCTTGGAGAAGGATAGTGTGTTAGGACTATTGAGACATGTGCGTCGCTTATTACAAATGTAAAATATTGCATTTCTTCGATCCTGTCGAATCATACTAAAATGGTAGGGAACAGACGGCAATTGGATGTACGATCATATCTATCATCGACATATATCAGCTCCGATAACAATTATTGGCGATCATATATTGTCGGATTCGGCTTGGAAGAATCCGCCCCTGCACCTTGGCGGTAGTCCGAGTTTCTTCGCCCGAATTGTTCGATAGCCCGGATGAGGTCCGCCTGCGTGATTTTTTTTCTGTCCTGAAGAAGAGCGTTCAAGACGGCCTCGCGGACAACAATGCGGAGGTCTGAGCCGGTATATCGGTCGGTTAGTCTTGCAAGCTCGGCGAGGTCGAGCGTGGCGTCGACCTTTTCCAAGATCTTTTCGAAAATCCTGCGCCTCATCTCTTCGTCCGGGACGACAAAGTTCATCACATTGTCAAATCGTCTCCAGGCGGCATGATCCAGGAGTTGCGGATAGTTGGTCGCAGCGATCAGCAGTACTCCGTCCTCAACAAGGCTGATATCGTCCACTGCCTTCAAGAGCGTGTTGACCGCCCGTTTTATGGCCCCGTGATCGTCAGCGGCCCTCGATTTGGCCACGAAATCGAATTCATCGATGAAAAGGATGCAGGGGTTGAGTTTCTTGGCGAGCATAAAGACGTTATCTATATTCTTGGAGGTTTCTCCGAGATAGGCGCTGATGATCATGGAAAGCTTCACCTCGAGGAGCGGCAGCGCGAACCACCGGGAAAGCGCCCGGGCAGAGGAAGTTTTCCCTGTCCCGGGCGGTCCGACAAAGAGAATTTTGCCGATTTCAAAAAGGCCGATGCCCTTGAGGTAGTCCCTGTGCTCGAGAGCCTTGCCGGCTTTTGCGATCTCATCCAACTGCTCTTTGCTCAGCACAAGATCGTCCAGGCTGTTTCTTATGTCTTCAGGAAGCTTTATGGTCACCAGTTTTAGTAATTCTTCGGATTCCTCTCCGTAGAGCTTCTCCACTCTGGCGTGCAGCTTGCCGGTGCGGGCGAGAATTGATTGATTGACGACCCTTGCTTGCGGGTAACTGACATCGGGGTCGAATTTCTGGTAGTAATGGGCAAGCACGGGGTTTTCGAGTATCGCTTCGGAGACGTCCTGAGAGGCGAACCACGCTGCTGCGGCATCGAACTCGGCCAGCCGGATCAGGCTGCCGGCACCATCGATTTCCACGAAAGGCAGATCAGCTAATATCGGTTTAACATTCTTTGCGCCGCATATCTTTTCGACATCCGCGCTGCTCACCAAAATGGGCCTGCGCACGGCCTCAATCTGCGAGTCGAAATAGTTGCGCCTGATATCGGGCGGCAGATCGGCTTCCATGAGTTTGTGGACACGGTTGTAGATCTCGGCGGTGAGGAGCAGTTCAACGAGTTCAACGGCGTCAGCTTTTTCAGTCTGCATTTTCCCAATCTCCGAAAAGGCCACCCGCCGCCGGCCCCGCCTCGCGGGTGGGTGGGTGGGCTGTCGTGAATCCAATGTGGGCCGGCGCGGGTTGTGCCGCGTAGCGCACTAATGTGCGCGTAGCGGCTTTATATAGGTTTCTTTGGGTCAATTACCTTATTTATAGTTTATCTCAGTAGGGTCAAATTGAGCATGAGGCAGAATTCGTCAGTTTTCTTACCGGAAACAGGCGGAAACGCCACACGGGTTGGTACAGGAATTCCGAAAAACTCTATCTCATTTCCATCCGGAAAGGGTCGCTTTCCACTCTGGGGCGGTACCCCTTCCGGCTAAAGCCGGTGAAAGGAATGAGCAGATTATGTGCGCCTCCGCGCTAAAATCCCCCCTGCACCCTTTCAGGGGGGATCTCGATTTCCTTGCCAGGGCGAAAACGTTGCGGCTAAAGCCGGTAAGAGGGATGACCAGATTATGCCTCCTTTCCAAATCGGAAACCGCTGGTGTTCCATCAGGAGTTTCAGGATGGACTCTATCTCCAATGAGCATTAGTGTCAATATCGGGCAGATAGAGGTACGGATGAGAGTTTTTGCTTTCCCTTTTATAAAAGCGGGATTAAATACCCGTTGAAATCAGCAGGCGGGCGCCGGTGGAAAATGCCCGATGTTAGCAGGGTGATGAAAAGGATTGTAATTCCCACATCAGGGCGAAAGGCCCTATGGATGTCACCCCGGCGAAAGAGACTGTGTCGCAGTGTCTTTTGCTTTAAAATCAATTAGTTCGGGGAAAGCCTGGATTCCGGCTTCCTCCGGAATGACGAAATCATCAGCGATTTTCAGGCGTTTCTCCCACCAGAGAACCCTTTTTCATCATCCTGTCAGTCGCCGGGATGTTTTATTTACGGGCTCAAATCTTTTAATTGGCGCACGAAGTTTTGCCAAAGAGAAGTTTTTCCCATGTTCAAAAAAACTCTCAAATATTTATGGCCTTATAGGTTTCCGTTTCTGATTGCGCTCGCTCAGGTTTTTATCATAAGCGGCTGCGAACTGCTCAAGCCTTGGCCGCTGAAGGTTATAATTGACAACGTCCTGAGCGGGCGACCCACTCCGTGGGGATTGGAAAACGTCTTTAGCCCCGCATCTCTTCTGCTTTTGGCGGTGATCGGCCTGGTCATCATCTATATAGTTCTGGGCGGCATCACGCTCTTGAACAACTACACAACCATCAAGATAGGCCAGAAGATGGTAAATGACATGCGCGGGGACCTCTATGGCCACCTTCAGCGGCTTTCGCTTGCCTTCCACAACCGCCGCAAAGTGGGAGACCTCCTGTACAGGGTTACCGCTGACACATATGCCATCCAGAGCCTCACAATGAACGGGGTCTTCCCGATCGTAAGTTCCCTGGTTCTGTTGGCCGGTATGTTCTTCGTTATGATGAAGATCGACTGGCAGCTTACCGTTCTTTCTCTGGCGGTTTGCCCCGTGCTGTTGGTATCCATCATCGTGATGAGCCGCCGGATAACAACGGCCGCCATGTTTGCACGCCAGCAGGAAAGCGAGGTCTATTCTGTTGTGCAGCGGGCCATGTCGGCCATACGCATCATCCAGGCTTTTACCAAGGAAGAGGAAGAGCACCGCAAGTTCATGAGCGCGAGCAATCTGAGCCTCGGAGCAAGCCTCAGGTTATACACCCTTCAGACATTTTATTCGGGCATTGTCAATGTGGTGATGGCCGTAGGGACCGCGCTCGTCGTCTGGGTGGGCGCCCGGCATGTCATGAGCGGGCAGATCACAGTGGGGGAAATAATAATCTTCACAGCCTACCTGGCCTCACTATATGGCCCGATGAACACAATCTGTCAGACCTGGGGGCTGATTCAGGGCGCCAAAGTCGGTGTGGAGCGTGTTTTCGAGATACTCGAAGTCGAAAGAGACCTCAAGGAAGGTACCAGGGCGTTTCCAAAATCTGGAACCAAGGGAGAAGTGGTCTGGGAAAACGTCTCCTTTCATTACGCATCTGAGCAGCCGGTGCTGAAAAATATCAATCTGAGAGTCAAGCCAGGGGAGAAGATCGCCTTTGTGGGTCCGACGGGGGTCGGAAAATCGACACTGGTCAGCCTGATTCCACGTTTCTATGATCCGCGCGCAGGAAGGGTCCTGGTAGACGGTATCGACCTGCGCGACTACCAGTTGAAGTCGCTTCGGAGCCAGGTTTCCATGGTGCTTCAGCCTCCGCTGGTCTTTCCGGTTTCGGTGCGGGAGAACATAGCCTACGGCAAGCCCGAAGCCAGGCTTGAAGAGGTCATCTCCGCCGCCAAACTTGCCCGGATCCACGAATCGATAGAGAGGCTCCCGGATAAATATGACACCATAGTGGGCGAACAGGGTGCAACACTTTCAGAGGGAGAGCGGCAACGCATTACGATTGCTCGAGCTATTTTGCGAAACTCGCCGATTCTGATTCTCGATGAGCCGACTTCTTCGGTTGACGCCGAGACGGAATTTCTTATCATGGAGGGATTGGAACAACTAACTTCGTGCCGCACAACCTTCATCATTGCCCACAGGCTATCGACAGTCCGCAAAGCAGACAGGATCATCGTGCTTGGCAAAGGCGAGATTATCGAGGAGGGTCCTTTCAACGGGCTCATCAAGGCGCAAGGCCCTTTTGCCTCGCTTTACCAGTCTCAATTCGGCCTGGACGAGCAGGGAAGGGCAGTCGAATAGACAATCTCAGTGCTGACACCGGCTTTTGAGGTACTGTTTTTGCAATGGATATGTAGCTACGTTTTTGCTATTTACTAGGGCATTGTAAAAAACCAATTAATTAAGATCATTAGTGACGCAAAGAGGCCGGTCCACACCTTCCGAAGCCGGTTTCGGTGCGCCCCGGCGACTGTTCGCAGTGGCGCGGTCCAGCCAGAGGTGCTTTTGTGAAGCGTACGAGCGCAATATATGTCATTTTTGCAATTATCTTCTGCGGGCCGGTTATGTGTGCAGCGGAGCAAATCACCGCCGAGCAGTACCTGCAGGATATGTCGGTTTTTTCTCCGGTGGCTGAAAACTCGATCAAGGACCTGATTCAACAGAAACAACATCCGGTCCCGGCGGCTGCCTCCAAATTTGACCCTTTCTCTTATATTCCTCATGGCCAACTTGCAGTCCCCCCCGGCACCCGGGTTATGATTTTTTCACCCCATCCGGACGATGAATCGATCGCGGCCTCGGGACTGATTCAACGAGTGCTCGAAAATGAGGGTAAAGTCCGGGTAGTCTTTGTCACAAACGGGGACGGCTACACTTTCGCCGTTCGCCTCAGGGTGACGAATGCGCGTATTTCCGGCAAAGATTTCATCGAATACGGGGAAAAAAGGCAGGAGGAAGCAGTCCACGCTTTATGCGAACTCGGTCTTCAGCCTGAGGATGCCACTTTTCTGGGTTTCCCCGATGACGGCATAGAGGGCCTGTGGGAATCCTACTGGTCTGACCTCAAACCGTTTATATCTCCTCACACCCTGTTCGACAGGCCTCACAGAAAAGGCATGAACCGATGGGTGAAGTACTCGGGCGTGAGTCTCAGGGATGAGATCGAGCGTGTGATCAGGGAATTTTCGCCCGACTGGGTCGTGCTTCCAGATCCGCGCGACTATCATCCGGACCATGCAACGGCCGGGGTCTTCGTCCTGGACGCGCTGCGAACCATTTACTCCGATGAAGATACCGTTCCGGCCAGAGTGCTGACATATCTGGTTCATTACCCGGATTACCCACTCGCCAGTGAGTGGTCCGGGCAGATTTCCGGCACAGGGATTGGAGGATACGGCAAGGTTTCGAGGGAAACTCTGGCCGCTACGAAGTGGATTACATTGCCTCTGAGTCCGGAGGAGGTTGAAGGCAAGCGGCGAGCTTTAATTTCGCATGCCTGTCAGCTCCAGATGCTGCAATGGTTTTTTCGGAACTTTCTGCTGCCTTCCGAGCTGTACGGAAGCCTTGATTTGACGCAGGTGATTACAGTCCCCCTGGAGTACGCCGCCTATTACAAGCACCTCGGCGAGGCCGATGAACCTGCCACGAAAATCGAGGACGATCAATAAACTCATCGAATACCGGCCGGCGTTCATGCATCCGCCGAGGCCGCCAAATTGGGGATATGCCGTATCCCCCGGAAGATCGATCATTGCCGGTTAATCTGTAAGAGGTTCATTTTGCGTCCATGATTAGACATATAATTGCGCTGCTGGTTTTGATATCGCTCGGCCAGTTGGTTTTCGCCCAGGACTCCGAAATGCCAATCCCCCCGGCCCCCACCTTAGCAAAGGGGGACTTCAAGGGCAAGAAATGGAGCACGGCTGATATAGACGGTGTCCAGTGGCTGATCGATCCGGATGGGAAACCTTTCTATTCAAAAGGTGTCAATATCGTTGCTCCCGGCAAGGAGAGCGAAAAGAGCAGATCCGGGCAGGCGTACTGCTGGTCGAATTTCTACACTTCCATCGGGCAATGGCGCGAACAGATCTCAAGCCAGCTAAGAGATTGGGGATTCAATACTCTGGGGGGATGGTCCGACGGCTCGCCCGATCTGGAGTTCCCGCTCATGGTGGATTTGGAACTCGGCCGACATTCACGCTTTCACTGGTTCGATCCCTTCGATCCACAAATGGAGCAAAAGACCCTGGAAAAGGCCAGGGAGCTTACGGCCGCCTACAGGAACCTGCCTCAACTAATTGGATATTTCAGCGATAATGAGGTCGGCTGGTGGAATTCATCTCTTTTCATCTGGTTTCTGAAGGCGCCCTGGGAAAACCATACCAAACGTTTCCTGTGGGAAATGATCTACGATAACTATAAGGGGAAATGGGAGGCTTTTCTCGCCGATTGGTCGCCTCAGGGAGAGGCCAGGGATTTTGAAGATTTAAAGAAAGCGGGAGCGAGTCTAAAGCTGAGGCCGGGCGGAAGCGGCATCCGGTTGGTGGACCGATTCATGAGCGCCTGCGCGAAGCGCTATTACGAACTGATGTACAAAGCCATTCATGCAGCACACCCCGGTGCGCTGGTGCTTGGCGACAGGCTTCCGCTTTATTACCACCAGGACGTGATCCTTGCGATGGGCGACAATGTGGACGTGATTTCGACCAACTATAACGTTGATATCGCCGACGGCTGGGTTGCTCCGTACTTCTTTGAGGGGTTAGGCAAACTCAGCCGCAAACCTGTGCTGGTAAGCGAGTTCTTTTTCGCAGCGGCCGAAAACGGGAGCGGCAACCGCAACGAGACGGCCAGAAATGTCCATGCAAAACCCGGCCATCTCATGACGGTCCAGACTCAAGCTGAGAGAACGTGGGGATCAGGCGTCGCCCTGCTCAGCTTCGCCAGGTTCCCGAACGTGGTCGGCGCGCACTGGTTTCAGTACTGCGACGAGCCGCTCGGGGGACGCGAAGACGGAGAAGACTACAATATGGGCCTTGTCGACATATCGAACAGGCCATACCATGCGTTGACGCTGAACTTCAAGAATCTCAATCCCGTACTGGAGTTAGTGCACGCAAGGAGCGCCGGGCAGTCGAAAAAAGAGGCCGCCAATGACGCACAGGGGGGGAAGGGTCCGCAAAAGAGCTCTGGAGTTCAGCCGGTCAGGATAGTCCGGGCGGATTACCGAATTGACGTTTCCGACCAGTCGCTAATCGAGTGGGAAAAGGGCAAAACGCTGCTTAGCGGCTTCACCGCGCCGGCCCCTTATGTCCCTTTTGGAGACGTGCACCTGACATGGAGACCGGAGGGTTTTTACCTTTTCAGCCTTTCGGACACCTACGTCGACCCGCATTTCCTGGATTACAAGGCTGGCTTTCCCCGGTCCGAGGCATTCCAGCTTCATTTTACAGTCGAGGCGGATGGCAAACGGGACCATCTGGCCGTATATCTCATTCCTGAAAACAACCCTTCCTATCCTGACGGGTTTGAGATAAAGCCCGAGCTTTTTCGGCTGCAAAAGGGCCTTCCCGATCAAAAACTGTCCTTGGAGGGGCACGTGCAGAGGATAGAAAAATCTTTGCCTCACGTGGCCGTCGAAGCATTTTTCCCCGCAAAATGGTTCGGATTCGATGAGCTGAAGCCGGGGATGCGCCTCAGGGCGAACATCGCGCTTGTGAGCTATTTTCGTGAGTTTGCGATGGTCTGGGCGGGAAACCCCGAAATAAAGCAGATATCGGACCCCCAGGTTTTCACGGAAATCGTGCTGGAGTAATCCTCGTAACCTTCGCCGGCCCACCTTGGGTTCTCGACAGCCCACCCACCCGCGAGGCGCGGCTGACTGCGGATGGCCCGGTCTCATGACCGGCAAGGCCTCCCGCTGGCGCCCCGTCTCGCGGGTGGGTGGGCGGGCTGTCGAGAATGAGCGGTCGGCCTCCGCGCTACGCGCTCACATGTCGCTATGGGAGGCCAGCAAGCACGCTTCACAAAGTGAAGTGGTGCGAAGCTCGCGGAGCGAGGCCTGTACATCAACTTCACCTCACTTTTTGAGATGTGTAACGCTTGGCTTGCATCCAACCGCACCACGTTTAATGTCTGTGCTTTCTGCGTGGCTGCGCGCACGGTCGCCGCTCTTGTCAGGTCAGCCGCATTTTTTTTCGAGCGATGTACTATATAAGTCTATTATACAAGGGAGAAAGAAAAAATGATTGTCAGCATCAGTGGGGAAAAGCCGTATGCCACGATCTTTACTGATGGAAAGAATGGGGCTGCATGCGACACGACCTTCGATAAAGGAGGGGGAGGCTCGGGGTTTCGTCCTCACGCTCTGCTTGAGGCGGCTTTCGCTTGCTGTCTCGAATGGTGGCCGATGAACACAAAATCCCTCTGCGTGAGGCAAAGGTAAGCGTATTGCTCAACAGGGAGGATCCTGAGCAGACTATTTTCGAGTATGCAGTTGAGCTGCGGGGAGATTTAACTGCGCAACAGAGACGGGAACTAATGGAACTGGCAGCGTCATGTCCGGTCAGCAGAACGATCTCTAAGAAAATATCGTTTTGTCGCTACTTGCCAGCGCTGGATTTGTAGGGGTATTGGAAAGGAATTTCGGCGGATGCCGACAGAACCCGCCTATCGGAACATCTCTTGAAGATTGTCCCCATATGCGCTAGAAGATAACTTAGTCTTCAACATCCGGTTGGTTTGCGCCCGGAAAGGGTCCTTTTCCGGCCTGGCGGTGTCAATCTTCGGGCTTGCTTGTGCGGCGTACGTTTTGTACGCCTCCGCGCAATCCCTCGATTTCCTTGCCAGGACGAAAAATCCCTCCTTTCCGAATCGAAAACTGCCAGTGTCTCATCCGGAGGTTTCCGGATGAACTCCGGTTGGTTTGCGCCCGGAAACACCCGATGAGACAGGCGGGAAAAATGTTCGATAATCTTTCGGATAAATTTCAAAAGATATTCAAAAACCTGCGGGGCCAGGGAAAGCTAACCGAGGCCAATATAAGGGAGGCGCTTCGCGAGGTTAGGATGGCGATGCTCGAGGCGGACGTCCATTATAAGGTGGCCAGGGATTTCGTCGCCGGGATTGCACAAAGGGCTGTCGGGCAGGAGGTGATGCAGAGCCTTACGCCCGGCCAGCAGGTCATAAAGATAGTGCATGAAGAGCTTTCCTCGCTAATGGGCGGCAGCGCTGAGCCCCTCAAGCTCTCCGGACGGCCGCCGGTTTCCGTGATGCTTGTAGGCTTGCAGGGTTCGGGCAAGACGACAACTGCGGGAAAGCTCGCCCGGAAGCTCTCCAATGAGGGCAGAAGACCCTGCCTTGTTCCGGCGGACGTTTACAGGCCCGCTGCAATAGACCAGTTGATTACGCTTGCCGGCCAGTTGAAGCTTCCGGTCTATTCTTCGACGTCCCGGCAGACCCCGGAGCAAATTGCAAAAGAAGCTTTAAGCTACGCCCTCCAGGAGAATTGTGACACTGTTCTGGTGGATACGGCGGGGCGGCTGCATATAGACGCCGAACTGATGGAGGAACTCTCGCGGCTCAAAGCCATCCTCGATCCAGCGGAGATCCTGCTGGTTGCCGACGCAATGACGGGTCAGGACGCAGTACAGATTGCCGGCTCGTTCAATGAAAAGCTCGGTCTCACCGGAGTCATTCTCACGAAGCTGGACGGTGACGCGCGAGGTGGGGCCGCCCTTTCCATCCGATCGGTTACCAACTGTCCGATAAAGTTGATCGGTGTTGGTGAAAAGCTCGATGCTCTGGAGGTTTTTCACCCTGACAGGATGAGCTCACGAATCCTGGGGATGGGCGATGTCCTGTCGATGATCGAAAAGGCCCAGGAGGCTTTTGACGCTGATCAGGCCCAGGAGATCGCGCGCAAATTCAGGCAGGACACATTTACCCTCGATGATTTCCTCTCCCAACTTCAGCAGGTTAAAAAACTGGGTTCCTTAGAGCAGATACTCGGCATGCTTCCCGGTATGGGGATGCTAAAGGAGCTGAAGAAGGTCCAGGTCGATCAGAAGGAGTTTGTGCGCATCGAGGCCATCATCAGGTCAATGACCAGGGAGGAGCGCAGGAGCGTAGATTTACTGAACGCGAGCCGCAGGCGTAGGATTGCGGAGGGTAGCGGGACGAGCGTTCAAGACGTAAACCGGCTTCTCAAAAGCTATGAGGATTCACGCCGGATGATGCGCCAGATGATGGGCGCCGCTGGTGGGGGCAAGAAAAAGAAGGCAAAGTTAAGGCGAAAAGGGTCATTTTTCCCTTTCTAATCTGTGCATCATGGGTTAGATTCATAATTTTATTGCGTAAAATTTGAAGCAGACATGCGTCTTGACTCTGCGCCGATTAAAGTGAACAATTCCACTGGGCAGAAGCGCCCTCAAAGGCGCTGGCTGCTCCCCGCCAGGGGCGGTTGATCAAACAGGAGGTCTAGAGTTAATGCCGGTTAAAATTCGTTTGGCACGTGGAGGAAGAAAAAAAAGACCGTTTTACAAGATTGTTGTCGCCTCCTCTGAGGCGCCGCGCGACGGCAGGTTCATAGAAAGAATCGGGACCTACGATCCGCTTCCCATGGAAACGCAGGTCCAGATCGACAGCGACAGGCTCCGGTATTGGCTGGGGCAGGGCGCAAAACCTACCGGTACGGTTCGCAACCTCATTCAAAAGCATGCAAAGCTGAGCTAGATTCTCAATTATTGACGTAGCGCATTCATCCGGAGGATACCATGTTGAAGGAACTGATCGAGTTTATGGCGCGTGCGTTGGTTGACAACCCAGAGAAGGTGCGGGTATCTGAGATAGTGGGTGAGCAGACCTCTGTTATCGAACTTAGGGTATCAAAAGAAGACCTCGGGAAAGTAATTGGCAAGCAGGGGCGAACTGCCCGCGCCATGAGAACGATCCTGAGTGCTGCGTCGACAAAAATTCGCAAGCGGGCCGTTTTGGAGATAATCGAATAACACCGATGGACAAGTGCTCTCTGGTTGCCGTTGGGAAGGTAGTAAGAACTCATGGGGTCAGGGGGGCGCTTAAAGTTCATGCCTACGGCGAGACTCTCGGGGAAATGGAAGCCGGAGAAAAGCTGTTTTCAATCGAAGGCGGGGGGCAACAGCAACTGACCCTTGTAAGCCTTAATTCACAAAAACGGGTCTTGATCGTTCAGTTCGAAGAAATTGGCAGCATGAACCAGGCCCAGGCGTTAACAGGGAAGGACCTCTTTATTGATAAGGACCGGCTGCCCAGGTTGCCTCCGGGCGAATACTATCATTTCCAACTAATCGGGCTTTCGGTGGAGACAAAAGAGGGTAAGCCGCTGGGGACGTTGAGAGCGGTTTTCGAAACTGGAGGCCATGATGTCTACGTTGTGGAAAAGGGTGGCAAGGAATTGCTCATCCCTGCAATCGAGCAGGTCATCGGTGAAGTGGACCTGCTGAATGGGAAGCTCGTAGTAGATTTGCCGGAAGGCCTCCAATAAATGATCTTTGAAATCCTGACCATTTTCCCAGCCATGTTTTCTTCGCCCCTGGAAGAAAGCATAGTGGGAAAAGCTCGCGACCGCGGACTAATTGAGGTCCGGGTGCATAACATACGTGATTTTGCCGCAAACAGGCATCAGATGACTGACGACCGGCCCTTTGGAGGCGGAGAGGGCATGGTCATGAAACCCGAGCCGATAGTAGGCGCCCTTCGAGCTGTCAAGGATTGCGGTCCTCCTGCCAGGAGCGTTTTGCTGACCCCTCAGGGGCGGCTGTTCAACCAGGAGATTGCTCGAGAACTGAGCCGGCTTTCGCGGCTCATTCTCATTTGCGGCAGGTACGAGGGAGTTGACGAGCGAGTGGCCGAATATTTCACGGACGATCAGATATCCATCGGCGACTATGTTTTGACAGGTGGGGAGCTTGCGGCCATGGTCGTGGTGGACGCCGTCGCCCGGCTGCTCCCCGGAGTGCTCGGCAATGTGGGTTCGGCTGTGGCGGATTCTTTCAGCGAACCGGTTTTAGAGCATCCTCAGTATACACGCCCTCAGGATTTCGAGGGCATGAGCGTTCCGGCAGTCCTGCTATGCGGCAGTCATGAAAACATCCGCCGCTGGCGGCGGGGGCAGGCCCTTTTGAGGACCAGGATGCGCCGCCCTGAGCTTTTTGCCCGCCTAAGTCTCACTGCTGAGGATATTGCCCTGCTCGAATCGGCCCGGCGGGAGCTTGAAGAAAAACAATAGCCGGACGGCGAGGCGCCGCAGCCAGGTTGCCCGCTTGCAAGATCGCCGCGGGCAAAGAACAGCGAGGCGCCGCAGCCAGGTTGCCCGCTTGCAAGATCGCCGCGGGCAAAGAACAGCGTGGCAGCCTCCCGTTGGGAACTTGGCGGGCTACGTGGAACCTATGATGGCGCAACTTTTTTTAGCGCTCCTCCATTATCCCGTCTTGAACAGGATGGGTGACATAATCGCTTCGGCGATAACGAACCTCGATCTTCACGACTTGGCGCGGTCGTGCCGCACTTACGGCGTGCCGGCGTGTTATATAGTTACGCCTCTCAGGGACCAGCAGGCGCTCGCAAACCGGCTTGCGGCTCACTGGATCGAGGGCAGGGGAGGCGAAATCCTGCCGGAGAGGCGTGAGGCCATGAAGCTTCTAAGCGTTGTGGGAAGCCTCTCTTCGGCCATTGAGGATATCGCTCGAAAGAGCGGTAAGACCCCGGTCCTATGGGCCACCACCGCAAAAAATGCAGGGGGTGCTCTGAGCCATTGCATGGCTCGGGATTTGCTTGAAAGGGAAAACCGGCCCTTTCTGCTTCTCTTCGGTACAGGATGGGGCCTCGCACCGGAGATTTTCGACTTGGCGGATGCTGTGCTCGAACCGATTCCGGGCGTTAACGGCTACAATCATCTTCCGGTGCGCTCGGCTGCCTCTATCCTGATGGACCGGCTGCTGGGACGAGGTTAGCAGGTGTGTGGGGGATTTGAATTCAGTTTACGGGGTGATCCTTTCCGGCGCCCTGTTTTATATTTATTTGCGGAGGAATGGAAATGGGAATCAGCTTGCTCGAAACGATCGAAAGAGATCACATGCGCTTCGATATCCCGGCATTAAGGATCGGCGATACGGTGAAAGTGCACGTGAAAATCCGTGAAGGCGATAAAGAACGCATCCAGGTATTCGAAGGCGTGGTGATACGCACCCATAGAGCCAAAATGGGCGCCACTCTCACGGTCCGCAAAGTGTCCTACGGGGTTGGCGTGGAGCGTATTTTCCCCATTCATTCCCCTCAGATAGATAAAATAGAGATACTGCGTCGAGGCCGCATCCGCCGGTCCAGGCTCTACTATCTGCGCAAGCGGGTCGGCAAGGCGGCCAGAATACGCGAAAAGCGAGAGCCGGCCAAGTCATAGGGTCCGTACTCGCGAAAGGCGCCTCATGCAGCGGCAAATGATCGAAGCCCTGGCGGTTGATATGCGTCTCCATGAAAGGGATGCCTACCGGCGGGGTTTTCGTTTTATTTGTGGGATAGACGAGGCGGGCCGGGGGCCGCTGGCGGGCCCAGTCGTAGCCGCCGCCGTGGTCCTGCCAAAAAGTGTTCGTCTCCCCGGGGTTACCGATTCCAAGCTGCTCACCGCCGAACAGCGGGAAGATTTTTGCGTTAAAATCCGGCCGCGCGCACTGGCCATCGGAATCGGGGTTGTTGATAATGTCGAAATCGATCGGATAAATATCCTCCAGGCAACCTTCCGTGCAATGACCAGCGCTGTCGGCCAGTTGGCGATAGAGCCGGATTTTCTCCTCATCGACGGTCCATACGAACTTCCTCTCAGGATGGAGCAGAAGGGAATTGTGCAGGGAGACCGCCTTTCGGTCTCCATTGCAGCCGCCTCCATAATCGCCAAGGTCCATCGCGACCGCCTGATGTGCGAGTTTCACGAAACATTTCCTCAATACGGATTTGATTCCCACAAAGGCTATGCCACCGCCCGCCATTGCGAGGCCATTCGCAGGCATGGGCCATGTTCGCTGCACCGGATCACTTTCAAGGGCGTTTTGCCTGTTACGGAGCGCGGCATTGATGATGAGGAGCCGCTATACTAAGGGGAAAGAGGGTGAGAGCGCGGCGGCTCAATACCTCTCGAGCTGCGGAATCAAAATCCTCGACCGAAACTTCCGGTGTCCGCTGGGCGAAATAGATCTGGTCGCAAAAGACGGAAAGACAATTGTATTTGTGGAGGTCAGGGCCCGGCAGGCGGACGGGATCTGCAGCCCTGAGGAATCCATTACCATATATAAACGCAGGCGCCTGACGCGCGCGGCCCTGTGGTATTTGAAACAGCGGGGGCTGCTGGACTCACATGCACGCTTCGATGTTGTCGCGATCAGGTGGGACTGCGAAAAACCCGAAATCAACTGGATAGTCAATGCCTTCGAACCCGGACGCTGAAAAAGAGGCAAAGGAAGGAACTCTCTACGTTGTTTCAACGCCTATCGGAAACCTTGCCGACATCACCCTGAGAGCGCTCGACACCCTGCGGGCGGTCAATCTGATAGCTGCCGAGGACACGCGCCACACACGAAAACTCCTGTCCTATTACGGCATTCATAAACCCCTGATCAGCTATCACGAGCACAATGCGCGGCAGCGCGGAGGCGAACTGCTCGAGAAAACCGCTTCCGGGCAGAGCGTAGCGCTGGTCACCGATGCGGGGACCCCTGGTGTGTCCGACCCCGGAAAGCATCTCATTGAAGCGGCGCTGAAGCGTGGGATGCAACCTGTCGCCATTCCCGGCGCGACCGCCCTCATATCGGCCCTGGTCGTTTCGGGGCTGTCAACCCAACCCTTTGTTTTCCTTGGTTTTCCCCCTGCCAGAGGCGCAGAAAGACGGCGCTTTTTCGAAAGGAACGCCCGTCTTGAAATGACCCTGATACTCTATGAGTCTCCCAAAAAGCTTGCAAAGACCCTGAAAGACATGCTCGGGAGCTGGGGCGAAAGGAGGGTGGCGGTAGCACGGGAGCTTACAAAGATACATGAGGAAATTTTTCGGGGTTCGATTTCGGAAGCCCTCGGGCATTTCTCGGGCGAGGTCAGGGGGGAGTTGACACTGGTAGTCGAGGGTGCAGGGGCCGGACGGAATGCGGATTCCCAATCGCACCCGGGGCCCGAACCGAGCAACTTTGGTCCCGAACGATTGAACCTGAAGTCCTCGAATCAGGAGTCCGCGGCCTGGAGAGACGAGCTAAAGGCCTTGCTCCTGGGGGGCCTTTCATCAAAGGAAGCCGCATCGGCAATTGCCGGCCGCTTCAACCTTTCCCGAAGGGTGGCGTATCAGGCGGCTTTGGCAATGAAGAAGGCGCCCCGCTGACAGCCCGGTCTCTGGTCATAGACAGGTCAGGGAAAGCGTCGAGAATGAGCGTGGCGCCTTCCGCGCTACGCGGGATACCTTCCGCCTAAAGGCGGTAAATTGAATGACCAGATTATCGCTAAGGGTGCGCAATAGAAATGATATTCTTCCGCTTAGTGATTTATACAGTCTCTCATACGAGGATTGGCCCTGATCCGCATTCGTCGCGCTGCAAGGTGGCGTAGCGGCAACGGCCTTCGGGCCTGATGGCCCTATCGAGGCACAGAGTCAGCGAGAGAAAAGCGCCGGGTAAGAGTGGGGAATTCCTTCTTGAACTGGACGGTTTGTTGTACTGTACCCTTGACGATATATGCCCTGACAAAAACTACGGCTAAGCAGTATAGTATATGAGAGGCGATAAGATCCGTATTATTTCGGCCCGAAAAGCCGAGCCATATGTGAAAAACGCCAATACCACGAAGAAAACTCCTGCCAGGCACGATTGGGAACCCTTTGACGCTATGACCGAAGCACAACGCCATGCAGCCGCTTTGAGCGATCCCGACGCGCAACCCGTTACGCCTGACAATGTGAGATGCATGAAGCGCACGCCGCAGGTGAAAGTCATTCGCCGTGAGCTTGGCCTTAGCCAGGAAATGTTTGCGGCGCGGTTCCATATTCCGCTCGGTACGTTGCGCGATTGGGAGCAAAACCGCAAAGAGCCTGATGCGGCCGCACGCGCCTACCTTGTCGTTGTCGCCCGCAATCCCAAGGCTGTGAGCGACGCCTTGCAACCCCAGCCCGCATAGGGGTTTAACTTTGCCACATTAGAGTTCATGAGTTACTCTCAGATCTCTCCCATCTCTGGATAGAACCATCTTTATTGTGGACTATTACATCATGGCCTTTTGAGATCTTTCTGGCGCCTTCTACTGCAGCCTCTTTCCTGTCGAAAACCTTGCTCGCCTTCGTGTTGCCCTCTTTCTTAACGGCCCAGCCATCTTTCCGTGAAATTACATGAACTCTCTGATTTTTGGGGCTAACAGAAGCTGATCGTTTTGCCATTTTGAAGCCTTTTCCTCGTTGCACTCGACTGATTTTCGGCACTACCCGAGTGCTTCACGTTGACAAATGTGCGCATGAGAATTGTAATGCATTCTCTTTCCAGGTTGAAGAAAATGCAAAAGGTTTCGTCATAACCTTGACGCATAGTAAAGGCCGATCAGGTCGAAGACAGCTCTTCTATTCTCTGCCCCGTTAGTCCATCGGCCCCACGGGGTTAGACCGCATAATATCCTCAAGCGTTTTTCCACCTGCAGTTCACCAGTTGGCCAACATCTTGCAAATTGCTCCTGTGCCGGTGTTTCCCGGCTTTATCTCCGATTCGAGAAAGCTTTTACAGATGTGAAAAGTCTTTTACAGATGGGGCTGCGGTGCGCCCTTGATAAAAAGGGGCTGCCGCTTTGCAGATGTTTCCGGATAATGTCGAGGAGCAAAGCTTGATAAGTACGGGACTGATTCCCACCCGGCGCGCGGTGATCGACATCAATCGGGCGTGCAACGCTAAGTGCAGGATGTGTTACTACACATACGAGCAGTCCGACTGGTCCAAGCCTTTGGAGGAGGTTCAAAAAGAGCTGAGAGCCAGCCTCGAGCGCGGAAACACTTCAGTTGATTTCACAGGCGGCGAACCGACAATCTATCCGCAGATGGCTGAGGTAATCCGGTATGCCGAGTCGATTGGCCTGCACACATGCATAATTACCAATGGCCTCGCTTTCGAAAAGGTCAAAAAACTGGCGGAGGCTGGATGCACGGAATGGCTGCTCTCCATTCACGGCTTCGAGGAACAGCAGGACAGGGTTTTGAACGTTCCGGGCGCATGGGACAAAATGGACCGTACTGCTCGATTCCTCAATGAATCCGGTTGCTTTGTCCGAGTTAACTGCACTCTCATAAGGCACAATTTCAAAGACCTGCCCAAACTTGCCGCTTATTATGACCGCGAGGTAGGTCCTCGCATAGTTAATTTCATAAACTTCAATCCGCATTATGAGTGGGGCAGGCATGAACAGCCGGAAATAGTAAAGCGTTTGAACGAGGTGCAGGTGTGCGCCTCCGAGGTTGCCCCATGGCTAAAGCAGGCCCTGGATTATCTGAATGAGAGGAAATACTGGGTGAATGTCCGGTATTTTCCGCTCTGTCTGCTCAAAGGCTACGAACATCACGTCTGCAACAATCCCCAGGTTATGTTCGACCCTTACGAGTGGGATTACGGCGTATGTCCCAAGACCGCCGAAGTCTACCTGGAACATGGCAGAGAGTTCCAGAGGCGGATTAACACCCGGGAGGGGGTCTGCGCATCGTGCGGCATGATTGACGTGTGCGGGGGACTCAACCGCAACTATTCGCAGCTCCATGGTTTTTCCGAACTCGACCCTTATTCTGAAACAAGCGGCTATCCATACCAGTTCAAAACAGACCTTGCGGCGGACGTCATAATTCCGGCTTTCCGACCCAGCGAGAATCTGCGAAACCTGGTCTGCGAAATAACGGAGAAGACCGTTCCGCCGTATAACCTGGTTATGGTCACCAGGCAGCAGAGCGCGGCGAAGAACCGCAATGAAGGTTTGCGGGCGTCTCAAAACCCTTACGTGATCATGTGCGACGACGACATATCGGGGCTTTCCCCCGGATGGAACAGAGACCTGATTTACAGGCTTCGGGAAAGCCGGGAATTATTTGGGATTTCCGCGCGCCTCATGAATCCTGACGGGACCGTCGGCCGAAACAGCGCCGGGCATTTCGACCTGGCGTCTCCGCTTGCCAAAGTTGACATGATACCTACGGCGTGCTGTGTTTTCAGAAAAACGGACCTTCGTTTTGACGAAAGGTATATCAGAGCGGGCTGGGAGGATACGGATTTTTTTATGCAGGCGCTCCGCAAGTATGGGGGCCGGTTTGCAATCGCAAATACAATCCGGGTCCTGCATCTGAACGAGGAAAAGAACGGCGGCGGGGTGGAAAACGAGCACAACCGCAGGCTGTTCCTCTCGAAATGGGATTTTGTGGAGGCCGATGGGTTGGATGGGCAGAGCCAATGCGACGGGCCTCCTCCGAGTTCAAGTGGGACTGTCCTTAATTGTCGGCTAAGCCTGAGTGCGCTCTATGAAGCGGTTATGGCCGACCTGACCGATATGGAAGCCTTTAAATCATTCATCCAGCGATCCTACGGCTCCCGATGCTTTCACCTGCTCGAATCCTGCCTCAAAGAGCTTGTGAAAACCAGGTCCAGTTCGAAGGAGATCTGCTACCTGCTTGCTTCCTGCCTTTTCGAACAGGCGAAATATGATGAAGCGCGCCCGGTGGCGGTGGATCTGGCCTCTCGATATCCGGGCTATGCCCCTGCGAGAAGCCTGCTGGAGCGGATCGAAACCATGGGACAACAGGGCGCCCCCAGGGTCCCAAGCGGAACGAGCTGGGACCCGGGTGGCGGAGCGAATGAAACCAATTTCGGAGAATTTGACAGAGGGAGAACGGCATGGAGATAGCCAGTTGTGACACCGGTTGCGAGCAGATTTCCGCTCAGAGCTGGTTCCAAAAGGGTGAAGCGGCGCTTTGCGAAGACAAGCATACTGAGGCGGCCGATTGCTTTGGCCAGGTGCTGAAGGCAAATCCTTTCAACGCAAAGGCCCACTGCAGGTTGGGCAACGTCTACTGGGCGCAGGGCAGGATCGAAGATGCCCTCAACTCGATCACAAGAGCGCTGGAACTGGAGCCGGGGGACAGGGACACGGTGATGGCGTGCACCCGCGTCTTCGCGGCGCTCGGCAAAGAAGATTTCGCCAAAGAGGTGCTCCAGTCGTATGTGGACAAGAATCCTCAGGACAAAGAGATTCGCTCCAGGCTTGAGTCGTTCGCCGGGCCCCCCGATCAGGGTCATCATTCCAATGATACAGCCGAGTTTTTCACTCGACAGGGAGAAATTCAGTTCGAGCGCGGAAATGTCGCGTATGCTGAAGCCTGCTTCGAAATGGCCATTGAGGAGAACCCCCAGATGGCCCAGGCTCACAATAACCTGGGCGTGCTAAACCTCGAGAGAGGAAAGATTAACGAGGCTTTGAAAAATTTCTACAGGGCGCTCGAACTTAAGCCCGAAGATCCTCAAATTCTCGTAAATAGCGCTCGGGGGCTTGCCAGGGCGGATCAGATCGATACCGCCATCGAGGTGTACAGGGAATACCTGCGCCGCTCGCCGGAAGACAGCAAGGCATGGCTGGAGTTTGAATCCCTTATTCGGAAGAGCGCCGCGCCGAGTTGGGATCCGGGCGCCCTCTCCAACGATGTGGCCGATATATATTTACAGACTGCTCAGATGCTGGAAAAAGCCGGCGATCTCACGGGTGCAGTCCAAGCAATCGAAAGGGCGCTGAAGATCAAACCCGGTGCGCCGGATTCCCTTTACGTCCTTGCCTCGCTCCACTACGCCATCGGGCAGAAGGATGAAGCCGAAGGTGTTCTTGACCAGGCGCTGATTATCGACCCATCGCACGTGCCCTGCCTGGATATGCTTAAATCCATACGCAACGGTGACGGAGCGAAGTGGTTTAAGGCATTTGTTGAATAGAACGAATTGAGGGATTCCGAATTCAGGAATTTAGGGATTAAGACCAATTCCTCAATTCTTCAATTCCTAAATCCTTCAATTCCTCAATAGGTTTTGAGCCGCAGATGCGTGAGCCCATCATCTCTCTTTGCATGATCGTGAAAAACGAGGAAAAGGACCTTCCACGATGCCTGGAGAGCGTTCGCGGGCTGGTGGATGAAATCGTGGTTCTCGATACCGGGTCCGAGGATAATACGGTTTCAGTTGCCGAATCATTCGGCGCAAAAGTCTACCATATGCCTTGGCCGGGCAATTTCTCCGCTGCCAGAAACGAGTCGCTGAAAAAAGCTGGCGGTAACTGGATACTGTACCTGGACGCCGATGAAGCACTCGATCCGAACGGATGTTCGGACTGCTTAAGAAAAGCGGCATCGGACCCTGCGATCACCGCGTGGTCGGTGCCGATACGCAGCCACCAATGGGAGACCGACGCTTATAGCGTCACTGTGAACATGCGGCTTTTTCGAAATCTGCCGGAACTGCTTTTTGAAAATGAAGTCCACGAAAGAATCGAACCGGCGCTTACCCGAATTGGGGCAAAAATAGCCCCTGCCCCTTTTTTCATCGACCACTTTGGCTATAAAGTGCCGCCGGAGGCGATGAAGAAAAAGATGCAGAGAAACCTCCTGTTGTCACAAAAGCACCTGGAACGAGACCCTCACGACCCATATTGTCTTTACTACATAGGAGTAAGCCTCCTTTTGCTCCAAAGGGCCGCCGAAAGCAGAGGGTATTTTCAGCGCGCTCTGCTATCCAAGGACCTTCCGCTGTTCCTTGAAGCAATGACCTGCAACCTGGTGGCCTATGTCGAATTGCTGGAAGGCCGGCCGGACGAATCGCTTGTGTTTGCTAAAAGATCCATCGATCTGGTCCCCCTGCAAAACACGGCATACATGGTGAGCGGTATAGCTCTTTTCCACAAGAGAGAATTCGGCGCCGCCCTCCCTTTACTGGCAAGGTCTCAAGAGTTTCTTAGCCTCCGGCCGGATCTGCGCCAAACCGATCTCAGCCAGGAACATGCGTTCATCGACAATCCGGAATTACACAGGCTGCTCGGAATCTGTCTTTCGGAAATCGACCGGCCTCGAGAGGCTGTCGAACATTTCGAGCATTTCCTGGGACCGGGCGGCAAGGACTCTGAAGTCGCAAGGCGAGCCGGGGTCTGTTGCGTAAACACGGGCGACTTCGCTCCGGGCCTCAAGTACCTCGAAGAAGCCGAAAGACTCGGCGTGGCGAGGTCCGAACTGGTCCTTCCGATGGCCTTTGCCTCAGTGAAGCTCAAAGATTTCACCCGCGCACGGCTTCTGCTGGAAGAAGCCGAAAAGAACCCGTCGTTCGACACGGACAAAATAAGTCAAGTAAGAGATCTTCTGGAATCGGGGTCTAAGAGTAGTTGCGCCCCTGTCCAATACCGGTCCGATTGCTCCGCTCCCCGCGTTTCGCTCTGCATGATAACAAAAGACGAGCAGCAACGCATTTCCGGATGCCTGGAGAGCGTGTGCGGGCTTGTTGACGAAATAATAGTCGTCGACACGGGTTCAGCCGACAGTACTAAGGAAACAGCCCGGTCCTGTGGGGCGAAAGTATTTTCTTTTCCCTGGACAGGCAATTTCGCCGAGGCCCGCAACGAATCCCTGCGGTACGCGACGGGCGACTGGATCATCTTTCTGGATGCCGATGAACGGCTCAACACGTTCGGCGTCCAGGATTGCCTGAGGAAGAGCGCATCTGCCCAGGGGGTGGACGCTTACGCTGTTCCCATTATCAACCCGCGCCCGGATGGAAAGGCTCATTCAACGATCGTGCGCGCTGTGCGTTTTTTTCGAAATCTGCCCGGTATGCGGTTTTCGGGCCGCGTGCACGAGAGCGTGGACCGATTTCTGATCCAATCCGGCACAAGTACCTACCACGCCGACTTTGAAATCCTGCATTTCGGATATGCGCTGGGACCCGATATCGTCAGGAGAAAATACGAACGCAACCTCCATCTGCTCAAAGAGGAACTGGCCGAAGATCCCGGCAACTCTCATTTCCGGTATCATCTGGGCCTGACCTGCATGGCCCTGGAACGCGAAGAGGAAGCACGGCAGGAGTTCGACCTTGCTCTTTGCGGCGCAGGTCTTACCCCGAGCCTCGAGGCTATGATCCTTAACATGAAGAGCTATCATCACTTGAGGGCCGACGAATTCGATCAGGCGCTGGAAGCCGCTTCGCGATCGCTCTCGGTTGCGCCGGTGCAGAACACGGCCCGGTTGCTAAAAGGACTTGCCCTATTCCGGAAACAGGCTCACGGTGAAGCGCTACCCCTGCTTCTCCAGGCCTACCGATTCGTTTCGCTTCCGCCTCGAGACCGCAAAAGCGGTATCTCTTTCGAAGACAGCATTGACAAGATCGACCTGGTGGAAGTTATCGGAATCTGTTTTGCCGAAATCGGCCGGTTCGACGAGGCGATCCCGTTTCTCAAGCTCACCGGGCGCCTGAAACCGGGGCCCGCCGTTTTCGAGCGACTTGGAGTCTGTATGCTCAATTGCGGGAATTTTTCGGCTGCCCTCGAGTACCTCAAAAAGGCCCGCAACGGTGTGATTGAACCCAACTCGCTCGCCCTTCCGCTCGCCTTCGCATCTCTGAAGACCGGTGACCTGGCGGCCGCAGCAGAATACTTTTGCAGCGCCCGGCCCAGGGACGAAAGCGAGATCTCCGTAGCCTTTCAAATGATACAGGCGATGGCGGCCGATAATGCCTTCCGGCCCTATCTCACGGGCTGTATCAGGAGCAAGGAGGATGCCTTTCGCCACACCTTTGGGGGGCGATTTCTGAGGTTTGTGTCCGAGATCGGGGACCCTGAGTCTGTTTCCCAAGCCGGGAAACCAGTGGAGGCATGAGCTGATGGCCCAATCCCCCGGCCTCTCGGTCTGCATGATCGTAAAAAACGAGTCGGCAAATATTGCGGACGCCCTTGCCAGCTTCTGTCCTTTTGCCGATGAAATAATCGTTGTCGATACCGGTTCTATGGATAACACAAAACAAATCGCTGCCCGGTTCACCTCAAAGATTTATGATTTCGAGTGGACTGACGATTTTGCCGCCGCGAGAAACTTCGCCATGTCAAAGGCTGTCAAGAGCTATCAGCTCTGGGTGGATGCCGACGACAGGATCACCCCGGAAAATCAGGGTCATATCGAATCTCTGAAATCACAGTTCGACGGTAAGAAAGCCTTCTATTTTATATTGGAAAACCATCAGGCCGATGCGCCTCCCAGTTCCTGCCAGCAGATGCGTTGTACTCCCATAACAGGGGAGGTGCTGTTTGAGGGGCGCATACATGAACAGATATTTCCCAGCGCGGTCAGGGCTGGGCTTGGGTTGGTGACTACGGATATCGTGATCACTCACCTTGGGTATATGACCGAACAGATTCGGATTGCCAAGGCAAGGCGTAATCTGGCAATAATGGAGAGGGAAAGAGCCGAAGGCAGGGACGATGGAGGGCTGCATTTTTTCCTTGCCCTGACTTATGCGCCCTTTGGCCGGCGGCATGAGGCGATACGGAGCATGGAGGAGGCCCTGGAGCGTTTCGAGAAAGAAAACTACAATTATCATCTCATTCCGGAGGGTTACCTTTTCCTGGCAAGAGTCAGCTTCGAGATGGAAGAACACGACAGGTGCCTCCGCTATCTGGCCATGGCCGGAAGCCTGGTGGGCGGAAACCCGTTGCACAACTTCAATATGGGAATCCTTTACCAGCGGTTAGGGAGACACTCTGAGGCGCTTAGAGTTTTTGAGGAAGTCTGCGGCAAAAAATATGTGCCCAATCTTTTTCCCACTCAACCGCTGGCCAGTTACTCCGAGCTTCTCCTTCACATGGCCTACAGTTCATTTTGCATGAACGATCGCCAAAACGCCTTAAAGTTGATAAACGCCTCGGCCCTGCAAGGGTCCGAACTCGGCAGAAGCTGGGAATGGTTGGGCACGAAGGCTTATATGTTCAAAAATATTGGGTTTGCCCAGACCGCGTTCGAAACGGCCCTGCGCTTCGGCGCACTGGAGCCTCAAAGTTGGGGGCGCCTGGGCCTTATTTACAAGCTGCAAGGCTTTTCGCAAAAGGCCCAAGAATGCCTCCTGCGCGCGCGGGGCCGGAATGTGTAAGC
The DNA here is from genome assembly GCA_049515795.1 of Syntrophobacteraceae bacterium. Classification (GTDB taxonomy): domain Bacteria; phylum Desulfobacterota; class Syntrophobacteria; order Syntrophobacterales; family Syntrophobacteraceae; genus SbD1. Next base: position 35,638 of record JBEKTT010000036.1, read on the forward strand.
GTTCACCGCTGAGCTTCCGGCTAGAGCCGCTAAGCTGATTGACCAGATTATGCACGGACAAAGATTCTCACCACAGCATCTCATGTCTCGCTACGCGACCCTAAACCATCAAAAGATCCGTAGGGTGAGCTAAGCGGGGCGCAGCCCACCACCCCTTTTCGAAGCAGTCCTCATCCGAAAAAAAGCGTGACAGCAAGCGGTTAATAAAGTAAGTATTACCTACTCTCGCGGATGGAACACACCCTGCAACGAGGTGAGTGCCGGGTTTCGGTTTTGAGGAATTCCAGCGCAGCATGAGCCCTACCGTTATGAACGAAAGTACATCATTGGCACAAATCGAGCCACACTCCACGGCTCCCGGCTACATCAAAATCGTAGGGGCGCTGAAACTGCTTCTAAAGGAAAAAGAATTCAACGCCATAACCTGGGCTGAAATCGCCAGGACTGCGGGAGTCAACGAGGCCCTGATCTACAAGTACTTCCACGACAAGCGTAACCTGCTCTATAAGGTCCTTCGCCAGTTCCTGGAAAAGTACGTTGCCCAGGTGGAAGAGGAGTTGAAGGTGACCTCGGGCGCCCTCAACAAGCTCCGAAAGGCTATCTGGGCTCACTTCAACGCCTACAGTCAGGATCGGATTTTTGCAAAGATACTGGTCCTGGAGGTCAGGAACTATCCGGACTATTTTAAGAGCGAAACCTATGAACTGGTAAAACACTGGGCCGACGGTATCCTGGAAATCATCGAGGAAGGGGTGAGCAACGGTGAAATTCGAAGCGACATCTCTTCGAGGCACCTGAGGCGGATGATCCTGGGCGGCATCGAGCATCTCTGCCTTCCGGAAATCATCTTCGGTCGAGAGTTCTCACCGGATACCCTCACCGAAGAACTTTGTGAGTTTATCTTCCATGGCATCACTCGAAGCGTAGAGGAAAAAACGGACGGCGGGGCCGGTCGAGAGTAAGGTTCTCGCCGGAAGGCATTGCAGGACCGCCTCACAGGCGCGGTCGAGATTGACGTTTCCATGGGAGCAAAGGCGGTCTGCAAGCGGGGGATTTTGGGCCTTGTTGGGTAAGTACTACATACATGACAGAGGCAAGGCCTCCCGTGCCCGCCCCGTCTCTGGTCATAGACAGGTCATGGAAAGCGTCGAGAATGAGCGGTCGGCCTTTCGCGCTTCGCGAGATACGATGCGAAGGGAGGCCTGCCTGCGGTGCTATGTCTTTTTGAAGCGCAGCAGGCACGCGGAGCGGCTATTCTCACGCGCTTGCTTCTATGGTTGCAGCTCACGCCATGAATTACTGTTCAAACGTGCCGGAGTTGCATCAGCCCCCTCGCATGGCTGCGCCGAGAAACTATTCTTCGGTATATGCTGTGAAAACATGTTCAGTGTTGTATATAAGTCCATCATACGAGGAGTGGGGAATGTATCAGGAAGAGCACAACATATTTCGGCGGGCCTTTGGAAAGTTCATAGAACGCGAGATCTCTCCCTTCATCGAGGCATGGGAACAAGAAGGCATCGTGCCCAGGGAAGCATGGAAAAAGATGGGGGACTCGGGTTTTTTATGCCCGTGGCTTCCCGAGGAGTTCGGCGGAAGCGGGGCCGACTTTCTCTATTCGGTGATCATCGTCGAGGAGCTGTGCAGGGCGAGGGCGATTAGCGTCTTTGCACCGCTCCATAGCGACATCGTAGCCCCCTACATTTATCAACTGGGAACCGACGAGCAAAAGCAGCGCTGGCTTCCACGGTGTGCCAGTGGTGAATGCATCCTTGCCCTCGCCATGACCGAACCCAACACGGGCTCGGATCTTGCGGCCATCCGGACCCATGCCCGCCGTGACGGCGACAGCTTTGTAATCAATGGAGGGAAAACCTTCATCTCCAACGGCATCCTTGCGGACCTCGTCATTGTTGCCTGCCGGACCGACCGAAATGCACCGGGCTCCAAGGGCATCAGCCTTATTTGCGTGGAGCGGGGAGCGCCCGGGTTTCAAAGGGGAAGAAAGCTCAAGAAAATGGGACTTCTGGCCCAGGATACGGCGGAACTCATTTTTGAAGACTGCCGGGTCCCGGCCGGCAACCTTCTGGGCGAGCTCAACAAAGGCTTCTACTACCTGATGCACCACCTTCAGCAGGAGCGGCTAGTGTCGAGTATTTTGGCCCAGGCTATGGCCGAAGCCATGCTGGAGACTACACTCCGGTACTGCAGGGAGCGCACGGTTTTCGGCCAGCCTGTTTCGAGCTTCCAGCACAACGCTTTCAAGATCGTTGATATGGCGACCGAGGCGAAAATCGGCCGCAGCTTCCTGGACCGGCTCATAAAGGATCACATGGACGGAAAGGACGTGGTGACGGAGGCTTCCATGGCCAAGAGCTGGATCGCGGAGATGGCCAACCGGACGGCTTACACCTGTGTTCAACTCCACGGGGGCTACGGATACATGGAGGAATACCCGATCTGCGGGTTTGCCCGCGATGTTAGGCCCATTTCCATCTTTGCGGGTACCACTGAAGTGATGAAGCTCATTGTGGCAAAAAAAATGGGGCTCGTGTGAGCTCCTGGCTGCGGGTACATCATGGCGCGAGATACAGGGTGCCGGTGCTGGAATGCCGGATGAAGGATGCAAAGATTTCATGAGGCCTCCCGCTACCGCCCATCGCGTGTGATAGACCTGCCGCGCGGTCGGCCCCCGCGCTACGCGCTCACACGTCGCGAAGGGTGGCCGGCAAGCATGCTTCACTTTGTGAAGCAATGCGAAGCTCGCGAAGCGTGATCTATACACCGGAGGCACTTCACTTTTTGGAAGCGCCTCACATTTGGCTTGCCTCCAACCGCACCACATTTAGTGTCTGCGCTGTCTGCATGGCTGCGCGGAAAGAGCCGATTCTTTTTTTTGAGCAGGGTATTACATAAGTCTATCATACGAGGATGAGAGGAGTAAGACGATGAACCCAAAAGACAGGGTCGCGGTAGTTACCGGTGGTGCTTCAGGGCTGGGAGAAGCGTGTGTGCGTGATTTATTGAAGTGCGGCGCCAAGATTGCCATCTTTGATTTTGCAGCCGACAGGGGAAAAGAGATCGCTGAAAAATTGGGTAAGAGCGTTATTTTTGTCAAGACGGACGTAACCGATGAAGAAGGGGTCCGTACGGCCATCAGCAAAACGATGGACGCCTTTGGAGCCATTCACATCGTGATCAATTGTGCAGGTACGGGCGATGCCATAAAGGTTCTCTCAAAAAGGGGTCCGTATCCCCTGGACCTTTTCACGAGGGTGGTGCAAATAAACCTGGTAGGAACCTTCAATGTTATCCGCCTTGCCGTTGAGCAGATGATCAAGAACACTCCCACCGAAGAAGGCGAAAAGGGCGTGATCATCAATACTGCTTCGGTTGCAGCCTTTGACGGGCAGATCGGGCAGGCTGCTTACAGTGCTTCCAAAGCCGGTGTTGTCGGAATGACGCTTCCCATTGCCCGTGAGTGTGCCGAATACGGCATCCGGGTCATGACCGTGGCTCCAGGGATTTTCGATACGCCTCTTCTCTCCCAAATACCTGAAAAAGCGCGAGAGTCTCTCGGAAAGATGATTCCGTTCCCGTCCCGCCTTGGACGTCCTGATGAATTTGCGATGCTGGCCCGCCATATCATTGAAAACACGATGCTCAATGGTGAGGTGATCCGTCTGGACGGAGCGATCAGGATGGCAGCAAGATAACCAATGTGAATGCGGAAAGACATATGATCGGAGAGGAGAAACGATACCATGGGAAAAGATGATATTGTCATCGTGAGCGCCGTAAGAACGCCTTTCAGCAAATTTGACACTGCTATGGCGGATATTTCCAGCATTGATCTTGCTGTGATCGTTCTTAAGGAGGTCATCCAGCGGGTAGGTGTGAAGCCTGAAGAGGTGGATGAGATCAACTACGGTGTCGCCGTGCTTGCTGAAGTTGCCCTGACAACGGACGTGCCGGCCCGCCAGGCCAGTATCCTTGCCGGATTTCCAGGAGAAAGCATGTCGAATACCATCAATCGGGCCTGCTGTTCTTCTCTTACCGCCGTCCGGCTGGGGGTCAACGCCATCAGATTAGGGGATGCGGAAATTGCTATTGCCGTAGGTTCCGATAATATGCCCCGTACTCCCCACCTGGCGCCGGGACTCAGAAAAGGAACACGGATTGGCCATATCAATCTCATCGATATGCTGTTTGAACTCGGTTATACGGCCAAGGGATTCGCACCGGTTTCCAAGGATGCAGGCGAGGTCGCGGTGGAGAACGGTGTAACACGGGAGATGCAGGATGCCTGGGCGCTGGGAAGTCAGCAGAAATATGCCAGGGCATTTGCTGAGGGCAAGTTCAAAGTCGGAGAAGAGATCATTGCTGTCGTCATCCCTCAAAAAAAAGGGGAGCCGATTGTAATCGACAGGGATGAATCACCCAAGAAGACTTCTTTAGAAGCTTTGGCCAAGTTGCGTACGATATACGGGAGTCCCACGGTCACGGCAGGGAATGCACCCCCACTGAGTGCCGGCTCCAGCGCTATCCTTTTTATGACGAGAAAGAAAGCGGAAGAAAAAGGGTTGAAGCCTCTGGCCACAATCGTGGATGTTGCCGGTTCAGCGACAGATGCGAGGCGAATAGCGGAGATCCCGGCCTACACCATTGAAAAGGTCCTGCAAAGGGCGGGGTTGACCATTGACCAGATGGATATAATCGAGATCAATGAAGCCTTTGCCGCCGTCACCCTGACATCGGCAAAACTTCTTGCCAAAGGCGACGAAAAGAAATGGCAGGAAATCCTGGAGAAAACCAACGTTAACGGCGGAGCCATCGCCTTGGGCCACCCGGTGGGCGCAAGTGCGGCCCGGATTACCATGCACGTTGCCTATGAACTGAACCGCCGTGGAGGAGGATATGGTGTGGCTGCCATCTGCGGAGGCTTGGCTCAGGGCGAAGCGATTATCTTAAAAGTTTAATCATCCCAAGCTAAGGAGGAACAAGATGCGCATGAATGAGGAATACAAGAAAAAGCTTGTCTCAATGCAAGAGGCGGCAAAACAGATCAGATCGGGTGATTTCATCGCAGTTGGACTGGGCATCGGAGCCTGTTCGCCTCAGATGTACGATGCCGTATTGGACCGCTGGGAGGAATTGAAGGACGTTACGATCAGCGACACGGTCCAGGTACGTCCATCCAGGCTTTACGATCCTCAATTCATGTTCCGGCTTGATGGCCATATAAATTATCGCCCAGCGTTCGGGATGCCCTTATCGCGAAAGATAAATGAGTCTCGCTTGTCCGATTTTTACCCGCTACAGACCAGTGACGGGGGGATCATGTATGCCCAAGTGTCGGATGTTTATCTTGCCATGGTCGCTCCCCCCAATCCCCAGGGCTATATCAATCTAGGCTTGACCAATTTTTATACCATGGAGTCCATTCGTGGGGGGCGGGAATCAGGGAAGCTGCGCGTCGTCATAGGGGAAGTCAATGACCAGATGCCCGTCATCTTTGGAGATAACTGGATGCACGTCTCTGAATTTGATTTTTTTGTGGAAAACTCAACGAAGATTCCGGCCATAGGCAGGGCGGCGCCGGGAGATAGAGAAAAGAAGATTGGCGAGCATGTACTGGAGCTGATCAATGACGGCGATACCCTTCAGATGGGTATCGGGGCTATCCCGGAGGCGGTTATAGCCGGTCTCGAAGGAAAGCGTGACCTTGGCATACACACGGAGATGTTCCCCATGGGACTTCCCCAGTTAGTGGAACAGGGAATTGTAAATAACATGAGGAAGCCCTTGGTTCATCAAGGGGTAACCGTGGCCACTTTCTGTATCGGCGACCAGGGCATGTATGATTACGTTCATGAAAATCCTTCATGTCAAATGTATCCCGGCACTTATACAAATAATCCCGCTTTTATTGCACAGCACCCGAACATGGTGGCTATGAATATGGCGCTGATGGTGGATCTCAGCGGCCAGATCGCCTCTGAGGGGATCGGGCACAGAATGATCAGCGGTTCGGGAGGGCAACTGGATTTTATGATCGGAGCGTATCGTTCCAAGGGGGGCAAGGGAATCACCTTGCTGTATTCATCGAAAATGTTAAAGGACGGGACTTTCGTTTCATCTATCGTTCCCGAACTGCCGCCAGGTACGCCCATTACTGTTCCAAGGACATACGCGCATTACGTCGTGACCGAGTACGGGATTGCCGACCTGAGATACAAGTCGAGAAGGCAGCGCGCCGAGGCTTTGATCAACATCGCCCATCCCGATTTAAGAGGGGAACTGCGAAACAGTCTGAAAAGGAACTTTTATTTTCAGGGGGAACAATAGCCAAGAAAAAAGAGAAATAACCTGTTCATCAGGGGGAAAAGCCGCTAAGGAAGGGGTCAAGAGATTTCGTCCGTTTCCATAATGGCTTAGGAGCCTGGGAATGCCGGTCTGGAGGCAGTTTCCGTCCGGGTTTCCGGATGGACACCAGGCAGAGGGCGACTGCACCCCGGCAGGCTGCGGAGGCGCGCGCCTCGCGGAGCCTCGCCGATCGGGCTGCTGCATTGACGCAGACTTACCCTGCCGCCTTCAAAATATCCTCAAAGACCCTGATAAATTGGCCCGATTCCATCGACCGGTCGAATTGTCTCAACCACTTTCTCGTGTACCCGCGGTCAAAATCAGGATTCTTAACGCTCAAGGGATTCAAAGTAATCGGATTTTTCCGTTCTAAGATATGCCTTGTCGAATTCGGAGAGAAGTTGGCCGTCTTTTACCATACGTCCTCCCATTTCTCAAGAAACCGCGCATTAACACAAGCCTGCAGGTTGCACGGGTACTGCCGATCAGACCCTAATTACGAAATTGTCCTTTCTTGGGGCTGCTTTTGGATGCTTGCAGTCGGGATATCCTAGAATGCAGGAACCAACGCCTATATAATCTCCGGTAATACCCCACTTGCTCAATAAATACTTGCCCTCATCGGTTTCAAACATCTCCTTTGTGCGGTGAACCCAGCAGGACCCGATGCCAAGAGACGCAGCCGCATTGAACATATTGCCAAGTGCAAGACTGGCGTCCTCGACCGGAGAGATCTTGCTCTTGTCTGCAAAAACGAGAATGACGGTCGGTGCACCGTAGTAAGGATCGAAATCTTTTCCCAGCACGGCTGCATTCATAGCTGACAGCTTTTTTAAGGTTTCCTTATCCTGAATAACAACAAAAAGGGCCGATTGCTGGTTTGCACCGCTGGGTGCGTACATTCCAGCATCAAGAATGGCATTCAATTCCTCTTCCTTGATCCGCTCGGGCTTGAATTTACGAATGCTTCTTCTCTCAAGAAGAGTTTTAATGGTTTCGTTCATTTCGCTTGGTCTCCTTTAGTGATAAATCGGTTACAGTTTCATACCAGGCTGGATCGTAGGGGCCTCCGGTTCTTCTTTGCTTTTCTCAACTATATTCAGCCACTTCGAAATGCAGCGGTCGAGGATTTCTTCGGCCCGGCGCCCGTCGAGCCGGTATTTCTCCGGAATGAATGCGACCGTTGGCGCATAGACGCCATCCTTGTTAGCCAGAAAGGGACATGTTTCCAGCAATTCGCCGCTAAGTTTCACCATGAAGGAAAAAGACCTGGCGAGTACAGTGCGGCAGTCCCGGACAGGCACATTTTCCGCCGTGCAGCAGTTGGCGAAAATCCGAAGGCCCACAAAAGTTGCATCCGGTTCAAGATCCTCGGGACGGATTGCCTCTTTTCTTAGAAAGGGCAGAGGAGCTATCAGCGATATCCTGAGCGGCGGTGAGGAATAGTCCTCGTAGGCTAACTTTGTTTCCCTCAGCACGTCTGCCATGCGCTCTGTATTCGGGTCAAATTCTCTTACGACGCTTTTCGCGGGCAGTTCGCCCAGTGTGCTCAAGATTTCTTCTCTTAAATCACTCCGGACCAGGATAATGCATCCGTGACCTTCCGAGCAGAGATCGGCGCCAGTCAGTCCAGGATAGGTCTCGTGGGGGTTATCCAGGTAGACTGCCCGCAGTTCCTTGAAATCTGCGAAGGCAGCCTCAGCCAGCGCTTTTTGCGCATGCTCCTCAAAAAGACGGTCCAGCGAATCGATTTCTTCCTGTTCGATAAAAGCCACATGGGAGGCCTGGACAATATCGTCAACCGCGACCACCTGGAGCACGTGTCGAGAGTAATCGAAGGGTTCGTGGCTGCCTTTCCACTGGTCGTAAGTCAGGATTTGGAGTTCGTGCTTCAGGGCGTCAGGGAGTCTGTCTATGCCTTCGGTCCCGGTCAGGTTCTCCCTCGGGAAAATCAGGGTCTTGCAGCCCGCTGCATAGGCGGTCTCCAGTTTAACTCCCATCCCGCCTATGCCCGTAACCCTCCCCTGGGTATCGATTTCACCGGTTGCGGCGACGTCGCGACGGATTTTTCGATTTCCGAAAAGCGAAGCCAGCGCAAGGGCGATCGCGGCCCCGGCTGAAGGCCCGTCCTTTTTGGTCGAACCGCCCATAAAGTGCAGGTGAACCGGCGTGGACATGTCCGCCGCATCTATGCCCAGTTCTTCTGCGAGGTGGAGGATGGCAGTCGACGCGACCTTGCGGCTCTCGTCCATCACGCGCTCAATATTTCCGGTGGTATGAACCATACTCAGGTAGGACTGGGACCCATTTTTTCTATCATGGCCGGTCCGCACCGGGGTTGCCTGAATCGGGATCAGGGCGCCGACTCCCATCTCCATGTTGACCCCAAGAGCCATCATCTCTCCGATGCGGTCATCTTCATTAATAAGGCGCTGGCGATTCGGCACATTGAGGTATTTGTGTATCCTGGCAAGGTCAAGTTTTACGGAGCTTTTACCCTTGGCTATGATCTCTTTTCGCTGGGTGCGGAGAAAAAGTGTGCGCACGATACGTTCGAGGTCGCGTACACCCGCCTCCGAGGTGTAATCGCGGATAAGGTGCCTTAGGATTTCGCTCTCCTCCTCGGGGTCGAACAGGATTTCATCCTGTCCGATCATGTAACGTTCCCGAATACGCTCGACCAGGAACTCCCTGGCAATGGCGATTTTTTCGTCCACGCTGTACCTGTCCAGAAAAATGACCTCACAGCGGTCGAGAATCGCCGCCGGGACCGTATCGACCGTGTTGGCCGTCAGTATGAAATGGCAGTTCGAAAGGTCTATATCGATGGTGCTCTGGGTGTACTTGTCATGGAAAAGGTGGTTCTGCTCCGGGTCGAGTATCTCCAGCAGGGTGGCGATTGCGAACTTTTCAGTTTTGTCCGTCTCGTCCATTATGAACATCCCGTTCATCACGCCCATCTTTATCAGGCCCTGAACAATGAGGCCCGGTTTTGAGCCCTCATAGGTAAACCCGTAGCCGCGGATGTCTGCCTCGTCCTTCATGCCGCCCAGTGAAATCTTGTGGTAAGGAACGCCAAGATTGCGGGCGATGGAAATCGCTAGAGAAGTCTTGCCCACTCCCGGGGGACCCACAAAGAGAAGGGCGCTTCCGGTCCTGTGCCAGCGCCTTTTCTCAGATTCATTGAAATGCTGATATCGCCAGATCAGGTTCGCAAAAAAATCCGATATTATTTCTTTTGGTGTTTTCAGACCGTAATGCGAACGGTTAAGTCCTTCGTCAAATTCGTCCGGAGATACCTGGATTTTTTTTATTTTCCCCCAGGGAATTGCGAGCAGGGTTTCAATCAGTTCCGTATACTTTGCGCCGCTTTGCCCGGCCGCATTCATCTTATTCTTTTCAATCAGATCGGTTACTGCTTGCGGTATATCGGGGTCGGTTCGAGCCTCATCGATGCGTTCCTTGAGACTCTTCGTCTGCGGGGGCGCAGGGTCCGTTCCGGGTTGGGGGAACACTGTCTGAGGTCCCTGTTGATTTATTATGTCTTCTGGTTCCACGAATACCTCCAGGTTCTTTTTGAAAATCTCGAAAAGTTGAGGAAGAGCTCTTTCCTGGTCCAAACTTGGCGAAATATCCATCTCTTTGAAAAGCGAGGCTGCCCCCCAGCGTTTCCTGAACGTTTTGAACAGCTCCATCCCTTCGCTTGAATCGTGGTGAATGGTAATGGCAAACAACCGCAGGACCTTCCTCAGATCTGCCGTTCTCTTTGAAAGTGGCTGTCCGGAGATGCGACTGTTGCGGTAAATATGACTCAGGACCCTCAGCTTGATTTGCAAATCCAGGTCCGGAAAAAGACCCATGAGGAAACTTGTGGGTAATTCGGCAATGTGCCTGGCGTAAGCTGCAACTATTCGCCCGAGCCTGAAATCGTAGTCCTCGCGGCGTTGAGTCCGGTCCAGCAACTCGACATAATTCTTGCCGATTATGCCGTTTACAGGATTGCTCAGCACTTCCAGAAACGCCTGGTAATCTTTAGGGTCCTTTTTTCCCCAGCCTGCCGCAAACTCGATATCAGAGCGGATGACGTCAAGCTCGCTTTCGTTTGGAAAGACCAGATGCTCGAAATGGTGTCTCAAAAGAAACTCGAAGAATTTGAGCATCCCCCGTTCTTTCAAGGCTCCAGCCGGCTCTTTGAACTCTGAGCGAAAGGAAAGAATATGGGCCAGGTAATCCAACAGCCTCTCATGTATCAGGATGGTCCAACTCCGTTTTTGCCGTACAAGCAGCGTCGGCAGCGATATTTTATTTCCCTCGTCCTCCATGCGGCGGAAAACAGTAGACTGACGAAGGTCTGCAAGCTGTACAAGGCTCACCCCTCTGTCGTTTCTGAAATAGGGTATGATATTTTGGCTCAATATGGTCTGCAGGGTCTGAAATACTCTGTCCATCGATTTATACGCAGGGACCGGCACAGTTTTCAGAACCTTGTGATCCAACTCTATGGGGAGCATCGGCAAACCTCCTGAGCACCGCGAAGCTTAGGCTGACGGAAAGTCAACTTTAGAGAATATAGACACGCGGCCACCTTCTATCCAGTGTTCATGATGCAAGAAACTGTACACCAGTTTAGCTCTTCCCGAGTTCGGTCGACCTGCGTGAGGCTGCTTCCACGCACTCCATCAAAGCACCCCTGACCGAATATGATTCAAGGACTTGCAGCCCGTGGATCGTAGTTCCCCCGGGGGATGTAATCATGTCCTTCAGCTCTGCGGGGTGCTTTGCCGTGCTCTCTAGCATCATGGAAGTCCCGATGACCGTCTGGATCACCAATTCCCGCGCGGTTTGCCTGGGCAGTCCCATTAAGACTCCAGCATCAATGAGGGCCTCGATTACGAGCAGAACATATGCAGGCCCGCTTCCGCTAAGACCCGTCACGGTATCCATCAGCTTCTCCTCGACTTCGACTGCTTTGCCCACAGCTCGGAAAAGCGCGATGCTCATCTCCATGTGCGCAGTTGAAACCGCTCTTCCACGCGAAAGGGCCGAGGCCCCTTTCCGGACAAGGGCAGGGGTGTTGGGCATGACCCTGACTACCGGGGTCTCGTCGGGCAGGCGCCCCTCAAGGATTGAAAGCGCAATCCCGGCAGCAATGGATATGACGAGCGGCTTGTGGGACAGGTGCGAACGTAGCGTATCCAGCACCTGAGAGATTACCTGGGGTTTTACGGCAAGCACGATAATGCTGCACGATTCGGCAAGCTCGCCGATGCTGCGGCGTCCCTTTATTCCGAATTCCTTTTCCAGGTATTGAATACGGGACGCAATTACGTCGTAAGCGAAAACTTTTTCGGCAGGAAACAGCGAGGCAGCGATCAGACCGCTGATTAACGCCTCCCCCATGTTCCCCCCGCCTATGAACCCAATGCTTTGGTCTCTTAACATTATTCTTCCTCCATGGTTAGTTCAGTCCCGTCAAAGCCGTTCACCAGCCGAGACGCCAAAAGCCATTCACCACAGCATCTCATGTCCCGTCGGGACACCCTAAACAATGAAATGATCCGTAGGTGGGGTGCCGGGCGCAAGCGGAGCGCAGCCCACCAAGCCTTTTCCAGACAGAGACACAGAGAGCACAGAGGTGGAGCAAACGGGCATGCAGGAAAGACCGGAAGCAAACTGGGACCGGGCTTTTAGTTTTGTCTGTTGTTCAACTGTTTTTCTCTGTGTCCTCTTCTTGTCCGGACCATGTCCCGTCTCCGTGGTGAACCCTTACGTTCTGCCAAAGCCAGGATTAAGCAATAGCAGACCGGTATTCGGTTCGCAAGCGCAGACGTTTCGATTTTGAGCGGCACTAAGCCTTTTGGCTGCCATAGGCATCCCTGCCCATGGGTTGTCTTGAGGGGAGATATCATTATCTTTTTGAGGAATCCTCATAAATTTTGTAAAAGCTATATCCAGTAATTGGAACAAATTGTGACAAAAACAGATGAAGGGAACAACCATGGATTTATTTTCCGAAGTTAGCCAGTCGGCCGGAAAACATTCCCCTCTTGAAGAAAGAATTCGACAGCTCCCTAATCCCGTGAGCTCCGTTTTTCTGGGAAAAGACGGCAAAATAAGGCCTGCGGCTTTCAAAGAAACCGGCATGAGCCTTATTTGCAAACGACCCGAGGTCTTTGCGAAGACGATCTCACAGAGCAGAAGCATCGTTTTGGAGGCCGTCGCCGCAGATGAGTCCGTCCGGGTCAAGGGGAAAAGAGTCGCTGTGCTCTTCTCTGGCGGTCCGGCGGCGGGAGGCCACAACGTGCTCGCCGGTCTTTTGGCTGCCCTGGGAGACGACAACACCCTGGTAGGGATTAAAATGGGGCCCAAAGGGCTGATAAAAGGGGACTGCTTCGAGATACACAAAGACGACATCAAGTCCATTATCAATACCGGCGGGTTCGATTTTCTCGGGACTGACAGGACGAAGATCAAGAGCCCTGAGCAGTTCGAAAAAGTCAGGCAGACGGTTGTCAAAAACAGGCTCGATGGTCTGGTGATAGTAGGGGGCGACGATTCCAACACTAATGCGGCATTCATAGCGGAGTACCTGGAGAGCGAGGGGATCGATTGCAGCGTGATCGGAATCCCCAAGACGATCGATGGTGATTTGGCGGCCGGGAAGTATCTGCCCATTTCATTCGGCTTCGATACGGCCACGAAGATATTCTCCGAGCTGGTGGGAAATCTGTGCCAGGATGCCGCATCCGCCGTAAAATACTACCATTTTGTAAAACTGATGGGGCGAACAGCCAGCAAGATCACCCTTGAAGTGGCCCTGCAGACCAAGCCCGCGATTACGCTCATTTCGGAGGAAATCGCCGAGAAAAACATGTCCCTGGACAGCATTGTCGATTATATCGTACGAATTATCACCCTGCGACGCATGAAAGGGCTAAACCACGGTGTGATTCTCGTGCCTGAGGGGCTGGTGGAGTTCATTCCGGAGATGAGGCGGCTGATCGCCGAGTTGAATAAAGCGCTTGCCGAGTACGAGAGGCACATTTCGGACCTGCCAACGATCGAACACAAGCGGGAGTTCCTTTTGTCGCATTTGACGGTCGAATCCGCGAAGCTACTGGCTTCGCTTCCGTCCGATCTTCAGGAGATGCTGATCCTGGACCGTGACGATCATGGAAACGTGAAGGTCTCACAAATCGAGACAGAAAAGCTGTTGATCGAAAAAATCATCTATCGCATCTCTGAGATGCAACGGCACACGGACCGGTTCTTTGGAGCAGGAGAGGGCAAGATCGAAGCGACTCCCGAGCAGGTTGAGGATTTCAAAAAGGTCACTCTGTCAACGCAGTCCCATTTTTTTGGATATGAGGGCAGAAGCTCCAAACCCACCAAATTCGACGCCGCGTTTACGTTTCAGCTCGGGTTGACGGCCGCATCTCTCGTGCTTGCCGGAAAATCGGGCTACATGGCAGCCATAACCGACTTTGACAGGGGCGGGCGAGTTTTGGGTCTGCCGCTGACAGGGCTGATCACTGCCGAGATGCGAAAGGGCAAAGAGGAATTTGTAATTGAGAAGTCTCTTGTTGAACTGGAATCCCCATCGTTCAGAGTATTTGCCCAAAACCGGGACAAATGGGCAGAAGAGGACCTCTTCAGCAGTCCGGGGGCCATCCAATATTGGGGACCGATCAGCAAACAAATCCCCATCATAGTGGCGCTTGACCAGGACTACCCCGATTTTGACAACTTTGATCTGGGCGAGGAAAAGCAAACCGTGATCGAGTGAGCTTTCAAAAATTATTGAATGGTGAATAGTGAATAGTGGGGATTCTGGGAATGAAGTTGTTAAGAATATACGCAATGCTAATCTTTTTGCTGTGTTTATCGAGTTACCTTCTCCCAACGCTATTTGCTCAAAACATCCCTGCCGAAGGCGACATGTTTCCCGATCTCAAGCTTCCCCTCCCCCCCAAAATGCAGGAGCGCGAATATCTTAAAATCGATCGGGGTCCGTTTCTGCTCTCCCAGATCGATTCGAAGGTATTGATCGTTGAGATTTTCAGCATTTACTGTCCCATTTGCCAAAAGGAGGCCCCCATTGTTAATTGGCTCTTTCGGGCGATTTCGGCCAACCCTGCGATAGAATCCCGCGTCAAAGTGCTTGCAATCGGCGCAGGAAATTCCTTATACGAAATAAATGCTTTCAGGAATCTTTTCAAAGTTAAGTTTCCCCTCATTCCCGATGTAGACTTCACCGTTCATAAAATACTCGGTGAGGTTCGAACCCCCTATTTTTTTGTCCTGTTGAATAAACCAACCGGTATGAAGGTCGTGTATTCCAGGGAGGGGGGTATCGAGGACGCTGACGTTTTTTTAGAACTGGTATGCGCCAGGGCCGGTATAGGCAAAGGGAAATAGGTCCAACTATGTTGAAGGCCTCCCGCTGCCGCCCCGTCTCGCGGAGCGTCGAGAATGAGCGGTCGGCCTTCGCGCTACGCGCTCATACGGCGCGAAGGGAGGCCGGCAAGCCCACTTCACAAAGTGAAGTTGGCGCAGCCCGCGAAGCGTGATTCTGACATCATTTTCGCTTCACTTTCTGACGCATATCACTATGGGCCTTGCCTCCAACCGCACCACATTTAGTGTCTGCGCTGCCTGCATGGCTGCGCGGAAAGAGCTGATTCTTTTTTTTGAGCAGGGTATTATATAAGTCTATCATACGCGGCCTCCCGCTGCCGCCCCGTCTCGCGGGTGGGTGGGCGGGCTGTCGAGAATGAGCGGCCGGCCTTCGCGCTATGCGCTCACACGGCGCGAAGGGAGGCCGGCAAGCCCACTTCACAAAGTGAAGTTGGCGCAGCCCGCGAAGCGTGATTCTGACATCATTTTCGCTTCACTTTCTGACGCATATCACTATGGGCCTTGCCTCCAACCG
>JBEKTT010000037.1:0-49507 GCA_049515795.1 Syntrophobacteraceae bacterium
CGCGGTGAGAAAATCCCTCTAGGCCGGCAGCCCCGAAGAGCACCAGGACACGAAGAGGAAGCAGGAGACCAGGAGGGCGTGGAGACCAAGGATTTCGCCCCCGGTCTTCTTCGAGGTCTTCGTGCCCTTCGTGGTGAATAAAATTATATGCAAGGTGCGGTGAACGGTTACATAAATGCCCGAGCCTTTTCGAGACCTTTCGACAGGGAAAAGAAAAAGGGCGGCCCCTTTAAAGAATCGCCTCTATTCCTTTCCGCCGTATCACGTTCAGCAGCGCGAGCGCCGCGCCCGTCGGACGCTTTGCGCCGCGCTCCAGTTGCGATACGTAACCGGCCGTCAGGTTCAGGTAATGAGCGAAGACCGCCTGACTCATGTGCGCTTGTTCGCGCATGGCCCGGATCTCCTCGGCGGTCAGCGGCTCGACTTCAGCCCTGTCCTTCACACCAAGGTGACGCATGGTCACTTTGTTGTAAGCCGCCTCATCCAAAATCCCGGCGTTCCGCATATCTTTGGCCGTTTCAAGCATTGCCCGGGCCAGCCGGCCAGGCCTCTTGCTTTCCGTCATTGTAGCTTGCATGTTCGAGGCGATCTTCAGGAAATTGTGGTGTGGACATGAAAATGTCACGACGTCTCTTTTGCCAGATCTAAGACGGCCTCCCGCGTCTTCGGATCAAGACGGAATTGGAGAGCCTCAAGCTGGACGAGAACAGGCGCTACGGCTTGGAGAAGCCCTTTCTCTTTCGCTTTCAAGAGTATACCCAGAGTTCCCGTGAACCTGATACCGAGAAAATAGGCATAACGTCTGGCCATGAGATCGTCAAGGATAGCCAGCGATCCCGGCTTTTCAAGCGCGAGTGCCAGGACCTGTTTTTCTCCAGTGCCCAAACCTGAAACCATCTGTAAGAGGGTTCGTTCTCGGACGAAGCTTACACTGAGCCAGGACAGCGATTTCACCTCAGGGAGTGCAATCCCGGTCATTCGCCCAGCGTCGAGTTCTGCAGAAACTCCCTCGGGAATGGCGATCTGTCCGTACAATTATTTCAAAATATGGAGTAAATTCACCTGATAAAGGTATTGAATGGGTGAGGTATTGCAGATCACGTCAGGCATTCTGAAGATCCCTACCCAGTTCTTCCTCACTCAGACGGAACGTTAAGACCCCGTAATCCGCAAGTTTGCTGAGAAAAAGTGGCTTGGGAATCCCGGCAAGCTCTGCTGCTGCTCCCGAAGACAACTTCCCGAGCTCATACAGCTTGACGGCAGCCGCCAGTTTCAATTCGTTTCCGAGTCCTTCCGGCGCCATCTTCAGGGCCAGCAAAGCCTCTTCCGGTACACTTACTGTTACTTCAATCATATGCTTTTCCCCTCTGAGGCCGATTGCGGGCTCTCTTCCATCCCACAATCATGCAAGGCGTTGGTGCACGTGTAGGCTAACGTCCATCCGGAAACTCCGGATGGAACGCTGTCTGTTTCCGATTCGAAAAGGAGGCTTAATCTGGTCATTCCGCTCACCGCCTTTAGGCGGAAGATTTTCGTACTGGCAAGGAAATCGAGGGGTTGCGCGGAGGCGTACATAATCTGGTCTTAATCTGGTCATTCCTTTTACCGCCTTTAGGCGGAAGATCCTCTTACCGCCTTTAGGCGGAAGGGGTACGCCGCACAAGCAACACCGAAGATTGACGCCGCCAAGGCGGAAAAGGACCCTTTCCGGATGGAAACTAGGCTAATCGGGTAACATTGTCCCACTACTATACAATAAACCAAAAGCTGTAAAAAATCTCCCTTAAAAAGCGGTTGGCGGACAGGGTCCGGCCGAGCCAATTACCCAAATAAGCAGCCGGAGATTGAAAGAAGTGGCGGCTTGTGGTCTTAGAAGATCAATTTGAACGAGCCTTATGAGCCGTCGTGAATTTTCGAAACCCGTCGGTAATATTCGCCGGAATCTTCATTCCCGCTTCCTGCTCCCTGCTTCCGGCTTGGTGTTCTTACTGCCGGCGCAGGCCATGTGCGGCCCAGTTGAGAACACGCACGATCAACCCGGAGCGGGCAGGGGAGGGTGACCGGGAATCAGGCCGGGTAAGCCATGCCTTGTTATGATCAATGATGGTCTGACATTTTATTAAATCGGCCTGGACCTGAGCTGACTCCGGCGCTTCTAAATTATCGTTGAGCCACTGCAAAAAGAAGTTGGAAGCCTCCTCGCTCCTGTTCATGTAAAAAGAACAGTAAGCAAGGGAAAGAACGCTTTCGTCCCTAAGTTTCTTATCGGGGAACAAGGCGAGCGCCCCGTAAATATTGTAGGCCTCAAGATATCTGCCGGATGCAAGAAGCCCTTTGGCTGTCTCGAGGAGGGCGTCTGCTCCAATCATTTCCGCTAGGCGCAAGCCCGCTTGCCGTGTAGCGTCACTTTCAGGCCACGAAAAGAGCGCCTGTCGGAAAAACCTCTCGGCGTCTTCCCCTTGGCCCATTTTGAAGGATGCCTCCCCCATCAATGCGAGGCCTTCGGCATAGATTCGACTATCCGGATTCTTTTCAAGGAACTCCTCCAGCATCGGACGCAAATCAGCCCATCTTTTCGAGGCAGCCATTAAAGACGCCTTGTCCAACATGCAATAATCGAGTACCGAGGAATGGCCGAATTTTGCAATACATTCATCCAGCAGCTTAAGGTCCAGCCAAGCCTGCCGGCGCGCCGGATCGGGTGAATCTTGAGGCGCCGGCTCGCCGGGACCGGACTTGTCGTTACCGGTTCTTTGGATTCTGCCGGCTGCAAGTTCGTAGAGAAGAGCCGGGTCACGATGATTTCTCGTAGATATTGCTCCCGGGATAATAGCAGCCATAAGCGCAAATGCGGCAAAGAACCTGGCGTTTATTCGGATTCCTGTGGGCAGGGGGAGCGAAGATTCTGTCCGGTCAGGGTGTGCGCGGCTATGGTCCTTTCGTCGTTCTAAAATCCCAGCCGGCCGCCATTTGGAAAAGAGCCGTGAATGGATGGCCCGCGCGGGCAGGGTTTTTAGTATGAATACCATGACGGTGAGAAAGAACAGGATTTTCCCCCAAAGATAAATTCCGGCGCCGGTGTCGAACGTGAGGACCACCCTGGAGGTCTGGGGTACGAGAAGCATAAAAGCCGGAGAGGCAAGGTAAAGTTCCCCCTCCCCCTGGGTTATTCGCCAGTCCGGATGATACGAAACTTTTATCCGGAGCGGATGACCCGGCTTTGAGGTATCGATGGTGATCTTCCCATCACCCAGGATGGCCTGCGCTCGAATTGTTTCGTATCCTGGAATCGGGACCTCGGGAATGCGCTCGGGGTCCCCGTCATAATTCTGCAGACCTTTGCAGAAATCACTGGGCGGATCTTTCGACGCCACGACAAGGGGTACTCTGAGTGCGGATTTACGGAACCATTCGAACTGAACTTTTTTCCAGTCCTGAGGCGGTATGCGCAACGGTCTGAATCTCAGCGGCTCCACGTAGGAATCGCCACAACTTCTGAGGCGATAAATCCTGTAGGGCGGGAATGTTATGGTAAGCTCGTAATCGGGCGAGGAGTCCAGCGCATTGGCGATATTGTCGGAGACCGCGATGACCTGACTGACGTTGAAAAGACGCAGATGAGCGGCCGCGCGGTTGGGATTGGGCCGTGAATAGTAATACCGCGAAAGGGGGGTGGACGGGGTTTCACTCAGCTCCGACTGAATGTAAAAGACGAACGGGGAATCCGGGCTCGATTGCATGTAGAGCCCTTCAAGGGTTGATCTCCCTGAAAAGTAGGGGAGCAACTCGAAGGCCCTGGTGCTCCCGGCGCCGTTTGTTATTTGATTGTGCTCGAAGACCACCCTGGGGCTGTTTTCATCCCCGCTCAGGTATTCATTTACCAGGCGGTAAGAGTTCCAAAGAGGCTTGGATTCCATGCCGGAATAGTTCCACCGAATCCACGAATCGACTGCCGCCGCCCTGGTCAGCGCAATGGCGACAACTCCGGCAGAAAATACTGCCAGCCACAGGTTGGGGCGTGAAAGACGCGATAAGAGCCTGCCCCATCCTATGGCCCCGAACAGCACGAGCATTATCTGGGCGAAAGGCAAAAAGCGGACATCCACAAGTCCCAGGGAAGGGGCCATGCTGAAGCCGAGCAGAGCGATTCCAAATTGCCATAATAGATAAAGTTCCGGACAGTCGTTTGATTCTTTGAAGATGACGGATATTTTCCGCCCCGGCCGAAAGAGGTTGCGTATGCCGGACAGGGCTACCATCAAGGCCCCGGCAAATGAGGGCCACAAAAGGGGCGGCGCTATTTCTGCCCATTTTTCGAAATGCCAGGAGAGCGCAGACGGCGTATTCCATGGGATGCGCCACAGGGCCGGGAGCAGCCAGAATGCGGCGAGTCCGGCCGCAGCGGCATGGAGCTGGAGTATGTATCGCAGGTTCCTGCCCCGCAGAATGAAATAGGAGCTCCCCATTACGGACTGGAGAAGGGGATATCCGCTGCTAAGCGCTATAAAGGCTTCAAGGGCCGAATTGCCCCACGGGGACCTGCGTGCGGAAATGTCCGCATATAGTTTCCCTGTGAAGATGATGTACAGAATGAACGAAATACCGAAGGCGAACTCGCCGGAAAGAGTGCTGCAAATATTGCCTCCCCACATCGAATTTTCAGTCATTAAAAGAAAGGGGAGTGACAGTACAGCGCCAATTGCAGGGGTGATTTGCCCGTAGCCCAGGCGCCGAAGGCACAGATATACGGCGGCCGGCAACGGGATGATGGCCAGCAGCGTAACGAGCTTGAAGGCGATCTGGAGGGAAACGGCCTTCGAGATAAGCGCCATTAGCGCAAATGGCAGCGGAAAATAATGAAGGAAGAGCGGAAAGCCGGCATACGCGCCATGAATCCAGGTGACAGGCGAAAAAAGAGACAGAGGCCCGCTGCTCATAGCAATGGCAGAGATGAAATGAGATGGGGTATCGCCTCCGGCGGTTATGGTCGATTCAAAGATAGTGGAGCCCGGGAAAAGAAAAATTAGCAGGACTTCGGATATCAATAAAAGCAGGATTGGGGGTGTGGTTTTTCGGAATATACTCATTGGATATTGCTGGCGTGAGCTTTTTGGGTCTTCCGGCAAATGAGAGTACCTGTGATCTGGATTTTTGGCCCTTCGGGGCAAAGCCCTTTCAGGGCAAGAGAAACTCCAAAAACCCCAGACACCAATTTAACAGCAGACAGACACTGTCCTTTCTCGACCTAGTGCAGGGTCAACTAAGTTTCTATAGGTAAGGACCGTCAGCCCGTCATTCTGGCGCAGGCCGGAATCCAGCGTCTTTTCATTTGATTAACAGCACTGGACCCCGGCCTTCGCCGGGGTGACGATTCCTTGCAACATGTAATAACTTTGTTGACAACGTACTAGTGGTACTCGTTTACCGGATGAACCAGCTTTTTTAGATTTGGATCCCTTTTGCAAAAGTATTTCCCAAATGAGTCCCGCAAAGCTCTCAGGGGACTGTGAAGGATTTGCCCTCCTCCAGCAGTTCCAGGCATACACCGGGGATACGCGCCAGTTCAGCCTCGATCTGGGGCCTGAAAGGGGGTTTCAGGTGTGAAATATAGATTTTTCCCGGTCTTCTGGGCATCTTGAGGATCTCTGCTTCCAGAAGAGATGGGGAAAGATGGCCGGTAGCCAGAGCACGAGAGCTCAACTCATTCGGAAATGAAACCTCCACGATAAGGGCTTGTACATTATGGCCGCGCATCTTTTTCCAGATCGCCTCGGTGGGGCCGGTATCGCCCGTATAAAGCAAAGATGCGCCTGAAGCATGTTCCACCAGATAACCGTAAGCTGGGACCGAGTGATTGACTCTCGTGGCCAGGATTCTATAGTCGCCAATCACTACCGGCTTGCGTGTCGAGATTACCTGATAGCGCATTACGGGATTTTGAGCATTGGGAATAGCCGTGAAATCGGGCCAAATCCTGTTGTTAAATATGTGCTTTCTGATATCTGAGATCACCTCTTTGCCGCTAAGGACGAGAATCTGGCAGCTCGGATTCATGGTATTGAGATTGTCGAGCAGGAAGGGTATGCCCTTTAAATGGTCGAAATGGGCATGAGTAAGGAATACGTGAGTCAGGCGGCATTGCGCGATTTCGTCCAGAGTGAGCCCAACCGTACCCGCATCGAGTAAAAGAAAATCGTCAATGAGGAAAGCCGGGGGATTGAGCCCCGGGGCTTCAGAGCCTGCGGACCCGAGAATGCTGACTTGCATAGAGACCTCGTATGATAGACTTACATACATCGGTTAAATAGCTTCACATCGCGGAGCGCGGAAGGCGACCGCATTGCGTGTCTATCGGACGCGTTGGGCGGGCGCGGGATGCCTTCATGTCAGGAAATTGTTGACTAAAAGCTAGTGTCCTGAGTTAGAGATCCAGTACATAAGTCCCGAGTACTTAGGCCGTCATTCCGGCGAAGGCCGGAATCCAGTATTTGTAATAAATTTCAGTCACTTCTGGACCCCGGCCTTCGCCGGGGTGACGTAGACGTTGGGTCAATTCCCAGGCTTGAATTATGTTATGAACTTTAGACTCAGGACACCAGGGATTTTAGATGTTTTTTCAAATATTACAATTGAATTAGTTCCAATTACACGGTGAACTTGTTCTGCCATGGCCCCCAAATTAAACCGTTGACTTAGGTTAGTTCCGGTCAAACGCATTACGAAGATTCTTTCATCTCCCAATGGTAGCGCCGCCTTCCACGGCGGCGTTCTTACGGTTAGTTCTGGTCAAACGCATTACGAAGATTCTTTCATCTCCCAATGGTAGCGCCGCCTTCCACGGCGGTGTTCTTCGTATCACAATGGTAGCGCCGCCTTCCACGGCGGCGTTCTTCGTATCACAATGGTAGTTCTTCGTATCACAATGGTAGTTCCGTCTTCCCCAAACGGAATGACATGCATCCATCAGGGTCCTACATGCTTCTTTCGATTCGAAATAGGGATACCGCTCATGCGTGACGACCGTGACGAAATACAAGGCGTCTGTCGAGTCCCAACGAGGAGGGAGATGTTTGTCCATTAAACCTCCAAGCGCCGCCATGGAAGGCGGCGCAACTACCACCGGAATGGGAGAACAAATTTACCGTAGTTTCAATTACAGCAGTGCACGCAGGTGGTAGACGATCTGGTCTTTGGGCACAGCGCCCAGGAGGCGATTTACAAGCCCACCGTTTTTGAACACTATCATTGTCGGGACGCTCTGTACCTGATATTGAGAAGCCAGGCCCTGGCTCTTATCCAGGTCGATTTTTGTGAATTTTATAAGTCCGGAGTACTCCGAGGCGAGGTCGTCCACAACCGGCAGCAAGATTCGGCAATGGCCGCACCACGGCGCCCAGAAGAGCACCAGCACGGGGCCGGGAAACCTGAGGACTTCGGCGTCGAATGTGCGTTCGTTCACGTCGATAGCGTGTTCGGGATAGGCTGCGGTCAAATTAAGCTGCGCACGACACTTGCCGCAGACAGCCTTTTCTCCTGCCCGTGAGCGCGGGATGCGGTTTTTTGCCCCACACTGGGTGCATCGGCTTATAAAACTGTCTTGGACCATTGATCTTAGCACTCCATTTAATATAGAATAGCAACCTGGATTCGGAGGAGATGAAACTACGGATAATCACGTTATTTTTGCATGCAAGCCACAACATGCCCGCTCCGCTCAAACGACATTCTTTCTCTATCTCCGAAGAATTCGATCTCGAGCAATTGGTGAAATTTTCCCTGCACCTTTAGATGTTGAATGTCCTATTTAACAAGCGGAGGTAGTGGCGTGGCTCGAATAGACGATTACAAGGAATCATTCCGCCTGGCTTCCGTGGAACTCAAAAAAAGGGACCCCGCCACGCTGGCCAAAGCTGCCGGAGCCGTGTTTTCCCCGGAGGAAGGTTTGATTGTTCCCTTTCTCGGTAGTAAGTACAGAGTTGAAATCCATCCTCAGACCGATATTGACATGGTCAATTCGGGTGAAGAGGTTTCGCTTCCGGACAAAATTTTGATCGCGCATTATTTGCTTGGCGCTGCAGGGAAAAAATCTACCGGAAAACTCATCACTTTTCGCCAGATTCCGGATGGTCATTTTTATTTTGAAGCGTTCCAGAGGCGCGCCAGAGATCCGTTCGCAAATTATTTCGGCAGTAACGGGCGGCTTTTTGTAAAGTGCGCCGAAATGCTGGGAGCAGTACCGGTGGAAATTGGGGATTTCGGCATGGATTTTCCCGTTTTTCCCCGTATTCGCATTCAACTGGTCCTTTGGTCGGGGGATGAAGAGTTTCCTCCAGATGCTACAATTCTTTTTGATGAAAGTGTCCAGCGGATTCTTCCGGCCGAAGATATTGCAGTGATGAGCGGCAGCCTGGTCTATCGGCTTATCGGCTTGGGAAGAAAAATCCAGTCGGGCGCCTGATCCAGGCATCCCGCGGCCGCCCAATGCGCGCGATAGACCATTCCGGGGATGCCTGCCGCGCTACGCGGGGCGCCTCGCAAAGGGATGCCCGCGAGAGCATTTCACCATATGACAGTTTAGTGTAGTTAACAAGTCTGTCATCATACAACGATATTGTTGGAGGAAGTATTTTGAAAATAGCCGTAACGGGGAAGGGTGGGGTCGGTAAAACCACGTTGAGTGCTTTCCTTGTAAGGTGGTTTGCCGAACGCGGGACAAGTGTTCTTGCCATCGACGCGGACCCGGATGCCAACCTGGCGCACGCCTTGGGAATAAAAAACGCCTCCGAAATAACCCCTGTCTCGCAAATGCGGGAATTGGTCGCCGAGCGGACCGAGTCGGTTCCCGGCACTTATGGCGGTTTTTTCAAGCTCAATCCGAAGGTTGACGATCTGCCCGAAAAACTCTCCGTCCGCCAGGGAGAAAACATACGGCTTATGGTCATGGGTGGAATCAAAAAAGGCGGAACGGGCTGCGTGTGTCCTGAGAGTATTCTGCTCAAGAACCTGGTTCAGCACTTGATATTGAGACGTGATGAAATGGTGATAATGGATATGGAGGCCGGGATTGAACACCTGGGCCGGGGGACTTCAAAATCCGTGGACTGGCTGATCACTGTCGTGGAACCCGGCCAGCGCAGCATTGAGACAGCCTCCCGCATACGCCAACTCGGAAATGATATCGGGCTTACCAGAATCGGCCTGGTCGGCAACAAGGTTCGTAACGAGCGGGACCGTTCCTTTTTGAAAGAAGTGCTGAGCGGTCAATTGATTCTTGGCTTCATTCCATACGATGAGCTGATCATCGAAGCCGACCTCCAGGCGGGATTTGCTGACAAGGTGAGCGATCAAACCAGGGCCGGTCTCGAGGAAATTGTAAAAAACCTGGTTGAGGCGGCCAAAGCAGACGGGCCCTAGTACGTTGTCAACAAAGTTATCACATGTTGCAAGGAATCGTCACCCCGGCGAAGGCCGGGGTCCAGTGCTTTTAACCAACTGAAAAGACGCTGGATTCCGGCCTTCGCCGGAATGACGGGCTGTAGGCCCTCGTAAGACAGACTTATGAACAACACTGGGCAAGAAAATGCCACATCGATTGCGGGCACCCCTCAACGATTTACTTCGCGAAGCGCGGAAGGCGCCCGCTGCGCAGGGTCTAATCCGGTCTTAATCTGGTCATTTCTTTTACCGCCTTTAGGCGGAAGTCAATCGCGTTGGGCGTTCGCGGGGCGCCTTACCTATCGGAACTTAGTTGACGTTGCACTGGTACGGGGTGAGCTCTCATGATCGATGTCCAAAATCAGGCTGACCACAGGAACATCAGTATCGACAAGGTCGGCGTGAAGGATATTCGCTACCCGGTCACCGTAATGGACAGAAACAACGGGGTCCAGCATACGGTCGCATCCATAAACATGTACGTCAATGTGCCTCGTGAGTTCAAAGGCACTCACATGAGCCGTTTCATTGAAATTCTGAATGAATTTCACGGCCACCTGGATATCAGGGAATTCTCCTCTGTTCTGAAGGCTCTTCAGGAGCATCTCCAGGCGGAATCCGCGCATATGGAAATAAACTTTCCATATTTCATCCGAAAGCTCTCACCAGTGACCGAGAGCGCGGGCTTGATGGAATACCGCTGCCGTATAGCCGGCACTCTGGACAGGGCGAAAGGCTACGATCTGGTCGTCGAGGTAAATGTTCCCATCACAACTGTTTGTCCCTGTTCTAAAGAAATCAGCGATTATGGGGCCCATAACCAGAGGGGTACGGTGCGCATCGCTGTCCGCTTCAGGCGTTTTATCTGGATCGAGGACCTTATCGATCTGGTGGAAAGGGCCGCTTCCTGCGATGTCTATTCGGTGCTCAAAAGGCCTGATGAAAAATACGTTACCGAGTACGCCTTCGAAAATCCCAAATTCGTAGAAGATGTCGTCCGGGACATAGCTTTCGAGTTGGAACACGATCCGAATGTCTGTTGGTTTTTGGTGGACGTCGAGAATTTCGAGTCCATTCACAACCACAGCGCTTATGCGTTTATCGAAAGGCAGAAGTAAGCTTTCGGACCGGATTCTGCCTGGACGCTTTTCCCGCCTGCCTTTTCACAAAAACAGATCCTCCGTGCATATATTTAAGCTCGTTGATTCACTTGAGGCCTCCCGCTCCCGCCCCTTCTCGCGGGTGGGTGGGCTGTCGAGAATGAGCGGTCGGCCTCCGCGCCACGCGCTCACACATCGAGCAGGGTATTGTATAAGTCTATAATACTAGTACGTTGTCAACAAAGTTATCACATGTTATAAGGAATCGTCACCCCGGCGAAGGCCGGGGTCCAGTGCTTTTAACCAAGTGAAAACACGCTGGATTCCGGCCTTCGCCGGAATGACGGGCTGAAGGCCCTTACCTATAGGAACTTAGTTGACGCTCCACTAGGCCTCCCGCTCCCGCCCCGTCTTGCGGGTGGGCGGGCTGTCGAGAATGAGCGGTTGGCCTCCGCGCTACGCGCTCACACATCGAGCAGGGTATTGTATAAGTCTATAATACGAGGAGAAATCCTGTGAGCGATCTGAAAAAATTTGAGCAGCTATGCCGGGCCATGGCCCATCGAGCCTTCTATCCTCATCGGGTCTCCAGACTGCAAAAGCGCGAGACGCACATATCGGTCGTTTTTCTAACAGGCGGCCTCGTCTATAAACTGAAAAAGCCCATCGATTTCGGTTTTCTTGATTACACCGGCCTCGAGACCAGGCGGAAGCTGTGCGAACTTGAAGTCAAGCTCAACAAGCGGCTGTCCAGGGGTGTGTATCTGGGCGTGGTTTCATTGAGCAGGCAAGACGAGGAATTTCATTTCGGGAACAGCGGCGAGGTGGTGGAGTACGCGGTTAAGATGAAACAGCTTCCGGATGACGCCGCTCTTTCTAATCGGATCGTGAGTGGGAAAGCTACTCCTGATGAGATGCTGCGGCTTGGCAGGCGTTTGGCTGAATTTTACGCTGCGGCCGAACACAGCGGGCAAATCGACTGGTATGGCGGTAACCAGGTCATAGAATTCAACACTGAGGAAAATTTCCGCCAATTGGCGCCGTTTGTGGGAAACCTGGTGGGGAAGGAGCGCTTCGATTTTGTAATCCAGTCGAGCCGCGGATTTTTCAGGGACCGTGGGGACCTGTTCCGGCGCAGGGTTACAGAAGGCCGAATCTGCGACGGTCATGGAGACCTTAGGGCCGAGCATGTCTATTTCCTCGATGGGATTCAGATAATCGACTGCATTGAATTCAACGAACGTTTCCGATACGGGGATAAGGCTATCGACCTCGCCTTCCTCCACATGGACATCGAACGGCTCGCCAGACCGGATTTAAGCCTCGCGGTATTGAACGGCTATACCGAATCGAGCCGCGATTACGGCATTTACACGCTGCTGGATTTCTACTCTTGCTATCGCGCAGTCGTGAAGATGAAAATCTCCTGCTTGACCAGCACCGAACTGGCGGACGGCCCTAGAAAGAGCGAACTGCAAAGGCGCGCCGGCCAATATCTCGATCTCGCCTTTCGATACGCCGTGCAGTTTGCCAGGCCGACGCTCTATGTTCTGTGCGGATTGCCCGGGACCGGTAAGTCAACCTATGCCCAAAGAGTGCACGAGATATTCGACATTGCTCTTTTGAGGTCCGACACGGCTCGGAAGGAACTTCCGGGATACAGCGCACGCCGGGGCCCCGTGCCCTTCGGTGCAGGTATATACCGGCCCGAGATGCGGGGGTGGGTCTATTCCTGGCTGCTCTCAACGGTTCAGGAGGAGCTCAAAAAAGGGCGCTCTGCGATCCTGGATGCCACCTTTTCAAGGCGAAAATGGCGCGAAGAGGCGGTAAGGCTGGCTAAAGACCTGGACGCCAACATCTTGTTCTTTGAATGTGTGAGCTCGCAGGACACTATTCTGGAAAGGCTGGGGCGCCGCCGGGAAGGCGAGGACGGCCAATCGGATGCAAGACCCGAACACCTGCGGGGGCTTGTGGATCAATTTGAGAGTATGGACGAACTCGCCCCCGAACTGCACACCAGGATAAACACGGAAAATGACATCGAAGCCAACCTGAGGACAATACTGTCCAACGCATATTCAAAAAGACGGGAGCAAGTGGAGGGGATAATAGCGCACCTGTAATATCCAACAGCAAAACCACCGGCCGGAATCACCACCGGCGACAAATAACGGCCGCCGGGCTCAAAACGGCTGCCCCCGCCGCCTCATACCAAGTTGCATTTCAAAGAGCCCCTAATAACTCCAGGATCTGCCAGGTGGGGGAAAGCTTCCCATAAGCGCTGACTTAATGACTGAGGTTTTTCACTCTCGTCATTCCGGCGAAGGCCGGAATCCAGGAAAACGCTGTGAAAAAGCAACCTGCGGTATACATTTTGGCAAGCAAAAAAAATGGCACCCTTTACATTGGTGTGACTTCAAACCTTGTCAAGAGGATTTGGGAGCATAAAAACAATCTGGTTGAAGGGTTTACAGAATGCTATGGTGTTCACAACCTGCTTTGGTACGAACCCCATGATAGCATGGAGTCCGCAATTCAGCGGGAGAAGCGACTGAAAGAGTGGAAGCGAAGCTGGAAAATGCGGCTGATTGAGAGTGCGAATCCCAATTGGGAGGATTTATATCACACGCTCGTTTGACTGGATTCCGGCCTTCGCCGGAATGACGAACAGGAAGCATCTTCCGATTTTCGCAGGGCTTTCGCCGAAACTATGCTGCCCTTAACTTAGCGCCTATGGGAAATTTTCCCCGCATCCCCTCAGGATTTCGGCTACGCGCGCGCGAGGCCAAGTGCTAGGCGCTCCGCGAGGTGGAGGGATGTGGGGCGGCACATGTCCGCCCATCCCCCACGCTCTTGAAGAATACCACTTGATACTTTCTCGAACGCAACTTGGTATCAATCAGCTTTTCAACCTCGCGCGCAGTGAGGGGTTTCCGATGCTTCATCGTTTTCAAAATCAGGGGGTTGGCGGTTTCTTTTTGTAGTGCTCGAACATGGCCGCCGAGATTTCTGTGCTGGTCGGCCAGTGGCCGCGCCGTTGCCCGGCATGGGTCGTGTAGTCGTCCAGATGGTCAGGGTCGGGCTGCACCACCTTGCCGTCTTTCAGAAACAACAAGCCGATTTTTTCCGTCGGCATCCGCATCACAAAGGCTTCGGCCTCGTTCAATGCCTGCCTCAAGCGTGCCATGGTCGCGGCGGGATCAACGGGCGTGTCACTCGCTACGCGGCGGAAATCGGCTTCAGTGTAGCGGGCAAGGCGACGGATTTCGTTGATAAGCCCTTCGGGCGTAAAGCCCGGGGATTTGCCGACAGCCGCCCAGACAACTGCGCCTAGAGGCAAAACATGCTCGTGGATCATCACCAGGTCGACAACGTCGCGCGGCTCGCGCCGTCCTGCCGCCGCCATGACTTTGTTGGTGGCAAGGTCGATGGGATGCAGCATGTAACCAAAAAGCTCATCCTCGTATGATAGACGTATAAACAACACTGTGCGATGTACTCCGCGTAGCGCGAAGGCCGACCGCGGGATGGTCTATCATGCGCGATGAGCGTGCGCGGGAGGCCTTGACGGCCGGGAAAAACCGGAAATCGCTATCAACCACCCATTCGAGTTTGGTTGCCTCGTCACTTTTTACATCTGAAGATACATTTCTTGCATCTGAAGATACATTGCGGCAGACAAGAACAGAATAAAAGGTGAATTCGCGCCGCAGCCATTGCAGGCTAAATCCATGCTCTTGCAAGATGGCGGTGTCCTGTTGGACGGCCTGCGTAACCCGGTCCTCCCGGTCGTGGAAAACGTCGATGTCTTCGGAATAGCGGGGCGCATTCCGGGTCAAGGGCGTACTCCCCCTCACGTAGTTTTCCGGGTCACGGTGAGCCGCGAGCAGGCGCAGGATTTCCGATTGGAGTTTAGACAGCGGCACGGCAGGCCTTCTCGATCCGCTCGGCCAAACGCCGGGCGTTCAGATCGCCTTCGACGCGCAAGCTCCGGGTGATGGCCAAAGCATCCTCACACGTCGGATCAGGCGCGGGGCGGCTGCTCCACAACGCGGATGCCCCGTATTCCTTGAAGGCGCGGCGGTAGAGACTTACAAAATCATCCGGTTGGGTTGTTTGTTCTGTTTCCATGATTCCTATTTTACATGCTTCCGTCATTCTGTCCAGTTCTCGAGGTTTTTTACAGGGCGCAAACCACCGCCAGCCCTGGAGGGTACTGTCAAAATATGGACAGTGCCCTCAATTGTCCAGTTAGTGGATTCGTATTATGCATTGTAACACCTGTATAATGTTATCGACATGGTTTACATGCAACAGATTCCCGCACCGCCTCGTCGGCCTTGTACAGTTCATGCACACAGGTTTTCATACTTAAGCCTCGGCCCGATTTCCTTGAAACCCTCTCTGGCATAGAAACTGTACGTCCGAGTCCACTTGTCTTTAGAGGGCAGGGTCACCTCGATTCTTCTCCAATCCCTGCTCTTCGCTAATTCTCTAGCCTTTTCCAGAAGCGCATTGCCCACTCCTTTGCACCGCATTTCCGGAACGACGTATAATTCTCGAATCACCCCAAACCTACCTCCGGCATAAATCGAAATACCTTCGCTCAGTGTTATGATACCGCTTGCAAAATCCTTCTCGTCAAAAGCAAGGAATGCCAAGTACTCGTCCTTTTCTAAAATATCATGACAAAATACAACAGACTGATTGAAATCAGCGAAAGGCGGTTGATGCCCCAGTTCCGCAAATAGTTCTCTGGACAGTCTCGACACCGTTTCAGCATCTTTAGTCAAAGCCCTTCTTATGGTCAATGTCCTGCTCCTTTCATCGTGGCCCAACAAATGACCGTCCAGTTCCAGCTATCATTAGCAACGGCGTGATAACCAAAAAACTTAACAAGCTATTTCTGAGTTTCTATATAATTCCGCGACGACAAAACGTTCTTCTTTCTTCATAACTGGACAATTTACCCTCAATTGTACAGTCTAAAAAAAGGAAAAAAAAGGAAGCCAGTATTGCCGCTTCAGTTGCGCTGCGAAACAGGGTTTTAAGGCTTCAATCTGACAGAGAGTGTTGGCGTACAATTTTCCCCGTTTCGTGAGCAGACCCCACCTTTTACCGCAATCTCGGGCACTTGTTAGTTAAAATCACGACAATTTCTGTAGAATTTGTCGTGAAAAAATGGCCTGCCATAACGATGTAACATGAAAAAAGTGCTATTTTTCTTCGCGGTATTCCCCCGCGCACGGCTTGGTTGCCATAGCAGGAAAGTCGTAGAGTGTCTTAAGGCCACGAATTTTAAGGCCGGTTCAATCTGAAAACGGAAAGAGGCAGAGCCGGTGATGGGTACGCCGGCCGATCCGGGTCTCCCCTATAACACCCTTCGAAGCCAGGGGACTGCCAGTAGGCCCTGCGCGGGGAGCCAACTGAACAGGGCCGCTCCCGTGAACACGATTAAGAATTTCAAACCGGCGCGGACTTCCAGGCCCAGTATAGCCCGCTGCAGCCAGAGCACGTATACGTAGTGCACGAGGTAGATGATGTAAGCTGATCTGGAAAGCGAATCCATCCAGCGCCGCCGCGTTCGGACGGCGCCGCGAAAGAGCGCAAGAAAGGCAAAGCAACTGGCGACGCAACTGATGACCCAAAGGAGGGCCCAGATCGCTCCTCGCTGAACCTCAGAGAAGGTTCCTGCCGCTGCAAGCCCTGTCGGCAGGAACATAAGCGCGTTGTACGCAACGAAACAGGCCACGACCCACCATGGCCAATGACGCGCCAGGGCGCCGTCCTGAGCCAGCAGGCTATGTTCAAGATCGTCGCTTCCGAGCCACGCGCCGGCAGCGAACCACGCCAGGTAGAGACCGAAACGGCTAAGCTGGAAATGGAGCGGCGGTATAAAGAACACACCCCAGGTGTGGAATCCAAAGGTCTTGAGCGCCGGGAGGTAGACCATAGCGCAGACGCCAAACATCGCCGCAGCGGCGACCAACGGCTTGCGCTTGGTCCAGGTGAGCCGCACGGCGCCGATGCGGCGGGGCCATGCGATGAAGAAGCCGGCCGCGAGAATGCCGAAGAGCAACAGAAGCCACATGAACCACAGCGGCCCCGGCGGCCAGGCATGGGTGATGTTCCGGCACCAATAGGCGAGATACCCCGCATCATGCCCCGTAAGCTGCCCGGAAGCGTAGTAGGCAAGCGGCATGAGCAGAAGAACGCCGGCCGCGAACGGTGCGCCGAGCCGGAGGAGCCGACCGCGCATGAAAGCGAGAGCTCCCGAGCGCTGCAGCGATGGCCAAACGAAGAGCCCCGAGATGAAAAACATCAACGACATGAAGAAGACGTCGTTGAAGTTCGCGGCGTAGTCGAAGAACCACCAGCGGGCAGTATCGACCACCGGGACTGTGAGATAATGTGCGGGGTCAAAATGCGCGAAGGCGGTATAGGCAAGGCAGCTATGATGGGCAACGACCATCAGGACCACCGTGGCCCTGAGGTAGTCGAATGCGACGTCCATGGGGTGCGCGGCGAGATTGGAGGCGGAAGCTGGGGCGGGTGCGGCAGAGATCGAATCCATTGAGGGAGGCTATCTGAGGAGGAAGACGGCGTCCAAGCTGCTTCGGGTTTTGCAGGGAGCCCCGCGGGCCAGCAGCGACGCTATCGTGGACATCTGTGTCACGATGCAATGGCCTCTGCCCCCGTAAGGCGAGTATCTCAAGAACACCCCTGCTTTGGCCACGCATTTTTTCATGTGCGAAAGTTCTTCATTTAGAAGTTATTTGATTATGCAATCTTCAATATAGACAGAATGCAACATTCCACGGCTTAGTTCAAGGTGAATTGTGTGGCGGCTTGGCCTTTCTCGCTACGTAAGCCCACTGCGATCAAACCGAGCCACACTAATTCTTAATTCATTCTGTCCAGTTTCGCGAGTTGTTTTTACTAGCTTTTTTTGGCCCGCCGGCAATTGTGCCGCTGTAAGCAGCAAAAGCGCGCTTTGCGTGCGTTGCGGTTGCGCACCTGTACGGCGCAACAAAAGCCGCGCCGCTTCCTCCCGGCGTGTCAATTCTTTAATCAGGCTCGGGCAAAGTTGGGGCCCGCTTCCTGCGCCACAGGTGCAATTCGCGAGTCAACTAAGAACTAAAGACCAGCAGGGTGATGAAAAAGGGTTCAGTGGTGTGAGAAACGCCTGAAAGCTACCAATGATTTCGTCATTCCGGCGGAAGCCGGAATCCAGGCTTTTTCCCAACTGAGCGATGTTAAAGCAAAAGACACTGAACCACGGCTTTCGCCGGGGTGACGTCCATAGGGTTTTTCGCCCTGATGTGGGGATTCCAATCCTTTTTCATCATCCTGCCAGTGTTGCGTTTCTTGAGTTATACCAAGTTGCGTTCAAGATAAGGTGATTGGGGAGGGCATTAAGCCCTCCTCTACGCCTAACCTCGGGACCGATGGGTAGGGGCGGGGTTAATCCCCGCCCGATCTTGAACGCAACTTGGTATTACTCGATATTTCAAAAACTCTCTGGATTCCGGCTCAAAAGCACTGGCGGAATGACGGAGTGCGGCGGCTCATTGTGCTCAAATATCGATGAATTTGTGAAAGGCCCCACTAAGAACTAAAAACCAGAAACTGAAAACTCTTAGGGCTTGTCCGTAAATAAGCCTCTTAGGGATTGCGCCGGATTTTGAGACTGATTTGGTCGCGAAGATTGAGCAAAACCGCAGGCGTAGCAGGGCTACGTCGAGGATTTTGCGATTGAGGAGCGGCCAAAGCCGGCCAAAAGCCGGATGCGAGCGCAAAGGTTTTATTTATGGACAAGCCCTTAATGTTTCTCCAAGGCAAGCGCGATCAACCTGTCCAAAAGCTGGGAAAATTCTATGCCCGCTTTTGCTGCCGCCTGCGGGAAAAGGCTTGTGGCGGTCATTCCAGGAATGGTGTTTGTCTCAAGTATGTAGAGATCGTCCCCGGAAAGGATCATGTCGGTCCGGCTGTAGCCTCGGCAGTGCAGGGCGTTGTGGGCGCGCTTGGCGTATTGCTGCGCTTTTTCGGTCAGCTCCGGGGTAATCCGGGCGGGACAAATCTCGTTTGTGGCCCCTGGCGTGTATTTGGCCTCGTAATCGAAGAATTCGTACCTCTCATCCGGACAGATTTCAATTAGAGGAAGAGCCATCAGATCATCGTTTCCCAACACTCCGGCGGTGAGTTCAATTCCGCTTATGTATTTTTCAACCACACAACGCCTGTCGAAGTTCCATGCTTTTTCGAACGCGCTCCGGAGGTCTTTTTGCTCTCTTACGATTGTCAAACCTATGCTGGACCCCTCGTGTTCGGGCTTGATGACAACCGGCAGCCCCAGTTTGTCAATAACGGTCGAGGCTTTAGGCGGGTTTGACCTGTCCGCCACCATGTAGGGGGGGGTGGGCAGTCCGGCCTGAACATAAAGCTGCTTGCTCAGGATCTTGTTCATGGCAATGGCGCTCCCGAGCACGCCACTGCCCTGATAGGGTATTTCCAAAGAATCGAGCAATCCCTGGATAGTCCCATCTTCGCCCATTCGCCCGTGAAGGATGATGAGAGCAACGTCTACCGCTTTGGCCTCACGTGCCAGCAACGGCAGGTCAGTTGCGGGATCGTACCTCACAACGTCGTAGAGCGATTTATCGAGCGAGCGAAAAACTTGTTCACCGCTCTTCAGGGAGACCTCGCGTTCAGCCGATTTCCCTCCCGCCAGCAAGGCAACTGTCAGCTTTTTCGTTTCCATGATGTCGGGTCACGCTCCTTTGATGCGGTCAATTGTGATCCCCATAATTTCCGAGCCATGAGGCGCTATGGTAAGGTGAGAAAAGATTGTCCGTTCAAGCGCAAAGCAGAGGTCGAGTTTATAACGCAGGAATTTAACGTGCGAGGGCGATTTTGCGTAGCGCTCGATCAGGTCGTGATAGCGATCCTCGATCAAGACGACCTGGTCGTGCCTCACTCTTTTGTCAGAGTAGTTGACTATCAGCGATTCCGTAACGGGACCGGCAACTTGCGATGAGTCGAGAGATATGTGTTCCTCTACAATACGGGCAACGGCCGGCGCAACGATCCCCTCGATCATTTGAGCTCCCAGGGCAGCATGGTCCTCACCCGTCTTGAGGCAGGACATTTTTCCTATATCGTGCAAAAGCGCCCCGGCTTCTATTAGCCGCAGATCGAGTCTGGAGCTGTTTTGGTTCAACCGGGCTGCAAGAAGGAGCGCCACTTCGGCAACGAGAAGGCTGTGCCTGCGTATATGTTGAGGCATATCGAACTGCCCGAGCAACTCCATGCATTCGGTACGGGAGGGAATGAGCATTCTTGTCTATAAGTTCCTATAGTTTTCTGTAAAATTTGGTCCAGGGCTGACGCTCGGTTTCCCTGAGGTCGAGAAGAGCGGCGTGCAGCGCCTGGACGGCCAACTCAGCGCAATGTATTTCCGCCTTTGGCAATGACTCGAGGAAGTCGGCAATTTGCCAAGGTGAAATAGCCCAGGCCGCATCAATTGGTTTGCCCTCGATCATGCGGACTAAGGTATTGGCACAGGCCACCGTGTATACGCACCCATCCGTGTAAAAAGATGCCGAACCTATCCGGCCGTTGCGCGACATCAGGTATATTTCCAGGGTATCGCCGCACTCACGGCTGCTCTTTCCATATCCGTCTGGATGCTGAATCCTTTCGCACCTGCCGGTTTCAAACGCCATTGAAAGGAAATTGACGGAGTGCCGCCGCCAGAAGTCTATAACTTTTTGGTCCATCCGTTTTTCCCCGAGCAAACAAAGCTTCCACTATTTGTAACTTAATTCGCTCTTTTTTTAAACACCGCCGGTCAGGTCAAGGCCTCCCGCTCCCGCCTATCGCGCATGATAGACACATCGTGCGGTCGGCCTTCGCGCTACGCGCTCGCATGTCGCTAAAGGTATTTTATAAGTCTACCATACGAGAAGTAATTTCATAAACTCACAAACTTCAAAACAATAAGCCCCAAAACATTTGCATAAATTCCCGCCAGGACATCATCGAGCATTATCGCGGCCCCGCCGGTCAGTTTGGTTTCAACCGAGCGGATCGGCCACGGCTTCCAGATATCAAACAGGCGGAAGAGTAAAAAACCGGTCAGAATTGACGGAAAGCTTACCGCGTGGCCTGTCATGGCCACCAGATACCCGCATAGTTCGTCGATTACGACTTCTTGAGGGTCTGTCCTGCCCAGTTCGCGTTCCGTCTTCCCGGAAACAACCCATCCGATCCAGAATACGGCGCCGGCAAAAATCAACTGAATTTGCCACGGAAAGCGCCCGGCAGCGAGAAAACAGGGAACCCCGGCAATCAGCGTCGCCACTGTGCCGGGAGCCACCGGCGTTTTGCCGAGCCCAAAAACCGAGGCCAGCCGGTAATAAATCGAGTGATGTTTTTGCATTTTTTGAATTAATGCAGCCGGCCAATCTCAATTCACGGCTTGTTCGATGACTTTGATGTCCGCCCCCCGGACGCACTTTATAAGAATTTCAAAAAGGTTATCGACCGGGATCTTCTGCTTAGGTCTGAGTGGGCTCAGAGTTGCAGTGTAAATTCCGCAGATGTGAATTTTTATTTCGAATTTGGGTGGTTTATACTCAAATGAAGCGCAATCGTCCCCTTCGGAGTAAAAAAATTCGAGGTAAACAGGGCTGCCCTTATCGGTCGTGAAAAATCCCTGCCCCTCTTTCACGAATGACATTTTTGGGCCTTCCAGTTTCTGCTGAGGTTCCGCCGCAATATCGAATTCCAGGTTGTTCGGAGTATCATGGGAACGAAGTCTGAGCCGGTATTGGGCGAAACACCGCAAAGACTCTGCGATAGGCGGTTTGATCGACACCCTGAAGCGCTCGGCAACGTCCGGATAAATCCTTAGAATATTCTCAAAGTCGGTCTGCAGGTGTGCCGGGAGCTGGAGCATAAGTTCGTAGAAATTGGACAGGAACGGTTCGAGAACTCGCTGCACCGTCTCTGCCGGGATTTTGCCCAGGAGCATCTGGTTTCTGAAGCTCGAAAAAAGAAGCTCTGGAAACCTCTCGAACAGTGCGTCGGGATTCACTTTGCTCTCCGAAAAAACGTATTCATCGGCGCCCGGCCTCAAATCGCAAGGGCTGAAGTTTAGAAACATCAGCGTAATTCCTCCGGTGCGGACCCTGGAGTTTCCGAATCGACGGCGACTTTGAACTCGGTTTTATCCCAGGGAAAATTACCTGTCAATGCACCGGGCCCCAAAAACGATTCGAATTACACTGAACCTGTAAACAGGCAAAACGCTTGCCATGCCCTCAAGCTGAAGGATTGCAAAGTTTTCTATTTCGGGCTGTGCCGGCGCTATTTGCAAAAAAAGGCCAGCACCTGCTCGAGTACACATTTCCTGTGCTCGGCAAGAAGACACCTGTTGGCATGCTCAATCCTGTTCTCCACGTTGAACTGGCGTTTGAGTTTTTCAACGAATTGCATTCTGTCTTCGCCCTGGAGCCAGCCAAAAAGAGTGCTCTCCCATTTTCCTCCTTCGTAGCCGGGGAGTCTGGAGTCTTCGTTTATGACGGCCCCCTCGATCGTACGATCAAGCAAATCTCTGAATTTGTTCCTGAAGTATTCGAAACCTTTCAGACAGGCGAGCGGCTCGTATTTTACAATTTCGATCGCCAGGTAAACGAACCAGATCATTGACCGCACACGCATCGTCCTGTCCTGGTCCACTGGCAGGTTTGCCTTTTCACGGGAGAAAAGGTGGAGAAAACATAACACGTCCTTTTCATCCGCCGGTTTCACCCTACGAAAGAGGCATCGTATAATGATTTTTAACGCTTCATTTTGGTGAGGGATGAGAACTTCGTCATAGTCGGCCTCAGATATCACCCCAAATGAGTCTTCCAGAATAACCTGGACGGTTTCCACATCCCGGAAAATCGTGAAATGCTCCGACGTGATTCGGCCTGTCATACGCTCGAGCGCGTAGCCGAGCAGGAACAGGCGCACTGCATCGCCTCCGTCCCGGCCTTTTGCAACCCCTCGAGGGGTCATGGTCAGAAGCTTTTCTACGAGTATCTCCCGGTCATTTTGGAGAATCCGGGCAAGCGGGACGAAAGACGGAATAGAGGACCAGACGTGGATGTGGTTGTCGATTGCGGCATTTATCCGGCTTATACGGTCGGACATAAACATTCCCGGGTTCTCCCCTTGATATCAGGAGAAAAGGAACCGCGATGATTTTGCGTCCAAACTGAAAAATACCCCTCCATGGAACCGGGAATTAAGGGCTTGTCCGTAAATAAGCCTCTTAGGGATTGCGCCGGATTTTGAGACTGATTTGGTCGCGAAGATTGAGCAAAACCGCAGGCGTACTTGTGCTACGTCGAGGATTTTGCGATTGAGGAGCGGCCAAAGCCGGCCAAAAGCCGGATGCGAGCGCAAAGGTTTTATTTACGGACAAGCCCTAAGTGTGCATTTTCCAATACCACAATATAGTAATCGCAAATGCGGGGCAAGTCCTAAATCGGTCCTAAATCGGTCTGGCGCGCGGCGTTGCAGTGAAGCCGCTGAAACCATCGAAACACCGGATCAGGATTCGACGCCCCGCAAGAGCCTGCCAAGCCTGCCCCGGACTTGATCCGGGGGACCTGATCCGGGACTTCCAATTCGGATTTTTTGTCTATCCGGAATTGATTGCGCGGTGAATGACGCTTTGAAGCAGGTGTAGGTCCTGTCGCGATAAAGCCCGGAAATTTATTGCATTATCACCGGTTTCAGGCGCAGGGTCCATTGGGTCATAAAGGAGCACAAACGGGGTCCCTGGTGAAATCTGCTCGGCGATTTGAAAAAGAGAAAGGTCCTCAGCAGCCGGTCCTTCGGTCACGGCCCGTTTATCGGCTATGATAAGAGCGAATTTTGCCTTAACGAGGGCCGATACATATTCCTCGATTGTCTTCACGAGTTTCGCCTCGAAATTGACCCCTGCCTCGGCAAGTCCGCGAATGAGTCTCTCGGCGTCCCCCGGGTCGGCCCAGAAGTGCAGGATTGGAAGTTTATCTTTCATCTTTTTGAGCAGAGCGGCCAAGGGCTTCCGGGGCCGGTTTATAAAACTGTTCAAGGCCGAGCGCCTCCGCCACCGGCTTGAAGGTAATATAGCCTTTGTACATATTCAGTCCGTTCATTAACGCCGATTCCTTCAGGCAGGCGGTTTCCAGTCCCTGGTCAGCCAGCCGGAGGCCGTATTTTCCCGTACGGTTGTTGAGGGCAAAAGTCGAGGTCCGGGCGTAAGCGCCCGGCATGTTCGCGACACAATAGTGAATTACGCCGTCCACCGTATATATAGGATCGCTGTGGGTTGTAGGCCGGGAGGTTTCCGCGCAGCCTCCCTGGTCTATTGCGACGTCGACGATGACCGATCCCGGCTTCATTTTACCCAAGTGGTCGCGCTTTATTATTTTCGGGGCTTTCGCGCCGGTCACCAGAACGGCCCCAATTACGATGTCCGCGTCCCTGAGGCCCCGGTCGAGCGTGTAGGCGTCCGCGTAAATTGGAGAAACGTTTGACGGCATGACATTGCCCAGATGCTCGAGGGTATCGAGGTTTATGTCGAGCAAGGTCACCCTTGCGCCAAGTCCTGCAGCGACTTTGGCTGCGTTGCTTCCAACTGTGCCGCCCCCGATTATCAGCACGCAGGCGGGCGCAACTCCAGGAACCCCGGTCGGCAACAGCCCCCGGCCTCCAAACATCTTGCTGATGTAGAAGGCTCCCATAAGCGGGGCCATTCTTCCGGCGACTTCGCTCATCGGTTTGAGCAGAGGCAACGAGCCGTCAGGTTTTTGCACCGTCTCATAGGCAAGGGCCACTATCTTTTTTTCCAGACAAGCCCGGGTGAGCTTCTCATCTGCCGCGAAGTGGAAATAAGTATAGATAATCTGCCCGGGCTGCATGAAATCATATTCTGCGGCAAGAGGCTCTTTGACTTTGACGATCATCTCTGAGGAATCCCAAACCTGCCGAGCCGTCGCGCAAATGCGTGCTCCCGCCTTCTCATATTGCCGGTCCAGTATTCCCGACCCAATGCCGGCGCCTTTTTCGACGCATACCTGATGCCCGCCATCTACGTACGCCTTAACGGCAGCGGGGATAAGTCCCACTCGGAACTCCTGGTTCTTGATCTCTTTCGGGCATCCGATTTTCATGAAAAGCCTCCTGCATGTGTTCAGAGGACAAATCCCCGGTCTATGGAGTCAATCCGGACATCCACGCTATTATATATCTTTAGTCGCTCAAAAATGCCCGAATTAATGGTATATTTAATAACTATAAAAGAATTGGGCGACAAAATTTACGCACAAGGCGGATTCTTTGAAGCCTGTTCCGAAGCTTCATTACTTTTTTTGGAAACGAGCTCGTTTGACGCCGAACAGGTGCTCAGCGATGTAAAAGCTGGTGGAGGCAATACGCGAAGCCAATATGCAATAGCCTTGAATTCGAAAAACTCGGTGATGAAGTGATATTTTAATCACCAGCCGGCGCCCAAAACCTCTCCTGTGCCCAAAGCCTCTCCTTGACCAGTTGGAAAAAAGATG
This sequence comes from Syntrophobacteraceae bacterium, assembly GCA_049515795.1. Classification (GTDB taxonomy): domain Bacteria; phylum Desulfobacterota; class Syntrophobacteria; order Syntrophobacterales; family Syntrophobacteraceae; genus SbD1. The sequence goes on from JBEKTT010000037.1 coordinate 25,139, forward strand.
CTATGTAAATTAATTTCGTTTACTCAAACTCCTTGCTCCTTCCAGCGTGAGGGAGCTATTTAACCCGAGAGGAGATGCAATGCGTAAGTACGAGACTTTTTTCATTATCGACCCAGACCTGCCTGACGAAACAAACTCGGCTCTTGACAACAAAGTCCAGTCTATCATTACCTCGAACGGAGGAGAGGTGCTCACCTATGTTCCATGGGGTAAAAGAAAGCTGGCCTATGCGATCCGGAAGCGCACACGCGGACTCTACGTGCTGATGGAATACTCCGGCGGACCCCAGCTTGTGGCCGAACTGGAACGAAACCTGCGAATCGACGAACGCATTCTCAAGTTCATCACCGTTATGCTCGAAGAGCGCTTCGACCCTGAAAAAGAAAGGGAGCGCAGAGCACAGGCGGCCGTTGTCCCCTTCATCGAGGATGAAGAATCCGCTGAGATCCCTCTGGGTGGGGAAGAAGAAGAGGAGATGCCAGAGGATTTCGAAGCTGAAGGTCTCATGGACGAAGAGAAAGACTAAAGTATCCGAAAATATTAAAGATATGGAAAGAGAGCACAAATATGATGACCGTCAGGCGTAAGAGGCGCACATTTGCACGGCGTAAAATCTGCCGTTTCTGCGTGGATTCGGATCTGCACATTGATTACAAAGACTCGAAGACGCTTCGCTACTTTGTGACAGAGCGTGGTAAGATAGTTCCGAGGAGAATATCCGGCAACTGCGCAAAACATCAGCGCGTACTCACGCTTGCCATAAAGAGGGCGCGCCAGATTGCACTTCTGCCATATACCGCCATACACATGCTTTAGCAGGGTGAGCCCCTGAAATAAATGAATGCGCCCCAGGGAGATTTGCCGGTCTTGCGGCCAGGTTCTGCGGGAAAAGAATTCTTGTTTCTGATCGTACTGACGGTTGGTCTTTTTCTCTCGATCACCTTCGTACCTTTGGTCGGGTTTTTCCCCTGCATACTGACTCCTGCACCGACAGTGCTTGCGGTTATCCGGTGGGGGTTTCCGAATGCCTGGCTCGTACCGGGCTGCTCAGCAGTCTTTGGTTCGCTGATTCTTTGCCTGCTGAACCTGTCCGACAGCATTGCTTACCTGCTGGCCCTGATAGGCATGGGCACTTTCATGGGATACGGTTTCAGACGCCAATGGTCCACCGAGAAGATAGTCGGGCTTTCGAGTCTGTTCGTAATCGGGGTTGCCGGGCTGTTTGTGATCCTGGCATTCACCGAGACAAAGGGCGAGATGGTTCGACTGATCGAGCAGGACCTTCGAGGCGCAATATCGGCTACCCTGAAACAGTTCGGGAGTTCTTCACCGGAGACCCAAGAGCTGGAGAGCAAACTCCTTGAGACCGTTCCGCTGATAGTGAGAATAATGCCAGGGGTGCTTATGGCCTGCACTATCGCAATCTCCTGGCTCAATTTGCTCGTTTCGCGCAGGTATTGCCGGGCTGCCGCCATTGAGTCTTGCGTCAGTGAGAAATTGACCCTCTGGAAAGCCCCGGAATTTATCGTCTGGTTCGTCATTGCAGGCGGCCTTATCTTACTTTTGCCTACAGGCGATTTGAAACTGGCAGCGATAAATTTACTTATCGTTACGGGGACTATCTATTTTCTTCAGGGTGTTGCAATCGTGGCCTTCTATCTTGAAAGGTGGAAATTGCCCGTTTACGTGAGGGGCTTCGTCTATGCGGTGTTGCTTCTGCAGCAGTTCGCATCGATGGTCACTGCAGTCTTAGGGCTTTTTGACGTCTGGTTCGATTTTCGAAAGCTGGGGAAAAAACCGGCCTGAGGCCATACTCAAGAGGCCGGGCAATCGACTTGCTTCCATACTCGATTATGATGTATTCTGGATGAGCCTGCCGGCTCATCTCACCAGGCAACCCCGCGAACGCCCAACGCGCGCCGGCAGACAATCCAGGGGGTGCCTGCCGCGCTACGCGAATTACCTTCCGCCTAAAGGCGGTAAATTGATCTTCCGCCTAAAGGCGGTAAGAGGAATGACCAGATTAAGACCAGATTAAGACCAGATTATCGCTAAGGGATGCCGGCGAGAGCATTTCACCACATGATCCTTTAGCGTTGTTAACAAGTCTGTCATACGAGGAGTCTCAGAATGAAAGTGATATTAACCGAAACTGTGGAATCCATAGGGCAAATTGGTGACATGGTGAATGTGGCGCCGGGGTATGCCCGTAATTTTCTTCTTCCCAAAGGACTGGCGATGGAAGCCACCGGCAAGAATGTGCGAGAATTGGAACATAAAAAACGCCTTCTTGCGCAAAAACGTGAAAAACTGCGCCAGGAGATGCTCTCTTATGCCGAGAAGCTCAACTCGATCACCATTACCATGCGCCGCAAAGTTTCCGAAGAAAATAAACTCTATGGTTCGGTGAATGCGGGGGACATTGGCAAGGCGCTCGAGCAGCGAGGGTTTGAGACTCAGAGGAAGGATATCGTTATCGAACATCCAATCAAACAACTCGGAGAATTTAGCGTTGTTGTCCGGGTTGGTGCCCAGGTTAGCGCCACTGTTCGCGTGGTGATTGAAAAAGAAGAGTAATTTATGGAGGACCTATCAGCGGAACTCCGCAAAATTCCACCTCAGCAGATCGAGGCTGAACAATCGCTGCTGGGCGGAATCATGGTGGACAGCTTCGGCCTGCCATCAGCCCTCGAGGTCTTGAAGGGCGACGAGTTCTACAAAGAATCCCACCGTATAATCTTCACGGCGATTCAGGACCTTTTCGAACGGAACGAACCGGTTGACATCCTGACCGTTACGAATCTGCTCGAGGAGCGCAAGCTGCTGGAAAGCGTTGGCGGGGCATCGTATATCGCTGCCCTTACGGATGCGATGCCCACCTCGTCCAATGTTGCCGCGTATGCAAAGATCATCAACGAAAAAGCCGTTATGCGCCGGCTTATCCAGTCTGCAAACGAAATCATATCGTTTGCCTATGGAGGTGGGAAAAGCTCCGAAGAAGTCCTGGACAGCGCCGAAGCCGCCATTTTCAGGATCGCGGAACGCAAAATTCGCAATTCATATTTTCCATTAAAGGAAGTCATCAAAAAGAACATAGAGACGATCGAACGCTACCAGGAATATCGGGAGACCGTGACGGGCGTTCCGAGCGGCTACAAGGACCTTGATAAGCTGACCGCAGGGTTTCAAAAATCCGATCTTATCATAATCGCCGCCAGGCCGAGCATGGGAAAAACCGCCCTTGGTTTATGCATCGCCAGAAATGCTGCGATGAAGAGCGGGATTCCGGTGGGCTTCTTTTCACTGGAGATGAGCAAGGAGCAGCTTGCGATGCGGCTTTTGTGCTCGGAGGCCATGGTGGATTCCCACAAGATCCGTTCGGGCTTCCTCAGCAGGCAGGAATGCGGCAAGCTCCTCCAGGCTGCCGGGCTTTTTATGGATGTGCCGATATATATAGACGACACCCCTGGAATTTCTCCCCTGGAATTGAGGGCTAAGGCACGCAGAATCATGGCAGACCAGGGGCTTGGGCTTGTAGTCGTCGACTACCTGCAGCTTATGAGAGGCCGGGAGACGGCGGAACGCAGAGAGCAGGAAATATCAGAGATATCCCGCTCGCTCAAAGGGTTGGCAAAAGAATTGGATATCCCTGTGATCGCCATCGCTCAGTTGAACCGAAAAGTTGAGGAGCGTGCTGACAAAAGGCCCCTTCTGAGCGACCTACGTGAAAGCGGAGCCATAGAGCAGGATGCGGACGTAATCGCTTTCATCTATCGTGATGAAGTTTACGCCAAGCATGGCTCCAAAGAACCGGGGGTTGCGGAAATCATAATCGGAAAGCAGAGAAACGGCCCTTCGGGTGAAACTGTTAAACTGGCGTACATAAGCACATATACGCGTTTCGAAAACCTGGCCATCAGTGCATGAGCCAGCTTGAAGATCAATTTAATCCGAGGCTTGAAGAGGGTTCAAACCGACAACATGACAGAAAAAACCGAATACTGGGATAAATCCGCTGAAACTCTAACGAGGGCCGGCATCGAAAAACTTCAGACCAGCCTGCTGAAATCGAGTCTGGCGCGTGTAGGCCGCTCCCGGTTCTACGGCGAAAAGTTCAAAAAGACCGGTTTCGATCCGGGGTCGGTGTCCAGCCTTGACGACGTTGGCCGCATTCCTTTTACGGTGAAGCACGACCTGCGAGAGAGCTACCCTTACGGGCTTTTGTGCGAGCCGAAGGAGCGGCTCCTCAGGATGCATGTCTCTTCAGGGACAACCGGCCAGGCCGTAGCCGTTTTTTACACGAAAGCGGACCTCGAACTCTGGGCTGATTTGATGGCCCGCTGCATGTACATGGCGGGAGCCCGCCCCGAGGATACTTTTCAGAACCTGAGCGGGTACGGCCTTTTTACAGGCGGCTTAGGTTTTCAGTACGGGGCTGAGCGCCTCGGCATGCTTACTATTCCCTCAGGTGCAGGCAACAGCAAACGCCAGATTCAAATAATGCGCGATTTTTCGACCAACGTCATCCATGTCATCCCCAGTTTTTTGCTCCTTCTCATGGGGGTTGTAAAAGAAATGAAGGTCGATCCGCAAAACGAGCTTTCGCTCAGGATTGCCTTCGTCGGAGCCGAACCTTATTCCCAGGAGGTCGCCAGGCGGCTTGAGGACTTTTATGGCATAAAAGTTTATAATAGTTATGGTCTCTCGGAGATGAACGGGCCCGGGGTCGCCTTCGAGTGTCCTTACCAAAACGGGCTGCATGTCTGGGAGGATGCATACCTTGTAGAAATTATCGATCCGGATACGCTGGAGCCCCTACCCGATGGACAATACGGCGAGCTCGTAATGACCACTCTTAAACGGGAGGCTATGCCCATATTGCGATACAGGACCAGGGACCTCACGCGGATATTGCCGGGCGCATGCGGCTGCGGCCGTGTTCACAAACGGATCGACCGCATTCAGGGCCGCACGGACGATATGTTTATCATAAAGGGAGTAAATGTTTTCCCCATGCAGGTTGAGCAGGTCTTAATGAACATCCCTGAGGTGGGCAATAATTACGTGATCGTCCTCAAGCGTGAGAATAACGTGGATGCTATGGTCGTTCGGGTCGAGGTGACCGAATCGGTATTCGTTGAGGACATGCGCGAGTTGGAGCGCGTTCGAAAAAAAATAGCCCACGATTTGAAGAGCGAATTGATTGTTACCCCGAAGGTGGAACTGGTCGAGCCCAACAGCCTGCCGAAAAGCGAAGGAAAGGCGTTGCGGCTTATCGATCAGCGGGTGATTTAATAAGGAGTAATCATACGAGAATTATTGGATTAAGTGTAACCGGGCTTAAGCCCGGTGTTCGCCGGCGCATGGAGGGCCTGGGCCGGCGAAAAGTTCCCGCATACCAGGTGATTTCACCCGAACTTTCCCGTGACCTGGCACACATCTCGTTTGAATCCGGACGTCAGATAGGATTGCTCATAGGCCGCGACGGCGGCGTCGAAACGGTGCTCGTTGGAGGCCCCCGCGCTCTCTACATACCTGACCTTCCCAAGAGCCGCGGTGGGAGGTGGCGTCTTCGCGGGCTTCGCCTGGTGCATACTCATTTGAACTCGGAACCGCTTTCGCAGGACGACCTTATGGACCTGGTGTTTCTTAGGCTCGACTGTGTTGCGGCGGTTTATGTGGACCGGCACGGCGGGGCCACTCAGCTCGAAGTTGCACACATACTCCCCGGGACCCAAGATGGTTTAAGAGGCTGGGAGGTGCTGGCGCCTATGCCATGCTATGACCCTGACCTCGATTTTCAGGCCCTTGTCCATTCTATCGAAGACGAACTCGAACGCAATCGGCTGGCCATTCCCGCTGCCGCTCACGGAGAAGACCGGGCTATTCTGGTAAGCGTAACCGATTCCGACAGGCAAAGCGCCAGAAGGTCAATGGATGAACTGGTCGAACTCGCCCGCACGGGAGGAATTATCGCTGCCGACACCGTTATGCAGAGACAGCGCGAAAAAAATCCGAAGTACCTCATCGGCAAGGGTAAGTTGAGCGAAATTGTCTTGAGAGCGCTTCAGTGCGGGGTGGATTTACTCATATTCGACCAGGAACTTAATCCCTCGCAGGTGCGCGCGATAACCGATACGACTGAGTTGAGGGTAGTGGACAGGACCCAGCTCATCCTGGATATCTTTGCTCAACGGGCGCAGAGCAGGGAAGGCAAGATTCAGGTCGAGATGGCGCAACTGAAGTACCTGCTCCCAAGACTGGGGGTAAAAGATGACGCCCTGTCCAGGCTGACCGGAGGCATTGGGACCAGGGGGCCGGGAGAGACAACCCTGGAAATCAACCGGCGGCGTACCAAGAACCGCATAGCCCAACTGGAAGATGACCTGCGCAGTCTCCGAAAGAGGAGAAATCTAAGGCGGACAAAGAGGACCAGGAAAGAAATGCCCACTATTTCAATTGTGGGATACACTAACGCAGGCAAATCCACCCTGCTCAATTCTTTGACCCACAGCTCGGTTATGGTCGGAGACAAGCTGTTTGCCACTCTGGACCCGATCAGCCGCAGGCTTCGGTTCCCAAGAGACTTCGAGGTCATAATAACCGACACGGTCGGATTCATAAGGGATTTGCCAAAAGACCTGATGGAAGCTTTTTCGGCCACCTTGGAGGAATTGCTGGACGCCGACCTGCTGCTTCATGTAATCGATATAAGCAACGAGCAGTTTGAAGAGCAGATGGTCGCGGTGGAAAGGACCTTGAGTAAGCTGGAACTGCACACAAAGCCGACCATAAAGGTTTTCAATAAAATTGACCTGGCGCCTGCCGGCTTTGTCGAGCGCAAAGTGAGAAAACACGAGGGAATAGGCATTTCAGCCATAAATCCGCGCACCCTGGAAGCGCTTATTCTGGCCATGCAGGATCGTGTCGCCGGTTTCAGGGAGAGGGCCGTCCCGCAGAGCGCGCAAATTGGCGAGCGGGTGAATTGTTGAATGGACCGAACGGCACAGACCGGGTTTTGGGGTTAGCAGCCCGTACCAGTTGACCAGGCGCAGGGATACGAATTCCACCACAGAGGCGGGGCATAGTCCGGTCAAGGAAAGAAAAGCTTTGACAGGAGACCCTCTTGCAAAAGTCCTTCATCGTCATTCCGGCGCAGGCCGGAATCCAGGTTTTTCCAAGGTCCACTGAACCGCGGATGTCACCGAGGCGGCGGTTTTCTTGAGTTCTGCAAGAGGCTCAGGATTTACAGGATTTACAAAATCGGGTTTCTTGAAATTTTGTCAAAATGTTCGTGTAACTCACTGTTTTATCTGCGTTATCTGCGCAATCTGTGGATGAGGTCATTTATCTGTTTGTTTGCACCTCTGTCCTCTATGTCTCTGTGGTGAACGCTTTTATCTGCTTGCTTGGCCGGCCAGAATCTTCTTCGCGGTGTCCACGTCCTTTCTTATCTGCGCGGCGAGTTCAGCAGGGCTGGAAAAGCGCAGCTCATTGCGAAGCCGGTCTATAAACCTGACGGTGATGGGCTTTCCGTAGATATCCTGGTCGAAGTCAAAAAGATGCGCCTCGAGGGACAGGTCGGTATCTCCGAAGGTTGGATTGTATCCCAGATTGGCCGCGCCTCCGTATGTTTTGCCGTCCACTTCGGCCTGGACCACATAGACGCCTGTTCGGGGCGACGTAATCGCAGGCATTCGGATATTGGCGGTCGGAAAGCCGAGGCTGACTCCTCTCTTTCGGCCGGGAATTACGGTGCCGCTTACCTCGAAGAACCTTCCCAGCAGTCTGTTGGCTTCCTTGATATTCCCGCTTACAATCATCTGCCGGATGGCCGTGCTGCTCACGACGGTATCATTCACCCTGAGTCCGGTGACGATTTGGACCTTAAAGCCGTATTGCTCCCCCAACTTTTTGAGAAAGGCGATATCGCCCTCGCGGCTGTGCCCAAAACGGTAATCATGGCCGACAACAATCGCCCGGGCGCCGATCTTTTCAACGAGAACGGCCTCCACAAATTCGCGGGCAGACATCCGCGAGAACTCATGATCGAAGGGGATGATTATCGTGGCGTCGATCCCGCAGCTTGCGATCAGATCGAGTTTGTGCCGGTGAGAGGTAATGAATGAAGGGGCCTTTTTGGGGAAAAGCACTTCGAGGGGATGCGGGTCGAATGTAACCACAACCGATTCGCCGTTGAGCTCTTCTGCCAATTGCTTTACTCTTTGAAAGAGCGCCTGGTGTCCCTTGTGAACCCCATCGAAGTTGCCGATCGTGATTGCCGGGTTTTTGAGTTTGCGCTGGACGGTCTGGATTCCGTGAAACACCTGCATGCTGCTGAGACACCCTCCGGAAAGTATTTGGAACGCCTTGACAGGCAAAGACTTTTATAATACGATATTGTCGTTGTTATTTCAAGTAATTTGCCGAAGTGGCGGAACTGGTAGACGCGCTAGGTTCAGGGTCTAGTGGCCGTACGGCTGTCGGGGTTCGAGTCCCCGCTTCGGCATGCAAGCGAAATGATTGGGGATTCGGCTGCGAGGTCGGGTCCTTTTTTCATTGGTTTTTAGGCTCTTGGTTAACGGCTTGGTCAACACTTCGCAAAAAGGTGTTCATCTAGGCTACTCCTGAACGATCTTACTGAAGAATTCTGAATCGGAAAGCAGCCCCCCCTCCTTCATCCAGATTTTCGGCCGACGGAGGGTTCCCTTTGTCTTAAGATGTCTGTAATCCTCTATCCATTCCTTCACATTCGGAGTAAGTAGCCCGCATTTGGTGAAGAAGTTCTCCAACTCATTAGGTTCGGGAGGATGGTTTCCACTACATCGAATTTCTAGTTCTTTCATCTCTTGCTCGTATTTTGCAGGGAATTCCATATTACGGGCCAACCCTTGCGCTGTCCACAAGTAGGAGGCGTGGTCCTCTTCCATGAATTTTCGCCATTGGCAGACTGTCGCTTCTACATCCTTATCTTTGATGCCGAGTTTTGCGAATACACTCAAAGTTTGGTCTATGAGGGATGCCGCCTGACCCGCTGGTAAACCGCTCATCCTTCTGCTCCAAGTCATGAGAGACAACGTTGCAGTCCCGATGGTTTTGGCCAAGAGGTGCAATTCTTCGAAAATGTCTTTGCCTTCAGATACCATTTTCTCAATCTCTCGTGTTTTGGCCTCGATCCCAGACATTCCTGCCTTGAATTCGGCAAACTTGTCAAGGTTCGCAAACACCATTAGAACGAAGCTGACCACGCCTCCGAAGCACATTACTGAGGTGAACTCCTTGAAGCCCGCCATGAAGGAGACCAAAATACAGATTACCGCCAGAAGAATCATGACGTGTTTCAGTTGAATGTGGAAAGTTGGCCGATTCATCCTTTTTCCTTAGTATCTGAGGGTTTGTTTTCGAAAGTTTTCAGAAAGTAACTCATCTGGTCAACGGCTTGCCGCCTGTCGTCATGGTCAATCGTGTTGTACCTGTCGAACATCTCCCTGGTTGAATGGCCGGTAATTTCCATAATGACCGATTCAGGTACTCCGGCCTTGGCATATAGATCTTGAAGCAGTGCCGAAGGTCGTGGAAAATGAAACCGTTTTTCACAAATAGGCCATAGGGTATTCCGGCCTTCTCGCATGCGTCAGTCAGTCGCGAGCAACCGTTAGCGACGTTGGAACTCAATGATGCGTCTCTTGCTGCCATCCCCAGTAAGGTTCACAACCGCTAATGAACTCACTGATTTCACCATCATTCATACCAATGGCCCCTAGAATACAAATCTCTAAGAACAACTTTGTCTTCTCAGTAAGAACCGTCAATTGACGAGACGAAAGGAAATCCTTCGTTAATTTTTTTCTGTCCCCGTAGTGCGTAAGAAAATTACGTGCTTCCTTTAGCAACCTCATATCGTCCTCATAAGCAGGAAAAAGCGGTCGTATCGAGCGCGGATAAAGATTGTAAAGATGTTTCAGACGATCAACCAGTGGTACGCTACCTATCAAGCCAATTTGCTGATGAATTTCCTTCTGCAACGATTTGGGGATGTTTGCTGGGATAGCTTCTCTGAGCAGTCTGAGCGTTATTCTCTTTGTACCTTTATCAGGAAAGCGACTCCCGTTAAAAAGAATGCTATGCAATACTTCAAGAGCCTGGAGATACATCAGAAGATTCACATGAGTAAATGCCCGAAGATAATAGGACGCCATGAAGAGGGTGATTACAGTCTCAATTAAATCATTTTTCTCACGCCATGCTCGTAAATATTTACCGACCTTCAGCCCTAATTTGGAAAAAGTGAAAAGGACTGCTGGTTCTCCATGGTGCTTTGTGTCGAAACGGGTATTACTCCATCCAGGAGTCAGCAAACCGACATTGAATGTATCTGGTTCCGTGCCGATAGAGAGCATTATGTCATTTGGGTAAGTTGCTTGTTGAAGTCCAAACGTTAAAAAACGCTGCCAGATTGTGGCCTCACGAGTGAGGTCATTAATAGATATAGCCCCTTTAAAATTGAGTTCAATGAAAGTTTTCTCTTCCATCTTGAACTTTTTAGTGTTTGTGTTCTCAAAGAATAGCGGTCCAGAATAACGAGAGCAAAACCGCAATGTGCTCGTTGGTCCAACTTTGTAGAAAGGGCTCTTAATAGCTTTATACATTAAGTTTACGCTTTCAACACCGAAGGGAATAGGACCAAGGGCGACAGTGCCAGAAAATCCAGTTTTGTCGTACCATTCGTCGAGTCCTGTTATGCCGATCCGTGCACCATGCACGATAGATTCTTCTTTAGAGGCAACATGCATACCTATTAGAATTTCATTCGTGAAGAACACGGCTTCTGTTTCATAATTTTCATCTGAAGATTGACCAGGACCACGCATTAGGCCAGCATTGAAAAGCGTGACGTTATACGGATATTGATTCTTGAGTTTTCCGAAAATCGTTCTTTTCTCCCTCCACGACGGCCAGAGGCCTGAAAGCACCTTTGAAGTACCCATAAGGGTCAAAGTGCCATGATTGTCTTCTGCAAGATAGAGTTGGCCTTTGAAAATCTTGGTGGGTTGATTTGGTTCCCACCATTCACCTATAAGGGGTTTTCCCGTAAATTCACCCATCGTTTCAACTCTCCGCTTTCAATTTCATTTTGTTAATGGAGTAAAATGAAAGTTAAAATATCTTCCGCAGATATACCTCAAAAGCAGAACCAAGAATATTAAGAAACAGTGCATTCTGTATGGCCCTTTCCGGGAGCTAAGGGAAAGACGCACAATCAAAAAAAGAGCAACCACCTTCAGTCAGTGCCACCTTTATGTTTAGACCTACAAAGTGACCGCACCCCGGAATTTGGACCAAATAAAGCGATAAGAATCAGATGAACTAAGTGCCAGACTACCTGGCCCGACCCCTCGATCCCTCCTGCCAAAACTTATGCTTCCATCAGTCGCGAGACCATCGTCAGTGATCTAAGCCCGACAGCCACCCATTCCGGTTTCCACCTCCTCCACTTCAAGCCCTCCTGGGTTCCGCTCAATCTGCCTCGATTCCGTAACTAGGTGTTCCCATACGTGGACAGCATCCCCAATTCTGGACTCCTCCATGTTACGCAGAAATAGAAATCTCCCTTGTCTCGGAAGCACAGATACGCGATTAGGAGTCAAGCACCGGATTCTCTTGGGGGACCACGTTTCGGATTCCGGACAAGGCGGGCACGGCCAGCCTGCCCAGTGACATGGGAAGAGCAGAATGGTTCTTGGGAAAGGGTAAACTGACATCCCTTACAACTCCTCGCCAAAAGGAACCATCGGGAGGAAGGATCACCGTCCGATTGGTGTTCCAGGGTGAGTATCCTGGGTGAGTATCCCGGATAAAGTTCCCTTAGGGTGCAGCACCGAGTCTGACCGTCAACGATTTTGTTTGGACTCCTTGGAAAAGCTCTCCCCCTGTCAAAATTTTTGGGGAAAATTTTGGTGGTTGGCCATTTCGAAGCGGGGCAAGAATGAAGCTTTTCATGGACAATGAACAAACCAGCTCTTATTCTATTTCCCCAAGACATTCAGACATCTAATTTTTCAAAGCGGTGGCTTTGGACATGGAACTTTTCCTATCACCCAGTGAAATTTGGGCCACCATTAAAGCCCCCTCCTCCCTTGGTGTGGTGCTTCTTGTGGTGTATTTTCTAGGGGTGCTCTTCTTGCTCGCGGTGCAGCATCGCCTTCTCGAGTGGCTCAGCACGCTACCGCCTATGAAGTGGATTTTTAACCATCGTATACTATGCTTCGCCGTGTTGACAGCTGTTTTGTTTCTCGTCCTTAGCATAAACGCTCGTTTGCTTACGCGTGGGCAAATGCAGACCGGCAACGGTACAAAAACTGCGGATGCCGGCTCTGATCTCGAGAAAAGGGTGATCTTAAACGGGAGTTCGCCGTCGGCCCCAACATCTACTGCCCAGCCCCATACTTTTGACTTCACGCATGACACGAGTCTGAATACTAAGCTCTGGACCGTAAACGGCCCCGTCGCCTCAGCAGCTCTCCCGAACTTTGACTCACCGCCCGCTGCCATGGTCACGCCGAACCTGACCTTTTCTCCCGCATTAGGCTTGGGGATGAGCGGTGTTAACGGAACATATGTTACGGGCGGCATACAGAGCGTCCAGTTTTTCACGCCGCCTTTCACCGTGGAGGCCGTAGGCATGTCCACTTCTGCCAGACCTGGATTGGCGCTCACGATCTCCAGCCAGAAAGGAGGGTCCGGAGTCGGCATTATTGGTGGTCAGGGGTACATGCAGAAATGGATTGGCTTCTGGTTGCAAAGTCCCAGCGGGCCTGGCACATATTGGAACCAGGTGAGCAAGTTCACTGATACGGCACCCCAAGCCAAAGTATGGTACACCATCACGGTCACAGTTGACGCCTCCGGCAAAGCCACGGCATCCGTGAGTGCCAGTGGCACCAACATCGGTCAGGCGACGACTTCGGTCGGAACGGGCCCATTTTATGTGATCGTCTCCCAAGGGGCCGGAGCAGGCTTCCAGAGCCCTCAGAATTACTGGAGATTAATCGCAATTCATTGATAACCAGAAGGGGTATTGGATGTAGTCGGATGTCCCTTCATGTCAAAGTATTCCACTTGTGTTCCACGATGTGTCCGGACAGTCTCTGCTAAAGAACGACCGCTGGTTCAGATCCAGTCGTTTCGATTCAAGTCTTTTAACAAAGATTCGAGGGGATTATAATGCCCCGGAAAGAAACCAGGCAGCTCGAGGGCCAGTCACTTCTGATTGCGCTCAATTCTCATTATTTTATATCGCTATTTATCTATTGACATCGGCATCTTTACAGGGGTACAGTATACTACCTTTTGCCCGGTTTAGGGCCGGTGTGGCTTGCGTGCATACCTCGCAGCGCGCCGATCGAAGGATGTCCCTTAGTCGATAATTACAGTCACGTACGCAAGGTCACGAAGAACGCTCGTTTGTTTACCCGACCAAAGGGCAAACGGAGAACAGGCCCAAGGCAGCCTTTATCAGGGTGCAATTGACCTCTTCGCGGCGAAGTACCTCATATCCCCATTGAACGCCCTGAAATCATAAAAAAAAAGAACATCACCAGCAATGGCTCGGAGCAGCCATCTTTGTGACTATCTCGGTCGGCGTGGAGGAAAGGGCTTCTATGTCAAAAACCATGTATTTTGAATCCGAAGGGCCATGGTCCAATGTCGAGAGGCTGCTTCTTTGTATGGACACGGGAAGTTGGCGGACGCAAAGACCGGTTATCGATGAGGAGCAATGCATCTATTGCGGCAATTGTGCACTGTATTGTCCGGTCCAATGCATGATCGACGTGAAGGCGTATTTTGCACCCAATTTGGATTTTTGCAAAGGATGCGGCATTTGCGCCAGGGAATGCCCCAAAAACGCCATCACCATGGAATCAGAGGAAACGTTTAAATGAGCATCAACCCAACTGACAGTGCACAGGTGAGAGTTATCACGGGCAATGCCGCTGCTGCCATCGGCGCGGCACTTTGCCGTCCCGATGTGGTTGCCGCCTACCCAATCACCCCCCAGACGGAGGTCATCGAAAGGCTGGCCGAATTCCACGCAGAAGGCATCCTGGATGCCGAGATGATTACGGTGGAGGGCGAAAATTCGGCCATGAACGCCGTTTCGGCGGCTTCTGCCGCTGGTGGGCGGGTATTTACCGCAACCTCCTCCTGGGGGCTTGTTTTTATGTATGATGCTATATTGGTTGCCGCAAGCAACAGGTCCCCGGTGGTCATGGCCAATGTCAACCGAGAACCTCCCGGAATCATGGCGGTATCTTCCGGGCAACAGGATATGATCTGCACCCGGGATTGCGGGTGGATATTTCTCATCGCCGAGGACAGCCAGGAAATCCTCGACATGATCATCATGGCCTATCGCCTGGCTGAGGACCACGATATTCAACTTCCCGTAATGGTTCATTACGACGGGTTTTATCTGTCCTACATGGCCGAACGTGTCGAAATTCCGACGGACAGGGATGTGGATGGGTATCTTTCCGTACTAAAGGGACAGCCGCAGCGGCCTCGGCTGATTCCCGGAAAACCCCTGGGAATCGTTACGCACGGCATACTCGAGGGGTATCTCGAGCTTCGATACAAGCATTGCATGGCTCTGCAGCGGGCCAAACAAAAGTTCGATCAGATTAATATGGACTTTAATCGCCGATTCGGGCGCGCCTATGACGGGCAGGTGGAAACCTATCGCAGCGATGACGCCGATATCGTTCTGGTCGGTTCCGGAAGCATGTGCGGCACGGTCAAAACGGTGATCGATCAAAAACGGGAAGAGGGGATAAAGGTCGGCCTTGTGAGGCTTAGAATGTATCGGCCTTTTCCCGAGGAAAGATTGATTGAAACGCTGAAAGGGAAAAAAGTCATCGGGGTCATTGATCGAAGTCTTTGTTTCGGATTCAAGGGCGGCCCCCTGTACACAGAGATCAGAAGCCTCTCTTCGGAATTGGGCGGCGGACGGATGCTCAGTTTCATCGACGGCCTGGCGAATATGGACATTACCACCGCGCATATTGAAAAGATAATCGATGCATGTCTGGCCGCTTCAAACGGCACACCCTGCAATCAGGTGACCTGGGTTTGCTGCGAACCCTCACTTCGTTCAGGCTCGCGCTAACACTTGCGACCGATGTTAAACGGTGGACCCTCACTGCGCTCAGGTCCGGGCTTGACGTCTCTGACATGGTTAAATGCTTCAAGTCCGGGCACGATGTTTTGTGAGTGCCCAGTTCGCGCCCGATCTTTTGTGAGGGCGCAGGGTGAGGAGGAAACGTTCATGGCAAAAGCAAAGAAATTGCCGAAAGTCTTTGACTACAAGAAGCATGAAGATCCCTTTGCCAAAGGGGTTGCGTTTTGCGCGGGCTGTCCGTTGGAATTGCTGTTAAGATTTATTCCCCAAGTTCTGGGAAACGATATCGTCATTACCGGCACACCGTCATGCAGCGCACCGGTACTGCTCGGGCAGAATATCGGCTCCTGGCACAAACTCGCGTATTACGGCACATTGATGACAGGAGCGGCCGCAAATGCCACGGGGCTGGTCCGGTATTACAACCGGGCCGGAATAGAAAACACCGTTGTTTGTTTCAATGGCGACGGGACCGCTGCCGACATCGGGTTTGGCAACCTTTCGGGCGCTGCGGAGCGAAACGAGAAGTTCATCTATATCTGCTATGACAACGAAGGGTATATGAATACCGGTATTCAAAAAAGCAGCACGACCCCCTATGGCGCCAAAACCAGCACCACGCCGGTGGGAAAAGCGGCTTCGGGCAAACTCAATAGAAGCAAAAACATGGCCTTGCTCATGGCAATGCATAAGATTCCTTATGCAGCTACGGCGACCATGAGCCATTTGGAAGATCTCGCTAAAAAGCTTTTAAAGGCCAGGGAGTTAAAAAACGAGGGATTTTGTTACCTTCACGTCTTTTGTCCATGCCCAACGGGTTGGGGCGTGGCCTCGGACATGTCCATTGAACTTTGCCGTATGGCGGTGAAGACTAATTACTTCCCTCTATGGGAAGCCTATAAAGGTAATTTTTGCCTGACGCATGAAGTCAAAAAGCCCAAACCGCTGGCGGATTATATAAAGATGACAGCAAAATTCGCTCATTTTTCCGAAAAAGATCTGGATATGCTGCAAAGGGATGTCGACTACAGCTACGCTCTTCTGTCGCATATAACCGGCCTTGGAAAAGAGTGTGCGCTGTAAATTGCAAGGAGGCCTCAATGTTGGAAGTACGATTTCATGGGCGGGGAGGGCAGGGTGCAGTGACGGCATCCCGAATCCTGGCGGCCGCTTTTGTCGGCACCGGCCGATATGGCGCAAGTTTTCCCATGTTCGGGTTTGAACGGCGGGGGGCTCCCATCACAGCATTCGGTCGCTTTGGAGATGAACCCATACGGCTCAAAACCCAGATATACACCCCGGATGTTCTGGTAGTCCTGGATCCTTCGCAAAAAGACTCACAGGCTGTATGGAATGGGCTGAACCGTGATGGTGTGTTGGTAATGAACTCCAGGGAGGTGATTAAAGAGCGGAAAACAAAGAATTTAAAGAAAGCTTGCTACATCAATGCAATGGGAATTTCTCTGGAAGAAATCGGCATGGACATGCCGAACAGTTGCATTTTGGGCGCTTTTGCTGCAGCCACCGGTATTATCGGGATCGATCCGATCATTGTCGCGTTGGCCGATTATTTCCAGGGGAAAAAATTGGATGCCAACGTAAAGTGTGTTAAACGGGGATACGATGAAGCAAAGATCATCGAATTCTGATGTCAACCAAAGTAGTCGGTGATGTCCAGCGCCGCTTTTATGGGCGGTAAAAAAGATTAACTCGACATTGTCAGATCTCCTGCTCGTCTTCATATTCGCTTGTCTTCATATTCGCCCGTCTTCATATTCGCCTGTTCTGAGGATTCCGTAGTCTGACATTGGAGCAAAAGATTCAACCGGGTTGCCGCCAAATCCGACAACGTCGAGTTAAGCGGCAACTCACTACCCCTTTTGGCCTCTGCCCGCGACGCGGTATCCAATAGCGGATGGCCCGTTACTTCGGGTGGGGAGGAAAAATGAAAGAGACGATATGCCACGATGGGGAATGGTCATTGATGTCAAAAGATGCATCGCTTGTTGGAGTTGCACGGTTTCGTGCAAGCAGGAGCATTTCCTGCCGCCGAAAGTGTTTTGGAACCGTGTATTGATTTCGGAAAAGGGGAAGTATCCCACCAGCAAAAAGCTGATCTACCCGATTTTATGCAATCATTGCAAGGATGCGGCCTGTGTCGAAGCGTGCCCGACGGGAGCCACCTTTCAGCGCGATGACGGTATCGTGATGATCGACTACGATCTATGCGTGGGCTGTCGCGCATGCCTGATAAGCTGCCCCTACCAGCAGCGAACTTATTACGACAAGGCAAAAGCGGATGCCGAGTACTTTCCTGGACAGGGGAAAACCCAGTTCGAACTGCTCGGAGAGAAGATCTATCCGTTTAAGCAGGGCACGGTTATGAAGTGCAATTTTTGCGTTGAAAGGGTCACAGAGGGTCTAGCAAAGGGGTTGACGCCAGGCAAGGACGAAAAGGCAACGCCGGCCTGCGTCGTAGTTTGCCCCGTCGCAGCCAGAACATTCGGAGATCTGGACGATCCGAGAGGCGAGGTCTCGCGGCTGATCAAGGAACAAAGCGGCAAACAGCTGCGGCCTGAATTCGGCACCGACCCTTGCGTATATTATGTCGACTGAACCTCTTTGATAAGGATGCGTCATGGCCTTTAAAAATGATGAAATATGGGAAGATGTATGGGTCAACACCGCTTGCAGCGTATGCTACTGCGGATGCGGCATCAAGGTCCGAAGAATCAACGGTTTACCCGTTAAGATCGAAGGAATCTCGGACAGCACCATGGGCGGTGCGAACGCCGGCATCTGCGGCAAAGGCGCCGCCGGGCTCATGTATTATTATGATCCGAACCGGATTAAAAAGCCGCTGAGAAGGACCAACCCGGAAAAAGGGATCGGCGTAGACCCCAAGTGGAAAGAAATTTCCTGGGAAGAAGCCTATGAGGAAATCGCCGAACGCATGAAAAAAATCATGGCGGACAATCCCAACAAAATTCTGTTTTGCAACCAGACCGTTCAGGCCTCGGTCGGGCCTCATCAACATCCCTATTTTTTCGCGAAGGCATTCGGCGTAAAAGATAACGGCAATTTTATCATCGGCGGCGGCAGCCTTCATTGCGGCAACGCCGCGCACATGCTGGGCGGATTGATCCACGGTGCCTGGTCCATCGCGCCCGACTGGCGATACACGAAGCTTGTGCTCAAATGGGGGTCCAGCAAGGGGACCGGCTCGGGACACTCGGCGATGACTAACGCACGGCTTCGGGCTGACGCCGTTCGAAGAGGGATCAAGGAAATAGTGTTCGATCCCATGGGAAACTTTGCCGGCGGAAAAGCCTCCGAATGGATTCCAATTCTGCCGGGAACGGACTCCGCCGTAGGGCTGGCCATGGCTAGTGTTATCGTGCATGAAATCAAGCAATACGACGAGCTGTTCCTGAAGGCAAAGACCAACTTTCCCTATCTGATCAAGGCCGACGGCACATTCTATCGTCATGAGGAATCCGGAAAGCCGCTGGTTTACGATCTAAAAGCTCAGAAAATCAAGGAATACGATACACCGGATATTGCGGACGAGGATTTTGCTCTCGAGGGCGAATACGAAATCAACGGCCAAACCGTTACGCCGGCTTTTGTCGCCTTGAAAAAGCACTTGAAGCAGTTTACGCCCGAGTGGGCTGAAAAGATCAGCACGGTGCCCGCCGCAACCATGCGCCGCATCGCCCATGAGTGGGTGGAAACCGCCCAGATCGGTAGCACCATCACGATCGAGGGAAAAACATTCCCCTACAGGCCCGTGTCCTCCGTGACGTTCCGCGGCGCCCAGGGCCACTCCAACGGCATTCACCAGGTGTCGGCCATCGATCTTTTGAGCGAGCTGGTCGGGGCGGAGGATGTGCCAGGCGGCACCATGGGATGGCCTTCCATACGTAGAAAATATCCGGGCGGCCAATATGAGCGGTTGCCCAAGATCGGGCCGGACGGTGTCCTTATTCCATCGGTGTTCTGGTCCCACGTGCCCTGGCCGGTGCATTCGCCCAAGGTCCCGTGCGAGAATTCGGGATGCATTGATTTTTTTCCGCATTCCACACTATCGCATGTGCACTATCTAAAAGAGAGAGACTGGCTCTGGGAGAAGCTCGGAATGACCGCAAAACCGGAAATGCTCTTTGGCCTCGCCAGCAATTTTCTCATCAGCAATGCAGACTGGCGGGTCGCATTCGATAATTTCAAAGACTGCTTCGTCGTGATCAACGATCTTTGGGTCAACGAGACCGATGAAGCACTCGGCGACATTATTCTGCCGGATGTGAGCTACCTCGAGAAGGACTGCTGGAGCAGTGAGATCGATGCCTTCTTTTTCAGCGGCAGTCCATCCTATGAGGACTGGTACGTGCACATGCAGCAGCCGGTGGCAGAACCCGTCGGGGAGAGCCGCTTTTTCTGGGATGTTTATATGGAAGTTGCGCACCGGGTGGGCGTGCTGGACAAACTCAACCAAATCATCAGCGATTATTACAGCATTACGGACCCCGAGCTGCGAATCAAACCCGGCGAGAAACTCACCTGGAAAGAGATAGGCGAGCGTGTGCTTACCTGGGTGTACGGGAATGATAAGGAAAAAATCAAAAAGCAGGGCTACGCCACCTGGCATAAGCCCATCGAAGACGTTTACTGGCGTTGGGAAACCAAGTCCAGAAGCCCGGTTTACATGGAGTTTTTGGTCCACGACCGCATGGCCATCGAAAAAATCTGCAAGGATGCGAATATGGAGCTTGACACAAGCCAGCATGTGCCTCTGCCCAGTTGGTATCCCCCGGCCTCCTACCCCGAACTCAACGAGGAATTTGACCTGGTGGCGTTTTCGTACCGGGACGTTCTTCACACGAACAATACCACCTTTCAAAATCCCATGATGAAGGAGGTCAGCGAGCTGTGCCCCTACACATTCACCATTACCATGAATACGGATCTTGCCGCGAGCAAGGGGTTAAAGGACGGCGATAAGATATGGCTTGAAAACAGATACGGCGCGAAAGAGTCCGGTATCCTGAAGACCATGCAGGGCCAGCATCACAAAGTTGTCGGCATTGCCGGCCAGGGTGGCTTGTGGGCCAAGGGGCGGCCTGTTGCCTTGGGCTCGGGCAGTAATTTCTGCAAGATCCTGCCGTCAACCTTGAAACACTACGATCCAATTACGGGAAATGTGGAAACGTCCGTGGCCGTTAAAGTTTATAAAGATACAGGGCAGGCGGCGGCTTAGCCGACATTAACCGATTTCATCATGTCCAGGAGGTTGAAGATGCAGACTCTTTTAGATAGAATCCTGACCGCGCCCAAAACGGATCCGCCTGCGTACGAGTGGATGATCAAGAAAACACCGCAGCACGAATGGATCGATGACCAGGGAATGTTTCTGTGGCTCGCGTTTTTCTTTTCCGAGATCGGCGCAGGCGCTTATTTTGTATCCCTGTTTTATAATTTTAGACCGGGGTACGTAGTGGGCTATATAATCACCCTTGCCCTGGGCGGCTTGATTCACATGGCCTATCTGGGCAACCCCCAGCGGGTTTTTGGAATGTTTTTGAAGGTGAGGACCTCGGAACTCTCAAGGGGCATGTGGGTGATTCTCGCCTTTGCCGGTCTGGGCTTTTTTCAGTGTCTGCTCGGGTTCCAATACGGCGCCGTCTTGAAGACGCTGATGGGGTTCATCTGTATCCTGCTCATCATGCACGGGTTTGCCACCATGAATGTGATGAAGGCGATCCCTTCATGGAATCAGTCGACGGTGCTGCCCTTGTCCATCGTCTCCGGCATCTGGGTGGGCAGCCAGGTGATTCAGTTCATGATGGGAGTCAGCGGCGGGGAAGTACTGGGCATGGAAGTCTGGTGCCGAATGCTGTTGCTGGCTTACATCGGGATGATCGCCCTTTATTTGTGGGGTACTTTTCATGCATCGGAAGCCGCGAAATTTTCTGTATCAAACCTGGTCCGGGGCGGTTTTTCCAAATTATTTTATTTAGGGGTCATCCTGATCGGTATTGCGGCGCCGCTGCTGATCACTTTGGCCATGTGGGGATGGGGCGTCAATTCACCTGGTATTCTCCTCAGGTTGATCTTCGTCTTTACCGGCGACCTTCTCCTGCGCTACAGCATCATGAAGAGCGCTTACTATACGCCCCTTCTTTAACGCCGTCATCAAGCACAAGGAGGTGTTATGGAACAAGTTGTTGATCCCACTGCAGCGTGGATTGGCTGGGGATTGGTTTTGACCTTCAATTTTCTGTTGACCATTATTGGAACATGGCTGATCGTGAGGAAGAGGAGGGAAGAATGAGCGGACAATTCCTGAATATTCCCCAGCCGACAACCGGCATGGTGGTGGGATCCATGATCGGGACCGCCTGTCTTTTGATTCTTGCGGTCACTCTGGGACTGATTGCAAAGAGACGATGGAAATCCTACGATGAATTCCTTGTGGGTAAACGGGACTTTGGTCCCTGGGTGACCGGGTTCGCCCTTTGCGGCGCCTACTTGTCCGGTTGGGCCTTCTGCGGCAGCACGGGGATGGTGTACAAGATCGGTTTCTCGGGCATGTGGTTTGGAGGCATTTGGGGTCTGGTCGGAATTATTCCCGCCATCTGGCTCGCTGCGACCAAGACAAGAGACTTTGCAGAGAAACTCGAGGCAACCACAGTCACCGAAACGATCGGACGGCGATTTGAATCAAAATGGCTCCAGACGATGGTTGCAGCCAGCATGCTCTTCTTCCTGTTCATGTATTCCGTAGGCCAGTTAAAGGCAGCGGGCGGGGTCTGGTACGCGGTTACCGGGCTTCCACCTTTCTGGTGTCTGCTCATCTGTATAACAATTGCCTGGATCTTCCTGGCCATTGGAGGCTACACCGGGACCCAGTGGTTCATCGCGGTAAAAGGAGCCTTCATCGGATTTGTAGGCGCACTCCTTAGCATATGGGCGCTCATTTATGCGGGTGGGTTCGGCAAGATATCCGATGCCCTCATGGCGCAAAAGCCCAGCCTCATGTTGCTTATAGACCGCAGTCTGCCGACGGTCGGTGTAAGCCAGCTTTTCTCCACCTTTACCGGTATTTTTGCAACGCCTATCATCTTCTTAACTATGGCTATCGGATTTCCACATAACGTCAGCCGTTTTCTCGGCATGAAAAAATTGTCGAACAAAGATTTTGTACTGCTCATTGGTATTGTTTTCGTTGTAGTCGGGATCCCCAACATGCTCGACTGCTCAAGCAACGGTCTTATAGCTCGAATGCTCTTCGGCACCAATCTTCTCGCAAACAAGCAGTGGGGCGCCGATCTTGCCGCGCCGATGCTCGCCTGGGGCATAGGCGGTACCGGATTGCTATGCCTCTATCTTACGGCTCTGGTTGGGGCCGCCCTTGGCACGCTCGCGGCACTGGTCTTCATAATGAGCGCCAACGTATCCAGGGACATCGTAAAGCTCTGGCGTCCCCAAACATCCGACCAGTCCTTGATCGGGCTGAACTACTTTTTGATCGCCCTTTTTCTATTCCTCCCCTTCTACTGGACTCTCGAACGGCCGCCTGAATTGCTCGTGTCCTTTATGGGACTGGCTGCAATGGGCCTTGGATCAATCTTTGTATTTGTAACCGTCATTTCCTATTACTGGAGAGGCGCCACAAAGCTCGGCGCCATGCTCACGGTGATCTACGGCACTGTTGCCGCGCTTTATGGCGGTTGGGCGGTTTTTGGAACGAATCCACCCCGGATTGGTATGGGCACCATGGAATGGATACTAATCATCGGATGCGCTGTCACGTACTTCGGAGGCAGCCTCGTTTCAAGGGCGCCTTCAGTTGAGTTGCTCAACAAGCTTTTCCCTCCAAAAAAGGTCAAAATGGTAGTGAAACCAGGGCTGGTTGGCGAATAACGCGGGGTTAAGGGCATGTCCGTAAATAAAACCTTATTTACGGACATGCCCTAGCAGGGTGCTGAAAAATGATTGAAATTCACACTTTACAGTAAGAAACCCGTGGAGCCGTCACCCCGGCGAAGCCTGCCCCGGAAGTGTCTAGTCCGGGGGCCGGGGTCCAGTGTTTTGCCTTAAAAATCAAATAGTTCAAAAAAGCTCTGGATTCCGGCTTTCGCCGGAATGACGAAATGACCAGTCTTTTTAAGGTTCTTTTCCCACCAGCAGACCTTTTTTCATCACCCAGCACAAATCAGGTCGTCGTGGTACGGTAGAGTTCAGCTTGAGGAAGTGAGGAATCATCTTCAATGCGCTCACTCGAACCATAGCGGATACAACTTTCCTTCGACTCGTCGAGGTGGACTTTGATCGCTTGCTCGACCGCGTCGGCATTACCATCTTCGATGGCGGCCAGAATGGCTTTGTGGCCGACTATTGCCTTCACGACAGTGTCTGCCGAAAAAATACTTTTGGCACGGTATCGCAGCATGTGTCTTCGAAGAGTCTGGGCCAGTTCCAGAAGCCGGTCGCTTCCGCTGCATCGGGCTATCACTTCATGAAAGGCCGCATCCACCTCCACGAAATCGCTGTACTGCTTTTTCTCCAGCAATTGCTCGGCCCGGTTCATATTTTTTTTGAGCTCTTTAATTAATTTCTTGTAGGCCTTTTGCAGCGCCCATCGCACCGCAAGCGCCTCTATGACCAGGCGGATAGCGCAGATCTCTGCCACCTCCTCTTCACTGATCGGGCGCACCACATAGCCGACCCTCGGGATGGAATCGATCAGACCTTCACGTTCAAGGGTATGGAAGGCTTCTCTTATGGGAGTTCGTGAGGTGCCGATCTCGGAGGCGATTTTAGTCTCGACCAGCCGTTCACCCGGCGCAATCTCGCCACTCAGGATCCGGTCCCGGACATAGCTGAAGACTTTTTTGCGGATCGTTATGTCGTCCGCTATGATCAGATTCTTAGCGGTCACAGGCGGCAACCCTTTGTTATGGCCACAAACGCAATACCGGCATTGAAGCACTGTACCCTTATCTGAGAAAAGACCTGCACGTCAAGAAAATATTTCCGCACGCCCCTAAATAACAGGGTAATCCTCCGGCTCTGCCGGCGGACTCGCAGAGTTTGACATTTCCGGGAGTCAGGTCGTCATTCCGGCAGTGTTTAAGCCGGAATCCAGGTTCTTGTGTCTCGTCAGGGCCTTTAAAGGTATCCGTTGCCAA
>JBEKTT010000038.1:0-49052 GCA_049515795.1 Syntrophobacteraceae bacterium
CCCTCAATATTTTGGCGGCCACAGTTCCAACTCCTCCCCCATACCCTCCTCGGCCATGGCTTTTTCCATGATGGGGTCAAGCTGTGCACACTCCCTTGCAAGGCGGGTTTGTTCGAGTTTCTCCAGTTTTTCCTCTACTGCGTCCTGAATGGCCTTGCTTCGATTGGGGAACACCCGATCTTTAACCAGCCGATCAAGCCGATGCAGTGTAGTCTTATCCATTGTGATTGCTATCTTTGCTGAAGCCATTGTTCACCTCCGGTATGATAATATGTCATACCGAATGGCAAGTTAAGCATTAAAGGACAATTAAGTAATTTGGCCCTTCGCTCTGGTTGTCGTTTGGCGGAAATGAATCACCACTGCTATAATATTGTCGCATTGAAGCTAATGGCTTGGATACAGGGCTCGGGAATTTATGAAATCGCCGCGCAACGCGCTCTTGATCTTTTTGAGATATCCTGACGCCGGCAAGGTGAAGAGACGGCTGTCGGAGGAGGTCGGACCTGAAAGGGCCGCCGAAGTTTATGAGAAGCTCATCAGGAGGACATTGGGCGTAGCCGGCGATTTCAAGCGCAGGGCGCCGGAAGCTCGAGTAGTTCTTTTCCACACGCCGCAGGACCCTGTTGAGAAATTGAGGAACAAATTCCGCGGTCCCTGGGAGTTCTGTCCCCAGCAAGGAAAACACCTCGGTGCGCGAATGGCGAACGCGCTTCGGGCCGCATTCGCAACTGGCGCCAATAAGGCTGTTCTCATCGGGACTGATCTGTCGGACATCGAAGCGACAGACATAGAGGGGGCGTTTCGGAATATTGGAAAAAAAGTCGCTGTGCTGGGTCCGGCTGCTGACGGCGGCTTCTATCTTATCGGGACCGATCGTCCGATTGGCGCTCCTTTGCATTTTAGCACGTGGGGAACCGGCAAAGTCTTTTCCAGAACTGCACGAGAGCTTGAAGCCATCGGGTTTCGCATTCACCTGGCTGCCGAAAGACACGATGTCGACTGCAAGCGGGATTTGGATCGAGTGGGCAGTGATTTCCTGTTTGCCGGCTCCGTGTCGATAATCATTCCCACCTTAGCCGAAGCGCATAAACTCTCGCCTTTGCTGCTCTACCTGCAAAGTTCGCTCTGGCCGGGAGACGAAATTGTTGTCGTGCAGGGGGGCCCGTTTGATAAAGTCTCCCTGAAGCGGATATCGCCATCGCTCGCGGTTGTGAGCACCAGGAAGGGACGAGGTTTGCAGCAAAACGCCGGAGCGATTCTTTCCAGGGGAACAATTCTTTTTTTCTTACACGATGATTCAGTCCCCCCTCCGGAATTTCCCTATCTGATCCGCAGGGCCTGCCGGGATCACCATGCAGCGCTCGGCTGCTTCAAGCTGCGCTTTTTGCCGTCGAATCGGGCGCTTGGGCTGATCGCCGCATGGGCCAATCTAAGAACTGCCTTGTTTAAGCTTCCTTACGGCGATCAGGGCCTTTTTTGCAGGAAGGAGGTTTTTGAAAGGGTAGGCGGTTTCGGGCGCAACTACCTGATGGAAGATGTGGACCTGGTTGGCAAATTTCGGAAAATGGGGCAGGGCAGGGGCGCCATTTCAATCCTCCCGGTCCCGGTCTATTCTTCCTCTGACAGATACTTGCGCAAGGGGATTCTCAAAGCTTCGCTCCTTAACCATTCAACCTTTCTCCTCGCGGCGCTCGGCCGCGATGAACGGATACTGTACCGAAAATACTACGGCTTGGAGACCCGTGACACATCGCCTTAAGCTGATTAGGAAGGCGCCGAACATGGGTAGCGTATGCTTAATTGAGTATCGGTCAGGAAATCTTAGCTTGGTGTTAAACAGTTGAATTAATTGATGTTCTGTAGGAACAGAGTTTCTTCCCGAATGACGGGCCATGGCCAACGGGCAGCCGGCCCGTTTTTTTTGCCTAAATTTTTCTCTGTAATGGGACGATTGTTATATTGAAATGTGAAACTTGAGAGAACGAAACCATACTCTCAAAGGAGGAGCAAGGATGAATGTCAGGATACTTTTTGTGCTAATGATTGTGTCATCGTTCTTATATACTGTCATCTGCTCGGGACTTGGAGTGGCAAACGACGCTGATGGGAATAGCGGAAGTCGAAATTCGAGTATGACCTGGACACAGCGGGTGGTAGATCAAAAAGAACTCGAGGCTATATCTCGAAGGGACACGGACCTGAGCCCCAGCGTCAGCCGGAGATTACTTGCCAAGTTAAACGCCCGGGATTTCGACTACATAGCGCAGGACATCCGGGATGGAAAACCAATAAAAGTGCCAAACGATTTCACTGCGCTCAAAAGCTGGACGCCGCTCGAGAAATACATCCCCGATGTGGCCGATCTGCCCAAATTCATTTTGATTGTCAAAGATGTGCCCTACATAGGCTGGTACGAAAATGGCCAGCTGGTGGGGGACACCTATATCTGCGTCGGGAAAGTTAACAGCGCGACGGCAGAGGGGCTTTATACCGTAAAGGAAAAGGACCTGAACCACAGGTCCAGGAGCTATCCCAATGCTTACGGGGAGCCTGCGCCAATGCCATGGGCGTTGAGGATCTACGGGACTGTATGGATCCACGCCGGAGACATCATGAACGGGCACTGCTCGCACGGTTGCGTCAACCTGCCGATCTTTCCTGCGATGTCGCTGTTCGCATGGGCCACCCCCGGAACACCTGTTCTGATTGTGGGCTCCCTGGGAGCGGTACCGAAGGTATTGGCTGAAAATCGCTCCAACTGCACCCTGCATGCATTAGTGTGCAGTACCGTAGGCAGGGTTGCTTCCGGGGGCTGAGAATGGGGAACAGGAATTAATCCCCAATTGCTCACGGCGCGGTGTGCCGGGTGGTCTTAAACGCCTTTAAATTCCGGCTATGACAGCCGTTATGTTGTCCCTGCCCCCAGCTTGCAGGCATGCGGAAATCATCCGGTCCAGTTTTTGCCTTAAGGTAATGTCTTCAGATAGAAAGGCTGCGATTTGCTCATCGGAGATAAGGTCATGAAGTCCGTCAGAAGAAAGCAGGACATAGTCGCCGTCTGTCAGACCAAATGCGCCGGAATCCGGCTCATGCTGCTCGCAGCCTACGCACCTTGTCAAGACATTGCCGTAAGGGTGAAGCCGAGCCTGTTCCCGGGTGATCTCGCCCTTTTGTAAGAGCATGCCTGCCATCGTATGGTCCTCCGTTATCCGAATGAGTGAACCTTTACGAAGGTGATATATCCGGGTGTCGCCGACGTGGGCCCAGAAGGCCGATCTGCCTGTGAGAAACAGGGCTGTCAGTGTTGTGCCCATTCCCCCAAGGGAAGGCAATTCGAGAGAGCGTTCCATGATGCTTTTCTGAGCTTCTTCTATTTGATTGAGGAGTTCGGCGGTAATATCAGGGCCTCCGGGTCTATAGCCTTCGAAGCTTTCCAGGGCAAGTTCCGCTGCGACTTCGCCCGCCGCGTGCCCGCCCATTCCATCTGCAATAACCAGGAGGGCACAGTCATTATCCAAGAGATTGACCATGTACCGGTCCTCGTTGTTCTTTCTTTGAAGCCCCTGGTGTGTAGTCGATTCGATTCGCATTTTCCGGAAAGTTCAACAAAAGGGTTTAGCTTGTCGGGCGGCATCTTCCTTTGATCTACTTGACGGCAGCAACTTATCCTTGAAAAGATCGGTATGTCAACCCGGTTTCGAGAAAACGAACGATTTC
This sequence comes from Syntrophobacteraceae bacterium, assembly GCA_049515795.1. Taxonomy (GTDB): domain Bacteria; phylum Desulfobacterota; class Syntrophobacteria; order Syntrophobacterales; family Syntrophobacteraceae; genus SbD1. The sequence continues at coordinate 3,721 of JBEKTT010000038.1, forward strand.
TGGAACATGGCTAATCTTGATGTCCTCTGTCATCCATTGTGTTCACTCCGGCCTGCACTCTTGTGAATGGCAACGGTACCTGCTAGGATTACGCACTTTCCCGGCGGACAGAAAATCGCGGAGCAAGGCCGCCTGCGGCGAACAGGCAATCCCTGGCTTCCACACTTTGAAAGGGAATCATGGAAAGAGGTCCTGGAAAAAACTCCAAAACATGCCTGAGTGTCGTTATTCCATGTTTTAATGAACGCAGGACTCTCCGGGAGTGCCTGGAGAGAGTCTTATCCATAGGGGATCCGGAGCTGTTGCTGGAGATAATCATAGTGGATGACTGCTCAACGGACGGCAGTCATGCTATTGCGCTTGAACTGGCAGAGAAATATCCCGAACAGGTAACCGTGCTCAGGCATCAGAAAAACCAGGGGAAAGGGGCGGCTTTACGAACCGGGTTTGCTAAAGCTAACGGTGATTTCGTCTGCGTTCAAGATGCCGACCTGGAATACGACCCATCGGACCTAAAGAGACTCTTAAAGCCGCTCATGTCCGGGAAAGCCGACGTGGTATTGGGGTCTCGGTTCCTATCCACAGGGGAGCACCGGGTACTCTATTTCTGGCACTACCTGGGAAACCGTTTCCTCACCCTTGTCTCAAACATGTTTACGGACTTGAATTTAACTGACATGGAAACCGGCTACAAAGTCTTCCGGAGAGACATACTGCAGAAGATCACTATCCAGGAGGACCGGTTTGGCTTCGAACCTGAAATAGTCGCAAAAATAGCTCACATGCGTCCTCGCATTTATGAAACCGGGATTTCCTACTACGGGCGAACATATGAAGAAGGCAAAAAAATCGGCCCCAGGGACGCCTTGAGAGCTATCTACTGCATTATGCGGTATAATCTGCATCAAGCGCCGCTTCCGGTCCAGTTCATAGCGTATCTCTTCATAGGTGGTTTTTCAGCTGTTATCAACCTCGCTGTTTTCCTTGGGGCCTTTTCTCTTGGATACTCCGCCGCTGTCTCTGCGCTGTTCGCTTTTTTCCTGGCGGCCGCCCTGAATTATGTGCTGTGTATCCTGCTGCTGTTCCGGCACAAGGCGAAATGGACAGCACCGAAGGAAATAGCGATTTATTTATTCGTGGTATGCGCGCTGGGAATCCTCGATGTTGAACTCACCAAATTTTTAGTGGAGGCCGGACTCGCTCCATGGATAGCAAAATCGACGGCATCCCTGGTTGGACTGGTATTGAATTTTGCCGGGCGCCGCCTGCTTGTATTCCCGGAGCCCTCAAGCGGACCGTGGCAACCGCAGCATGAAGAGAGCGGCGATAAAGAAGCGGCCCCGGACCGAGGGCATTGATAGGTGCATTTGGATCGTCCATTGAATCCTTGAAATATTTTCAACAGCGCTTGATTCGATAAAGATGGGGGATTAGCTTACCCTAAAGTCGACGGGTCATTTCACGGATCGTTTTCGTCCATTCCCATTCATATAACCTCATGCAGGCGTGAATAACATTTTGCTAACGAGCGGTCGTAATCTGTACACGCTAAAAAATGCCAAGGAGGAAGAATTATGAATCAGCAGTTCAGAATGGTGAAGCAAACGATCGATTTGCAAAGGGCTTCCAGCGATGGGATGATCAACAGTCTGATCATGATGTGGGAGCAAACGGGCACGCTGCTCGAAGGTGCAACCTTGTTCCCGGAAGAGGGCAGGAAGGCATTGAGGCAATGGGTCGACATAAACAAGAAAGCCTGTGAGAACTTAAAGAGCACCATCGGAAGCAGCTATTCCAGCCTGGAGAAGCTTTTCGGAACAAGCGGTCAACAGGAGTAGCAGAATGCTGCCCGGAGGTTCGGCTGAAAGCTTCGTGGGTGCAGCCAAATCATGTACGTTCGGGGAAGCAAGACTACCATGAATTGACGCACCTCCAACACTTTCGTGGATAATAGCCGCAAAGCCATGGATCAGCATAAACTGCAAATCTTTATTGATAGCGACTGTCAGGATTCTCCCATGAAAAAGCCGACCTGCACTTTCTGCAAACCGGCTTCTTCGCTTGCTTTACGAGAGGGTGAGTGACCGGACTTGAACCGGCAGCCTCTGGGGCCACAACCCAGTGCTCTAACCAATTGAGCTACACCCACCAGAGATGTTTAACTTAGATCAATATCACTCTAGCGGAAGGAAATCAAGCGTCCGAAAACACCTGATCAGGGCCGTCTCAAATTCATGAGATCAGCTTCTGGAGCAAGCACGTTTGAAAAGGATGGATGATGAAAGTCTTCGGCATCAAGATCGGTAGGCCGGTTGGGGTTTTCTTGTTTCTGCTTTTTGGATCAGGTTTTTTGTCTGCGGCGGTCGCCGATGAAACCGGTATCAGTGCCGCCCTCGGCGGGATTGGCATCGGTTTGGAAGGCTACGAGTATCCATACAAGGTGGAGTTTCTCCCACTCACCATTGAGGGCCAGGATCTTCTCATGGCGTACATGGATGTTGCGCCCGATAGAGAGCCGAACGGCAAGACGGTTGTGCTTCTTCATGGTAAGAATTTTTTCGGGAGTTACTGGAAGAATACCATACGGTTTCTTACCCGGAATGGCTTTCGAGTGATTGTGCCGGACCAGATCGGGTTCGGCAAGTCATCTAAGCCGAATATTCACTACAGCTTCCACCTGCTGGCTGCCAACACCAGGAAGCTGATCGATTCTCTTGATAAAAAACAAGTGGTTGTAGTCGGGCATTCCATGGGTGGCATGCTGGCGGCCCGCTTCACTCTGATGTATCCTGAGACGGTCATGCGGCTGGTTCTTGAAAACCCGATCGGCCTGGAGGATTACCGCGAATTCGTGCCTTATGCACCGCTCGAAGAGTTGTACCGCGCTGAGATGAATGCCACGGAGGAGAGTATCCGCAACTACCACAGGACCTACTACACCGGGTGGAAAGCCGAGTATGACGAGTACGTAATGGTCGCCGCCCACTGGAAGATGAGCGCCGAATATCCTCGCCTGGCTATGTCTTCGGCGCTAACCTATCAGATGATCTACGAGCAGCCGATCTGCCACGAGTTTGCCGATATAAAAGCAAAGACCCTTTTGGTGATAGGTCAGGCGGACCGGACTGTGGTCGGTAAGAGTAGGGTGAAAAAGGAGCTATTATCGATGGTAGGGCAGTATCCTGAATTGGGCAGGAAGACGGTTAAGCTCATTCCCGGTGCCACACTCGTAGAGATCCCCGACGTCGGCCACATACCACATCTAGAGGCTACGGAACGCTTCAACCGGGAGTTGCTGACGTTTATAAACCAATAAACCATGAAGCAACCCCCCATCCATTTGGCCTATTGCTTATGTTTGCACCTTGCTATAGATTGGTTTCCGTGTGGAAAGGGTTTTTTTTAGGTTTTCCGCCCCCGGATCAGGTCCGGGGCAGGCTCTGGTTCCGCCAAAGGCAATATCAAACTTTGGCCGCCCTTGCGGGATGGTTGTGCGGCGCGCTTTTGCGCCTTCGCGCGCAACCCTGACGGAGGTCGGATGTGGGAAGCAAGATATCGAAGAAGGAACTGGGTTTTCCTGATTTCCGATACCTGATACCCTTTCAGGACGAAGAATCTCTCCTTATCCCCCCTTTGGCGGCACTGATCCGCCGGATGAACATCAGACTGAAAATCTCTGCTGATCTCAACCTTTACGATTAGAGGAACCTGCATGGAAGGAAAAGAAGACATCATGGCGGTAGCCAGGGCCTTTATGCGGAGCAGGATTATCCTTACCGCCGCTGAACTGGATCTGTTTACAATTATTCAGGACTCCTTTACGAGCGCAGAAAAGATTGCCCAAAGATTCGGTTTCGATCGGAGAGCGCTTGAAAGGGTCATGGATTGCCTCGTTACCTTTGGACTGCTCCGTAAAGACCAAGGAGCTTATTCACTAACCGGTGAAGGCGCTCCATATTCATCAAAACACCCGGCATCCGAGCTTCCAATGTTGCTCCATATGAGCCGTCTGTGGGTCAGTTGGAGCGATTTGACCGAGGTTGTCAAAAAGGCTCCCGGTTCCGACCAGAAACCACCAAGGCCAATGGACATTGACAGCAGGCGAGCTTTCATCGGTGCGATGCACGTTATCGGCAGAGTTCTGTCGGAGGAGATAGCCGGTTCTCTGGAATTGCGCGGCTACCGGAAGCTGCTGGATATTGGTGGTGGATCAGGGACTTACACTATGGCATTTCTAAGACACAACCCTCAGTTGAAGGCAATCCTGTTTGACTTGAGGGATGTAATTCCAATAGCAAGTGAGCGGCTTTCTTCGGAAGGTTTACTGGACCGCGTCGAACTGATCGCCGGGGACTTCTATTCCGATGATCTGCCCGGAGGATGCGATCTGGCCCTGCTTTCCGCGATAATTCACCAGAACAGCCGCCAACAGAACCTGGAACTCTACAGGAAGGCTTATCGATCCCTGGATCCCGGCGGCATGCTCCTGATTCGCGACCACATAATGGATGAACAACGTACCCGGCCTCAGGAAGGGGCGCTATTCGCAATAAATATGCTGGTAAACACGCAGGGTGGGGACACTTACACCTTTGATGAAGTGGAACGAGGGCTGAAGGAAGCAGGTTTCACGGATGCCAGGCTTCTTCGCTCCGGGGACAGAATGGACTGCATCGTAGGCGCAGTAAAACCTAAATAAACCCAACCATTCACCACGGTGCTCCATGTCACGGGGACACACTAAATCAAAAAAACTTCATCTACGTACATTGCACAAGGAAAAACCGACTGTAAAAAGAGGCCATCCACCTCTTGGGCGTGGGGTTTGGTGAAAGACGCGGTCCAGCGTGGGCTGGCGCGTGGGCGGCAGTGCCGCTGCCCAGAGCCTGCCCCGGAGCACATCCGGGGGTCTCGACAGCCCACCCACGCGCGAGGCGGACGGCAGCCGCCACGAGCGGCGCTTGAGTTCAGCGAAGTGTTTGTGCAACCACGCATGGAGTGAATAGTAATGTATCGTCCATCTTGCGGGGAAGAAAGCAAAATGCCGGCGTCTCGACCCTGAAATGCAACCAGACATTGAACTGCTTATTTTCCCACCATTTGAGCCGCCACCCTGCTAAGACGAAAAAATTATCGTTGACAGAAAGGCACATTTGTGACAACAATCACGTGCCTTGAATCACAAATCAAAAAATGAAAGCAGCTAACTGGCAGCAATCATTTACAATCGTTCACGTTTTCTTGCTAAAGTGACTTTAACTGACTAATCGAACTCGAATGGTGCCATCACTACGGTTCCGTCCTGCCTACGTGCTGCCTTTTTTATTTCCGGCCCTTCCTGAGGCTTTTGGCATTCAACCTGCGGAACGGCGCCTGCCTGCGCATGCGCGCGGCCTCATCATTTCCTGATAAGCTATGGGGGACAGATTGTCAAACACATGTGATGAGTGCGGGCGACCCGAGGATGAGTTTGAATTCTGCGATTCCCGCTGCATGCTGCAGAGTTGCGAAACATGCACTTTCCTTCTTCAATTGTATGGAACCGGGTGCGGAAACATTAAAGTATATTATTTATGCCGCGACTGTTACAACGAACGGATCAAGAGGGGATATGTAGAACCCTAGCAAGGAGGTGATCGCTTCGGGGACTATCTTTCGAGCCGTAATCTTAATTCCTATTCAATAAGACACGGAGGGTTAAAATGGCTGTTAACAAGTTGATGACACTCAAGGAAGCGGTATCCAGATATGTTAAAGATGGCGACATTATCTACTATGGTGGCTTCCAAATCATGGTCCCCATGGCCATCACCCACGAAATCATCCGGCAGAAAAAGAAAAACCTGACCACCGTGGAATCCTCGACCGACGTTGGCGGGCTGGACCTCCTGGTTGGCGCGGGATGCGTCAAGGAGATTCATTCGGCCTGGATCATGAACTGGTATGTAAAAGCGCCCTATGCAGTTCGCCGGGCCTTCCAGTCGAAGATGACTAAAAGGTTTGACGTTTCCAATTTTGCCGCCACCAGCGCTCTGATCGCCGGCTTTTTGGGTGTGCCCTTCCTGCCGGTCCGCGGTAATATCGGCACCGACATGCTCAAGTACAATCCCGTTGACCTTACGATTGTAAAAGACCCCTTCACTGGTGAGGAGATCACTGCTGTGCGCGCGTGGGCCGCCGATGTGGCTATTATTCACGCTCAGGTTGCCGACACGCTGGGAAATGTCATGAGTTGGGGTACCCGTGGGGTTACTGATGAATTCGGGGCCATGGGCGCCAAACGCGGGGTCATAGTTACGGCTGAAGAGATAGTCGAACCCGAAGTGATCAGGGCCGACCCTGACCGAACGGTTGTTCCATATTTCAAGACACTGGCCGTCGTAAATTGTCCGTGGGGTGCTCATCCCTCAGCATGCCGCGGCTATTACGGCCTGGATATAAGGTTCTCTCAGTATCAGGGTAAATATGAAAGAAATGCGGAGCTTCTCCCCAAATTCCTGGACGAGTGGGTATATGGCTGTGAAGACCAGAGCGCCTACATAAAGAAATATATCCAGAAATTCGGCCAGCAAGGTCTGGATCGGCTCAAGCCCACCCTCGGGTTCAAACCGAAATTCCAGGTCGATTATGGCTATCATGATCCGGGTATATGGAAGGGTGTGCCGCAGTACACAGACGAATATATCAAGGCTTAGGCTTGGCCATAAGATCGCAAAGGAGAAGACACAATGCATGCCACTAATTACAAGTTGACTGAACTTATGGTCGTACGCTGCGCAAAAGAAATCAAAGATGGCGAGGTAGTATTCGCCGGTGTCGGCCTGCCACTGGTTGTGGTAAGCTTTGCAATGTTGAGTCACGCACCAAATATGATTCTTTTCACCGAGGGCGGGTCCATCCGTGCGACCGCGCCTCCGGGACTCGCTATCACAGTAGACGACCCGGCCCTTTTCTGTAATGCCGACGCAACTTTCGGGATGCTTTCCACCATGGCTGCCCTTCAGAGAGGTGAAGTTGATGTCGCCTTCATTGGAGGCGCTCAGATCGACAAATATGGAAATATCAATTCCACGGGTGTAGGCGATTGGACAAAGCCCGAGTCTTTCACCTATTTCGCTGGAAGCGGCGGGGCAAACGACATGGCGACTTCCGGCAAGCGCGTGCTGGCCATTATGCCTCAGGACCCAAAGAAATTTGTTCAAACGGTCGACTATCTCACCACGCCTGGGTTCCTTGATGGACCAGGCGCACGGCAGCGCGCCGGGATGATCGGCGGAGGTCCTGATGTCGTTGTCAGTACGATGGGTGTCTACAAGTTCGACGCAAAGACATGCGAAATGTACCTTGCTGAATACTTCCCCGGGCAGTCGGTCGAGAAGGTAAAGGCCAACTGCTCCTTCGAGCTGAATGTTTCGCCTGATGTTCAAGAAACCACTCCGCCGACCGAAGAGGAGATAACTGTTCTTCGCAATATCGATCCGACAGGGTTCTACCTGGGATAGCGCGAGTCTTTCTTTATTTAGATTCACCTTTGCGGCGGGACCGGGCCTGGTCCCGCTTTTTTTGTTTTGAGCCCGGCAGGGCGCACCTGCCCGGAGGTCAAAGTGCTCTACAGGCCCGGCAGGGGGGAATTGTCAGCCGGACCTTGTAAGCCCATTGCCGTCCTGCCTGTTCAGATAGACTATAAATAAGGTAATTAAAGGAGCCTGCAAAAAGCCGCTACGCACACATTATACCAAGTTGCGTTCAAGAAAGTATCAAGTGATACCTGGCGGAGCCTTGAATTCTTTACGCCCCACACACCCCCTCCGCCTCGCGGAGCGTCGAAATCCTGCGGGGGTGCGGGGGAATCATTCCCCCGCTCAGTTTCAGCTTATTCGTCGCTCTTTGAACGCAACTTGGTATTAGTGCGCTACGCGGCACAACCCGCGCCGGCCCACGTTGGATTTTTCGACAGCCCGCCCACCCACCCGCCAGGTGGGGCCGCCGGCAGGTGGCCTTTTTCTCTAAACAGTTTTTTCCTTTATGAGGGACCATAAAACAACCGATTTCTCTTGTGATGTCATCGGATGAAGAGGCGGATTCTGTCTGATTTGGTGGAACAGTTCGATAATTCTTTCAGATTTCAGGCGATTGGAGGTTCTTCTAACAATGGATGGTTTTCAAGAATTAGACGAGGATATATCGTATCGTTCGATGAGAGAATACGCCAGGGTTAACGCATTTCTGCCCGTCAGGATTCGCCCGGTTTTGGAGGAAGAACGGCAGGGCCTCAGGTCGCGCATAGTGATCGAATCCGCTATGACAGAACATCCTGAAATGCCCGAAATTGAAAATGAGGCCCTCTCGGCTTGTTTGCATATACTCAACTCCAAGCTTGACTCAATCATCAGGTTGCTTGCATTCCCATCGAACAGCAATAGAGAACTCGATTTCGCGAGGGTCAACATCAGCGCAGGAGGACTGAGCATATCTTCCAGCCGACTCTATGCCTTGGATGATCTTGTCGAAACAAGGATGATACTTCCGACCGCTCCCTCTATGATTTTTTACATATATGGAAAAGTGGTTAAATGCGATGCCGCGGGCGAAAAGTTTGAACTTTGCATCGAGTTTACCGACATTGACGATGATATCCGCGAGGAGATCGAAAAATATGTTTTCCATAAGCAGCGGGAAATTCTTCGGAAGAAAAGGAGCAGTACGTCTTAAATGTTTGTTTTTATTGGGATGGTGATAGTTATTGGTTCGGTTCTTGGCGGATATCTGATTGAGCAGGGGAATATCAATCTTCTGTTTCAGCCTGCAGAACTGCTTATTATATTCGGCGCCGCCATAGGCGGTTTTGTCATTTCATCGCCCATGAAAGTGATCAAAGCGGTTCAGGGCGCTTTGCTGCGCATGTTCAAGAGCAGGATCTACTCCAGCAGTGACTACATCGATGCGCTTATCCTGCTGACTGAGGTGTTTTACAAGATCAGGAAGGAAGGGCTCGTTTCGATCGAAGGCGATCTGGACGAACCGGAAAAGAGCGCAATTTTTCAAAAGCACCCGAGTTTTCTGAAGAATCATCACGCTATGGAATTTATGGCCGACACCCTGCGTACTCTCACTATAACGGATATAGGAGCGCACGAAATGGGTTCTCTTCTCGACTACGAAATCGAGGCGCATTACGAGGAAGCCCTCATACCGGCCAAGAGCATCGCCAATGTGGCCGACTCACTCCCGGGGCTTGGCATTGTGGCAGCCGTGCTGGGTGTCGTACTCACGATGAAAAAAATCAGCGAGCCTCCCGAGGTGCTCGGCCACAGCATAGGCGCGGCGCTGGTCGGCACTTTCCTGGGTGTTCTGCTGTGCTACGGTTTTGTGGGGCCCCTGGGGCGCAACCTCGAGCATATCGCTAATGAGGACCGGGAATTTCTAATGGTCATCAAAGAGGCTTTGCTTGCGTTCATAAATACTCCTTCTCCGCAGGTGGCAATCGAGTTTGCGAGAAGGGTTGTTCCGGGCGACCTCAGGCCCTCTTTCCTGGAACTCGAGTCCGTGGTAAGGGAGGCCAAGAAAAAACAGGCATGGCAGAGCTCAAGCCCCAAAAAATCATAGTAAAGAGAGTAAAAAAGGGCCACGCCGAGCATCACGGCGGAAGCTGGAAAGTGGCTTACGCGGACTTCGTTACCGCCATGATGGCCTTCTTTCTGCTGATGTGGCTCCTGGCCATAACTTCTCAGGAGAAAAAAGAGGTTTTGGCGATGTATTTCAAATATTACAGCCTCGTGGAAAAAAGTGGAACATCAGTCTTGCAAGGGGGTGGGGAGAGGCTGGTCGGGCCGAATTTCGGAAGCAAAAGCGTAATCGACACGGGCGAACACCAAAGCGGTATTACCAATGACGAGCTGGCCACAAAACTGATGACCGGGATTGACCAAAATGTGCAGAAAGGGAAGGAACAGTTTTATTTAGCTATAACAAATGAGGGCATCCGGATTCAGATCGTGGACTCACAACAAAACCCGATTTTTACCGTCGGAAGCGCTCAACTCACGGGCCTGGCCAAGCAAATACTTCACTCGGTTGCGTCAATTCTTAAGAATTTTCCTAACGAAATTGCGGTAGAAGGGCATACCGATTCTTCACCGACTCGGAGCGAACAGATTTCAAACTGGGAACTATCCACCGCGAGGGCCTCATCGGCCAGACGCGAACTGGAACAGGCCGGCATCGAACCGGGCCGGATTTGCAGAGTTGTGGGTTTTGGAGACAAGGTGCCTCTTTTCACTGACAAGCCCTATGACCCCAGGAATCGCCGGATCAGCATTGTTTTTGTCAAGAGCAAAAAACTAAAACCGCTCGACCGGCTTCAATGGCTTATGAATTCACCCCAATAAAGCAAGCAAGTGTTTTATCCAACTTTTGATATCGGACCTCCATTTATCCCCCCATTTCATGGAAAAGGGCGACTGCCGCGCGGATTCCTCGATAAAAATCTTTGATGTAAAATCGTTCGTTGGGAGAATGAGCACCGTCGTCCGGGCTTCCCCAGCCCAGGAGCAGGATGTTCTGCTGTCCGAGATGTTTCTTGATCATGTTGACGACGGGAATTGAACCACCCTCCCTTATAAATACCGGCTTTTTGCCGAAGCCCATCTCTATTGCTTTTTCAGCCGCCAGCATTGCAGGGGTGTTTCTTGGGACCAGGACGGGCTCAGCACCGTGGAGAGCAGTAATTTTGGCGCTGACCCCGTGAGGGCAGTTAGCGGTTACGAACTGGTGAAACAGTCGGTCTATTTTCTCGGGGACCTGGTTAGGAACCAGCCGCATACTCACTTTTGCCCCTGCCTTTGCCGGGATTATCGTTTTTGCTCCTTCACCGGAGAAGCCGCCCCATAGTCCGTTGATATCCAACGTGGGCCTGGCTGTCCTGCGCTCGAGAAGAGAGTATCCCGGCTCTCCTGTTAGTTCGGAAACCCCGAGGTAATCCTTAAGAGACTGTATATCGACAGTAATAGAGGCCATTTCCTCCCTTTCGCGGTTGTCCGGAGCAAGCGCGTCATCATAGAAACCGGGAAGGGCCACCGTTCCATCGGGGTTCTTGAGTTTTTGGAGAATGTCCACCAATACCTGGGCAGGATTATGGATTATACCTCCGAATGAACCCGAATGCAGATCGAAGCGCGGTCCGCTGATATCCACCTGTAGATAGCTCAAGCCTCGCAAGCCATAAGTTATGGCGGGAATTCCACGGGCAAATTGTGAGCCGTCTGAAATCGCAACAGCGTTTGCGTGAAGCTCATCGCGGCGCTGCATCAGAAATTTTTCCAGGCTTGGACTTCCGATCTCCTCCTCGCCTTCCGCCAGGATAATCAGATTGAGCGGAAGTTTTTGTCCCGCGCGCAGCACGGCCTCTATAGCCTTGATATAGGTGAAAAACTGACCTTTGTCGTCGGTCGCGCCGCGTGCGTATATGTAACCATCGCGAACATCGGGCGAAAAAGCAGGGGTTTGCCATTCATCGAGGGGATCGGGCGGCTGGACGTCATAATGGCCGTAGATGAGCAGAACGGGCGCGCCGGGGACTTCGGGAGAACGCGCAAGCACTATGGGATGGCGCTCGGTGAGATAGAGTCTTCCGGTGAATCCGCACCTCTTTACCTGATCGAGTACCCATTCGGCAGCGCTCAGAACGTCTTTCTCGTGTTCACTCAAAGTACTAACGCTGGGAATAGAGAGGAATTGCGCCAGTTCCAGTACGAAGCTGTCGAGGTGGTCGTCGATAAATGAAGAGACTGGATCAGGAAGCATCTTGAACTCCTTCGGACATTCGTATCGGAGAGCTGGAAAATATTGAAGTGCAAGCACATTGCTTTGGAGTTGTTACAATGTGATGCGGTAAGTATAATTAATTGCCTTGCGCGCGATATAAAATAGTACAGGAGAATTCATCTCGCCAGATGGAAAACCGCGTAAAGATATTCTCGCGAATTGAGGAGATTCCATCGGAGGAGTGGAACAGTCTCGCTTTTCATGCAGCCCCGATGTTGGAGTTTGAGTACCTGCACGCCCTTGAGAAGTCCGGTTCGATCTCGGCGGATAGAGGCTATATTCCGGCACACCTGGCACTCTATGATGGATCGAAAATTATAGCAATCGCTCCTCTTTATCTGCGAGATCGCGCCTGGGTGGAGTTCGGAGACGGAGGGCTGATCGAGTTTTTGACGGAGCTTACAGGTTTGCCGTTCGGCTCTGGCCTTGTAGGGAGTATCCCCTATACACCCGTACCTGGGTATGATTTCCTGCTTGGCTCATGCCGGGATAGCTTGCGGATTTTCGCTGATCTGCTCGACAAAATCGATGAGATTTCAAAAGAACGCGGCCTGTCCACAAGCCGCTTTTACTTTGTCGACCAGGAGTCCAAGCTGCACTCCATCCTTGCTGAACATGGATATATGCGGCTGAGCACCTCGCACCTGCTCTGGTTCAATCGGGGATACCGCAGTTTCGATGATTTCCTTCTCTCCTTTAAATCCAGCCGCAGGACCAAAATAAAGCGGGAGTGGCGCGCCATTCGCAACTACGGAATCGACCTCAGTATGGTTCAGGGTCCGAACGCCCCCCCCTCGTTCTACGAAGAACTGTACCTGCTCTACAGGCGAACATGGACCAAACACATGGGCCCCGGAATAAGGCCCTTTCTGAACGAATCCTTCTTCAGGCTTCTTGGCGAAAACTTCAGTCACAGGTGCAGTTTCTCGATATCTCAAATGTCGGGAAGGCGGATCGCGATGGCCCTTTTCTATAATAAAGCCGAAAAGCTTTACGGCAGATACTGGGGGAGCATGCGTGAAGTACCCTTCCTGCATTTTGCCACCTGCTACTATTACCCCATAGTCTATGCCATCGAGAACGATGTAAGGATGATCGATCCGGGTTTCGGAGGAGAGCATAAAACCTTACGCGGCTTCGAGGATTCCCACGCCTACCATTACCTCAAATTCTACGATGAAAATCAGCGCCGTATCGCCTACGCGGTAGTCGACCAGATGCGCAGTCAACTAACCTCCAAGTAGAGCTGCACGCAACAATGGGTGAAGCGGATGGTGGATGTGGGACGGTGAATTTGTTCTCCTTCAAGGCCTTCCGCGCACGCCCCGTCTCGCGGGTGGGTGGGCGGGCTGTCGAGAATGAGCGGTCGGCCTTCGCGCTATGCGGCGCACATCGTACAGGGTTGTTTATAAGTGGTGATAGCGGATGGATAAGAGAGCAAACATCCATTCCGTTGGTAGCGCCGCCTTCCATGGCGGCGCTTGGAGATTTCATGCACAAACATCTCCCTCCTCGTTGGGACTCGACGGACGCCTGGTATTTCGTCACGGTCGTCACGCATGAGCGGTATCCCTATTTCGAATCGAAAGAAGCGTGCAGGATCCTAATGGATGCATGTCATTCCGTTTGGGGAAGACACCGCTATCGCCTTGGTGCTCTGGTGATCATGCCAGATCATTGGCACGCATTGATCAAGCCGCAAGACAAAGAAGTGATTGAATCCATCGTCGGCAGCATAAAACAACGGGTATTCCATGCTTCAAGACGAGACGGCGGTGTAAAAAAGGTCATTCGTTGGCAAAAGCGGTTTATGGACCATAGGGTCCGCAACGAAGAAGATTACCTCCAACATCTCGAATACATGCGTTTGAATCCGTACAAGCATCAATTGGTAAATGATGAAAAGGAGCCATGGCTATGGTGGTTCGTACATAAAGACCCTTTTGCGTGATGCGAAGAACGCCGCCGTGGAAGGCGGCGCTACCATGGGGAGATGAAAGAATCTTCGGAACAGCGCCGATTCAAAGGAGATTTCATGCACAAACATCTCCCTCCTCGTTGGGAAAAATAAAAAAGAGAAGACCAAATGGAAGGAGGGGGAGCCACTTGGCCTTCTCGGAGGAGGAAAGATGTTTTCTTTCCAATGCCAATTATAACTCGACGGTCAGGTGAAATTAAAGCCACCTAAAAAACTTTTTTTTATTTTTAAATTTTTCAACATTCGATAACGAACGGCCGGCTCACTGACAAAATATTCGCTCAGAAAACCCCGAAACAGCTCTGCCGCAATTCGTCTATCAATGCAGCGTCCGGTTTAAAAGGAATGCGTGGCGGCCAGGGCAGAGGTATTCTCAGTTCGTGGAACGGGGTCTCGCTGACTTTCATGTTAAAGGCCTGCACCATCAGGGTTTCGAGGTTGACCGTATCCGCCATGTTATAGGCCAGAAGGGTTTCGAGGGCTTTTACATTGCCGCTTTTTTTGTATTCGCGCCAGAGCAGCACCGCAAAATAGCCGTCAACGCCGTTGAGTTCGGCCCTGTCAAGCCCAAGGCTCTTCTCGCAGAGCTTCAACCCGCCGCTGTAACCGAGACTGCGCAGCAGGTAACGCAGATCGATATGGATATGGTCAACTTCTAATCCGAAGTAATTCCTTATAAACGGCAGATCGAAACAACTCCCGTTGTACGTGATAAGAATTTTGTATTTTCGGAGATCGTGGGCAAAGGCATCCAGGTTATCGCCATATATGTAGTAGAATACCTCCCTGCCGTCATAGAGCGCTGCGGTCGTAATGTGATCGTAGGGCCCGCCGAGCCCGGTAGTCTCTATATCGATGAAGGCGGCGCATTGCCGAAAGTCTGCAAAAAGCCTCCAGAGATGCTGCGGCGCCAGTGCGCCTGCAAAATATGCCGGATCAAGAGCGCATAGCCTTTCGCGGCATACTTCGAGACGGCTGCGCAGAGCCTCATACTTACCTGGGCCGAAAGGGGTCAGCGTCCAACCATGCTCGTCCTGGAAAAAGTCCCAGGAATGAATTCCCTTTTGCCAGAGAGAGCGTTCCGTTTTAATACCGATCCACGGCAGATGGACAAAAGTATGTCGCAGCATCGCTATCGGGAAACTCCACAGCCTTGCGTTTTCATATTCATATCAGTCTCAGTCGCTGCGCCTTCCGAATATCCGGAGCAAAAGCAGGAACAGGTTTATAAAATCGAGGTAAAGCCGTAGAGCGCCGATGACAGCTCCTTTTCGCTCATCCTCCGATCCTGCAAATCCGGCATAGGCCATTTCCTTTATTTTTTGGGCGTCGTAGGCGGTCAGGCCGACAAAAATGGCTATACCCGCATAGGTTATGAGCCAGTAGACAGCAGGGCTGCTGAAGAAGAAATTGACAAAGGAGGCAATTATTATCCCGATGAGACCCATCATGAGGAAACTGCCCATGGAAGTCAGGTCGCGTTTGGTTGTGTATCCATAAAAGCTCATAGCGGCGAAAGTTCCGGCGGTTACGAAGAAGGTGCTTGCAATGGATGCTTTTGTGTAGATGAGGAAAATGGTCGATAATGTCAGGCCGTTTAGAAACGAATAGGCGAAAAACATAAACAGTGCGGTTGAGGACTGGAACCTGCCGATTGCGGCGCTTAGCGCGATCACCAGGCCGAATTCGCCGACGATCAGCAGCAGCATGACTATTGGATTTCCAAGAAGAGAGAAAATCAGCCCACTGTTGACGGCATAGAGAGCGACAATCGCAGTGACCCCCAACCCCAGGGCCATCCAGTTGTACACACGGCGAATGAAATCGGTTTGGACAGTTGTTGCGCGTTCACCCTGAAAAACTGTGCTTCTTGGCATTGCCTTCCCCTTTCGGAATGATTTTATGAATTTTTTATTATTTCATATCTTAAATTATAACTTAATTGTTTGTACCCTGATTTTGCAAATATTTTAAAAAAACGTATCCAAACCCCCCGGAGTCAACTATGAAAGGTCTTTCACAATACCGAAGTGAGTTCCCAATCACCAATAATTTTTGCTTTCTCAATAATGCCGCTATCTCGGCGCCTCCGTTGCGGGTGGCAAAGGCCGTGAGCGACTTGATGCTCCAGTTCGGCAATGAAGGCTTCGTCCGTTATCCGGAATGGATGAAAACGGTGGACAGGACCCGCTCGCTTTTTGCGCGGCTTATAAACGCGGACCCCTCAGAGGTCTGCTTCACCGCAAACACATCCGAAGCTCTGAGCATTGTAGCCGGAGGAATTTCGTGGAAACGCGGCGACAAGATCATTGTGCCCGTACCCGATTTCCCGTCGAATGTGTATCCCTGGGTGAATCTGGAGCGCACCGGGGTCGAGATTTGTTTTGTTCGAAAAAACGAGGGGCGTTTCGGCCTCTCGGACATCACGGCCGTGCTTCGCCCCGGAACGAAACTTATCGCTGTGAGTTCGACGGATTTTACCACCGGGTTCCGATGCGATCTGGAAGAACTGGGCGATTTTTGCCGGCGGAATGCTATCCTGCTCTGTGTAGATGCGATACAGAGTCTCGGGGCCATACCTCTCGATGTGAAAAGCTGCGGCGTTCACTTCCTGGCCTGCGGCGGTCACAAATGGCTCCTGAGCACAATGGGAATCGGAGCGCTCTACATATCGAAGGAGGTAAACGATCTCCTTCACCCAATCCGGGTCGGGTGGCGAAGTGTCGAAAATGAGGAGGATTTCTATAACCTGGAATTGAAATTGAAAGCCGATGCCCGCCGGTTCGAAGCCGGGACCCTCAACCTTGCAGGAATCACCGCTCTTGGAACGGCGCTGGAAATGCTGCTCGAAATAGGGAGCGAGCGCATATTCGAGAGGATATCGGGTCTGAACGACGTAATCTCATCGGAACTTGGAAGGAGGAATTTCCGGGTCATCAGCTCGATGGAACCCGGGCACAGGTCGGGAATTCTGAGCTTTGTACCCGAGGATGCCGGGAGACTTTTCCGCTATCTTCTAAAAAGGAAGGTGCTTGCCGCTCAAAGAGGAAACGCGGTCCGGCTCTCACCTCATTTCTATAACGATGAAAGCGACGTCGAGAGGCTCTTTGAGGCGCTGGACAGTTACTGAGTTTCCATCCGGAAAGGGTCCTTTTCCGCCCTGGCTGTGTCAATCTTCTGGTTTGCTTGTGCGGCGTACCAATGTACGCCTCCGCGCAACCCCTCGATTTCCTTGCCAGGATGAAAAATGCCTCCTTTCCGAATTGGAAACTGCAAATGTCTCATAAGGTGAAATTCTCCTACGTTGATCCTGTGTTTCCGGATGGACACTACTGAGCAGGGGCAATTCCGACGCCAATCGGAAAAGGCCCCAAGATCGGGCCAGACCTGACCCGGAATGATATGAAATGGTCCATTTTGGTATATGATTTTTGGGTTTTTTGAAGACTTTGTAATTGTTCCCGCTGTTCACGCGGAGGCGCGGAGCGAAGCCAATGTCGTTTCCACCTAAAAACTCAAAACCAACAACTCACAACTCTTTCGAGTTTCACACTCCAAAAAATCAATTCTTTCAGCGCAACAACCCCGCTCCAGAGCTTGTCAGAACACTAAAATCTCTAGAGATTCCAATTTCTAATACCGTTCTGGACATCAAATCGGCGCCATCGAAGACGTGGGCTCACGACGCATTCGACCCGCCTGTGTAAGGGTTGTAGGCTTTTTATGATTGTGCTTGCCTCGTTGAGAGCGTGTTGGTGATTACTTTCAAAGAGTAAGAGATTGCAACATGGTATAAATCCGCATCACGAAGGCGGCAATACCGGTTTTCCCGTAGCTGTGGTAAAATATTTGAGGCATAGCTTTTTAACTTTTCTACGCCATAGAGGGGTTATAAGATGGTGGAGGTTTAAAGCGGGAATTGAAAAGAGCGCAACGAGAGGGGCAGTTGGACTCCCGGTGGTTTTGGAAGGATATGAATACGCCGTTGGAAGAGGGTATTGGCTGATGAAACCGTACAGATTTGCATTACCTGTTTTTTTCCTTTGTTTCTGCCTGTTTCCGCTGGCGCTCGGGGCCACGCCGGTCGCCATACCGGATGCCGGCTTCAGCATGTTCTGGGCTATTTTCTCGATTTTCTTTGGAGGAATGGCCCTCAATCTTACCCCATGCGTTTATCCTCTGGTGCCCATTACGATATCCTACTTCAGCGCGGAATCGATGATTTTGAAGACAGGACGCCTCGCTATTGTGATCAATGCTCTGCTCTATGTTCTGGGAATAGCGATAACGAACTCTATGCTGGGGGTTTTCGCCGCGCTCTCAGGGCGTCTTTTGGGAACGCTGCTTGAAAACCCCATAACTCTTGTGCTGGTGGCCCTGGTTATGTTTGTTTTTGCCCTGAGCATGTTCGGCGTCTGGGAAATCCGGCTGCCTGCATCGGTAACCGGTGCTGCCGCTCGAAATTTCGCCGGTTACCTGGGAAGCCTTTTCATGGGGTTGACTCTGGGCATAGTCGCCGCCCCGTGCATCGGGCCGTTCGTCATCGGGGTTTTAGTCATGGTTGCCAATTCGAGGGACCCTGTTTTCGGTTTTTGGATTTTTTTCAGCCTGAGTCTTGGAATGGGGTTTCCGCTTTTTGTTCTCGCCTTGCTTTCCGGCCGATTAAGCATGCTTCCCAAATCCGGTGAATGGATGCTGTGGGTCCGCAAAGCCATGGGGTGGGTAATGATCGGAGCGGCCGGTTATTTCATTTCTCCCATAATGCCCGATATCCTGGGGACAGGATTGCTTCCGGTCATCGCTCTGGCAGCGGGGGTTCATTTGGGTTGGATAGATTCGACCGGGGTCCGGTCCGCAGCCTTCAAATGGATAAAAAAGGGCGTCGGGATTGTTTGTATCGGCGTGGCATGCGTGATTATCTGGTATGCCATACCGAGTGAGGGCGTAAAATGGATGCCCTATTCGGAGAAAGTCCTGGAACAAGCCAAAGAATCGGGTAAACCCGTCATACTTGATCTCTACGCCGACTGGTGCCCGGCGTGCCGGCATATGGATCGGATCACCTTCCATGAGCGCTCGATTATCGAAGCCGCCGCAAAATATTTTGTCATGATAAGGGTAGATTTCTCTCATAGAGGAGATCGTGCAAACGAAACTCTGGCGCACAGCTATAGTGTTCTGGGCATACCCTGTGTCATTTTTCTGAAGCCCGGGGGTGAGGAGAGGGTCGATTTGCGGGTTACGGAAGGCATGCCGCCAGACGAGTTCCTGGCGAGGATGACCCGTTTGAGGAATGGCGACAGTTCTCCGGATACGCAGTAAGTCCTGCATTGACTAAGACCCGGAGACCAGACGGTCCCCGCGAAAGTTTTTGAGAGGGCCGATGTCGTCCATAACGGCCGTGGACACGGCCAAGGGTTCGTCATAGCCGCGTTTGTATCGGTTTTTTGTGTTATTTAAGCATATTGATGATATTTTGGCAGGAGTTTAACAATGCCGCTTGAAAGAAGATGCAGACTCGGGGTCTTGGTTCTGGTTTTAATCCTGATGTTGGGGTTCTATGGGGCCGGAGGGTGGGGCGGAGTTGATTCCAGGCCGCCCGCTCTTACTTGGCTTGTGCCCTACTTTGGACTTCCGGAGAAGGCTGAGCTTTGCGGAGAGGCGGTACCCCTCGGGTCTATCGACGTTCGCGAAAGGTTCGACCGTGAGTTTACTATCCTTACGCAAAGCCATGCGCAGGTTTACCTCTGGCTGAAAAGAACAGAGCGCTATTTCCCATGGATCGAGAAGCAACTGGCGTCCAGGGGTCTTCCGGACGACCTTAAATATGTGGCTGTTGCGGAAAGCGATCTGATCCCCTGGGCCGTTTCACATGCGGGTGCTGCCGGCCCCTGGCAGTTTATGGCAAGCACGGCGAGTTGCTACGGCATAACGCAGTCGGCCGCCATTGATGAGCGTTATGACTTCGAGAAATCGGCTGCGGCGGCATTCGGGTATTTGAAGGACTTGCACAACGAATTCCAGAACTGGACTCTTGCCATTGCCGCTTTTAATTGCGGGGAGCGGCGCATTGAGGTTGAAATCGGAAAACAAAAGACCAGCAGCTATTATTTTCTCAAACTGCCGCAGGAAACAGAGCGCTACGTTTTCAGGATTCTGGCCATAAAGGAGATTTTGGAGAACCCTGAGCAGTACGGCTATCACCTTCCCAAGGGGGCCGGTTATCAACCGATTATTTTCGAAAGGGTAAAAGTCGAGCTTCCCGGCCCGATGCCAATCGCCGTGGCAGCCCAGTCTGCCGGGTTTACCTACCGGGAACTGAAGGTGCTCAATCCATGCCTGGTTTCGGACGTGATCCCCAAGGGGGACCTTACGATACGAGTGCCCGAGGGTAAGGGGAAGAAATTCGAGAAAGAGGTGGAGGCCTGGAAGTCCACATATAAGCCGAGCGTTTTGGTTCACAAGGTTTCGCGGGGTGATACGCTCGATTCGATCGCCATGAGGTACAATTCAACCAGACAGCAAATTTGTATCTGGAACAATATTGCCGGAAATAAAATACGGGTCGGGCAGACGCTCAAGATCTACAGGTAAGGAATTTTCCGATTTATGAATCGGCATTTTTTCTCGTTTTGAGGCGCGATTTGCGCCCCGCTTAAACTCTTGACAAGCATTTGCGGGAGAACTACGATAACACGCCGTTTAGGTCCAAAAACTTAATTATTCTGGTGAAATATGGACAATTACCACAGATTCTCCGAGCTGCTTTTGAAGAGCCGGTACGCCGTAGCTCTGACCGGCGCCGGGATTTCGGTGGAGAGCGGAATACCTGATTTCAGGGGTAATGACGGACTCTGGACCAAATACGACCCGTTTGAATACGGGTATATAGATTCTTTCCGCGCCAATCCTGCGAAGGTATGGAAAATGCTTATGGAGATGAGCGCTCTTGTGGAAAGAGTCAGTCCCAACGAAGCGCATCTTGCGCTGGGTGAGCTCGAGAAGCTCGGTATCATAAAGATGGTTATCACTCAGAATGTGGACAGCCTGCACCAAAGGGGGGGCAGTTCCAATGTCGTTGAATTTCATGGAAACTTCCGCACAATGCACTGCGACAACTGTCAGAAGCCTTTTGCTCGAGCGGACATCTCACTGGTGAGACTTCCGCCTTTATGCTCGTGCGGGGGACCAATTCGGCCGGACGTTGTCCTGTTCGGGGAGGAAATCCCTCCCGAAGCGTACTCGATCGCATTCGATGCGGCGGAGAAGTGCGATCTAATGGTTATAGTGGGGACTTCTGCAACAGTTGCTCCCGCCTCCCACCTTCCACTGATTGCCAAGAGGAGGGGAGCGCATGTTCTGGAAATAAATCCGGTCGCTTCCGAAGTGTCCGGTCAGATAACGGAATTACACATTACGGAGTGTGCCGCAGTGGCTTTCAGGAATATTATGAAGATTGTCAGATCGATGCATGAAGGGGATACAAATTGATGCCTATGCAATTTTTGTCGGCAATAGCATATGCCGCTCGCGATTTCGACGCGCCTTATCAGAGATCGGCAGACAGCGTGATGGATATGGTCTTCAATGCCGGACCGATGGTGAAGTTCGTGTTGTTGATCCTTATGGCGCTTTCCGTTTCGTGCTGGTGTGTTATAGTGCTCAAATACCGCCTGATCCGCCGGGCAAACCGGGAGTCGGGTGAATTCATATCCCTTTTCAGACAACGTAAGAACTACTCTGCGCTCTACCGGGACAGCGAAAAGTTCGATGACAGCCATCTCGCGCAGATTTTCCGGGTAGGTTATGCGGAACTGAGCAGGCTCGGGAAATCGCTGGAAACAAGGAACGTGATGGAGTTGTCTTCAAACCCCGAAATCCTGCTGGAGAACGTTGATCGGGCGATTCAGGGCGGAATGACTTCGGAGCGGCAAAGGTTGGAGCGCTTTCTGCCTCTGCTTGCCACAACCGGCAGTACCGCCCCGTTTATCGGCTTGTTTGGAACGGTTTGGGGCATCATGACGAGTTTTCAGCAAATCGGCATCAAGGGCGCCGCCAACCTGGCCGTTGTGGCCCCGGGAATTTCGGAGGCCCTCGTTGCCACTGCCATTGGTCTGGGAGCGGCGATTCCTGCAGTTGTCGCCTACAATCACTTTTCCACTAAAATCAGGGGAATCGAAAACGAGATGAGCCATTTTGCCGCCGATTATCTTAATATGCTCAAACGCGACCTGATGCGGAAGGGCAGGCAGGAAGAAACTGCGCCGGGCCAGGCCCCTGAACAGAGATTTGCTCTGCAGGATTGAACTTAGAGGATAGAGGCTGATGCAAGCCAACGGAAGCGGTTCCAGAGGAATGGTTTCTGAAATTAACGTTACGCCGCTTGTAGACGTAATGCTCGTTCTGCTCATCATATTCATGGTGACGGCCCCGATGATGACCCAGGGAGTTGATGTGAAGCTGCCTGAGAGTTCAGCGCCGGCCATCCCGTCTGATGATGAACGGCTGGTCGTCACGATTACTCAGGACCGCAAAATCTATATCAACGACAATCTGGTGGAGTCCGGCGAACTGGAATCCAAGTTGACCGCCATTACTCGCAACCGGCTCGATCGAAAGGGAGTTTTTCTGCGAGCAGACGAGAAAATTCCTTATGGGTATGTAATGGAGGTTATGGGACTGATAAGAGAGGCCGGGATTGATCAAATAGGGATGGTGACCGAGCCTGCGAAGAGTCCCGTTAACAATTCTCAACAAAAGAGTAAGGGTAAGATTTGATTTCCCTTCACAGTCGGCTGCCGCATGTTTGCTGGTGCGTCCTCACGAACAATCGGACGCGAACTTAAAGCGTCTAAGGCCGGCCGAAAATGTGAACGCGAACCCGAACGTAGTGAGGGTTCAGGGGACATGAATGGAATCCCTGGCGTTAGGTGATAAGAGAATTCCCAAAAAGGACCTTGTGGCCGGGGTCGGGGCCTCGCTTCTAGTCCATGTGCTGGTTTTCAGCTCCGCTTTTATCTGGGCATTGGTGATTCCGCACAAACCTTTGAAGCCTCCCTACTGTACGGTTAATCTGGTGTCCATGAAAGATCTGGGAATTGGTTCCTCGGAGCTCAAGGGCAACCCCAAAGCGGCTGAGAAGGCGGTGGTTTCCGAGAATGTGGCGACTTCGGTCAAGGCGAGCCGAAAATCCGAGCCGGTTGCGCCGGTAAAGCGCCTGGCAATCGATGAGGAGCTAAGAAAACCGGAAGCGCAGATCAAGAAAATCGAACCCAAAGAGGTTCCCATTGCGCCTGCAAAGCCGCAGAGCCTTGAAGCTATTGAAAAGAACCTGGATAAGCTGATTGCCAAACCGAAAGTGATTCCGCACACCTCGTTGGCAACTGCGGAGCAGGCGGCGCCTCAGCCCGAAGCTCCGGCTCATCAGGCCCCGGCAAAGAACCAGCAGGGGAGTGAAAAAGTGACTCACGGGTCGCCGAGCGGCGCGGTCGAGGGAGGCACTCGGGGGACCACTCAGGGGAGCACGTCCGGAAGCCCTGAAGGGAGTACCGAGACAAATCAGTTGGTCAACATGTATGCATTCCAGGTCACACAAAAGATCCAGAGCGAATGGAGGCTGGCAAACGAGCAGGGAATAAACGGCCTCAAGACGATAGTTGAGGTCCAGATAAAAAGGACAGGTGAAATTGTCAGTATCAGGGTCATGGCAAAATCGGGCAATGAGCTATTCGATGATGCAGCAGTGCGCGCCGTGAACAGGGCTGCGCCGCTTCCCCCGGTACCTGAAGCGATTGCTCAGAGCAGTACTAAATTGATTCTGACTTTTCTCCCCGGGCATGTATCGTAGTAGTGCAGCGTCAACTAAGTTCCTATAGGTAAGGACCGTCAGCCCGTCATTCCGGCGAAGGCCGGAATCCAGCGTCCTTTCAGTTGGTTAACAGCACTGGACCCCGGCCTTCGCCGGGGTGACGATTCCTTGCAACATGTAATAACTTTGTTGACAACGTAGTAGAGCACAGAAAGGTTTATCCGTAATATGCATCTGGTCAGGAGCAGGTTAGTGTTTTTCTGTTTTTTCCTTTTTCTCGGGACTTGCGGACTATTGCGTGTAGCATCCGCTCAAACCATCTACCTCGATATTACCAAACCCAGCTTCCAGAGAATTCCAATTGCCGTCCCGGATTTCAAATACATGACCCCGGAGCAGACCCAACTGGCCCGGGAGATGAGCGACTTGCTCTCAAACGATCTCAACATCTCGGGGGTTTTTCGCCCGCTGGACCGGAAGGGGTTTCTGGAAGACCCTCAATTAATGGGGCTTGAAGCTTCCGAGATAAAGTTCCAGGATTGGAGCCGCCAGGGGGCAGACTTTCTGGCTCGCTGTTCTTATCAGGTCCAGGGGAATTCAATCAAACTGGACGGCCGGCTCTTCGATGTTGCGGGCAGGAAAATGGTTGGAACGCCCAAGAGCTATGCCGGCGAATTGCGGGCCTGGCGACAGATTGTACATGCCTTTGCAGACGATATCATGATGATGCTTACGGGCGAGCGCGGGGTATTCGATACAAAGATTGCCTACGTTCAGAGCGTCGGAAGCGCCAAGGAGATTTTCTACTGCGATTTTGACGGCAACAATCCGGTGCAGGTGACTAGGGACAACAGCATCGCGCTTTCTCCGTCATGGAGCCCCGACCAGAGCCAGATCGCCTTTGTGAGCTATCGGGACGGCACACCCAAAGTCTACGGGATAAATGTGTTCACCAATTCCAGTTACCTGATCAGCGGTTTTCCGGGGATGAATATTACTCCTGCGTGGAGACCGGGAAGAAATGAGCTGGCTGCTACCTTGACAAAAGATGGAGGCCAGGACATTTATCTGGTAAGCCCCACAGGCCAGGTCATACGAAAATTCGGGGTAGGTTTCGGGTCTTCGATAAGTGTGTCTCCCAATTGGTCGCCGGATGGCCAAAAGTTCGCCTACGTTTCCAATGAATCCGGGAATCCGCAGATATACACCTTCGATGTTACGACGGGCCAAAAAAAACGTCTGACATTCAGCGGCAATTACAATACATCTCCGGCCTGGTCGCCAAAAGGCGACTGGATCGCCTACAGCGGAAGGGACAATGGCGAATTGAACATCTTTATCATCCGCCCGGACGGCAGTGAGAATCATGCGCTCACACACGAAGGCAGGAATGAAGCTCCGCGCTGGTCGCCGGATGGGCGCAATATTGCGTACAGCTCTAATAAGCAGGGAGGGTCCGCAATTCGGATAATGTATTTGAATGGGACTGGGGATTGGCAGCTAACGCGGCAGAGCGGGGCGCAGGAGTTGCCTGACTGGTCACCCAGAAGGAATCGCCAGTAAGCCGAATCGCCAGGAGGGAAAAGGAATGAAAAGCAAACAAAGTGTTTTTCTCGTTTTGATGATTTTCGCGTTTATAGCCGCAATGAGTGCATGTTCGCAGAAAAACGTTCCTCCTCCACCCGCCTACGGCGCTCCGGGGCAGGAGTACGGTGCTGCCGCAGGGGGGCCGATGGATGAGGCCAAGTGGCGGGAGTTGGGCATCAACTCGGAAGCTGAAAAAAGAGAGTTTCTGGACAGGGCTCAAGCCTTCGTAAACCAGGATGTCTACTTCGACTACGACTCGTATACTCTCACAGAACCTGCAAAAAAGGTCCTTGATGAAAAGATCGCCTTTCTGAAAAGATTCCCCAAGGTGGCGGTGACTATCGAAGGCCATTGCGACTAGCGGGGAACAACCGAATACAATATTGCACTGGGGGAAAGGCGTGCCCATGATGCACAGCACTACATACTCAATTCGAACTCTTCTAACCTGAAGCTTACCACAGTCAGCTACGGCAAGGAACGCCCTGTTGCTGTTGGGCACGATGAGGCATCCTGGGCAAAGAACAGGCGCGCTCACTTTGTTTTGAATTATTAAAAATTCCTTTTTCCTTTCGTTGTCTATTTAAAAGACCGGTCTTTATGATGTATCATGAGGGCCGGTTTTTTGGTTTTTTAAAGGCCAAATCCCATTTTCCCTACATCGTTGAAACAAATCTCCGAAGGGATATGTCCGGGCTATGGCCGCGCGGCCATTCCAGGACATCTGGATGAAGGGCTTCGAAGGAAAGGGACTGTATGCCTGGTGGAATCGAGAATAGGTTGTTGCGGTGCTGCGTGGTTGTTGTCTTTGCAGAATTGCTTGCGGGGTGCGCCTCGACGTCGGAAACCACAACAATTCAGGAAAATCTGTCTATTCTGAACCAGCGGCAGGCCGCTATTGAGGCGCGCCTTCAAAGCACCGAAGGAGCATCTCGAAAAAGCGGGGACCTGTATGCGCGGACGGAAGAGCTGCAAACGCAGATCAGGGCATTGAACGGCAGGATCGAACAACTGGAGCATAAACTCGACCAGCTCCAGCGCACCCAGGCTTCCGCTGCCCAGGCGCCGGCACAGGAACCCTCGATGCCTCCTTCCGGGACCGTTGTGATGGAAGAAGCGCCGCCATCCTCGCATCCGCCCCGGCCGCAATCGCAGGCCGCCGTACCGTCAACACCGCCTGCTGTCGAGATTTCCCCCCGAACCGGGACCCTGTCGCCTTCCCCGGACGCTCAGGGTAAAAACCCCGAACAGCCGGAATTTGACAAAGGTCTCCACCTGATGCAGCAAAAGAAATATGACGATGCAAGAAAAGAATTTCAAGGATTCGTCTCGAAGTTTCCGAAATCCGGCTTGGAAGAAAGTGCTTTGTATTACATTGGTGAGTGCTACTTTTTGGAAAAACACTATGAGCAAGCAATTAAAGCTTACCAGCAGGTGGTAGACAAATACCCGAAAGGCGGCAAAACCGCCGGCGCCCTTCTCAAGCAGGGAATGGGATGGCAGCTGATGGGCGAAACCACAATGGCTCGTATCATCTACACGCGGCTTGTGGAAAAATTCCCCGGCACAACCCAGGCTCAGGCCGCTGAGAAGAAATTGCAGCAGATGTAAAAAGCGCGAATCTAGTGTAGCGTCAACTAAGTTCCTATAGGTAAGGACCTTCAGCCCGTCATTCCGGCGAAGGCCGGAATCCAGCGTCTTTTCAGTTGGTTACAAGCACTGGACCCCGGCTTTCGCCGGGGTGACGATTCCTTGCAATCTGTCCTAACTTTGTTGACAATGTACTCGCTTGCTTCACACTTTGCTCGGGGTGGACGGGGATTTCAAGTCGGAATTCGGAATTGAAATCTTTTCGTTCTGTCCGCCCAATATCCTGAAAGAACTTTGGCAGAGGCCGCAGTGGACTCGGCTATCCCCTCGATGAGGCCCGGTGCAAGAACACCGGCGCCAAGAACTTCAGAGAGAAAAACCGGAAGAAGAGGATAAATCATTTCGGTCGAAGGTCTGTCGAGAAGCTGACGAAACCCGGTATGCAGATGCCTTTGGGAATTTGTTTCATTTCGCTTTCCTGATTCTGAATCCTTCAGCGCTCAATATCTGAGCGCGTTCAAACCTGCTGACGGCGGCCCCGTGACGGTCCATACCAGAAAAAGTAAGCACAGATCGGCTCGTTAAAAACAAAAGGGTTTCCAAACAGAGCGTCTGCACGCCGGGAAATTGCGGGAGCAAGACTACTGTTCCCACCATAAAAATACATCTTTTATTCGAGTAAATACTTTGTTCACCCCATATATATTATTTTTTGACCGTTGTATTCGTGCATATGAATAGTGTTCACCTCATTAACTGTGAAATACCGCGCGAGTGTATATTCGAATTCATGGCTTTTCGGAGGGGAAATATGCAAAGCGGCTCGATTCAGACTTTTATGAACCAGTATCGCATCTCAATGCAGTTGATGAAGGTAAATCCGGCCACATCCGGCCGCGCTCATCCGAAGATGGATGTGGACCGCTATAGATGCCAGATTAGCCGGCCTGGGAAAGAAATAGACGTCTATGTCGCCGTGCCTCCCGAAGAAGGCGCCATCACGCCCTCCGATGTGCTGTTCATGCTTATTCTGGATGCCTCCGGCTGTGAGATGTTCAAGGAATATTACGCCAGGCAGGATGAATTCAACGAGATTTTTTCAGGTTCGGATGCAAAACTGGATGGATTTGATGAGTTTTGGCTGGAATACGAATCCAGGTTTGAGCAGAGTCGAAAGCTCCGGACTTTTCTGGGCAAAAATCTCTATGAAAAGCTGATAAACAGGTTCGGCTTCAATAATTAAGGCCACCCCGCCGACCCCGCCTTGCGGGTGGGTGGCCCGGGCTGTTGAGAATCCAATGTGGGCCGGCGCGGGTTGTGCCGCGTAGCGCGCTAATGTGCGCGTGGCGGCTTTTTATAAGTTTCTTTAGGTTAATTACCTTATTTAGAGTCTATCGCGGTAGGATAGACCCCTCTCGTATCCTTCCGTAAAAGTTACAGCCCCGCTCGGGACTGCAACCCAAAAATCTTTACCGCCCAGGGCGCGGAGTTTTTATAGTTTACGGTGTTCCAATTATCTGACCGGCGTTAGACATGACCAGATTCCTTATCGCTTTTTTCTCAATCTATTCGCTCTTGCACGCATTCGTCTATTCCCGTGTCAAGGTCCTCTTGCCCGTAAAGTGGCCCGCCCATCTTCTACTGATCTTGTTCATGGCCCTTATGGTTTTTGCGCCAATCGGGACTCGATTGCTCGAAAGAGGCGACCACAGCGCACTGGCACGCGCAAGTGCTCTTCTGGGATATGGCTGGCTGGGATTTGTCTTTTATTCTTTCTGGGGTTTTTTGCTGCTGGGGGCTGCCGGAATCCTTTGCAAGCTGGGAAACCTTATCGCCGGGTCTTGTCTGCCCACCTTTACCGGCTCGATTTCGGTCGTTTGCGTCCTTGCTGCAGCGTTTGTCATAAACGTCTACGGGTATTTCGAGGCTCGGTGCGTACGCGTAGAAAGAATCGTTGTCAAAACGGCCAAACTCCCCGTAGGAGTCGACCGGTTGAGAATAGCCCAAATCTCTGATGTGCATCTCGGACTACTGGTTAGAGAAGAGCGTATGGCCGACATTCTGCGCAAGGTTGAGGCTGAAAATCCGGACATCCTCGTGAGCACTGGCGATCTTGTCGATGGAGACATGGAAAAAATTGAGGCTCTTCCAGCTCTTTTTGGAAGATTACGGCCTCGGCTCGGAAAGTATGCCATAACGGGCAACCACGAATTTTACGCCGGGCTGGCTGAGTCGCTTCAGGCAGAAAGGGCTTTCGGTTTCACCGTGCTGAGCGGCGAGGTGAAAACGGTGGACAATATTTTGAACATAGTCGGGGTTGACGATCCGGCGACCGGTCTGCCTGAGGATGAAAAGGCGATCCTGGGAAAGGCTCAAAACGGCCTTTTTACTCTCTTTCTAAAGCACAGGCCGGACCCAGCCGGCGAGAGCCTCGGTCTTTTCGACTTGCAGCTCTCCGGGCACACTCATTACGGGCAGTTGTTTCCGTTTCGTTATATCTCCGGGTTCGTCTACCCCCTTCAGAACGGGCCCTATTATCTTTCGAAAGGGTCGATCCTTTACACAAGCAGAGGCTCCGGCACCTGGGGGCCGCCTATACGCGTGATGGCCCCCCCTGAGGTTACAATTTTCGATATAGTACGCGACTGAGAGGCATCAAAGCAAAAAGATCGGCCTTTTCTGCCCCGCAACCAGATGGTCAGGATATTTTGTGGCGTTTTCTCAGCCGCTCCATCTCGCGGGTCTCTTCCTTTCTCTTCAGGCTTTCCCGCTTGTCGTATTCCCTTTTGCCTCGGGCAAGAGCGATTTCCACTTTTGCCTTTCCCTGTTTGAAATAAACTTTAAGGGGAACCAGTGAGAACCCGCGCTCCTGAGTTTTGCCCAGCAGTTTTTTTATTTCGGATCTGTGCAGGAGAAGCTTTCGTACCCGTTCGGGTTCGTGATTATCGAAGGAAGCGTGAGTATATGGGCTGATGTGAAGGCCAATGAGAAATACCTCGTTGCGCTTCACCCTGGCATAGCTGTCTTTGAGGTTGGCGCGTCCCTCCCGCAGCGATTTCACTTCGGTACCGAGCAGAACGATCCCGGCCTCGAACCTTTCACCTATTTCGAAGTCATGAAAAGCTTTCTTGTTCTGGCTGATTATTTTGATTTTTTCTGCGGGATCGTTGACTTTGGACATATAGCCGACCAGACTTGCCTCCCAATCTTATTTTATAACCTTTTACCGTTTTGGCGAACAGGCGGGCGGCCCCTTCGACGCCGGGACAGGCAAAACCAGTTCACCGATCCACCGGACCTTATTTATGTGTGCCCATAGGCTATCGTGCAGGGACGGCTGCGTTCCTGTGATAGTTCGGTTCGAATACCCGGAATTCTTCCGGGAACTTCCTCATAACCATTTTTCTCACTGACTGATTTACCTCCTGTGCTGTCCTCATGCGGAGCACTTTGTTGGCAAACCGGCAACATTCCTTCATCGAGGAGCGTCTGATAAGATTTTTGACACGAGGCAGGGACACCGGGTTCATGCTGAAAGAATCGATTTTGAGGCCGAGCAAAATTGGAACGTACATTGGCTCTCCAGCCATCTCTCCGCAGAGTGCGACCGGGATTCCGGCTTCGTGGCCGGCATCTACCGCCTGTTTTATAAACCTGAGAACGCCGGGATGGAGCGGTTCGTAAAGATAGGCGACGTGTTCGTTTGATCGGTCGATTCCAATAGTGTACTGGATGAGGTCATTGGTTCCGATGCTGAAAAAATCTACCTCGGGCGCCAGCAGATCCGCTACGGCGACGGCGGAGGGGACTTCTATCATTACTCCGAAGGGCATATTGTGATCGAAAGGGATTCGTTTTCTGGACAGCTCCGCTTGTGCCTCTTTTAAGATGCGCTTAGTCTGAAAAATTTCTC
The DNA here is from genome assembly GCA_049515795.1 of Syntrophobacteraceae bacterium. Lineage (GTDB taxonomy): Bacteria > Desulfobacterota > Syntrophobacteria > Syntrophobacterales > Syntrophobacteraceae > SbD1. The sequence continues at coordinate 34,420 of JBEKTT010000038.1, forward strand.
CGACACCCGAGACCAGGGGCAACATCAGCCGGATGTTGCCTGCGATTGCGCCGGCTCGCAGAATAGCCCGGAGCTGGTTCTTGAACAATTCTTTGTAGTGCAGGCAAAGACGTATGGAGCGCAGTCCAAGCGCGGGGTTTGTTTCCTCCAGTCCGGGGAACCAGGAGGTGAGTTTCTCGGCTCCGAGGTCAAGGGTTCGGATCGTGACCGGGCAAGGCGCCATAAGCTCCGCTAAATCGCGGTAATCTCTGTACAGAGCCTCCTCATCCGGGAATGCCAGCCGGTTCATGAAAAAAAATTCCGTCCTGTATAGGCCGATGGCTTCGGCGCCATTGTCTTTGGCAGCTACGACCTCCTCGAGGACCTCGATATTCGCCTCAGCGCCGACCCTGTGACCATCAAGGGTTTCAGCGGGCAAATGAGCATGCCGGGTGATCTGTTTGACATAAGCTTCCAATTCTTCCTGACGTTCGTAATAGAAGCTTAAATCGCTCTCGCTGGGATTGACTATTATTGTTCCTGTCCCACCGTCGACGATAAGTATGTCACCCATCGAAATGAGACGGGCGGCGTTTTCGGCCCCTACGACCCCCGGGATGTTGAGCGAGCGCGCAACAATAGAAGTATGGGAAGTACGTCCCCCGATTTCGGTAACTACGCCAAGCGTCCGCCCTACCTGCAACTGGATGGCGTCGGCGGGTGAAAGATCGTGAGCTATAATGATGACCCGTTCGCGAATACTTTCCAAGTTGGTATGGCTCTGCCCCGCCAGAATCCGGATGACCCGGTCTCCGGCCGCATTCACGTCGGCTATTCTGCTCCTTGCGTTTTCATCATTAAGGCCGCCGAAAAGTTCTCTTGCTTTCCTTAGCGATTTTATAACGGCAAGCTCTGCGTTCGAACATTCCTTTTTGATATAGCGCAGGGATTCGTCATAGATTGACGGGTCCCTCAGAATCATCTGCTGCACTTCAAGCAGTCGCGCGTGATCTCTGAATTCGGACTTGATACTCTTTTTTATTGCCTCCAGATCGGATTCAGCTCTGGCGACTGCTTCTTCGAATCGCTTACATTCATCAGCGACGGCTTTATCGCCAAAAAGCCTATAACGGGGGACGGGGATTCGGCCCCGTTCCAGCAGGTACGCCTTGCCGATAGCGATTCCCGGCGCTGCCCCGACCCCTTTAATAGTCAATGAGGAGTGGTTGTTCATCAATAATCAAGTCTTTCTGAAAAGAGGATAAGCCCTAAATTCTCTACTTATTAGTCTATTAGTCCATTTTTACGGTGGAGGGAAGAGTCTTCAGAGTTCGCCGAATTTGGCCTGAAAAAGGGCAGCCAGGGCATTTAGGGCTTCGGCTGCGTCCGGACCTTTTGCGGAGATGAGGATTTTGCTTCCATAGGGGCAGATGAGGGTCATTAGATCCAGTATGCTTTTGCCGCTGGCGGTAATCCCACACTTGGTGATGAGTATTACCGATTCAAACCGGCTGGCAACTCTGACTATTTGGGCCGCAACCCGCGCGTGGATTCCCAGTCTGTTGGCGACAACGAATTCCTGCACCAGGGCAGGAGATTCTGCGGCACTCGATTTCAAAGCGATTTCCCTCCGATATAAAAATTGCGGGTCTATTAGCATATGGGTGCCTGGTAAGTCAACTCTACGAGGTCCCCGTAATATGATATCGTCTAAAACCCACGCTTTCCATAACACCAATTTAACAATTAAATCTGAAAGGAGACGGGCAAACAGGAATTTTGGGGGAAATTTAGGACCGGAGAGGAAAGGGGGCCTGTGTCCGTTATCTGTCACCGGTTAGTCATCGCCGACTGCCGAATCGAAATGCATTCCGGTGCCCTTAGATCCGTACTGCTTTCGCCTCAGGGACTCCGTGACTGTGGGAAAAAGCTCCACGTCCGTATGAGGCAGAAAGAGTGCAGCTATGAACTCGTTCATGAATTCGGGATGTACGCTCAATTCTATGTAAGTCATGCGGTTTGCGATCTCTTCGGCCCTGTGAAAAGCATGAGTGGAGAGTAGAGCAAGCCTGGCCCCGGCAAGAGAGCTGTTTCCGATAAAACGGACTCGCTCTTTCGGGACATCGGGCAAAAGACCGATGAAGATCGCTTTTTCGATATCGAGGTGCGCGCCAAACCCTCCCGCGACATAGACTTTCTCAAGATCTGTGAAATCCATGCTCAGGGTCTTGAGCAGTACCCGCACAGCAGCAAGTACGGCGCCCTTGCTCTTGATCAGATTGCTGATGTCATCCTCGGTGATTACGATCGGCTCTCCTGTGGCAGTTTCCTCGGCCTGGGCGATAATGAATTCCGGAACGTCATCGACCACCCGTACCCTTGGATTATCCAGAAGCGTGAACCTTCCGCTTTGGTCTATTATGCCGGAGCAGAGAAGTTCGGCAATTCCGTCGATTATTGCGGAGCCGCAAATCCCAATGGGTTTTTGTTCTCCTATGGTTTCGAAATGAACGCGATCCCCATCGATAGCGATCTTTTCAATAGCCCCCATGATCGCCTTGGTACCGCATTTGATCCCTCCGCCTTCAAAAGCCGGGCCTGCGGAAGACGAACAGCACACGAGCCATTCGTTATTTCCGATTACAATTTCTCCGTTCGTTCCGACGTCGATGAGGACGCTAATTTCATGATGATCGTGCATTCCGCAGGCGTAAACGCCTGCGGTGATATCGCCGCCGACATAGCTGCTGACGCAGGGCATGCAATGCAAAAGGGCCTTGGGATTGGCGTTCAGTCCGACTTCTGCGGCCTGGAACTGCGGAAACCGTGTAGCGGAGGGAATATAAGGAGCAGTACGGATGTTACACGGCTCAAGGCCGAGAAGCAAATGGCTCATAACGGTATTTCCGGCAGCCACAAGGCAAGTTATATCATTTTGCTTGATATTGTTCTTCCTGACCAGTGAATCAATAAGCGCGTTGATCGTAAAAGTTACGGCCTCGGTCAGAGGCCCCAAGCCGGCCTGGCCACAGGCAAAAATCATTCGCGATATGACATCTTCTCCATAGCGTGCCTGGGAATTATGGCTGGCCTGCACGCCAAGGATTGCTCCGGAGCGCAAATCGACCAATTGGGCCGCTATAGTGGTGGTGCCCACGTCAATTGCAACACCCATATTCGTCGAGGTGGTATTGCCGCCTTCAATTTCACGGATCACCGGGCAGTCAGTGTCACGGAAATGGACAGTTGCCGTTATTTTCCATTTATTTGAGCGCAGCAGGCCGGCCAGACCCCACAGGCATGAAAAATGCGCCTGGAAGTAAGGAAATTCCGGGATTTTTTTCCTGAGCGCCCGATAAACACGGTCCAGATCGGAAAGGCTGTCGTCTATTGTAGGGGGGGACAGTTCGAGATAATATTTCTCACAAAGGGGCCTGACTACCGGCGCCGGACCGTAATCCGGGCCGTGCACGTGAGTGGGTTCATCGAAGGAGACGATGTAATCCGAAATCTGGATTTGAATGTCGCTTCGAGACTCAGGTGGAATCCGAACCTCAACGTCATCTTCTGCGAGTTCCGCCTGGCAGGCAAGTGTAAAACCCTGTTCTATTTCTTTGCGGCTCAGCTTTCCGATGACCTTGCTGGTCAGATTTAACCTGCCTTGTTTAATCTGGACGCGGCATCTGCCGCAGACGCCCTGGCCACCGCAAAGGTTACTGATGTCTATGCCCGCATGGGATGCAACATCGATAAGCTTTTCGCCTGAATTTGCCTCGGTGCGGGTGGATTCCGGTTGGAAAGTTACTGTTATTTTACCCATCAAGGTCTCCGTATGGAGAAATTCGGCCTGCTTTGCACACAAGATGCGAGGAGTACAGTGGAGAGAGTCAGGAGAAGGAGATCAACTTGTACGATGCTGATATATAACGGGTTTCTGCCAAATCTACAAGGCTTCCTGAAAAATCTGCCGTCTAAAATCCGGGATTGACTCAAAATATGGCAGCTAAGGCTGGAAACGACTACCGGAAGCGGGAATAAACGAACCGGTCTCGACACCTCCCGAACCGCTCCGGCATCCTCCCTCCGTCCCCGGCATGTCCCTTTTTTTCAAAACGTGCTATCATAAAATTCTTTCACAATCAGCAATCAGAGAAGAAGCGATAAGAATGTACCTGACTTCCTTCATTCACCGAGAGGAGTTGCTACGCATTGCCCAGCGCTGGCTTTGTGGAAGGGCGGAACCTTTTGACGCTATACTGCTTACGCGGATATTTATCTGCGACGGGTATGTCCTGGGCGAGACTCTTGAAACGGTGACCGGGGAAATTGTCGGCAAGCTCTATTGCGGGGAGTTTCGAAAGGTGCGCATCCGGTCCAAGGGAGGGTTGAGAGACGAGCTATGTCACATTACCGGCGAGATCAGCCCCAGGATGGCATATCTCTTCGATCGCTATCGGAAAAATTCTGAGTACTTCTATTATCAAACCCCTGTCAACGGAGTCCTTTGCATCGATGACGGCGGCAGGCTCATTGCTGCATACAGAATCAAACGGCCTAAAAGAATCGCCGAAAAAGCCAATAGACGGATTGCCAACTGGATTTTTCAGACCGTTCAGAACAGAGCCCAGACGATGGCCGACGCCCGCGCTAAAAAGTCCGGTATTGCTCTCGATCAATTGATTACTCCCCGCGAGGAGATGGACAGGGAATTTATTGAGGCTGAGGAAAGCATTGCCGACAGTTTCCGTCAGGGCGCCATCCGATTTGACCGATCCTCGATTACGATAGACGATGTCGGGGGAGTCAAAATCCTGGGGACTCAAGAACAACTGGCAAAGATCGAAGGAGCCCTCAGGAGCGATCCTTCCATCGGCGTTGGGGAGCGGGAGAGTTTTTACGGGAGCTATGAAGCTTCCAGCCTGATTCTTGATATTCCGTGGGACCCTGAAGAAGTTTGCAGAAAATACCGGGATTCGAAAAGCTGGGAAAAGTATTTGAATCGCGGTATTTCCGCATCCGAGCTGAAGAAGGGGATTGAACCCCTCTTGGAAAACGCGGAGGCGCGAATCAAAGTCGAGCTGATCCTGTCGACACCGGAAGCAATGGTGGAATCCGAGCTGGGAAACAGCATCCACGAAGAGAGGATAATCTTCCAGCGAGACCATAAACCCTACAAAGGATATATTCCTACAAACGTCGAATTTCTTCTCGAGTACCTGTTTGCCGTCGGACTCGGTCCTGCGGCTGAGATTAAGGACGTTCCGATAAAGCTCTGGGGAAGGTATTTGCCCGATACGCTCGTTATGTTCATACGTGAGCTCTTTCAGCTTCCCCAATATGATCTCTTTTACTAACCTCGTGCATTGTCAATAAAGTTATTACATGTTGCAAGTAATCGTCACCCCGGCGAAGGCCGGGGTCCAGTACTTCTAAACAACTGAAAATACTATTGATTCAGACTTTTGCCGGAATGACGGGTTGAAGGTCGTTACCCATAGGAACTTAGTTGACGCTGCACTCGTATGATAAACCTATATAATAGCCTGCTCGAAAAAAATGCGCCCGACAAAATAAGAGCGGCGACCGTGCACGCAGCCATGCAGCGCGCACAGGCATTAAACGTGGTGCGTTTGAAGGCAAGCCAAATATGAGGCGCTTCCAAAAAGTGAAACGACAATGGTGTCAGGGTTTCACTCTCAGTCCTCAGTCCTCAGTACTCAGTCCTGATAGCGTAGCGCGGAAGGCATCCCGCTCATTCTCGACAGCCCGCCCACCCACCCGCGAGACGGGGCGGGGGCGGGAGGCCTCATGTAATTCAATGCTCGACAAAATCTTTTTTTTTAATATGATATGCCTCAAGGCATGTGAAAGTTTTTCCAATTTAACGCGCGCTCATTTAACCCGCTGGTGCACAAGGAGTTGAAAATGCCCGAATTCAGTTACCAGGACCCTTTTCCCCTTGGGAAAGATGACACAAAGTACAAACTGCTAGCCAAAGGTTATGTTTCTGTTGCAAACTTTGAAGGGAAACAGATTCTTAAGGTAGAGCCCGAAGGACTCCAATACCTCGCCAATCAGGCAATGCGTGAGGTTTCCTTTCTGCTTCGTCCCAAACAGCTCGAACAGTGGGCTGCAATCCTTGAAGATAAGGAATCCTCTCCGAATGACCGTGGCGTAGCCATTGCCCTGCTTCAGAATGCGGAAGTAGCCTCCAAGTTTGTCCTGCCGCTGTGTCAGGATACCGGGACCGCCACGATTGTGGCCAAAAAGGGCCAGAATGTCTGGACCGGCGTAAAAGACGAGGAATTTCTTTCCAAGGGAGTCTATCAAACCTACACGGAAGAAAACCTGCGTTACTCTCAAACCGTCCCTCTGACCACGTACGAAGAAAAAAATTCAGGCTCCAATCTTCCAGCTCAGATCGATATCTACGCGACCGACGGGGCGGAATACAAGTTCCTGTTCGTAGCCAAAGGCGGTGGTTCGGCCAACAAGAATATGCTCTACCAGGAAACAAAGGCGCTCTTGAACCCGGTGAACCTCGAGAAATACCTGGTGGAAAAGATGATGAGTCTGGGTACGGCCGCTTGCCCACCCTATCACGTTGCCTTCGTGATCGGCGGCACATCGGCTGAGGCCTGTCTTAAGACGGTAAAGCTTGCGACGACCGGTTATCTCGACCACCTGCCCACCACAGGAAACGAGGGAGGCCAGGCATTCCGGGATTTGGAAATGGAGGAGAAAATCCTCAAAGCTTCCTACAAGCTCGGATTTGGCGCGCAGTACGGCGGAAAGCACTTTGCCCTGGACGTAAGAATCATACGGCTGCCGCGCCACGGGGCTTCCTGTCCGGTCGCAATGGGAGTTTCCTGTTCGGCGGACAGGAACATCAAGGCTAAAATCAACAAGGAGGGCATCTGGATCGAGGAACTCGATGCGCATCCGGAAAAATACATACCCGCAAAATATCGTGGAAAACATGACCATGGCGTTGTGAAGATCGACCTCAACAAGCCGATGAAAGAAATCCTGGCCGAACTGTCGAAGTACCCTATCAAGACTCAACTCTCTCTGAGCGGAACGATAGTCGTGGGCAGAGATATCGCTCATGCCAAACTCAAGGAAAGAATCGACAGGGGCGAGGGGCTGCCTCAGTATCTGAAAGATCATCCCATCTATTACGCCGGGCCTGCCAAAACCCCAAAGGGGATGCCTTCCGGCTCATTCGGCCCGACAACCGCCGGCCGCATGGATTCCTATGTGGACCTGTTCCAGTCTAATGGAGGCTCCCTGGTCATGATCGCCAAGGGTAACCGCACAAAACAGGTGACCGACGCCTGCAAGAAACACGGCGGCTTTTATCTTGGCTCGATCGGTGGGGCTGCTGCTATCCTGGCCCAGGACAACATAAAGAAAGTCGAAGTGCTGGAGTACCCCGAGTTGGGTATGGAAGCCATATGGAAGATTGAAGTTGAGGACTTCCCCGCTTTCATCCTCGTCGATGACAAAGGCAACGACTTTTTCAGCCAATTGCCCGGTTGTAAGTAAGATTTGTGGTGGCGTAGACAATTCAATTCGAGAGACGGCCGGCCGGTTCTTCCTGTTGAGCAACGGGAGGGTTTTCAACCGGCCGGTCTTTTCTTTCAAAGCGTCATCGAAGTTAAACCTCAATGGACATGAGTCATTTTCTCCACTCTTCTATCACTGGATTGCTCAGAACCCCTATCATCTCTATTTCGATTTCCACTACGTCTCCATTATGGATTCGTCCCACTCCGCTCGGAGTGCCGGTTGCGATGATGTCGCCCGGCATGAGGGTAAAATTCTTTGATATGAATGCTATTACATCGTCCACCGGAAAAATCATCTGGGCGGTGCTGGCATCCTGAACGGTCCTGCCGTTTAACCGGCATTGAATGCGCAGCTTCTGAGGATCGCCGATGTCTTCCTGGAGAACGATTTGCGGCCCAACGGGACCGAAGGTATCCAGAGATTTTCCCCGAAACCACCCCGAAGGATCGCCGGTCTGAATATTGCGCTGGCTGACGTCATTCATGCACGTATAGCCCAAAACATGCTCAAACGCCTCATCGGGCTTTATATTCCTGCACTTCTTCCCGATTATTACCGCCAACTCGGCTTCGTAGTCGGTTCGAAGGTCCTCGAATCCGTATTCCAGCAGGAAAGCGGGTATCACGATAGGTTCGCCCGGTCCTATGAGTACGTTTGGGGTCTTCGGGAACAGGATGGGTTCTTTAGGGACCTCCCCTGTAAACCCGCGGACTTTAACCGAATGGCTTTCCGCAATGTGGCTGTGGTAGTTCAGGCCAAGGGCGATTATCTTTGACGGGTTTACCTGGTAAGACTGCGGCTTGCCCAAAACTGGTAAAAGGACCATATCTTTTGCCTGCTAATCTTTTGGGGGAACTATCGGCATAGCCATTTTATCGTATCCCTCCGGCAGCTCGAAGAGGGAATCCTCAAGCGGACCCAACTTGATATTCTTGTACTCCATTGTCATTTCTGAATCTTCGATCTTGATCGGAAACGGAAATTGCGTGGAAATCCAAAGGGAAGTCTTTTCCCCGTCTTCTATTAATTCGTATTTCTTGCAGGGAATGCCGGAAACGGTTTCTTGCCCGAGAAATTTAGCATTCTTTTCCTTGTCGGCCGTCCATTCTTCAAACGTCCTATCCGTAGACTGATAAGGCATTTCAATATATGTTTTGTCTTCAGGCGAGATCATCCAGGTCAGCTTCTTATCGGGCCGGATGATCATGACTTGAGTCTCGTCTTCTCCGGAAGTTTCCTGCTTAACTTTGTCGCCCTTTACAAAAATTTTGCCTTTCATTGGTTCATCGCCTTTGGGCACTATGAACATATCGGCTGAAAACTCCGATGCCTCAGCCTGAGCGATCCCCAGAAACGCCAGGACAGCAAATGACACGGAAAAGATTACAGAAAAAATAAGCATCCTTCTCATCGCATTCCTCGCCGGATGTTTGGTTTGAACGGCTCGCGCGCCGTAATACCACGCCCGCACACGAAATTCGGAGACTACACTTTATTCTTGGTACCCTATACATTGTACTCATCAGGCTGTCAATAACCCTGACCGGTTCCAGGCCCGGTTGCGCGTCTCCATCGAAATGCCGGGTCAATCCCGCCAAAAGCGGAACTCCGATTCGGAAAACAGGCATAATCTGGTCATAACCTGGTCCCTTCCGCCTAAAAGCGGTGCATTGAATGACCAGATTAACCCTTTTACCGCCTTTAGGCGGAAGATCCTTGCACCGCCTTTAGGCGGAAGATCCTTTTACTGCCTTTAGGCGGAAGATCCTTGCACCGCCGTCAGATACCTCCGGCCAAGCCGGGGGCATGGAAAACCATGGACCGCTCAGAGCGGTTGGCGGTACTTGATAGCTCCGAGAATATCCGCATGGTCTTGGACTAACGCGCCATCGTCATTCCGGCGGCGCTTTTGAGCCGGAATCCAGCAGATTTTCGGAGGTTAGTATACAGCTATAGCCAGCGCTTCAAATTGGCAACGGATACCTTTAAGGGCCCTGACGAGACACAAGAACCTGGATTCCGGCTTAAACACTGCCGGAATGACGACCTGACTCCCGGAAATGTCAAACTCTGCGAGTCCGCCGGCAGAGCCGGAGGATTACCTTGTTATTTAGGCGGAAGAATCTGTTCTCCACGCTCTCCTTGGCCTGTCTATGACCAAGCCGGAACGTTTTAGTTCCGGCCAGGAAACCGAAGGCTTGCGCGGAGGCGTTAAAGACAATCTCCACGCCCCGCGAGATGTGGTATATGTAAGATTGACTCCGGCAGCGCCCGCTCCGGGGTCCGGGGCAGGCCCCATAAGCGCTAACTTAATCACTGAGGTCTTTCCCTCGTCATTCCGGCGAAGCCTGCCCCGGAAGTGTCTAGTCCGGGGGCCGGAATCCAGGAAAGCGCAATGAATAAGCAACCTGCGGTATACATTTTGGCAAGCAAAAGCAATGGTACCCTTTACATTGGTGTGACTTCAAACCTTGTCAAGAGGATTTGGGAGCATAGGAACAATCTGGTGGAAGGGTTTACAGAAAGCTATGGAGTTCATAACCTGGTTTGGTACGAACCGCATGAGAGCATGGAGTCGGCCATTCAGCGGGAGAAGCGATTGAAAGAGTGGAAGCGAAGGTGGAAAATGCGGCTAATTGAGAGTGCGAATCCCAATTGGGAGGATTTGTATCACACGCTCGTTTAACTGGATTCCGGCCTGCGCCGGAATGACGAACAAGAGGCTTCTTCCGATTTTCGTAGCGCTTTCGCCGGAACGATGCTGCGCTTAAGTTAGCGCTTATGGGGGCAGGCTTTGATCCGGAGGCGGAAAAGGACTCTTTTAGGACAAGAAATCCGGACGGAAACCAGCGAAACTGCAACCGATTGGAATGTAACGTGGCGCCGGAAGATTTCGCTTATTTATCGGAGAAAGCGGGAGAAACGTTTCTTTGCGCTTACATTCAACCGAGGGCCTCGAGGAGTGAGTTTTCAGGCACTTTCCGCGAGAGGCTGAAAATACGCATCAGCTCACCACCGGTAAGAGGAGAGGCAAATCGGGAATGCATTGATTTTCTTGCCAAAACTCTTGGCGTTTCCAAATCCGAGATCAAACTGCTCAAAGGTGGACAGTCACGTGAAAAGACATTCGTTATTTCAAAGCCGATCGGGTTCGTTCGTGAAAAATTGAAGCAAGCGGGTCCGGGCCGTGTTTAAAAAAGACCCTTTCCGGACGGAAACGAAATGGCCGTACCGGGCTGGGCTGCAAGATCATATTCTTTTTGTCAAAAACGAATTCTTCTGTTAAAAAGGAACGTGAGATATCACTAGGGTGAGCGAATTCTTGTTGACTGATCTTATCTGGCGCCGGTGGGAATAAAATCAAGCTCTGTTTGTTATCCGATATCTTGTTGCGAATCATCCTAACGCGATATCCCGCCATGCCCCGATAACCCTTGAATCGCTCAGTTGAAGTTCTTCTTTTCAAATGCGGGCTATTCCGCCGCTCCCTCCTTTAATCTATCGAGGACTGTATTGCATCAAAGAAGAGTTGTCTATTCACCGTTCATCAGGAGACTGCCATGCGAGAAGCTGTAATCGTTAGCGCCGTTCGTACCCCGCTGGGGAGCTTTAATGGATCGCTCAGTTCCATCGGAGCCACAAAGTTAGGCGGTATCGTAATCGAAGAGGCTGTTAAGCGCGCAGGAATAGGTAAAGAACAGGTAAACGAAGTCATAATGGGTATGGTGCTCCCCTGCGGCTATGGGCAGAATCCGGCCAAACAGGCTGCAATTGCCGCCGGTATGCCTTGGGATGCGGAGGCCATCACGGTGAACAAAGTCTGTGGTTCAGGCTTGAAGGCGGTGATGCTCGCCGCTCAGGCTATCCAGTTAGGCGATGCTGATGTTGTGGTGGCGGGCGGTATGGAGAACATGAACATGGCTCCCTACTATTTGGAAAAAGCACGAACCGGCTACCGGATGGGCAACGGAGTCCTGCTGGATCACATGGTTCACGACGGCTTGTGGGACATAGTAAATGATTTCCACATGGGTATTTCAAACGAGCTTTGCTCTGAAAGATATGGCGTAACACGTGAAGATCAGGACCGTTATGCCCTCGAATCCTACAGGAGATCTCTGGCCTCCATTTCCGGCGGTAGATTCAAAGAAGAGATCGTCCCGGTGCAGTTGCCGTCCCGCAAAGGCGAGCAGGTTTTTTTCAGCCAGGATGAGTGTCCGAGGGAAACATCTTATGAGCAACTCGCCAAGATGAAGCCCGCATTCAAAGAAGGGGGTGTTACGACTGCCGGGAATGCCTCCGTGATAAGTGACGGCGGTGCGGCGGCCGTTATCATGTCCAGGGAAAAGGCAATGGAATTGGGCTGCAAAATCATGGGCACGGTAGGCGCCCAGGCATCGTACGGCATCGATATGAAGTACGTTCTGGTAGCTCCGATCTGGGCCATACCCAAATGCCTCAAGAAAGAGGGCATCGGTTTGGATAAGGTCGATATTTTTGAGGTCAACGAAGCCTTCAGCGGATCGACTGTATGCGTGATGAAAGAGCTGAAACTGGATGCCTCCAAGGTAAACGTGGCCGGTGGCAGCGTCTCCCTGGGTCATCCTATAGGGGCGAGCGGCTGCCGCCTTCTGGTCACGTTGCTCCACGAAATGATACGTTCCGATAAAAAGACGGGACTTGTTACCCTGTGTCTTGGAGGAGGCGAAGCTGTGGCCATGGTGGTCAAGAGGTAGACATCTGGAAAAGGAGGAGACTCGAATGGAAATAAAGACCTTTGGAGTTGTAGGTGCGGGCCAGATGGGAAACGGGATTGCCCAGGTCGCTGCAATGAGCGGCCTTCAGGTGATCATGAATGACATCAATGATGAGTTCGTCGGGCGGGGTCTCAAGAATATCACGAATATACTGACCAAAAATGTCGAAAAAGCGAAAATGACCCAGACGGACAAGGAAGCCATCCTGGGGCGGATTAAAACCAGTACCAGCCTCAAAGACATGGCTCCTGCCGATTTCCTTGTCGAAGCTGCAAGCGAAAACGAATCAATAAAATTCGGAATTTTTCGCGAGCTGGATTCAGTCTGCCGGCAGGGAGTCATCCTTGCAAGCAATACCTCCTCTATTCCTATTGGTCGGATTGCAGCTCAGACGAAAAGGCCCGATAAGGTGATAGGCATGCACTTCATGAACCCGGTGCCGGTTATGAAGCTTATCGAGGTAATTCGAGGGATTGCCACTTCCGATGAGACTTTTCAGACGACATGGGACCTGTCGATCAAGTTCGGGAAGACCCCGGCCCTTGCCAACGACTTTCCGGGTTTCATTGCCAACCGGATTCTCATGCCCATGATCAACGAAGCGATCTACACGCTTTATCATGGGGTGGGAAAGGCTGAAGATATTGACACCGTCATGCGGCTTGGGATGAATCACCCGATGGGCCCTCTGGCACTCGCCGACCTCATTGGTCTGGATACATGTCTTGCGATTATGGAAGTGTTATATAATGGATTTTGCGATTCAAAATACCGTCCGTGCCCTCTTCTTCGCAAGTATGTAGAAGCCGGATGGCTGGGGCGAAAAGTAGGGCGTGGGTTCTTTACTTATTAATAGGGCAGGGGTGGATAAAATGGATTTCGAACTAAACGAAGAACAGAGAATTATCCAGGATACCGCCGCAAAGTTTGCCAAGCGCGAACTTGAGCCTGTCGCGGCCGAGATCGACCGGACGAAAAACCGGGACGTTCTGAAGGCCAACCTCAGAAAACTTGCCGAGCTTGGTTTCATGGGATTGAACGTGGATCCGGAGTACGGCGGCACAGGGGCCGGCGCCATAGCTTTCTCGCTTGTAATGACTGAACTTGGCCGCGCATGCGCATCTACAACCGTTACTGCCTCGGTGAACAATATGGTGGCCGAGGTGATCGCGGCTGTGGGTACAGAAGAGCAAAAAAGGAAGTACATTCCTCCCATTTGCAGCGGTGAGTATTTTGCGGGCGCCTTCGGGCTCACGGAGACCACCGCAGGGTCCGACCCCGCTGGAATGAGGGCTTTCGCCGTACTCGACGGCGATTACTGGGTCCTCAATGGAAACAAGATTTTCATCTCCAGCGCCGAATATGCAGGGTGCTTCGTGGTTTGGGCCGTTACCGACAGAGAGGCGAAAAAAGGCAGGGGAATCAGTGCCTTCATAGTGGAACCCGGCTTTCCGGGATTTATCGTTGGAAGAGACGAACATAAATTGGGCCAGCACGCCTCATCGACAAATGAGCTGGTTTTCGACAACTGCAAGGTCCCCAGGGAGAACATTCTTGGAAAAGTAAATGACGGATTCCGGATCGCTGTCGCCGAACTCGCGGGCGGCAGGATTGGGATCGGATCGATGGCCCTGGGCATTGGCCTTGCCGCGATGGACTACGCGACGAAGTACGCAAAGGAAAGAATACAGTTCGACCAACCCATCACCTCCCAGCAGGCTATCCAGGGGATGATAGCCGACAACTACACCCGGCTTGATGCGGCCCGCCTGCTCCTGCTTCGCGCGGCGTACCTCAAAGACCAGGGGAAGTATTACGCCAAAGAGGCTTCAATGGGTAAAGTGTATGCTACCGAAGCGGCAAACAAGGCTTGCTATGACGCCATTCAAATGCTTGGGGGTTACGGCTATACGAATGAGTACCCGATAGAGCGCTTTTACAGGGATGTCCGTATAACCACGATCTATGAGGGTACCAGCGAAATACAGCGCATGATCATTGCTCGCGAACTGTTACGGTAACTTAGCAGGGTGCTGAAAAAAGGTCTGCTGGTGGGAGAAGAACCTTAAAAAGACTGGTCATTTCGTCATTCCGGCGGGGCCTGCCCCGGAAGTGTCCAGTCCGGGGGCCGGAATCCAGAGCTTTTTTGAACTATTTGATTTTTAAGGCAAAACACTCGATCCCGGCCTTCGCCGGGGTGAGTGCGCCTGGGAGCAGGCGCGATCTGGGAGGTGAAAGTCCTCCTCCGGGAAATGCCCATTCCCGATAGCCAAAGGTAACTGCGTCACCGCGAGGTGGGGTGGGGAGCAACCTGAGGTGAATATG
>JBEKTT010000039.1:0-47182 GCA_049515795.1 Syntrophobacteraceae bacterium
AAATGTATCGCCGCCAGTTGGGTGATCAAAGTGCGGATCGCAAGCTCCACTCTGTATTAAGAAGTCTCGTCCGGCTCCGCACATCTCTAGCCACTTTCCATAAACTACAAAGTGGTACAGATTAGCCAGTCAAGACCGTAAAAATACACTTCTACGCCTCATATAAGCCATGATATTAGATCATTGTCACGTAATTTTAGTCTGTTATCTCGGCCCGACCACTTTTGCTCAGACGATCTGCGCTCAACCCATACCCAAAAACCCATGTCAATTTGCGCCTTGCGCATTGACCCACTGTCAAAAATATTCTTGCGAAACCGGAATGTGACTGTAATATGATTTTCGGCACAAAGTTCACCTGCTTTTAGCCTTGCCCTTTGATAGCCCCCAGATCAGGGAGGCATAAAATGAAGGGATTCAAATTGCTGCTTTTTATCGCTTTATTCGCCGGACTCGCTGCCCTTGCTTATGCCGGTTTTGATGAGGGTGATGTGGCTTGATTTGGATGCAGCGTGAGGTGGGCAGGAAAGGGATTTGACTAAAGTTCTTTGCAGGAGTAGCTGATGAAGATTCTCCATATAAAAAAGCAAATTTTAACGACAATTTTCATCCTGTCTTTTTTGGGATGTTCGACCATTCCCGGACCGCAGCATTACACCGTAACCTTACGCGATTATGCCAAGGCACATAACGAATGGGAGATGAATAGGACGAATAGAGATTTGGTTCAAGCAGCAAGCCGTGGCGATCTGCCTGAGGTTATAAGCCTTCTCGCCAAGGGTGCGGAGGTCAATGCCAAGGATTATGAAGGGAAAACTGTGTTGATGTTTGCCTCCATGAATGGCCACAGGGAGGTGGAGCAGGAGCTGCTTGGTAAGGGTGCGGAGGTCAATGCCAAGGAAAAGTACGGCTTTACCGCGTTGATGTTTGCCTCCATAAATGGCACCCGGGAGGTCGTGCAGGAGCTGCTTGGTAAGGGTGCGGAGGTCAATGCCAAGAATATCGACGGGAAAACCGCGTTGATGTTTGCCTCAATATGGGGCCACAGGGAGGTCGTGCATGAGCTGCTTAGTAAGGGTGCGGAGGTCAATGCCAAGGACAATCGCGGCGAAACCGCGTTGATGCATGCCTCCTTGCATGGCGACCGGGAGGTCGTGCATGAGCTGCTTAGTAAGGGTGCGGAGGTCAATGCCCAGGACAATGACGGGAAAACCGCGTTGATGTTTGCCTCCATGAATGGCGACCGGGATGTCGCGCATGGGTTGCTTAGTAAGGGTGCGGAGGTCAATGCCAAGGGCAATCACGGCGAAACCGCGTTGATATTTGCCTCCAGGAATGCCCACCGGGGCGTGAAAAATCTACTTATCAAGGCCGGAGCAAAGTGATGTAGTCGATATTTGACAGCAAACAAAACAGCACTGCTTCCCGGTTAAAAATTAAGAAATAGGTACTGCTTTGCCCCCTTCTCATTGATGCCCACCAGATCGAGGAGGCGTAAATGACAAAACTGAAATTTCTGCTTTTCGTGGCTTTACTGTGTGGGTTTGGAGTCGGGCCAAGGTAATAACCCGGTTTCTAAGGATGAATGTTAAAAACACATGCCTTATTAGGGCTTAAAAGCTCGTTTTTGACACCTTGACCGGCTAATCCAATTGACCAGCGATAAGTTGGCGGAATATTTAAGATTAGCCGGTCGAACGACCCCTTGATTGTGCTAATGTTGGGCACGCGCATTAACCAATTGATACCACAGAGATTACGGCTAAAGCGTGCCAATCATTAGCCAGTCAAGACCCTAAAAATACACCTCTAAGCCTCATATAAGCCATGATATTAGATCATTGTCACGTAATTTTAGTCAGTTATCGCGGCCCGATCCTATCAGGTTACTGACTTTTCCGTTCCCCCATCGCGTCATTTAGTGTGATCCTTGTGGCAGAGAAGGCACTCCATATGACCCTGCTGGTGGTTCATGCCATCTGCGGATCGCGGAAAATCACCTTCTGGACCGTGGCAGTTAACACAATGGGAGATTTCGTTCGACGGCGCCCATTTTGCCGGCTTCCATTTTCCGTCAAAGTATTCGTTGAGATAGTGCACCACGGTATAGACGACCTCTCCCGTTACCTTGGCGCAGCGCTCAGATTTCTCTTTGGAAGTGAGCTGGGCGCCGGCGGCCAAAGTCCACTTCGAAACCGATGTGTGGCAGAGCGGAGTCATCGCTTGAACCTGGATCTGCTTGGGGATCGCAGAGATATCGTCGAACCGTTCCGTCGGGAATTTCATTCCCGCGTACCAGCACATCATCCGGTCTATCACGGTCCGATAGCTGTCATCCTTATCGTAGATAACGAGATTGATAAGGCACGAGCTGACGCCCAGGGCGCCGCAAAGCGTGCCATGTCCGGCGTACCCTTGCCTGGCATGGGCGAACATGTAGGCCGGCAGAGTTGTCCAGGGATAACCGACTTTCTCTTGTAAAAGGCTGGAGAACCCCAGCCAGGCGCCATTCCCTCAGCCTTTCTTCTCAAGGTAGAAGCGATAGGCGCGCCGGCCGGCCTCAAGCGGATCGAGCTTGGTCCATTTCCATGGCAGGGGCGGTGGTTCAGTCACCTTTGGGGTGGGAGGCAATGCAAGGCTGGTACCATACCCCGCTATTCCTCCTGCCACGAAAATGCCCGCTTTTGTCATGAAATTACGGCGGGAAAGCGATGATGCTCTCTCTTGCTCTTTTTCCATAATGATCACCTCTCCTTAGCGTGTACGGAATCGACCGGTGAGGGCTTTAAAGCCGGGCAAGCGGAACGGGTGAATTCCAGCTCAGGATCAGCTTATTCGGTGTGAAGGGTCTTCATTATGGTGGGACATGGGCGTGAACACAACTGGAAAAATCATAGTTTGCGAGCCATTTTACCAGTGGCTTATTTAGGCTGAATCAGAAAGGAAAAAAACTGAAGATTCCTTGCCAAACGTGATAACTGGCAGCAGGTTCGATTTCGGTCACAAATGAAAAAAATCTACTGAATAAATCTGATGATAGAAATGGTTCTGGGTGAAAGGCTCCTATCGAGTGCAGACTCAATCAGTTCTTCCTTGAATCGGTCGGCACTCTGAAGAAGGTCGGCGACATCGACCCCCATGC
This sequence comes from Syntrophobacteraceae bacterium, assembly GCA_049515795.1. Classification (GTDB taxonomy): domain Bacteria; phylum Desulfobacterota; class Syntrophobacteria; order Syntrophobacterales; family Syntrophobacteraceae; genus SbD1. The sequence goes on from JBEKTT010000039.1 coordinate 3,143, forward strand.
ATTCGGGAGTGAAGGGGCTCAAAAGCTCCACCCCAGAGGCAAGAAGTCTCAGCGCTCCTTTCACATTGGAACGGTTTGCCTGATAGATGGCTACGCCAATCTGAAGAATACCTTTGTATAGGTCGCGTATCTTCCCAGGCTCATCTCGCCAGATCCCTTCAAGCGTTTCATGACAATCGTAATATTCACCCCGATTGAATTGCCCAATGCCTTCGATGAGGCCTGGAGGTGGTTTTTGCCTGCAATCGCTTTCCATTTCTGGTCGTTCACGGTAAAAGTCGGCGTGGCAGTCGCAGTCGAAAGATTCAGCCTTTCTGAAGTGCAACTTGCCAGAAAGGTACACGTCGCGATTTGGAGCGATACTGGGTATAATCGCTTGTCGTAACCCTGCCGCAAATCTCATCATAGCTGACACAGCACGTTTGGTGGAGCAAAAATGGTGTATCAAAAGTCTTTAATCATCTCGACCAAGGGGCATGGACACATGCAGGACCTTACAGAGAAGGTCATGCAAATCGTCACGGCTTCAGGAATCAAGACCGGATTAGCAAATATCTTCAATGTCGGGAGTACTGGAGCCGTTGGATTGATCGAGTTTGAACCCGGACTTGAGAAAGACCTCCCCGAAATTCTCAACAGATTAATTCCCCCCAGCCGCAACTACGGACATGAGCAGGCCTGGCATGATGGAAACGGCCACTCCCATTTACAGGCAACCCTCCTTGGATTTTCATTGACGGTTCCCGTGAGCGAGGGGAAACTCGTTTTAGGGACTTGGCAGCAGATCTTTCATCTTGAATGCGATATCAAGGTGAGACAGAGAAAGGTGGTCGTGACTGTTACTGGCGAGTGAAGATGTTAATTTCGGGACGAGAAAGAAGCTGAGTCGATCCATGGTCAGAAAAGAGTTCTGCATCGAGCGGCTTCAGTCAGGAGGCCTGATTACGAATTACTACTACACGTCGAAGTGCGGACATTGTCTTTGCGCTTGCAGTGCACATTGGGAGAGGCTCTACGTTGATGTTGAAACGGCAGAGAAAAACCTTCTGAAGATGACTTCTTCCTCTTCGAATGCTTGATTTTCATCTCTGCGCACTCTGCATAATCGGGTCAATCCGCTTACCCGCTTTAGCCCATTACCGTCAACCTTAGCGGATGTGTCGGGGCAAACACTTCGTGCTCTTCGTCCCTTCGCGCCCTTCGTGACGAATGAGCGCTCGAATCAAAATGGCCATCACTTTTGGTTGTGCCGCCCCATATGCTTAACTCAACAACATTGACCCGATCCGGGGGGCAAAACGTTCAAATGATACAGCATATTCTATGCGGTGAGAACACCCCCACCACTCACGATGTCAGTGGTTTAGGCCGTTAATTAATTATTGGCAGCCGTGCAAAATTCTTATTGACAAACCTAGACGACCGGTCTAATATGTCAGTCTGTATTGGCCGATCACCATCTTTTTTTGGGCTTTTAATTCAGAGGAGGGGTGAGTATGTCTGCAAAAGAAACAATGGTTGAAGTTATCGGGTCTCATAACTTAGTGCATATAGCCACCATCGATTCAGGCGGGATGCCTTGTGTAAGGGGTGTTGACTATGCGGCAGGTGACAAGGAAAATATTCTCTATTTTGTAACACAAAAAGATTCCCGAAAAATCGGGCAACTGGCTGTTAGCAGCAACATCGCTTTCGCCATTGATCATGACTGCCCCTCATGGGAAGACCTGGCAAAGGTGAAATATATTAAGGGAACCGGAACAGCAACCTTGGTAAAAGACCCTGCCGAAATACAAACGGCCCTCGGATTGTTAATGAAGAAATTTCCTTTTCTTTCAGACCTTCCAGGGGACCCTTCCGATTTTGCGGTTGTCAAGGTTGAGTTAAAAAAAGTCCTGGTAAGTGATAACACCATTTCCTTTGGACATACTGAAAAAGTTGATTTTTAGTTTTTATGAAGCAGGATACAAAGCATAAAATTATTGAGGCCGGTGCTCGGATCATCCACCTCAAGGGATATTACCATACGGGTATTCAGGAAGTGCTCGATGCTGCCGGCGTGCCCAAAGGCTCTTTTTATTTCTACTTTAAAAGCAAAGAAGACTTTGGCCTGCAAGCTATCGATTTTTTTAATAGCATGTATCTGGGAATGGTAGATCCTATTGCTAAGAATAAAGCTCTGCCGCCTCTGAAGCGGATTGAAAAGATATTTGATTATTTTATCGATCTTTTTCAGGGGTTGAATTACACCTGCGGCTGTCCGATTGGTAATCTTTCCCAGGAAATGGGAGACTTAAGCCAGGCTTTTAGCCGTAAGCTGGCGGCATCTGTGGAGGACATGGCCCAAATCTATAAGCACCTGTTGGATGAGGCAAAAGAAGCAAATGAGATTTCTCAGGGGCTGAACACCCAAGAGACGGCAGAATTCATTGTTTCATCATGGCATGGCTCTTTGATGAAGATGAAAATTAGCAAAAGTATAGCGCCTTTAAAGCTTCATAAACAATTTATCCTTGATATATTGAAAAGTTAAGTTTTCGGTAATTTTTTTAGGCTATTTATAGTGGACCGGTCTATTCGAATTGGCCCACCCAGCGAAACCAGGCGGAGAATAGTCATGACAATGGAAGATCACCCAACCATAAAGTGGTTCAATGAGATTACCGAAACCCAGCTGGCAGAATCGGGCCCGTTTGAGACCGATTATAAGAAAATCAAAGAAACGGCCGCGGAGGCCGGTGCGGATGATTGCGGCATTGCGGACATTTGCAGTTTGGATCTGGAAAATGAAAGAGAAGGAATTCTGGCGCTCTATCCAGAGACCAAAGCCCTAATCAGCATCGTCATAAAGCTTAACCGTGAAAACGTGCAATGTGTTTCAAGATGCGTCTCAGACCATGAATTCATCCAGGGATTTGACCGTACAAATGTTGTTGCAAAGAAACTAGCCACACTTCTGAGGGCTCACGGCATAAATGCACTTCACCCTTCAGCAGGGTTTCCCATGGATGTTTCCAAATGGCCCGGCAGAATGTGGCCGATTTCCCATAAGACAGTTGCGGTAGCAGCCGGGATGGGACATCTGGGGCATAATCGATTGATTATCCATCCTGACTTTGGAAATTTCATCGTGCTCGGGACCGTGTTAATCGATCGTTGCGTCACAAAATATGATACCTCTCTTGATTACAATCCTTGCATAAAATGCGGCCTATGCATTTCCGCCTGCCCTGTGGGAGCAATCGCAGCAGACGGGGGTTTTTCGTTTATTAACTGTATGGTCCATAACTACCGGGATCGTATGGGCGGATTTTCTGACTGGGTTGAAAATATTGTTAAAAGCAGGAATGTGAAAGACTATCGGTCGAGGGTCAAGGATACTGAGACGGTCGCCATGTGGCAGAGCCTCAGCTACGGCATCTGTAATAAATCTTCATACTGCATGGCTGCCTGCCCTGCAGGAAAAGAGAATATCGGGCAGTATTTGTCCGACAGGAAAGGATACAATGAACGAGTAATCAGACCGTTACAAAACAATACCGAAACCGTTTTTGTCCTGCCCAAGTCTGATGCCGTTGACTATGTAACGAAAAAATACCCCCATAAACCGGTAAAAAAGGTGGGTTCGGGTATAAGACCGGCTACAGCTGCCGGCTTCTTAGCCAGCCTGCCTTTGGTCTTCCAGAAAGGCAGGTCGGTGGGAGTCGATGCAACCTATCATTTTACCTTTACGGGGGATGAAAATATTAAGGCAACAGTGGATATCCGGAATAGGGGAGTCGAAGTCAAGAAGGGCCATGTGGGAAAACCCGATATTTCCATCAATGCTGATTCGAAAACCTGGCTTGGTTTTGTATCGAAAGAAAAGAACCTTTTTCATGCCTTGCTCTCACGCAAAATCAAGATCAAAGGCTCTCCTTTACGGATGAAAGAGTTTGCTGGGTGTTTTCCCCTGTAACCTTTTATTAGAACCACCATCCCCACTGATTGAGGCGGGGAAATAATCTTAAAATGTGGTTTTCGACCGAAATCATCGCTGTAAGCACCTGGAGGTTCCCGAGGGGTGGACCCGTCATCCGTTCCGAAAATCCGGCGCCCTTTCGCCCTGGTCCCGAATTCCGCCCTTTATAATCTCAACAAAACCCTGATACTTTTTGGATTTTCAATCATAGAGGTAACACCACTGGTATGCAAGCTTCTACCGAATCTATCGAAGCATTGTCAAGGCAGCTTGCCAACACATTAACTTTGCCCCGTATCAAAGTAAGTCATGTCATAACGTCTTAAGCACTGGGGACGAAGCATGTCGAGAATGTCGCCAACCTCTCCCACCTTTGGCGGGTCAGGCTCCCTGCAGCTCCCAAAATACCTGGGTATTGCGACGCCGGCCACCTTCGAAAGTATGACACCTTGTGACAGTCACTGAATTTTGTATGAAGCTGGTCAATCCTCTTACCGGCTTTAGCCCATAGCCGTCAACCTTAACGGATGTGTCGGGGCAATCACTTCACCCCGCTGCGCTCCTCCTTCGTGGTGAGAAAATCATTGCGAACTCTTTAAACGAAATGGGGGCCTTTCCCGTCAATTCTCGGACCGAATCAGTTATCTCAGCCATCAGACCCTTGCGCACCAGCGTGAAGAGTTGAGAAATGTACCGGATCGCACTTTCGGGCATCCCCTGTTCCAGGGCGCCCTGAATCATTTCCTTTTCGGAGATGGGATGGTAGGTCACCGTCCTTCCGGAGACCGAGGATATGATTCGGACCGCTTCCCCGTAGCTCAGCGCCTCAGCGCCGTCAGTATAATAGTTATCAAAACCTGCCCGGACAACTACGGCGGAAATCTGCACCGCAGAGGCGCAGAGATTTCGCTCATTCGTCTTTGAGTGCCTCGTGATTCCAGCCCCGGACCGGTTCGGGGCAGCCGCCGGAATCCAGTTAAACAAACTCTTGCTTTCCTCTGCGTCCTCTGTGTCTCTGCTTCGAAAAAGCGTGGTGGGCTGCGCTCCGCTTAGCCCACCCTACCGATCGTTTCATAGTTTAGGGTGTCCCAACGGGACATGAGATGCTGTGGTGGAATCCTTTCTTTTGCGGTAATTTCACCTTTTCGTCTTGACACAGGCTGGAGCGGATAGAAATTTATTAAAGGACTCAAAAGGCAAATGTGAAAGGAGATACAATGGAAAGAGAAGTCAATGTGTACGTACGCCCCATGTCTCCGGACACCGATAAGATCAGGGAGTACCTTGAGGACAAAGGGATTGATTTCAGGGTCTATGATATTCACGCCGACGTGAAGGCACATAAACGCATGCTCGAGGCGACCCGAGGTGCTTGTGGGGCGCCTGTGATCGAGATCGGGAATCGGATTGTGTGCGGACTGGATAAAGATCGGCTGGAAGAAACGATAAACTACGAACTTCACTGATTGAACGGGGCGGTGGGACCGCCGGCCATGATCTCGATAGCCCGCCCACCCACCCGCGAGGCGGGCGGCCTTGTGGCCGGAGGTCTCGCGCCCCGTGGAGCGTGGAGACTATCGGAAAATATTTGACGAGGACAAATGGAAGTGAAGGATTTTCAGCGCGCTTTCAATTTGATAAAGGATGACGGAGAGGCCGTGGAGCCGCTCCACCGCTGTGAGGTTAGCGCTGAAGGGAGGCAGGATGTCGAACTCCTTGACGCCTATTCACGTGCTGTCATAACTGTAGTGGATGCAGTAGGGCCGGCGGTAGTCGGTATCTCGGCAAAAAGCGAGAGAAAACCGGGGCAGGGCGGATCGGGCTCCGGGGTGATCATCACCCCGGATGGCTACATTCTCACCAACGATCATGTTGTTCGGGGTGCGAAGCGCTTGACCGCAACGCTCCAGGATGGAACAAGCCTTGATGCCGCGCTGATCGGCGCCGATCCTGCCACAGACCTTGCTCTGATAAGAGCAGATGGATCGACTCTGCCCTATGCTTCGATGGGAGAGTCATCATCCCTGCGGGTGGGGCAACTCGTGATTGCTATAGGAAACCCCTTCGGCTTCCAGTCAACGGTTTCCACAGGTGTCGTGAGCGCACTTGGCCGGGCTCTCAGGAGCGCTGATGGACGGCTCATAGAGGACATCATCCAGCATACGGCGCCTCTGAATCCAGGGAATTCAGGGGGCCCGCTCGTTGATTCCAGGGGGCGGGTCGTCGGGCTCAATACTGCCATCATAGTTATGGCCCAGGGTATCGGCTTCTCCATCCCTTCCGATACGGCAAAGTGGGTAGTGTCTCAGCTGCTGACGTTCGGAAGAGTGAGGCGTGGACATCTGGGGATAACTGCCCAGCAACGCCCGCTTGCACGGCGTCTGGTGCGCTTTCATCGGCTCGGCGCAGACTTCGGTGTCGAGGTCATGGCGGTGGCGCCGGAAAGCCCTGCCTCGCGCGGCGGTGTTCGAGAAGGCGATGTCATCGTAGCCATAGATGGGCGTGAGGTGGCCAGTGTGGACCACATTCACAGGTTCCTCGCCGAGTGGCCCGTCGGAAATCGGGTAAGGCTCACCATAATTCGCGGACAGGATCGTATGGAGGTTGAGGTTGTCCCTGTTGAGACAACATCTCAAGGTTAGGGGCATTTACTCACCGGGCGGCACCCGCCGGATGGATTTCGTCCTCAGCGGTTATGTCCAGGTTACCTTAACTAAATTCTATTTAACTACCAGCCTCGGTTGGGGGTGGAGCATAAAATCGGCCAGCACCAGCAGGGTCATCGCTTCCAGGACCGGAATGATCCTTGGAATGGCCGAAATATCGTGGCGGCCTTTTACACTGATGTGGGCGGGTTTGCCGCCTGCGTCCACCGTGCGCTGGGACTTGGAGATCGACGGGATCGGCTTTACTGCGGCCCTTATTATGATGTCCATGCCTGTGGAGATCCCCCCCAGAATTCCGCCCGCGTAATTTGATTCGTAGCCCTCGGGAGTGATCGGATCGTTGTTCTGGCTGCCGAGCATTCCCGCCGCCCTGAATCCTTCCCCGATTTCGACCCCTTTGACCGCGCCTACCGACATGATTGCGGCCGCCAGCCGGGCGTCAAGCTTGTCGAATACGGGCTCGCCAAGACCGGCAGGGCACCCTTTGGCGCGGATTTCCACAATCCCCCCTGCCGAATCCCCCTCCGCCCGGAGTTCTTCGAGGCGGGCCAGCATCTTTTGCGCCGCTTGCGGGTCCGGGCAGTAGAGCGGGTTTTTATTTATTTCCTCAGGGTCGAAATCGCGGCATTGTACCCCTGCAAGTGCAAGGGTCAAGGCCTGCACGCAAATCCCGCGCCCGTCGAGAAACTTCCTGGCGACAGCCCCGGCAGCCACCCTGGCTGCGGTCTCACGGGCCGAACTCCTGCCTCCGCCCCGCCAGTCCCTTAAACCGTATTTCTGTTCGTATGTCCTGTCGGCGTGACCGGGCCGGTAGAGCCGCGAAATTTCCGAGTAGTCGCTGCTTCGCGCATCGCGGTTGTATATAATCAAGCTGATGGGAGTCCCGGTTGTGAGGCCCTGGAAGACCCCCGAGAGGATTTCAACGGTGTCGGTCTCGGTGCGTGGTGAGGTAAGCGCCCTTCCGGGTCTCCTGCGGTCCATGTCCTTCTGAATGTCCGCAGGGCTCAAGGGGATTGCGGGCGGGCAGCCGTCTATGACGGCGCCCAGGGCCTCGCCGTGCGATTCTCCCCAGGTGGTTACCGAAAATAAGCGTCCAAAGCTGTTGCCTGCCAAGTTAGCTCTCCGTTTTTACAATTAACCCGCACTTGTCGATACTGTTACAATGACAAACTGATACATTATATTATAATTGACAACAATGAGCAGAAGACTTTCCTTTCATTTAATTTACTATGCGGAGGGAACGGGATGAGTGATTATCATCCTGATTACAGGGAGGAGCTGGAAGAACAGGTTGAACACGAACTTGAACTGCCTCCCATGTACAAGGTCCTGCTTCACAACGATGACTATACTACGATGGAATTCGTCGTTGAAATTATCCGGCAGGTCTTCCATAAAAACGCCGCTGAGGCCACTCGAATTATGCTCCTGGTCCATAAGACGGGATCTGGCGTCTGCGGGGTTTTTACCGAAGATGTGGCTGAAACTAAAGTAGAGATCGTGCACCATCTGGCGAGAAAGAGCGGGTTTCCGCTCAGGTGCACTATGGAAGAAGCATAAGATGATCAACAGAGAGCTCGAACTCACATTTGCGGCGGCCATTAAGGAAGCCAAACAGCGCAGGCATGAATTTTTCACTTTGGAGCATATCCTTTACGCCATTGTTCATGACGTGACCGGCAGACGTATCCTGCACCAATGCGGGGCCGATCTCGAAAAGCTCAAAGAGCGCCTGGAGAAGTATTTCGATGAGCGTTTGGAAAAACTGCCCGAAGAGGCGGAGCAGGACCCGATTCAGACCCTGGCGGTTCAACGCGTTTTGCAGCGTGCGCTGATGCACGTACAGGGAGCGGAGAAAAAGGAAGTTGACGCGGGCGACATTCTGGCGGCCATGTTTTTCGAAGAAAACTCCTATGCGGTCTATTTCCTGAAATCTCAGGGAATATCAAGGCTGGATGTGCTTAGCTATATTTCACACGGTGTCTCCAAGATTTCCGACCCCGAGGAAGGGGAGTTTCAGTCGCCTTCCTCGCCCCAGGACCAGCCAAACCCCAAAGCCGGCGCTCTCGAGAGCTTTACCGTAAACCTGATCGAAAAGGCTGCCCAAGGTTCGATCGATCCTCTTATCGGCCGTGACGAGGAAATTCTGAGAACGCTCCAGATACTTGGCAGGCGCAGCAAGAATAACCCCATTTTCGTGGGGGACCCGGGGGTGGGTAAAACCGCCATAGCGGAGGGTCTTGCGCTCAAAATCCATAAAAGGGAGGTCCCGCCTGCTTTTTTCAAAGTCGAGATCTATGCTCTCGATATGGGGGCGCTTCTTGCGGGCACCAAGTTCCGCGGCGACTTCGAAGCGCGCCTCAAAGGCGTGATTCAGGAACTCAAAAAGAAGCGCGGAGCGATCCTTTTCATCGATGAAATCCATACGGTGGTGGGGGCCGGCGCCACGAGCGGCGGCTCCATGGACGCTTCCAACATCCTTAAGCCGGTGCTGGTGGCGGGGGGACTGCGCTGTATAGGCTCAACGACCTACGAAGAATACAAGAACCACTTCGAGAAAGACCGGGCGCTCAGCCGTCGTTTTCAAAAAGTGGAAATCCACGAACCATCGGTCGATGAGACTTACCGGATACTCCAGGGGCTGAGGCCTTACTACGAACAGCATCATGGGGTAAAGTACACTGACGGCTCGCTTAGGGCTGCCGCAGAGCTGGCGGGCAGGTACGTAAACGACAGATACCTGCCCGATAAGGCGATCGACGTGATCGACGAGACCGGGGCAAGTCTGCGGCTGAAAAAAGACAAGAGGATTCGAAGGATAGTCGGGGTGCGGGATATCGAGGTTGTGGTGGCCAGGATAGCCAAAATTCCGGCCCGAAGCGTCACCTCTGCCGATCAACTCAGGCTCCAGAGCCTCGATGAAGCGCTTGAGAGAACCGTTTTCGGGCAAGACCGGGCCATTGAGATGCTGGTAAAGGCGATTAAACGGTCGCGGGCCGGCTTGCGGATTCCCGAAAAACCGATCGGGTCCTTTCTTCTCATCGGTCCCACCGGGGTGGGAAAGACCGAGGTGGCCAAGCAGCTTGCCAAGATTCTGGGAGTCAATTTCCTGCGGTTCGACATGAGCGAATATATGGAAAAGCACACGGTCTCCCGGCTGGTCGGCGCTCCTCCGGGGTACATAGGTTTTGACCAGGGAGGACTTCTGACCGACGCCATCCGCAAGCAGCCTTACACGGTTTTGCTGCTTGATGAAATCGAAAAGGCGCACCCCGATTTGTTCAGCATCCTTCTGCAGGTAATGGATCATGCCACCTTGACCGACAATAACGGCAAGAAGGCGGATTTCAGAAATGTGATCCTGCTCATGACTTCCAACGCCGGCGCAAGGGAGATGAACGTGCCTTTGATCGGGTTCGCGGGCGCCGAGCAGCAGGACACTCGGGTGGCCAAGGGCATGAAGGCCGTCGAAAACCTCTTCAGCCCGGAGTTCCGCAACCGTCTCGACGGTATTATTCCTTTCAATGGTCTTAGCCTCGGGATCATGGAGCGGATCGTCGACAAGTTCCTGAACGAAGTTGAAGAGCAGCTCGCAGAGAAAAATATCCGTTTCGAGCTTAGCTCAGGCGCCAGGAAGTGGCTTGCCGAATCGGGCTATGACTCCAATTTCGGCGCGCGGCCGCTTGCAAGGTTCATCCAGTCTGAAATCAAGGATATTCTGGCCGACGAAATCCTGTTTGGAAAACTGGTCAAAGGCGGACGGGTAAAGATTTACAGGCCCGAGGATGCGCCCCCTGAGGACTCGGAGACCCTGAGGACCGAGAACCTGGTCTTCCAGTTCCCCGACAGGAGCTTAGCGCAAAATGTCGAACAGGAGCTGACCACTTAAAGAAAAACAGTGAACAGTGAACAGAAAAAACAAACCGCTCACTGCTCACTGTTCACTGTTCAATCGATATGCCGGTTTACCGTCTCACAGACCAATTCATCTTTCCGCATCCATCGCTTGCCGATCCCGGCGGTCTTGTGGCCGTCGGAGGCGACCTCGCGCCCGAACGGCTCCTGCTCGCATACGCCAATGGGATTTTCCCCTGGTATTCGGACCCGAGTCCTATACTGTGGTGGTCCCCCGACCCGCGGCTGGTCCTTTTTCCCGGCGAGTTAAAAATATCGCGCAGCCTCAGGCGGGTTATTAAAAAACGGGTCTTCACCGTCACGATGGACAGCTCGTTTGGCGAGGTGATCCGCGCGTGCGCTCAGACCCGCGAGGAGACCTGGATAACCGGGGAAATGATCGAGGCCTACGTAGCGCTCCACGAACTGGGATATGCCCATTCATTTGAAACCCGGCATGAAGGCCGGCTGGTGGGAGGACTATACGGGGTAGCCCTTGGCAGGGCTTTTTTCGGCGAGTCGATGTTTTCGGCAATGAGCGACGCTTCAAAGGTCGCGCTGGTATTCCTGGCGCGCTTGCTGGAAGGCCTGGGCTTCGAATTCATAGACTGCCAGACGACGACCGAACACCTCAAAAGGTTTGGCGCCAGGGAGGTCCCGAGGAAAGAATTCCTGGATCTCCTGGGAAGGGCGCTGGACGGACCACAGGAGAAGCAGGAAGCGAGAGAAGCATGAAGCAGGAAGGGAGAATGGGGTTTTGCTTCCCGCTTCTCGCTTCCCGCTCCACGAGGGGTTGCGGATGATCGAAAAAGTCATAATCGTTGGTGCGGCCGGACGCGATTTCCACAACTTCAATGTCTACTTCAAAGCAAATCCCCGCTACAGGGTAATTGCTTTTACAGCCGCCCAGATACCTAAAATCGAAGGACGGACATATCCTGCTGAGCTGGCCGGAGAGTTGTACCCCGATGGAATCCCCATTTATGCCGAATGGGACATGGCCAGGCTCATACGTGAGTGGCGTATCGACCTGGTGGCCTTTTCCTACAGCGACGTTTCATACCAGGAAGTGATGCACAAGGCGGCCATAGCGATGGCTGAAGGCGCCGATTTCATACTTCTGGGGGCCACCTACACTATGCTCAAGTCCAAAAAGCCCGTCATTGCGGTCTGCGCGGTGCGAACCGGGGCTGGAAAGTCCCAGACCACCCGCAAGATCGCCGGCATACTTCAACACCAGTTCGGCAAAAGGATTGTCGTTGTACGTCACCCCATGCCCTACGGAGATCTTAGAACGCAGGTGGTCCAGCGCCTGTCGGCCTATGAAGATTTCGAGTCAAACAAATGCACCATGGAAGAGCGCGAGGAATATGAACCTTTGATCGAGAGAGGAATAGTGGTCTATGCGGGAATAGACTACGGCCGGATTCTCGAACGGGCCGAATCCGAAGCCGATATCATCATCTGGGACGGGGGCAATAACGACACTCCGTTTTACGCCCCTGATCTTCACATAGTGATCTTCGACCCTCACCGGGCGGGCCATGAGCTGCTCTACTACCCGGGGGAAACCAACATGATCATGGCCGACGTGGCGATCATAAATAAGGTTGATACGGCCCCGGGGGCCGGCGTGGAGGAGGTCAGGAAAAACATAGCCGCCAGCAACCCGCGCGCAACCATCATCCTGTCGGAATCTCCGATCGTGGCCGATAGTCCCGAACTCATCCGGGGGCGGCGCGTGCTGGTCGTTGAAGACGGACCATCGATCACCCACGGCGGGATGCCTTTTGGCGCCGCAACAATTGCCGCCCGCAAGTTCGGAGCGGCGGAAATCGTGGCGCCGCAGCCCTTTGCCGTAGGGTCGATCAGGGACACCTACCAGCGCTACCCTCACATCGGAAGCCAATTGCCCTCCATGGGCTACTCGGAGCAGCAGATAATGGACCTGGAGGCAACGATAAACCTGGCCGATTGCGACCTGGTGGTTTTTTCGACCCCGGCGGACCTCAACGGCCTTCTTCACATAAATAAGCCGGCGATCCGGATTCGCTACGAATACAAGGACCATGGCCCGCCTTTGCTAAAGGACGTGCTCGCACACAAGCTTGAGAAGATTGGGATTTTGTAGATGGGGGCGGCAGGGCCGCAGCCAGAGTCTCGACGCTCCGCGAGGCGGGCGCCTTAAGGATGACAAAGATTTGCCAGCAAATATTGGACATGAAAAGGAAACGCGGCCGATTCTGCTGGTTGCCCTTGGCGGCAATGCTCTGATCCGCAAGGGCGAGAGCGGAACAATAGAGGAGCAGTTGAGAAACCTTTGCGTCCCTGTGGCGCAGATCGCGCGCCTCTCGAAGAAATATCGCATAATAATCACTCACGGAAACGGCCCCCAGGTCGGTCGCCTTCTGCTCCAGCAGGAATGCTGCCCCCAGATTCCCCGGCTCCCGCTCGAAATTCTCGTCGCTCAGACCCAGGGACAGATCGGCTACATGATCGAATCCACGCTTGATAACGAGCTGACCGAAATGGAAGGAGAGCACCAAAACCTGATCGTGACTGTGCTCACTTATGTACTGGTCGATGAGAACGACCCCGGCTTCTCGGCGCCGTCAAAACCTATCGGGCCGGTCTTCACGCAAGATTATGTCTCGCAGCTCTCTTATCCTACGGTGAAAACCCCCCTTGGCCTCAGGAGGGTAGTCGCTTCTCCCAAACCCGTCACTATTATCGAAAAGCGGGAAATCAAACGGTTGATCGACATGGGATTCATAGTGATCGCGTGCGGAGGAGGCGGAATTGCGGTCATCCGGCACGGGAGAGCTTTTCAGGGAATCGACGCGGTAATAGATAAGGACCTGGCCAGCGCAAGACTTGCCGCAGAAGTCGGAGCCGAGGTCCTGATAATCGCAACAGACGTTGAAGGGGCGGCAATTTCGTACGGTACGTCGGATGAGATGTTCCTGCGCAAAATGAGCGTCGCTGAAGGAGAACGCTTCCTGAGTGCGGGGCACTTCCCGGCCGGCTCGATGGGGCCCAAGGTCGAGGCCGCACTCCAGTTCATCAAATCAGGCGGAAACCGCGCCGTGATCTGCTCGATTGATTCCATCGAACAGGCATCGGCCGGAAACGCGGGGACTGAAGTGGTGAGATGATGTAGCAAGGTTAAATCCTACGGGAGACGATGCCAATGCAAGAGAATCAGGTCAGCCGCACCTCACTGGGTGCTGCATTCATGCGCGGCTATCACGCGCTCTATGACAACTCCAAAATATTTGACGATCCTTTGGCCTATAGTCTGCTGACCAAAGAGGAACGCTCACTTATTGCGAGGCGTTTGATAGAAATGTTGCAATCCGTTGACCCTTCCGGTGCGGCTACGTGTCCGGATGAGACGAGCGCACTGGAACGGGTGCTGCAACTCCTGGCGAGCGCTGCTACGGTTCTCAGCCGTGCCCGGTATGCCGAGGAAGCCCTTGCTAAGGCTGTAGGCCAGGGCGTGCGCCAATATGTTATTCTTGGGGCAGGGATGGATACGTTCGCCTTCCGTTGCCGGGATATGCTGGAGAGGCTCCAGGTATTCGAGATAGATCACCCTGCAACACAGGCCTTCAAGCGTGATCGCATTGCCGGGTTGGGTTGGGAAATTCCAGCGCGGCTTCATCTGGTTTCGGTGGATTTCACGAAGGAGGACCTGGATAAGATTCTAAAGCGACCGCCATATGATCCTCTGGCTTTGACTTTCTTTAGCTGGCTGGGGGTCACATATTATCTGTCTCGTGATACCGTTTTCGACACATTGAACGCTGTGGCGAGGATCTCACCCCGGGGCAGCATGGTCGTTTTCGATTACCTCGACCCCAATGTGTACAGCACGGGAAAGGCTGCCGAACGCGTGAAAGCTGTAATGGATTCCCTGCAGTCATTGGGGGAGCCGCTGAAAACCGGCTTTGATCCTTCCACCCTGGATTGCGACCTTGCGCGTATCGGATTAGCTCTGCAGGAAAACCTTACTCCCTCAGACATCCAGCAACGGTACTTCGAGGGACGCACCGACGGCTATCGTGCCTCGCAACATATACATTTCGCCCTGGCTGCGGTGAAATAAAAGAGAACCATTGATCATTTTCAATGCGGTTCCATACACGCGAGAGACGAGTCTCCATTTGCCCATCACGTGTAATTACGGTAGTTAGAATGCTGAGATTTCCCCGTCGTCAAAAGGGATTACCTGCTCCGATCTGGTCCGTTGTCCTGTTTTGCAGTGGCTCAGACCCTTTCCATTACCTCTCCGGACGTGACCGTTCCCTTTGTTCTCATGGACTGCTAAAGCTTTTGATAGACTCTTCGCAGTCTTCTGCGGCATTATTTCTCGTCTTGCCGATTCAGCAATTTTAATACTCCGATTCTCGCTCGAACCGTCGACCAAGGACTTCAGTTCGTCCACAAATTGCTTCATTTGATAGGCCTGAGCATTCATTTCCTCAGACGCTGATGCAGAATCCTCGGCATTTGCAGAGTTTTGTTGAACCACCTTGTCCATATCACCAACTGCCTTATTTACCTGCTCAATACCCTGCGCCTGCTCAAGGGATGCGGCTGAAATCTCGTCAACCAGTTGGCAGGATTTTCCCACGCTGACTGCAACCTCACGGAACTCCTTGTCGGTTTTTTCTACCAGTTCCGACCCCTCTTTGACTTTCTTGACAGTGTCTTCAATCAAATTGGCAGTGTTTTTTGCAGCTTCGGCCGCCCTCATGGCGAGATTCCTGACCTCTTCTGCTACAACGGCAAAACCCGCTCCCGCTTCACCCGCACGTGCAGCCTCCACTGCAGCATTCAAGGCCAGCAGATTTGTCTGAAACGCAATTTCATCGATTGTCTTGATGATCTTGGACGTCTCTTCGCTGGCTTTTGATATCTCCCCCATAGAAGTGGTCAGCATCCCCATCGACTGACCGGCCTGTGAAACGGTCTCTTTGGATTCCGTCATCAACTGGTTGGCTTGTTTTGCGTTGTTCGCGTTCTGCTTGGTCATGGAGGACATCTCCTCCATAGACGAACATGTCTCCTCTATGGCCGCTGCCTGCTCAGAAGCCCCCTCCGCCAACTGGTGACTTGAGGATGAAACTTGACCGGATGCGGCTGAGACCTGGGAGGCTCCAGCATTTAGGCCTGCAATGAGGTTTTTTAAAGGGCGGGTAATGCTGCGGATAATAAAAATGCATGTTAATGCGCCAAGGCCAACGAAGATGGTCATGAGAATAACCGCAATTTGTTTCGCCCGTTCCGCCAGATCTAGGACACCATTTCCCGTTTCAGTCATCCTCCTGCTGCTCTCACTGGAAAAATCTTTCGCTGTCTGCTCGAACGCGTGGATTGCGTCTTTGTAATGTGTAATTGCAGCATTACCCTCTTGGGGCGTTCTTATTTTGCCTTCCTGAATCTGGTTGAAAACCTTTGTGAAACCATCTTCGTAGCTGGCCAGATGGGTCCTCATTGTTTTGACAATATTCTTGTCCTTCTCAAGAGTGGCCGCCGTTTCAATAACGTTTAGCCTGGCGAGTAGATGCTCTCTTTCGCCCTTCCACTGTTCCAGGTATTTCGCCACTGTTTCCTTTGAGTCGATATTGAGAAGGATGTCTTTTTCGAATCTCCTCAAACCCAGGACGTCGGCCCTGGCGCGCGCGGCATGTTCGAGAACGGCCACATCTGTACTCAACAAGGTTCTAAATGCTTGGGAAATATCACGGATACTGTAATAACACGTCAGGCCCATGGCAATCGAAACAAACAGCGCAGCGCCAAAACCGAATCCCAATCTCTTGCCGATTGTCAGCCTTGATCCTTTCATCCAGTGGCTCCTTGTCTAAGCGGAGTAGGTGCGGGCAGTCCTCATAAAAAATTATCGGCTTCATGGGGTCAAACTTTAGAAAAATGTAGAAAATGGGGTTGAAACGGAGAAAATCAATGATCTGATATGATTATATAATTATGATCCGAATGATGCTGGGTTTTTACGAATCCATCAATTTAATAGCTCCGGTGTTCAATCAATTTTATTGATCGACCCTGCCGCGTTGCTCTAAGCGCCTGCCGGGCAAGACTGCCTGCAAAGAAAACAGTCGGATGGACACAGTTGATCAGGCGCCTTTGCGGTTTTTTCCAAAGCCGCTGAGGTAATGAGCCCGCCAAGAAGCAGTCTTGTGCCGAACCGGGCATTGCCAACCAAACCGGATTTGGTGAGTTTGCCAATACCGCATTCCTGTGCCAGGTAAGCCAGGGGCAGAAGACCATAAGACTTTTTCCCGCAAACTTTCCATGGGAAGCAGGAGTATATGGGGGCGGCAAGATGGCCGTGGGCCTCGAGGACTGTGCAGATCTAGTTTGAGACGGTATCCAGGAACCTATAGGTGATATTGGAAAAACGCCAAAAAAACGGGGAGCAATTAGTTTCGGCGTGCAATATCCCTTTGGGAATCGGAACAGCATAGCAGAGGACCGATCGACAATCTTTCAAAATACTGTGAGGAGAGAATTGTGCGGGTACTTCGGCAAGTTCCTTTGGTTCCGAGATTCCGAAAAGCGCAATGCTCCTTTTGCCCAGGAGACTTATTATTTCGTTTTTCATAAGCAGGTCCTTTGGATGAGCTTGCGGCGCAAATTTACGACAAAATCCTGCGCATTTGTAAGAATTGACCTGGCGGTGAGAGATCCCCGGTCGGCCAGCTTGTTTGCCGCGAACTCGGACATATCTATGATAAAAAAATATACGGGGCGGACCGTGCCGTTATCCATCACCCGGTATGAAGGAGTCATGTTTCCGGCCGCAATGGAGTGAAGTTGGGTAGCCATTGCGATTACCGTGGTCGCCCTTCGGGCCAGCGCACGCATTGCGTCCTGGGCTTCACCGGCGTCTGCGATGACTTCGGGCAGGGGGCCATCGTCCCGGATGGAACCGGCAAGTACGAACGGCGCCCCTCGCTTTACAAGAGAAGCCATAATCCCGTCTTTAACCATCCCCTTTTCGACGGCTGCTTTGATTGATCCGATATCCCGAATCATGTTGATCGCGTCCAGGTGCTTGTAATGGCCCAGTTGGGCGTGCTTTTTTGTGTAGATGTCCTGTCCGAGTGCGGTGCCGAAGATCGCAGCCTCGACGTCGTGAGTCGCCAGGGCGTTTCCGGCGAGAACTCCGTGGACAAACCCCTCGTCTATAATGGCGGCCAGAGCATCGCGCGAGTCCTTGTCGAAGGCCACTGCAGGGCCAAGCACCCAGAGCAGGAACCCGTTTTCGCGATCGTGTTCAAGCAGGTTATAGAGTTCGTCGTAGTCATATGAAAAAGAAGTCTCGCGTGATATCCGCGTCCGAAAAGCAAACTTTTCCGAAACTGCGGATTCCCATCCGAAAGCTTCCACATGGACGAAGATACCGTCTTCCCCATTTTCGCTCCGGCCGCATGCGACAAGATCTCCGGGCTTGAGAAGACGGAATTCCCGGACCTCGACTGTACCGCCGGGCGCCAGCACCGCCACACAGTCCATGCGCGAGTGCTTTGGAAGGACCCATTGTCCCTTGCGGAGCTGAAAAAATTCAGGGTATATGGAGGTCGCGTGATAGCCTTGCGGGGCGACGCCGGCCTTTTGGACTTCTTTGAATTGCACAGCGGGAGCGTCATTTAGAGGTGGTAGAGTGAAATCGGGCGGACGAAATTCTGGCAGCTTAAATGATGACATTTCATTATTCTAATTATCGGGTTGGCCCCGGCGTTTTGCCTCCCTGTAAAAATTGAGGAAGTAGTCCAGGGCGGACATATAGCCAAGGACAAGCGAAATCCACAGGAAGGAGGTTCCGATCAGGCTCAGCGTGGTCTGAATCCCCGGGATCGCCGGCAGCAGAAAGACAAGCGCCAGGGTCTGAGAAATCATCTTGTTTTTCCCCATTCGGCTGGAGTTGATGATCAGTCCGTGTCCGGCGGCAATCGAGCGCAGGCCGGTTATACCTATCTCACGGCCGACGATGAGGAAAACCAGCCATGCCTGAACTCTTGGAATCAGCATTATGAGCACCGCTGTGATGAGCAGCTTGTCGGCCAGCGGGTCGAGCAGTTTTCCAATGGAGGTAACCGTATTCGAGCGCCGAGCCAGGACGCCGTCCAGCAAATCAGTAAGCGAGGCGATGCAATAGACCACGAAAGCGAGATTCTGCGAAAAACCGGAGGATGGAGGTATCAGCAGCGTCACTATAACCGGTATGGTGGCCATCCTGAAATAGGTCAGGACGTTGGGCAAAGTCGTGAGGCTTTTCCTTGAGAGGTCGCTTCGGTTCAAAACGATCATAAACTCAAACTTTCAAGCTTCCCGGTGCTGTCTTTGTGGCTTCCCGCTTCCTCCAGATTAGTAACGGTACCGATCATAAAAGTCCATAACTGTCTTAACATAAATTTGGGTTTCGTCAAAAGGCGGAATTCCCCCGTGTTTTGTCACCGCCTCCGGACCCGCATTGTAGGCGGCCAGCGCAAGGGCCGTGTCGTTGCCGAACAGGTCGAGCATCATCCTGAGATACCTTGCTCCACCGTCGATATTCTGCCGGGGATCGAAAGGATTGAGCACGCCGAGGTCCCGCGATGTGTCGGGCATGAGCTGCATCAAGCCCATTGCGCCTTTTGGGGATACGGCCTGTGGATTGAAGCCCGATTCAGCGAGGATAATAGCCTTGACCAGGTTGCAATCCAGGCCGTAAAGCTTGCAGGTCAGCTTTATGTGCGGATCATAAGCAGCCTGATTGGGCAAATTTGACAGGCGGGAAAAAAATCCCGGCTGAAATCCCTGGGATGCCGCGTATCTTGGGAAATATCTCTGGAAGGTCGCCTCGGTCAAAGGCGGCAGACTCACATCGGTTGAATTCGCATAGGTGGGGGTATTGGTGTAATGAATTGCCCCGTCTCTGTCAATATACTTGAAGATTTCCGCACAGGGGATTGTCGGGCAGGCAACCGTCAAAACAATGCCGAGCGCAGCGAAGAGAAGATACCGGGCAACCCTTGCAATTCGCTTCATAACCCCTCATGTTTACATACCACAACTTAAACTTGCGTTTTATTTTTCCACTTTTTTCCAATCTTGCAAGAATTTTTCTATTCCCAGATCGGTCAATGGATGGCGCGCAAGCTGTTCAATGACCTTGTATGGAATGGTGGCAATATCCGCGCCTAAACGCGCGGCGGTAAGCACATGCAAAGGGTTCCTGACGCTGGCGACGATAACTTCGGTTTCAAAAAGGTAATTCGAGAATATATCGAGAATTTCGCGAACCAGGCTCATGCCTTCCTGGGATATGTCGTCAAGCCTGCCGACGAACGGGCTGATATAGGTTGCCCCGGCCTTGGCGGCAAGAAGCGCCTGAAGGGGAGAGAATATCAGCGTTACATTTGTTTGCACTCCTTCCCGGGACAGTGTTTTTACGGCCCTGAGGCCCACAGTGGTCATAGGGATTTTCACGACGACGTTGGGGTCTATTGCGGAAAGTTCCCGGGCTTCGCTCAGCATGCCCTCCAGGTCGCAGCAGACGCCCTCGGCGCTCACCGGACCCTGTACAATCTCACATATCTTGCGGATATGGCTCTTAAAGGCGTCCCTGCCTGCGATTCCTTCCTTTGCTATCAGGCTGGGGTTAGTCGTAACCCCGTCCAGGACCCCCAGATCATAGGCGTTTTTTATTTCGTCAAGATTGGCCGTATCGATAAAAAATTTCACAACGGACTCCCGCTAAAAGTGTTGTCCTAATAGTGGCTTCGGCTTTTTAAATACTTGTCGTAGCATTGCTCGCTGCAAAAATGGATCACCTGGCCTTCAACCACCCCTTTTACCCCTTTTTGTTTCAAGAAATAAGCGCCGCATTGAGGATCGCGGATAAGTTCGGCGTCGGAAACGGGCCCGCGCACCTGGTCCCGGGGACCGGAGGGGCCAACAAGCGCCCTGCCGATCTTTTTTACAAGAAAGTAGGCGATCCACACTATTACGGCGTATACAAATAAACGTGCCATCTCACATTTCCAGTTTGTGAATTTCCTGCTGGTCATCGAGTTCAAGAATTCGATTCAACATTTGATGAACTGAGAGCCCAAGGTCCGGATGCACCCAGTCAGGTTCAATTTCGGCCAGGGGCATCAGAACGAAGAGGCGTTTGCTCATCATCGGATGGGGCACCTTGAGTACCGGCAGATCGAGTTGGATATTTTCATAGAAAACGAGGTCCAGGTCCAGGGTCCTCGGCCCCCATTTTACCGTCCGTACCCTTCCGAAGCTCTTTTCCACCTCGATCATGAGTTTGAGGAGCGCCTGCGGCTCGTGCCTGGTCTGCAGGAGGACGGCCGCATTGATAAAGCGGTCCTGCTCCACCGGCCCAACGGGGCTGGTTCTGTAGAGCGACGAAGTCCTCAGGATATCAATCGCCGGGTGTTTTCGCAACACTTCAAAAACCTCCCGGCATATTCGGACCGAGTCCCCCTGGTTACTACCTACTGCGATTGCGGCTTTTTTCACCTGAGGGCCGATTTTTCAGATCGAGTTTGCAGATTCGCTCAACAGCCTCCCGAACGCGCTCCCTGGGAACGGTGAGCGCCATTCGCACATAGCCTTCGCCGGGATCGCCAAACCCGCTGCCGGGAGTGGTCACTATGCCGGCCTCGCGGAGCAGAAGGGACGTAAAATCGCTTGAACTGCAGCCCGGCGGGTTTGGGCACCACACATAGAATGTAGCCTTTGGGATTTGTGGATGAAGCCCTGCCTTTTTAAGACCGGCGATGAGAATATCGCGCCTTTCCCTATAAATGTTCTGCATATCGGCAACCGGTCCCTGGTCGCCCTCCAGCGCCGCGATGCCGGCCCACTGGACGGCGTTGAAGGCACCCGAGTCGATGTTGCTCTTTATGCGGCCAAGAGCCTCGATCACGTATCTGTTGCCCACAACGAATCCCAGCCGCCATCCGGTCATGTTGTAGGTCTTCGACAGAGAATGAAACTCGACTCCAACCTCCTTCGCGCCGGGGACCTCAAGGAAGCTCATCGGGCGATACCCGCCGAAAGCCATTTCAGAATAAGCTGCGTCATGGCAAACGATTATTCCATACTGCGCGGCAAAGCCTACGACCCGCTCGTAGAAGTCCCTGTCGGCCGTAGCGCCGGTAGGATT
Organism: Syntrophobacteraceae bacterium; assembly: GCA_049515795.1. GTDB lineage: Bacteria > Desulfobacterota > Syntrophobacteria > Syntrophobacterales > Syntrophobacteraceae > SbD1. The sequence continues at coordinate 24,861 of JBEKTT010000039.1, forward strand.
ATTCGGATAGTTTATGAACATAAGCCGAGCGCGCGCAGCCACTACTGACGGGATGGCGTCCAGGTCCGGCAGGAACCCGTTTTTTTCGAGGAGCGGCATGAACCATGACTCGCCGCCTGCGAACATGACGGCAATATGATATACGGGATAGGCGGGAGAAGGGGTCAGCGCCAGGTCTCCCGGGTTGATGAATGCAAGCGGCAGGTGAGCCAATCCCTCCTTGGAGCCTATCAGGGTGAGCACCTCGCAGAGCGGGTCCAGTTCGACTCCGAATCTTCTCATGTACCATTTGGCCACGCTTACCCGGAAGTCGTTCATACCCGAGTAGGAAGGATACTGGTGGTTGGCCGGGTCTTTTGCCGTTTGAGCCAGTCTTTGGATTATATGAGGTGGAGTCGGCAAGTCGGGATCGCCCACCCCGAGGTTGATTACGTCAACTCCCCCGGCGATCAGTTCTGCCTTGAGCCGGTCGATCTCAGCAAAAAGATAGGGTGGAAGCCGGCGCAACCGTTCAGCTTCTACAACTGTCATTTAAACCTCCCTGACGGAGATCAGAGGACGGAGGACAGATGACGGATTTCCGTCCTCCGCTATTTGATACCGAGCACATCGCTCATGTCGTAGAGGCCCCCGGGCCGGCCGATGACCCATCTGGCGGCGCGTATCGCTCCTCTGGCGAAATTGTCGCGGCTGTGGGCGCGATGAACGATCTCTATCCTTTCGCCAAGGGAGGCGAAAATGACGGTATGCTCGCCCACGATGTCGCCACCTCGAACGCTCTGGATCCCAATCTCAGGCACTGTACGCTCTCCGATCATTCCGCGCCGCCCATAGACCCCAACCTGCCCGAGGTCTCTGCCGAGGGCCCCGGCGACAATTTGCCCGAGCTTAATGGCCGTACCGCTTGGCGCGTCTTTCTTGAACCGATGGTGGGCTTCCACTATCTCTATGTCGCAACTGTCTCCGAGCAGCCGCGCCGCTTCGGTCACCATTTTGAACATAATATTGACACCGACGCTCATGTTGGGAGAAATTACACATGAGGCCGTGCACGCAAGCCCGGCGGCCTCATCGAGCTGCTCGGGTGCAAATCCGGTCGAGCCTATGACCATGGATATGCCGCGAGCCGATGCGACCCTGAGGTGTTCGAGCGATGATGAAGCGGTGGTAAAGTCGATTATTACCTCGGCGTCCTCCAGCACATCTTCGATTCTGCCCCCGATCGTCTTACCGGTGGGGCTGCCTCCGATCGCTTCGGCCAGATCTTTTCCAACCAGGGAGTGCCGTGAAAACTCAAAGCCGCCAGCCAACTCGATCCCTTCGGTCTGGCCGATGAGCTGGGCGACCCTGGAGCCCATTCTTCCCGCAATTCCGGCAACCGCTGCGCGTACCATCTTATGCCTCCGTTCACCGCACTTTCATATTGAGTCCGTGGCCAGGGTCCGGGGCGGTTAGGCCCTCGTCCTTTTTTCAACCCATTAAGGCAGAAGACCCTGAGCTTCGAGAATTTTCCTCAGGCGCTCCTTGTTCTCTTGACCCATGGTTACCAGCGGGAGCCTCACCTCTTCGGACTCTATTTTCTTCATCATGGCCAGGGCAGCTTTGACCGGGGCCGGGTTGGTCTCGATAAAGAGGCCGTGAAGCAGAGGCAGGAGCTTGTAATAAAGCTTCCGGGACTCTTCAAACTTACCGTCGAAAAACAGATTGCAAAGATCGGCCATTTCCCGCGGAGCAACATTTGACACAACCGATATAACCCCTTTGCCTCCAACGCACATCAATGGGAACGTAAGGTAATCCTCCCCGGAGACCACGATGAAATCATCGGCGCACAGGGCGATTATGTCCGTGATCTGCTTCATTGAACCTGAAGCTTCCTTAACGCCCACAATGTTGTCAATCTTTGACAGGCGCGCTATCGTGGAAGGTTCGATGTTGGACGCCGTGCGGCCCGGTATGTTGTACAGAATGATCGGAATATCGACAGCTTTGGCTACCTTCTCAAAATGCCGATAAAGCCCTTCCTGCGTCGGCTTGTTATAGTAAGGGCTTATCATGAGGGCTGCGTCGGCGCCTGCCTCTTTCGCATGGCCGGTCAGTGAGATAGCCTCCTCGGTACTGTTGGAGCCTGTTCCTGCAATGACCGGAACGCGTTTTGCCGTCTGTTCGACTGCGATTTCAACCACCCGCTCATGCTCCTTATGCGACAGAGTGGGCGATTCGCCAGTAGTCCCGCAGGGGACTATGCCGTGGGTTCCATTTGCGATCTGGAACTCGATAAGTGCCCTCAGTCCGGCCTCATCGATCTTACCGCCTCTAAAAGGCGTAACAATTGCCGCTATTGCGCCGCCAATCATTGCAGCCTCCTTTCTACTTTCTCAAGGTCTCGTCCCAAAGGTCGGCGTCGTAAACCACCTTTGCATCGCCTTCCAGGTAAACGGCTGAGAAGTTTATTCCACCTTCCTGTGAGATTTTCTCGAAGTGAATAACCAGCGTTTCCCCGCTTCTGGTCAGCACTTCGACCGGAGAGGCGACGAAATTCTTTGCCGCTGCGAGCAGGGCTGCTGCTATGGAGCCCGTACCGCACGCGAGGGTTTCGGCTTCGACGCCCCGTTCGTACGTCCTGATGGAAATGTGGCGAGGGCCGCTGACAAAGACGAAGTCGGCGTTGGAACCTGCCGGCTGAAAGCGTTGGTGAAAGCGTATGCAGCGTCCCCGCTCAAAGACATCCATCTCATCGAGTTGCGCCATGGAGTCGGCGAAAAAGACTGCGTGCGGGACCCCTGTGTTGACGAAACTGAGGCGGAGAAGACAATCATCGAGTTGGACCGGGAAGTCAATTTCCATGCCGTGGGGCTGGGGCATACGGACTTTGGCGCGATCGCCAGAGACCTGCGCTTCGATAAGGCCGGCAAGCGTGCTGAAACAGAGCCGATCCTTGTCTACTATACCCTTGAGCCGCGCGAATCGGGCCGCGCAACGGGCTCCGTTCCCGCACATCTCCGCTTCGCTCCCGTCTGCGTTGAAGAATTGCCACCGGAAATCAGCTTCGATATCATTTTCTATTAGAATCAGGCCGTCAGCCCCCACGGACACCTTTCTGCGGCAGGCAAGCCTGGCCAGTTCGCGCCCGCGCTCCTTTGTCAGCTTCAATGCCCGATTGTCTATTATGATGAAATCGTTGCCGCTGCCGGTCATTTTCGTGAAACGGATTCGATGCCGGGTTTCGAACAATTGCGACTCCTATGTTAAGCGCTCACCTGCCCGGTTTAGCCTGCAAAAAAATCCGGAATGGTTTCGGGCTGCACCAGGTCTTCCCAGGTTTCCCTTTGCCTTATAACGAAATATTGCCCGCCTTTTACGAGCACTTCGGGAGCACGCCGGCGCGAGTTGTAATTGGATGACATACTGAACCCGTATGCCCCGGCGCTCATCACAGCAAGATAATCGCCCGCCGCCGGCATGGGCAGGCCGCGGTCCTTGGCCAGAAAGTCTCCGGACTCGCAAATGGGACCGACCACGTCGACGACTTCTGTTTCGTTCAGACTCCTCAGGACCGGCTGGATATAATGATAAGACCCGTAAAGACTTGGCCGGATCAGATCGTTCATGGCCCCGTCGGTTATGACGAAATTCTTCGCCTGGTTCCGCTTTGTATAGAGTACTTTGGTAACAAGAACGCCGGCGTTTCCTACTATAACCCGGCCCGGCTCGAAAATCAGCGTGCAGTCGATATTTTTCAGCTCGCCCAGGAGCGCCGTTGCATATTCATGCGGCTGAGGGGGCGCTTCCTGGTCGTAAACTATACCGAGCCCGCCGCCCAGGTCGAGATAACGAATATGGAACCCGGTTTGCCACAGCCGGTCTATAAGAGAGCGAAGCCGTCTCAGCGCATCGACGAAGGGTGCAACATCTGTAAGCTGGCTGCCGATATGGCAACCCAGCCCGACGATCTCGATGCTCTTAAGGTTTTTTGCCTTCTCGCAGGCCCGCAGAGCGCTGTCGGCCGAAATGCCGAATTTGTTCCTCTTCATGCCGGTGGAAATGTAGGGGTGCGTATTCGGGTCGATATCAGGATTGACCCGCACTGAAATCGAGGCCTTCGTGCCCGCTACTTCGGCCCGGCGGTTGATCTGCTCGAGTTCCTGGGTAGATTCGATATTGAACATCAGGATTTTTTCGCGAAGAGCGAAATCGATTTCTTCAACCGTTTTGCCCACCCCGGAATAAACAATGCGATCAGGTGGAATTGCGGCCCTGCGGGCGCGGTAGAGCTCGCCGCCCGATACGATGTCCGCTCCGGCGCCCATCGATCCGAACAGTTTTAAAATTGCGATATTGGAGTTGGCTTTTACAGAGTAACAGATAAGGTGCGCAACATTTGTGAAAGCGGAGTCGAAAGTCGTGAAATGGTGGTAGAGAGTAGCATGACTGTATATATAGCATGGGGTCCCGGTTTTTTCGGCGATAAGCCGCACCGGGACCTCTTCGCAATAGAGTTCATCTGCTTTATAGTGGAAATGATGCATTGAAAAAATCCTCGCCGTCCGTCCATACGCATATCAGATATCAAGTCAGAGTCTCGGATATCCTTTCGCCTATTCGGTAATCAGGTTTCTCACCTCGATCCACTTGGAGAGCAGACCCTCTTTATGGTCCGCCTGGGCGCTCACTGCCGATACGGCGTAAGAGTAAGTCGCCCCCTTCTTTGCGCCTTGGTCCACAAAAGGCGGGTGCGCTAACGGAGTTGCAGTCAGCCGGATAATTTCTTTTCCTTCCCTGCGATATACATGATAGCCGCCGGTTTTCCCATCGGTCTCAGTCCAGTGTATCTCAAGGGCCCCATGCGCCGGAGTTATCCAGACCCTGTCGGGAGGAGGGGGCAGCACAGATTCGGGCCCTTTGGCCTGGGCCGTGGAAGAGGGATCCCCCAAAACGTAGACCTCATCCGTATACAGGGCCGGAACGACCCGATAGCTGTAGCTCTGCCCGGGAGCAACCGACTGGTCCAGATAGGCATTGCCTTTTACAAGAGTTGGGGAGGCCTTTTCCCAGCCCTTCTCGCCAGAAAGCCTCTCGACTCGGAAAGACTCACTTAACGCATCGATATTATTTCCTTCGATGTCTTTTAAGGCCGGTTTCCACTGAATCATAATCCCCTGCGGCTGAGTGACCGCCGTGAGGTCTACAGGCGCCGCCGGTCCCGGGTAGACTTTGGCTATCGCGGGGTTGGAAAGGCTCAAAGGATTGCCCTTTTCGTCCGTGACAGTTATCTGGTAACGAAAAGCCCGGCGGTAGGAGACATTGGTATCAACCCAGCGAAGCCTGCCGTCGCCGCCCGGTTTTACGGCGGCGGCATCAATATTATGGACCAACTGCTGTTCGGGGGGGGGACATTCAAGGCAATTGCGGTTTTCCCATTTCAGCTCGGATTTCATGATCGAATATCCAATCCTTGTGTCCGCTCCCACAGCGACCGGACTCCACGAAAGCTCGACTGATCGAGGTATAACCTGAGCCCTCAGGTCGTTTACCTGCGGAGGGGGCCCCACCCCCAGAGGTCTCGGAAACTTTTTCACGCCACAGGCTGAAATTATAACGCTCAAAACACAAATAGAAATGATTGCCAGGTACTTATGTTTCGCGGAATCAGACAGGATTCGCATAGGCCCCCTACTTTTCCGGTTCGCGGTTTTCCCTTGAGTATGGTTTGCAGGCTTCAAGGTCTGCCCGCGCCCGGGCAATGGCTTCTTTTACCCTTGAGGTCGCGGTGCCTCCAACTGATCTTCTCCGGTCGATTACGCTCGACATCTCGAGGTATGGAAAAACGTCCTCATCGAAAGCCTCGTGGAAGGTTTTCAACTCGTCAAGCGTGCAGTCGCTCAGCTCTTTGCCGGTTCGAATGCAGTATTGAACGAGCCGGCCTACAACATGATGCGCTTTGCGGAAAGGAATATCACGTCTGACCAGATAATCGGCCAGATCGGTGGCCAGAGTAAAGTTATGCGCGGCCATACGGGCCATTGTATCCCGATTGATCCGGATTTCGGGCAGCATTTTGCTAAGCAGGCGCAGGGTGGCAAGCAGAGTGTCCACAGTATCGAAAACCGGTTCCTTGTCTTCCTGCAGATCGCGGTTGTAGGCCAGGGGCAGCCCCTTGGTCAAGGTCAGAAGCGCAACGAGGTTTCCATACACCCGGCCGGTTTTGCCGCGCATCAGCTCCGGCACGTCCGGGTTTTTCTTCTGGGGCATGATGCTGGAACCGGTGCAGAACGCGTCACTTATCTCTATGAAGGAGAACTCCGGGCTCGACCAAATGATAAGCTCTTCGGCCATGCGGCTCACGTGCATCATTAAAATAGCCGAAGCCGAGCAAAATTCAATCAGGTAATCGCGATCCCCGACCGCATCCATAGAGTTTGCCACAACCTTGGAAAAACCAAGCTGACGGGCCGTCCATTCCATGTCGATGGGAAAAGTGGTGCCTGCAAGCGCCGCACTTCCCAACGGCATTACGTCGGTACGGGTGAGACAGTCACTGAATCTTGCGAAGTCGCGGGCAAACATCTCATAGTAGGCCATCATGTGATGTGAAAAAAGAATCGGCTGAGCGTGCTGGAGGTGAGTAAACCCCGGCATGACGACATCGAGGCGCTTTTCGGCCATTGCGACCAGGGTCGACAGAACTTCACGCACAAGGTCCATTATGCTCGAAAGCGCATCGCGCATGTAGAGCCGCATATCAAGAGCAACCTGGTCATTTCGGCTCCTGGCCGTGTGGAGTTTGCCGCCGGTCTCTCCAATCCGCGCGATAAGCTCGTTTTCGATCGCCATGTGGATGTCTTCCTGGGAGGAATCCAGGACAACTCGGCCCCGCTCTATGTCGCGAACTATTTCGTCCAGGGTTTGCACGATGCGGTCGGCCTCCTCGTGCGAAATAATGCCGCATTCGGCCAGCATGCGGCAATGCGCGATGCTCCCCTCGATATCGTACCGATAGAGCCGGCTGTCAAAATGGATGGAAGCGGTGTATTCCTCCACCAGTTTGTCGGTGGGAAGCTCAAAGCGTCCCTTCCACAGCTTTTCGGCCATCTGCTCCTTACTCCGGAATAAAGCGGATTATACGTCTTACAGGTCTTATAAGTCTTAGATTAGTTCTGCTTCTCAGCTTGATTTTAGAGGCCGCTGAAGGCTTTTGTTCACAAGCGTTTCGATCCGCAGCCTCAGTCCGAGCAGCCGGATAAAACCGCTCGCCTCATCCTGCCGGTAAACGTTGTCTTCTTCAAAAGTGGCGAAGCCGGGCTGGTAGAGAGAGCGCTCCGACCTGCGCCCGATCACGTGGCAGCTTCCCTTGTAGAGCTTCACACGGGCGGTCCCCCAGACATTTTCCTGCGCCAGGTCCATCATATTCTGCAGGTAGCGCATCTCGGGCGAATACCAAAACCCGTTGTAAATCAGACGCGAGTATTCCGGGACAAGGCTGTCGCGCAGGTGCATAACTTCCCGGTCCATGGTTATGGATTCGACCGCCCTGTGGGCTACTCGCATGATGGTGCCGCCCGGGGTTTCGTAGACGCCTCGAGATTTCATCCCTATGAACCGGTTTTCAACAAGGTCCACGCGGCCGATCCCGTGCTTCCCACCGATCTTGTTGAGATACTGGAGAAGGCCGGCCGGGCTCATGCGCCTGCCGTCAACGGCAACCGGGTCTCCTTTTTCATAATCGATTTCGATAATTTCGGGCTCGTCAGGAGCATTTTGCGGATCTACGGTCATGATGAACATCTCTGGGTCCGGCGCAGTCCACGGGTCTTCGAGAATGCCGCCCTCGTAGCTTATATGCAGCATGTTGCGGTCGCAGCTATAGGGCTTGGCCCTGGTAACGGGAATCGGTATCCCATGCTTTTGCGCAAAAGCAACAAGCTCGCTTCGCGACTTCATGTCCCATTCCCGCCAGGGCGCGATCACCTTTATGTCAGGTCTGAGCGCCATGTAGGCCAGCTCAAACCGCACCTGGTCGTTTCCCTTCCCGGTGGCGCCGTGGCTCACCGCGTCCGCCCCTTCCTCCTCGGCTATGCTGATCTGGCGCCTGGCGATAAGCGGGCGGGCAATGGATGTGCCGAGCAGGTACTGGCCTTCGTAGATGGCGTTGGCGCGAAAAGCCGGAAAAACGAACTCGCTTGCGAACTCCTCCCTCAGATCTTCGATGCGCGCTTTGATCGCGCCGGTCGCAAGGGCTTTTTTTTCGATCCCGTCCAGTTCCTCATCCTGGCCCAAGTCGGCAGAGAAGGCGACAACTTCGCATCTGTAGGTCTCGATGAGCCATTTGAGAATGATCGAGGTATCAAGTCCACCCGAATAGGCGAGGATAACCTTTTTGACACCCATCACCAAAATACTCCGTTCTAAAAGCCACTGAAAAAGCTGGGTAAATTGTAACCGTTCACCGCACTTTGAGGAAATTTTTCATCCGGCGTAAGCCCGGATCAGAGCCTTCGGCTTCCGATCATCCAGTCAAGGAGCGCCATTTGCATGTGAAGCCGGTTTTCAGCCTGGTCAAAAACGGGGGCCCTCAGGCTTTCGAGCACCTCCCCGGTGATCTCCTCCCCCCGGTGAGCGGGCAGGCAGTGGAGCACTATCGCGTGCGGGGGCGCACATGCCAGAAGTTGCGAATTTATCTGGTAATGCCGAAAGGCTTCAGTTCGTTCGTGGGCCTCGCTCTCCCGCCCCATGCTCGCCCAGACGTCGGTATAGAGCACATCGGCGTCCGATACGGCTTCTCCTGGATCGGCGATCAGTTTGATCTTTGCTTTTGCCTGGTGCGCGGCCCAGTCTAAGATATCCTCTTGAGGTTCATATCCTGGAGGGCAGGCGACATTGAGCGAAAAGCCAAGGCGCCCAGCCGCATTTATCCATGAATTTGCGACGTTGTTTCCGTCCCCCACCCAGGCGACCGTAAGATTTTCGAGCGAGCCCCGCTTTTCGCGGATGGTCATAAGATCGGCCAGCACCTGGCAGGGATGAGAGTAGTCAGTCAAAGCGTTTATCACGGGAATGGAGGCGAAGCGGGCCAGTTCCTCAACGTCGCTTTGAGCAAAAGTCCTTATAACTATTGCATCGATATATCGGTCCATAACGCGCGCCATGTCGGCAAGAGGCTCCTGCCGCAAAATCTGGGTATCCTGGGCGGTCATGAACATGGGTTGCCCGCCCAGCCGGCAGATGGCTGCCTCGAAGGAAACCCGCGTTCTGGTCGAGGGTTTCAGAAAAATGAGGCCCACTATTTTTCCGGTGAGCGACTTGGGCAGGGTGCCTGCGGCAAGCTCCGCCTTCATCTTTTCGGCTTTGGCGATCAGTCCGAGAATTTCCTGGGCGGAAAGGTCCCGGATCGAGAGCAGGTCGCGCTTCATAGGACTTCCTCTTTGAAGACGTCCTCCAGAATGCCGGTCATCTCGTCTATTTCCGAGTTGCCTGCGATAAGGGGCGGAACGAACCTCAAAACGGTATCGTGCGTACAGTTTATTATGGCGCCCCTATCCATGCATTTGGAAACGAATTTCGCCCCTGGGACAGCCAGTTCCAAACCCACCAGGAGACCTCGCCCGCGGACGTCTTTGATGAACGAATAGCGCTCTTTGAGTTCCTGGAGCCTTGAGATGAAATAAGCCCCGGTCTCGCGCACCCTGCCCAGGAAAGCGGGCTCTGAAATGATCCTCAAGGTTGCCAGGGCCGCCGAGGCAACCAGGGGCCCCCCGCCGAAGGTGGAAGCATGGCTGCCCGGGGTAAAAGCCCGGGCCGCTTCATCGACGGCCAGCATTGCCCCCATTGGCAATCCGTTTGCAAGTGCCTTTGCCAGGGTCATTATGTCAGGGGTCACATCCTCCTGCTCGTAGGCAAAAAGTGAGCCTGTCCTTCCCAGTCCCGACTGGACCTCATCGAAGATGAGCAGGAGCTTCCTCTGTTTGCACAGCGCCTTAAGGTCCCTCAAGTAGCCGGGAGCCGGGAAATTGAGCCCGCCTTCCCCCTGGACCGGTTCGACCATTACCGCGCAGGTCTTGTCCGTAATGGCCGCTTCAACAGCCGGAACGGAGTTAAAATCGACATGGACAAAACCTTCCACCAGCGGCTCGAAACCTTTATGGATCTTGCTTTGACCGGTAGCCGAAAGGGTCGCCATGGTCCGGCCGTGGAAGGAATCATTCATCGAGATGATGTGGAACCTGCCGGGGCCGAAGGTGTCACGGCTGTACTTTCTGGCGAGCTTTATCGCCGCTTCGTTGGCCTCAGCGCCGGAGTTGCAAAAAAACAGCTTATCCGCAAATGAAAGTCGTGTCAATTCCGCCGCCAGCTCAAGTTGCGGATATGTATAAAACAGGTTGGAAACATGAACCAGTTTTCGCGCCGCCTCGCTGATTGCCACGGCCACTTCCGGGTGGCAGTGCCCGAGGCCGCACACGGCAATGCCGGCAAGAAAATCAAGGTATTCTTTTCCGGCGTCATCCCAGAGCCTGCAGCCTGCCCCCCTTACAAAAGCCACAGGAAACCTGGTATATGTGCCGCATATGTGCTTGCTGTACTCCTTCTCTATTCCATCGATAAGTGCATTCATTTCGCTCGCTCGCTGTTCCTCAGGATCTCTGTTCCGATCCCCGCGTCTGTGAATATCTCCAGCAAAATGGCGTGCGGGAGTCGGCCGTCAACTATGTGGACCTTTGCGGTCCCGGCCTCCAGGGCGTCTATTGCGCACTGGATCTTCGGTATCATCCCGCCCCGCAGCCTCTGGTCGCGCATGGCCGCTTGGGCTTCGCTCACCGTCATGCTCGATATAAGCTTTCCCTCCTCGTCGAGCACTCCGGGCACATCGGTCATGAGCAAAAACTTATCGGCCTTAAGAGCGCCCGCAATCGCTCCAGCCACAAGATCAGCGTTTATGTTGTAGGTTTCCCCGTTTTCACCCGCCCCGATCGGGGCGATCACCGGGATTATATCGCTTTGCAAAAGGGTTTGCAGGACCTCGATGTTTACACGCGCCACCTCGCCGACCAGTCCTATGTCAATTATCTCCGGGGCCCCATCCTCTGCGGTGTCTCGAACGATCTGGAGCTTTCGGGCTTCGATGAGTTGAGCGTCCCTTCCGCTCAACCCCACCGCGCGTCCCCCATGCCTGTTTATAAGGGCCGCTATCTCTTTGTTGATCTTTCCTGCGAGCACCATTTCCACGATCTCCATGGTATCGGCATCGGTTATGCGCATTCCTTCACAGAAGTCCGATTTCTTTCCGATCCGCCGCAGCATCTCGCCTATCTGAGGCCCGCCGCCATGGACCACCACCGGATTTATCCCGATGTACTTCATCAGGACGACGTCCTTTGCGAAGCTCTCCTTGAGTTCTTCGGCCATCATCGCGTGACCGCCGTATTTTATGACGATCGTCTTCTGATAAAACCGGCGAATATAGGGGAGGGCCTCAACCAGTATATTGGCTTTTTCGATCATGGCAATCTCACCGTAAACAGAAACAAAAATCCTCCCTTTCCGCCTAAACGGGAGGATTGGTGAAAAAATAAGTTGTTTGCACCAAAGTATTTAAAGGATTGTGCCGGGCGTTTCAAATAAAATATGCAGAAGCAGTTCCGCATGCCCCTGCGGTGGATTTTTTTATCCCCGCCCCGCGCGGTTAATCGCTCGATCCAAGCTTTGCGATTTCGCTCTGCGTCAGGGCGACCGGCGCTTTTCGGTCCTCCAGCATGGAGGCGTAGAAAAGAATTCTTGCACAGTGCTCGAGTTTTTCCATGCGCATGCAGGCTTCCATCAGGCTCCCACCGAAAGTGAGCGCCCCGTGCCTTTTGAGAAGTATCGCCCGGCTGTCCGGGATATAAGGCTCGATTGACTGCGGGACTTCATTGGTCGATGGAGTTGCGTAGGGCGCAACGGGAACTTTGCCCAGCATGAGCCAGACCTCGGGCAGGACTTTCGAGTTGAAGGGAAACCCGGCCAGTGTGAATGCGGTTGCCACAGGCGGGTGCGCGTGCACGATCGCCAAAACATCCGGCCTCATGCGGTAGACCTGGACGTGCATTCGTATTTCGTTTGACGGCCTCATCGGGCCTTCCAGAAGATCTCCCCGCATAGAGGTTTTTGCGATCTCTTCAGGCTCGATGTCCCCCTTTGAAACACCGCTCGGGGTTATCAGCATGCAGTCCTGGCCGGCCCTGCAACTGACATTGCCGTCGCTTGCCGCAATCAGCCCATTGCTCTCCAGCTTGCGGCAGACCTTGATTATCTCCAGACGTAAACTCCGCTCTTGACTATCCATCCTGCTCCCCCCAAAATCGCGCCTTGAGCGGCGCTCGGCCGGCTCGACCCTTGAGACCCGGTTCATCGCCATTGCATGGTGTCCATCCGGAAACACCGGATGAGACGCTTGCAGTTTCCGATTCGGGAAGGAGGGATTTTTCGTTCTGGCAAGGAAATCGAGGGCTTGCGCGGAGGCGTACATAATCTGGTCATTCCTCTTACCGCCTTTAGGCGGAAGGGGTACGCCGCACAAGAAAGCCCGAAGATTGACACCGCCAGGGCGGAAAAGGACCCTTTCCGGACGGAAACTACATATTATACTGTACAGCCTTGCGGGCGCCAGACCGAATAGAATCTCCCAAGGAGAAGAAAATATGATCAGGTGGTTCAAGCGAAAGGAAAAGAAAGATCGCGGGCAAAAGAGGGAGAATTTGCGCGAAACCGAGACCGGGGAAAAAGAAGAGCCGGAGGAGGATATCTTCCCAGGGCAGACCCGGGTCCCGGAGGAAGCCGCCGGGGCGAAAACCCTAGAGGGACCCGAACCCGAAACGTTTGCCCCTGCCGAGGGAGGCGGCCAGGATAACTCATTATCGGGCAAACAGGCGCCGTCGAAGGCAGCGCCGAATCTGGCTGCGGCGCCCCCGCCGCCCGGCGATGAGGAGACCCTGGAGGAAGAAGATGAGACCCCGGAGGATGGCGTCCCGGAAGGGGGTTTTTTCAGGCGCCTTCGCGGTCGGCTCAAAGGAACCAGGGAGAAATTCGTCCACCGGATAGATCGGCTGGTTCTCGGCAAAAAGGTCATAGATGAGGAGCTGCTAGATGAACTGGAAGAAATTCTAATTACCTCCGACCTGGGGGTTCGAACCACCGGGATGCTGCTCGGCAAAGTCGCCGGCAAGGTAAAGCGAAAGGAGTTGAGCGATCCCGCCCGGCTTCGGGAGCAGATACGTGAGGAAATCAGGTCCGTTTTGAGCGTTGAAGCCCCCGTGCTCGACTACCGTGCGCACAAACCATTCGTCGTCATGATCGTGGGAGTAAACGGAACGGGCAAGACTACGACTACCGGAAAGCTTGCCAACCAGTTGAAACAACAGGGCCTGAAGCCGATGCTCGCCGCTTGCGATACCTTCCGGGCCGCCGCAGTCGAGCAGTTGTCAATCTGGGGCGAGCGTACCGGGGTCCCGGTGGTGAAGCAGAAAAGCGGATCGGACCCCTCCGCTGTGGCCTTTGACGCGCTCGATGCGGCGGTTTCGCGCGATATCGACGTCATACTGATGGACACCGCAGGCCGCATGCACACCAAGGTCAATCTCATGGAGGAGCTGAAAAAAATCCACCGGGTCATCAACAAAAAGATGCCGGACGCCCCGCACGAGGTGTTCCTGGTCCTCGACGCCTCAACGGGCCAGAACGCGCTCTCGCAGGCAAAGCTCTTCAAGGAGGGCATAGGCCTGACAGGGCTGATTTTGACCAAGCTCGACGGCACTGCAAAGGGCGGGGTTATCGCTGCAATTTGCGACGAACTCCAGGTGCCGGTCCGCTATATCGGGATCGGAGAGCGCCTTGACGACCTGCGCCCGTTTGACGCCGAGGAATTTACGAATGCGTTGTTTTGATCCGGGGCTAAGGTATGATACCCGGTTTGCAGTTTATGCCGGCCTTTATCTCCACTGACGTCATGCTTTTTTCTTGTCCTTAATTTGAAATGTTGAGCCAAAGGCTGATGAACCCGCCACATAAAACATGCAATCATTACCACAGAAAAAGGGGTTGGCCGACGTAGCTAACCCATTGATGTTCTTATGCCCGAGGAGGGGATCGAACTCGCATCTTTTTATGGCGGATAAGGATTTGCGTGGAACTGCCCGACATGTGCAACACCGAGGACCAGCTGCGGGATTTGAACCCGCCGCCCCTTGGCTTCCGGTCAGCTTCCGATTAGCAGCCTGACACCAGCGCGTTAGAAAGTCCTCATTCCATCTACGTCCAAGGGGATGACCAGGGCAGGCGGCTCTTGTCCCTTGCTGTATGTGACCCCGCCCTTTTCTTTGCCTTTTGCCCCGGGGCTTGCTGCCTTTTTGCGGCTCAATCCCTTGCCGGAAGCGGAAACGGAAGCAATTTTGAAATTCTCGACCGGTTTCTTGCCGACCCCATTTGCACCACCTCCTTTCACCAGTGCGGTCAGATCTTCAACGAATTGTTTCATCTGAATCGCCTGTGAGTTCATCTCCTCGGAACCCGATGCGCATTCTTCCGCGTTGGCCGCGTTCTGTTGGACCACCTTGTCGACTTCGTTCACGGCCGTGCTTATCTGCTCGATTCCCTGGGCCTGCTCCCGCGAGGCTCCGGTTATCTCCGCTACAAGTTGGCCCACCTTGGAAACGCTCGAGGCCACTTCGGAAAATTCATCGGAAGATCTTTGCACCAGTTCGGATCCGCCTTTAATCGTCTTCGCCGTGCCATCGATCAGTGAGGTCGTGTTCTTGGCTGCTTCAGCAGAGCGCATGGCAAGATTTCGCACTTCTTCGGCAACGATCGCGAAGCCAGCTCCCGCCTCACCGGCTCTTGCAGCTTCCACGGCCGCGTTGAGGGCAAGCAGGTTCGTCTGGAAAGCAATCTCATCGATGCCCTTGATGATTTTCTGCGTCTCATCGCTCGCCCTGGAAATATCGCCCATGGACTCCGTCAGCCGGCCCATGGTCTCGAGGGCCTGCGCAACGATCAGCTGAACCCGTGTCATGAGTTGATCGGCCTGAGCGGCATTTTCTGCATTCTGCCTCGTAATGGAGGACATTTCTTCGATGGATGCAGATGTTTCCTCGATAGAAGCCGCCTGTTCCGATGCACCCTCAGCAAGCTGCTGGCTTGCCGATGAGATCTGCAAAGAGGCGGAGGCCACCTGGTCCGCGCCACTGTTTAACTCACCGATTATATGGTCGATCGGGCGGGAGATGGACCTGGCCATGAGATATGCCAGTGAAAATCCGCCCACGGCTACAATGCATACCACAGTAAGGATTATATAAAAAATCCGATTGGCCTCCTTTAGTACATCGTCCAGATAGATTCCCGACCCTATGATCCAGCCCCACTCGGGAAACCCCTTGACATACGAGATTTTTGGCACGGGTTGGGTATGCCCGGGCTTGGGCCAGTAATAATCAACAAATCCCGCTCCATTGCTTCTGACCATCTCCACCATGGCCACGAACAGACGCTTTCCGTTTGGGTCCTTGTTATCTGACAAGGGCTTGCCGTCCAGTTCGCTCTTGAAAGGATGCATGATCATCCGTGGTTCCATGTCATTGATCCAGAAATAATCATCCCCTTCATAGCGCAGGTTCCTGATCGCTTCGATGGACTGGCGCCTTGCTTGCTCAAGTGGCATGGCGTTCGCCTTGACCTGCTTTGCATAGTAGTCCAGCAGGCCCCAGGCGGTTTCAACCACGTGCCTGGTCTTAACATATTTGGCATCGATCATCGTTTGTTTTATCTTTGGATAAAGGTAGGTAAATATCAGCGAGAAACAGGCTACAAAGGTGATTCCAAGCAAGAGTATCCTCGTTGACAGTTTGAATCTGGCCAGCATAAAAACCTCCTTTAGCTCTGCTTCAAGGCGAGAGAACAATGCATTTCCCGTTCAAAACCCAAATGAAAACCCCTTGTCGATTGGCACCCAGGAGGCATTTGGGAGGTAGTTGGGAGAATGTGCCGTAACTTATGATTCGGGAGAACTTAATTGAAACTTAAAAAATTTCTAGTGCATTCCTAATGATGCAGCAACACGACAGTCGAATTTTGATGCAAGATGCTCTGGTTTTCTGCGATGCCTGCGATGCCGCCCCTGCGCCGAGTGCTTCCAAATTGGAACTTTCCAATTTCCTGACTCGCAACAGGCCCAGAGAAGGAGAGCCTGATTAAAAGGCTGGATTCCGTAACCTGTGACGTTACAAACATCTTCAGCAAAAGACAGTGGTTCGGCCATCTACCTCGCGGAGCGTGGGGTTTGATGAAAGACGCGGTCCAACATGGGCTGGCGCGGATTATGTGCCGGCGGGCGGCGCTTAAGTTTTTTTAAGTGTTTGTGAAACCACGCATGGAATAAGTAATAATGTATTGCCCTCAGTCTATCTTACGAATAAGAATAAGGTCATTGACGGTGCTCGTATCTAATTTATTTTGACCGAATCGAACATGGCAGTAAAAAAGGCGTTAACTATATATCCAAAAACATAGCTAAAGGGTAAAAGATGAGAAAACCGCTTTGGACTCCCCCGGCAGAATGGAAAAACAAGGCTAACGTGACCCGTTTCATCAGCTTTGTAAACAGGACCTGCGGTCAGCAGATTGACTCCTATGCCGACCTCTACAGGTGGTCTGTGGACCGGATACCGGAATTCTGGGCTGCGGTCTGGGAGTTCGTCGAGGTCAAGGCCTCCCGCAAGTACGATAAAGTCGTGGATGATCTGTCGAGATATCCGGGGGCAGACTGGTTTCCCGGCGCCAGACTCAATTTCGCCGAAAACCTTCTGAGATTCAGGGACGATCACCCGGCATTGGAGTTTCGGGGTGAGGGCGGAAAATCGGCGACAATGACCTATGCCGAGCTCTACAATTCGGTTGCGCGCCTGTCGAAGTCCCTTCGAGATATGGGAATCGTTGCGGGAGACCGGGTTGCCGCCTACATGCCAAACCTGATCGAAACGGCGGTCGCAATGCTCGCAGCCACGAGCATCGGGGCGGTTTGGTCATCCTGCGGCACGGAACTGGGTGCGGGGGCCGTTGTTGACCGGCTGGGCCAGATCGGCCCGAAGGTATTGTTCACAGTTGACGCACAGCTTTACAAGGGAAAACTCGCAAACATCCTCCCAAATGTCGACAAGATTGCCAAACAGATTCCTTCGCTTGAAAAAATAATAGTTACGCCCTCGGTAGATCAGCGGCCTGAAATCGGTAATCTCAAAGACGCCGTGCTCTTTGCCGACTTCATGTCACAAGATGTATCCGAAGTCCAATTCGAGCAGCTTCCATTCAATCATCCCGTCTACATCATGTTTTCCTCGGGAACGACCGGAAAACCCAAGTGCATGGTCCAGGGACCCGGCGTTCTCATAAATCAGCTAAAGGAACTGATAATCCATACGGACCTCAAACGCGAAGACAGGATTTTCTACATCACTTCGCCAAACTTTATGATGTGGAATTGGCTCCTTTGCTCACTGGCTGTCGGCGCGACCATTGTGCTCTACGACGGCGCGCCCAACTACCCGGACTGTGGGGCGATGTGGCAACTGGCCCAGGACGAAAAGATCAGCATTTTCGGGTGCAGAGCCAGCTACCTTAATCATCTCAGGCGCGTGGGCTCATGGCCGCGAAAGCTTTACGACCTGTCCTCACTCAGGGCCATGTCGCAAACCGGCTCTGCGCTCTCTGCCGAGGTATTGGAATATGTTTACAGGGACATCAAAGAAAACATGCACTTCAACTCCATTTCCTTAGGGACAGACATTAACGGGTGCTTCGCGCTCGGAAGCCCGATCCAGCCGGTGTATGCGGGCGAACTACAAGGGCCTGCCCTGGGCATGAAGATCAAGGCCTATGATGAATCAGGCAATCATGTCTTAGACGCTGAAGGGGAACTGGTCTGTGAAGCCCCGGTCCCCTCCATGCCTCTATACTTCTGGAACGAGACCGATTTCGCCAGTTACAGGAGCGCTTATTTCGATGTCTATCCGGGGGTCTGGCTGAATGGCGACCGGGTCTTTTTCCATAGCGATTCCGGAGGGATAACTTTCCTTGGCCGCTCGGATTTCACCCTGAAACCGCACGGAGCGCGTATCGGCGCCGCGGAAATCTACAATGTCGTTGAAAATATCGAGGGTATAGCAGACAGCATGGCAGTCGGCCAGGATTGGAAGGGCGATCAGCGGGTCATCCTTTTTGTCAGGCTTGCGACGGGATATGTTTTGGGCGAGGAGCTTAAGGACCGGATCAAGACCGCCCTGCGAAAACAGGTTTCTCCACGTCACGTTCCCGACCTGATTATCGAGGTCCCCGACATCCCTTACGCTTTCAACATGAAAAAGGTGGAGAGTTCGGTGGCCAACATATTGAACGGAAGGCCGGTAACTAACAGGAACGCCCTCACTAACCCGGAGGCGCTGGACTTCTATGAAAAAATAGCGCTCGAACTACGACGGTGAGCTTCACTACTCTACTGCGCTTTCGAGCGACCCGGTCCCGGCCTTGAGCACCAGTCTGTGACTTTACGGATCTATTACTCGCAGTGTGATGGGAAGACGTATCCTTTACGGGGAACTGAACGGAGACCCGCAATACCGTGGAATAAGTGGATCGTCCTGCGTAAAAGCCTCTTTACTCAGTTCTTTCAGCCTTTTATCGCTTTCAAGCCCGCGCGGTTGACATTGATTCACACGGTCGGGGTGAAACAGGTAATTCCAATCCTGCTTTAAGTCTTTGCAAGCCCACCCGCAATTATCCGAGGCCGCCGATGAAACTTGGGCAAAACCTGCGTGGACGAATCCGGCGGGGAAAAGCATCGTAGACACGACAAGCAACATTGCCGAAGCGATTGCAGTTCTCAAAGGATTCATTTTTTGATTCCCTCCTGAATGCAAAGTTAAGCATGCGCCTCGCAAATTTCTAATAAGAAAGCAAAGCAGAAAACACGATTTATTAAGGGGAAAAAGGCTCCTGGGGAGAAACCCGAGTACCTGGCGGCGCATCTCAGGTGGGGTTGCTCTTCGCAATGGAAAACGTTGTCCAGGTCTCGCGAACCGTGCAGCACACGGATAAT
This sequence comes from Syntrophobacteraceae bacterium, assembly GCA_049515795.1. Lineage (GTDB taxonomy): Bacteria > Desulfobacterota > Syntrophobacteria > Syntrophobacterales > Syntrophobacteraceae > SbD1. The sequence continues at coordinate 43,975 of JBEKTT010000039.1, forward strand.
TTCGACACCCCCGGCGATGGGGCGGTAGAATATGACATATCGGCCAACCGGCAAGCTTCGCAAGCTTTCCGCCAGCTCATCGCGCCCGCGGCCCATGTTGGGCTGGGCGGACAACGCCTGAAATTTCTGCTCAATCATTTCAACAAAAGCATCCGCCCTGGCCTCGCTGTCATGCGCGATATAATCCCAAATTTCGGCAAGGTCGATTCCGGCACGCGGGCGCTTGATGATGACAGGTATTTATGCCTCGGGGCTCGGGTTCGTTCTCGCGGCTCTTCTCTTGCGGCCCTCCCGCTTAATCTCTTCGGGGTCCCACGGCGTCGGCTCGCCGCTGTTAAGTCCCTCGAAGATATCCTGCCGCAACTGTTCAAGCTTGGCTGCGCGCACGCGGTCTTGCTCTTCCATAAGACGCAACGCTTCGCGGACAACTTCGCTTGCCGATGCATAGAGGCCGGACGCCACTTTCCGTCGTACCATATCCTCAAGCTGAGGGGTTAGATTGATATTCATCGTCATGGCAACCTCCCGTTTCCGTCATGGGTGATTTTTAACCATATCAAGAGTTGTCATAATATGGCCATCTTTGCCAATTGTCAACTGTCTGTAAAATCAACCCGAAGGCGCCGCCTCGCCATATGTGCAAGCGGCCGATCTCTTGTGTTGGCGGGCTTTGCCCGCGATTAGGGCAGGGGCGCGAAATGAGGTCTCCACACCTCGCTGGGCGTGGAGCTGTTTTCCAGGTTGCAGGGGGGGATGTCCTGACAGGCACGAATTGTTGCTTGAATCGTTGCTGGCTTCAGGCGGAAGAGGCCTCCCGCTCCCGCCCCGTCTCGAGGGTGTGTGGGCGGGCTGTCGAGAATGAGCGGTCGGCCCCCGCGCTACGCGCTCGCACTTCGCCATCAGGACTGAACTACGCTTCGCTCCCTGAGTGCTGAGGACTGAGAGCGAAACCTTGACACCATTTACACTTTACTTATTGGTGCGCTTAACATTTGGCTTGCCTTCAAACGCACCACGTTTAATGTCTGTGCGCACGGTCGCCGCTTTTGCTCAGTCCTCAGTCCTGCTTCACCGCATGGCTGCGCGCACGGTCGCCGCTCTTTGTCAGGCGCATTTTTTTCGAGCAGGGTATTATACAAGGTTATCATACGAGGTGTGGGGGGGGGGGTGCAAGCTCATGCCAATGTCACCCCCCCACGCTCCAACCTTCAGAATTCACTTCACTCTTCATCCCCCTTGCGCTTCGCCTTTTCAATCAGCTCGAGCAAAGAGGCGATCTTCTCTTTGGGTTTTTTGTCCGCAAACTCATCCCACTTTTGCGGCGAAAGCTTTTTCCTGAGGTATGCATCAACCGGAAAGAAGGCTTGCCAGCAGACAATAATCCGGTGACATGGAAGGTCCCCGGCTTCCTGCATGCAATATGTGAAAGGCACCTCCCCGCCCAGCCTGGGGCACCTGATCCAAAGTCCTTCGCTCGTTTTCGAGCAATGCTCGCTGCTGCTCACGGTTTTGGAAAGCCTTCGATTGATTTGAGGGCCCGCTCAATTTCCTCGTCGGTCAGCCTGTGCTGGGTGAGCTTTCCCGAAAGGAATGCGTCATAGGCGGACAAATCTATTATTCCGTGACCGCTGAAGTTGAACAGGATCACCTTTTCCTTTCCTTCCTGCTTCGCCCGCTCTGCTTCCTGGACCACGGCGGCTATCACGTGATTGGTCTCCGGCGCCGGGATTACCCCCTCGCACCTCGCCCATTTTACTCCTGCCGCGAAAGTCTCGATCTGGTCATAGGCCCTTGCCTCGACGATGCCCTCCTTTACAAGATGGGAAACTATCGGGGCCATTCCGTGGTATCTCAGCCCTCCGGCGTGGATCGGCTCGGGCAAAAAGTCGTGACCAAGCGTGTACATGGGCAGAAGGGGCGTGGTCATGGCCGTATCCCCGAAGTCGTATGCGAACGGACCACGGGTCAGAGTCGGGCAGGACGCGGGCTCGGCTGCAACCACGGACATCTGTTTACCGTGGATTTTGTCGCGCACGAACGGAAGGGCAATCCCGGCAAAATTGCTGCCCCCGCCTGCGCATCCCATTACCACGTCGGGGTATTCGCCTATTTGAGCAAGCTGCTTGTGGGCCTCGAGGCCGATAACGGTCTGATGGAGCAGCACGTGATTGAGAACACTGCCAAGAGAGTAACGGGAATCCTTGTTTCCAACTGCGTCCTCAATGGCTTCGCTTATGGCGATACCGAGGCTCCCCGGAGAGTCGGGATTTTCGGCCAGGATTTTTCGTCCCGCCCGTGTCCTGTCGCTCGGACTCGGGATGCATTCGGTCCCCCAGGTGGCCATCATAAGGCGCCGGTAAGGTTTTTGCTCGTAGCTGATCCTCACCATGAAAACCCTGCACTCCAGGCCGAACATCGCGCAGGCCATGCTTAGAGCGCTCCCCCATTGGCCTGCCCCGGTCTCCGTTGACAGCCGCTTTATGCCGAAAGCCTTGTTGTAGTAAGCCTGGGCGATCGCCGTATTGGGCTTGTGAGAGCCGGGCGGACTTGCCCCTTCGTACTTGTAGTAAATCTTTACGGGGGCCCCGAGGAGCTTTTCGAAGTTGCGCGCGCGGATAAGCGGCGTTGGACGCCATATAAGGTATTTCTCCAGCACGGGTTCCGGGATGTTTATCCAGCGCTCGGTTGAGACTTCCTGCTCGATCAGATTCATGGGAAAAACAGGGGCCAGGTCCTCGGGACCCACCGGTTTGCCCGTTCCGGGATGCAGCGGCGGACTCATCGGCGTGGGCATGTCGGACAGGATATTGTACCATTGCCTCGGAATTTCATTGTCTGCCAGAACGACCTTTGTCTGTTCCATTTCTCGTTTTCCTCCTGCGCCTGTTGAGGGTTGGAAACTAAGCAGTTTCCGTCCAGAAAGGGTCCTTTTCCGCCCTGGCGGTGTCAATCTTCGGGCTTCCTTGTGCGGCGTACCCCTTCCGCCTAAAGGCGGTAAGAGGATCTTCCGCCTAAAGGCGGTAAAAGGAATGAGCAGATTAAGACCAGATTATGTACGCCTCCGCGCATGCCCTCGATTTCCTAGCCAGAACGAAAAATCCCTCCTTTCCGAATCGGAAACTGCAAGTGTCTCATCTGGTGCTCCCGGATGGACACTAGCGGCCCAAAAAACAAAAGAGCCGTGGGGCCAGGTCTACAAATTGAACCT
>JBEKTT010000040.1:0-46707 GCA_049515795.1 Syntrophobacteraceae bacterium
TTCCTTTTTGGACTGTGCGATGATGAATTGCTTCATGCCTCACCTCCCAAGTGAGTTCTTGTGAGGTGGCATAATGCCATAAATTCTAAACTATTACAAATACTTAAATAGAAAAAGACTAGACAATCGATATTTATAAGCTCACGGATTCAGGGTAATCCCAATAATTATTGCAGACGGGTGTCTGTACAGATGCGGTTTTTGCAGGGTGAAATCACCTCTCAAATTTAAAGAGCGTTCAAGGGAAAATATAAAGACACAGGTTAGATATCTAAAAGATTTTTACGGTAATGATATATCAAACTACAACTCTGTATTCATAGGCCAGCATGACGCCATCAATGCTTCCGCTGATCTCTTGGAATTCGCTGCAAGATATGCGTTTGATGCCTTTGATCTAAACAATGCTAATCTTGACGGACCTAGTCTCTTTATCTTTGGCAGTGTGGATTCGATAATAAAAGCAGAATATGCGGTATTTGAACGAATGGAAAAGCTCCCATTCAAGACATATATCAATGTAGGGCTTGAATCCTCAGATCAGGAGACCCTTGATAAACTGGGGAAAGGCACCACAGAAGATGCGGTTAAAATGGCCTTTGCAAAGATAATGGATATTAACAGAAGATATGAGCAGATTGAGATTACATCAAACTTTGTCTTCGGAGCTGACCTTCCGGATGGACATATCAAGTCTTTTTTAGAAGTAATTGAAAGTAATTTTGATCATCCTTTCCATAAGGGCACGATCTATTTTTCCCCTTTAATAAATGCTAAGAACATAGGATGGAAAAGAAACATTAAAAGGGAATTTTTTAAGTTAAAAACCAGAATCCCTGTTCCGTCTTTCTTATACCTCATCCAAAGGTTATAGCAGTGATGGTTAGATAAAAGAGCCTGGCAATGTGTGGTTATGTACGTAAAGTCCCGCTCAAATGGGGGCGAGTTCTGACAGCTTAGCCTAACAAGGTGATGAAAAAGGGTTCTCTGGTGGGAAAAACGCCTGAAAATTGCTAATGGTTTCGTCATTCGGCGGAAGAGACTGTATCTTCATTCAGTAATGCCGGGGCAAAATCCCACGGGACCAGGTTTTGCTTTCCCCTTTTGTAAAGGGGGATCGAAGGGGATTTCAGGTGCCTATGTAGTATCGGAGAATCACAATCCTCCCTGCCGCCCTTTTCCCTGGCCCCCAGGTACTCATTTGCCGGATGAGCCAACTTTAACTCTGATATCCCTTTACCAAACTTTACTTGTTTTAACGAATATTAACTCGACCTTGACGCAGACTTCCTATATTTATTCATAATCAAAGGATCATCAAATTATAAGGAGAAACGATATGAAGAGATTACTGACAGGGTTTAGCATAACTTTGGTAGCGGCAGTGTGGATGATCGGCTCATGGTTCTTTTTCAACTCCATTGCAGCTGGGGCCCAGGGGTCGGCCACTCCTGCCGTCGCGGACATCAGCAAGACCGGTCCACAAGATGCAGACGCCGCTAAATGTGAATGCGGACATCATTGGAAGCATCATCACAGGGGTTGCTACGGGCATCACCATTTGTGGAAAAAGCTCAATTTGACTGACGCGCAAAAGAAAGAGATGTTTTCCATCAGGCTCGAAGAGCGCGCAAAAATGAAACCACTTGTTCAAAAACTAAAGGAGGGGCGCGAACAGCTCCGCGCTCTCCCAAAAGGTCAATTTGACGAAGCGAAGGTTCGGACCATTGCGAAGGGACACGCGGATATCATAACCGAGCTGATTGTGGAGAAGCAGCGCATGAAATCCAGGATCTATGCGGTCCTGACCCCGGAGCAGCGCGCAAAAGTTGAGCAAATGCGTGAGAAATGGAAATCTTGGCATGAGAATGAACAGAAGCACAAGGACTAATCTTTGTGGGAGCGTTACGAGAACCATTCACCTCTTCTCGTGTCTCGCATGCTCCCGCTTCCGCGCAGATGCGAGTTTGCGCTTGATATAAGAGAGCTTCGGGATGTACCCCGTTACCGAAGCTCCAGTCCAACTCTCCAACTCCCGATCCGGGCTGGCCCAAGGTACTCTTTTGGGCTGGCCCTTCTTCCCGCAAACAACGTATCTCAGACCATATCCTTGGAGGTTTTGAGGGCTTTGGGGTTGTTCCAGAAGTTTTTTCGGGTAGAATCCTACCCCCAAAATGCGGTTCGAATGCATAGCGAACAACTTGATGCATTATTCCGGCTAAACTCAAGCATGAGAGTTGGAAGGTTCCCCCGTCCATTCCCTCTGAGGACTCAAAAGGAGCCTGTCTCTTTCTGGAAAGAAAAAAACCATGAAGGTCAACAAGGTCGACCACATATGCATTGCCGTGAAGGATCTGGATAAGGCGAGGCAGGTATGGGAGCCTATCCTTGGCAAATCAGGACCGGACGATCCTTATATCGATGAGCTGGAAAAGATCCGCGTCGCGAGGTATTGGGTGGGTGAAGTAGGATTTGAGCTCATGGAATCGACCGCCCCCGATGGTCCGGTAGCCAGGTGGATAGAGAAAAACGGAGAAGGGGTGATGATCATCAGTCTCAATGTGGATAACACAAGAGAAGCCCTCGAGGAGCTTGAGCCCAAGGATTACCCCTTTGTTCCCGCTCCGGACGGAAAGAAAGCCAGACCATTCAGAGACTGCGAATTCGCCTTCATCCATCCAAAGAAGGTGAACAGCGTGCTTCTTGAGCTAATCGACTACAAGTGGGACGAGTTGAAGAAGAAATAGACTCATCGACCAGCAAACATACAAGTCCTCCGTGCAGACTCACCGGGCCGGACATCTTCCTGCCACTGAAATGATGCTTCCTCCCTGCATATATGAATATGCAAGATAATAATTTGATCCAGCATGTACTTTCAGACCGACTGATCGGAAACTCAGATCGGCAGCGGAAATAACAGCATCCATCAAAAGGGAGGTCGAGTCATGATCATTCAAGATCCACGAATAAAGGCCAAGTGTCCAGAATGTTGAAGCGAGAATGTGAAACCCAAGTTATCCCTTACCACCATTGTCGCATGGGTTGGGAAATTACATTCGGGTTTACGGACTATGACCGGGTGGTCACTGTTAAACTTCAGTTTAACAGCGGTAGGCCGGACCCCGTGAGTAAATTTTTCTCTTAAGAATAAGGTTCTGCATTCCGATAAGCTACTTGAAGCTCATACCTCGAAGGCATGGGGTGTAACGGTATAAGTTGACCGTCCAAAATGCCGCGCGGTGTAGGTGGGAAATTGGCCAAATGCTCTTACGAGGCATATCAATCATTATTGTGGACCAGGGTGATAATTCCAAACATTACGCCAAGGGGGAACAAATGAAGAAGGTTTTCGCTGCATACCTGGGAATGGTTTTTCTGATGGCAGGCGCATTAGCAGGGTCCGTCCTGGCAGGGGGTACAGCCGATGAGGCCAAGGCCCTGGCCGATAAGGCCGTTGAGTTTTTTAAGGCCAACGGCAAAGACAAGGCTTTCGAGGCTTTCAACAATCCACAAGGTGAGTTTGTAAAGGGTGATCTCTACATATTCGTAAACGACTATTCCGGCAATACCTTAGCACATGGCGGCAATTCAAAGCTTGTCGGGAAGAACCTGAACGAATTGAAAGACGCGGACGGGAAAGCTTTTTTTCAGGAGTTTGCATCAAAGGCCAAGAGCGGCGGCGGCTGGGTTGACTATAAATGGAGCAATCCGGAAACTAAGAAAATTCAGCCCAAATCCACCTATATAAAGGCAATCGATGGGACGGACTTTTACCTGGGCTGCGGCATTTACAAATAAGCAGCAGAGTTTACCCGCTTAAAAGCCTGGTCGGGATGTCTCGCTCGATCTGCGAGGAGTCGGTTATGACCATTAAACGAAAGATGTTCGCCTTCCCTTTAATAACGGCATTGACCATTCTTGCCATAGCCGGAGTCGCGCATCGCAGTTTTGTAAAGCTGGATGGAAGCCTGCAGGGTATATATCACGATCTCAAGAGCGCCCAGGACATTTCCACAGCTTTTAAGAATCTCCAGGCACTCCACGCCAATGCTTACAAAATCGTCAATTGGTCGACGCTGGATTACGACACAGCTAAAATCAACGGTCTGACCAGTCAAATAACAGCGGGCGCCAATGAACTCTCAGGTTTTCTGCAAAACGGTACGAAATCCTTGGCAGACCAGGCTGAGAGGGAATCCTATGAGAAGATCCTGATTCCGTTTCTGAAGTATCGTGAGTGGATCGATAGGACAGTAAACATGGCCGGCACCGATTCCGCGACAGCATCCATGATGCTGGGTTCCGTCGAGGACCAGTTCACTTATGCAAGTGCACAAATGCAGAAATTGCACGAGCAAACTTGCCAGAGAAGTGATGAAGCCTACCAGTCAGCTCAGCAGAGCTATGGTACCAGCGTTAGAAACTTCCTTATAATTGCCATCATTGGGCTGCTAGTCACACTTTCCATCTCGCCGCTGATAATCATGACCATAATCAGAACCATAAGAGCTGTCGTGGACGGCCTCACTTCAAGCAGCCAAAGGGTGGCATCTACCTCGGCGCTCATCGCTTCCTCGAGTCTGCATTTCGCCGAAGGGGCCTCACAGCAGGCATCGGCAATAGAGGAGACATCTTCGTCGATAGAAGAGATGTCTTCCATGACCAGACAGAATGCCGGTAACGCGAGCCAAGCCGACCAGTTGATGAGGGGGACAAGGGAAACGGTGGCCCAGGCGACTCAGTCGATGGAACAACTCACCATGTCCATGGGAGAAATTTCGAGGGCAAGCGAAGAGACTTCGAAGATAATTAAGACCATCGACGAAATCGCGTTTCAGACAAATCTTCTTGCTCTTAATGCCGCAGTGGAAGCGGCCCGCGCCGGGGAAGTCGGAGCAGGTTTTGCCGTTGTCGCGGACGAGGTGAGAAATCTTGCAATGAGGGCCGCTGAGGCCGCCCGCACAACGGCCGACCTCATCGATGGTACGGTAAAGAAGGTAAAAGACGGACTGGAGTTGGTGCTAAAGACGGACAAAGAGTTTCGCGAGGTGGCGGTCAGTGTTGTGAAATCCAGCGAATTGGTGTTAGAAATCACCGCGGCGTCAAACGAGCAGGCCCTAGGCATAGAGCAGGTGAACAAGGCCGTGAGTGAGATGGACAAGGTTGTCCAGCGAAATGCCGCCAACGCCGAGGAATCGGCTTCGGCATCCGAGGAAATGAACGCACAAGCCTGTCAAATGAAAGAATATGTGGGCGAACTGGTAACCATGGTCGGAGGTGCCAATGGCCATTCAACCATCGAAGGCGCTGCAGCATAGCCGAAAAAGGTCACATTGAAGAAGGCTGCAAAAGAGCCGAAGATTATTGCGGCATACGAAAAGAGAGCAAACGGCCATCACAGGGCGGGCAATGGAAAGGCTTCGGCCCCTCTCAGTAAACGCAATTCGGGCCTGGAGCAGGTCATCCCTTTTGATGATGCAGAGGTTTCTGATTTTTAATTTAGCCCTACTCAGGGAACTTCCAGAGGCTGTGCAACCCATAGTTACATTTGGTTTCAGGCTTTGATGGCGGGAAAGTGAAATCCTCGGGCTACAATGGTCGCACGTCGACCTTAAGGCCGGGACCGTAAGACTTGAGCCAAATACGACCAAAAATGAATCGGCGCGGACGGTTTACCTTGATGATGAACTCAAGGCTATTCTCGATAAGCAACTGGATAACAGACGGCAGAGCGGGAAATTTTCGTCTTATGTCTTCCCTGGCACCGGGGTAGAACCGACTTATTATTTCAGGAAGTCATGGATCAGCGGATGCAATGGCGCTGGGATAGCGGGAAAACTTCTCAACGACCTACGAAGAACGGCCGTCCGAAATATGGTGCGGGCTGGAATTCCTCAAGCGGTTGCAATGATGATAAGTGCACACAAGACCGGAGCCGTTTTTGAGCGGTATAATATAGTGAGCGATCAGGATTGGAAGCAAGCGGCGAAACGTAATGGCGAGTTTCTTGCGGAAAAATCCGGTGAAATGGTTACAAGATTGGTTACATTGGGAAAACAGAATGCCTAAAAGCTGATGCCCCCGGCGTGACTCGAACACGCGGTACCGAGATTAGGAATAGGCAACCCCGAGCTTCACTAACTCCTCACCAGTACGTAAGTTACGGAAATGACTCGATTTGAATTTTCCACACTTTAGCAGATTTTCCACATTTTGGCAGATTTTGGAAAGATTTTCTCACACAGATTCTCACACAGTTTCCGGACAAGACCGGAGGAACAATCGAGGTTTGCAAAGGAAGGTGCCTTACAAACGGGCCTCCCTCCTGGCGGAACGGGATTCATTGCTGGGAAAGCTTGCGACTCGTGGAAGAGCGATTGGCGTGAGCCCTTCAGAATTGACGCGATCCTTCAGCTCTTTTCCCATCTTAAAAGATGGTAACCTTTTCGGTTTGACTCTTACCAGCTCTCCTGTTTTGGGGCGCTTATCCAAATTTTTCAGACCCAAGATCCAATCCGGAAAGATCATCCTATACATGGATACAGAGGTTTTGCGGGAAGAGTCTTACCTGGACGGGAAGTTCTTTCTAAAAACCAACGTCAAGGCGAAGGTCCTTCCCACCGCCGAGGTGGTCAAATCCTACAAGCTGCTTCAAGAGGTGGAAAGGTCTTTCTGCGAGCTGAAGGACTTCCTGAAGATCAGACCGATTTTCCATTACAACGATGAGAGGGTTAAAGCCCATGTGTTAATCTGCGTCCCGGCCTATCTTTTTGAAAAACTGATCGAGCTTCAGTGCCGCCGTGCCTCACTGAGGTACTCGGGCAGAAGGGCGCTGTCGCTGCTTGCCCAGTTCAAAGCGATAGAATGTAAAGTAGCCGGCCAGTCAGTAACGAATCGAGTCGATGAAGAGATAAGATCGATTATGGATGCTATCGGTTTCCCGATTCCTTCCCAAACATTCGAAAATACGAATAAAGTATAGGCTGTAGTCACGAAAGGGCTTTTTACGATCAATAAAATCAAACACTTACAAGGGAAGTGTCAAAGTCCGGTTGTAAATTACCTGCACTAACTTGCCCATCTTTGAACTGATGCGATTGGGAAGTTTTGGGTTTTTACGAAGGGTTTCTACTGACAAGTCTGAGACAATGGTTCTTGCTTGGCCGACTAAATCAGCCAGGCTTTCGTCGTTAAAAAGGTTCATCTCATCAAAAGAGTCGAGAAAATCGTGCATCTTCTGGAGCATGGAACTCTTAAACCTCTTCGGCTTGCCGTCCTGTTCACCGGAAAGGCGTTCGGCCATGTGAGAAACAATACCGGCAAATTCTTCCCGAAGGGCTGCCATTGCCAGCTCACGGGTCTCCTCCATCATGGCTTTCAACTTTTCTTTTTCCCTTTCATATGACCTCGGCGGGAAGGCGGTAAATTTGATCCCTATTTCTACCCCCCTATTTACCCCTTGACTTTTGCATACTCCTATAGCATAAATCGGCCTCAGAAGTCAGAAGCATCTATCTAAGCACTTCTCGCTTGTCAGGCGCACGTTCGCACGAAGACCCCTAGTTTTTCCTCATTTTTCGCCGGAGCGTGTTGTGGATAATGCGATCACTCCGCGGCTGTTCGATGTAATCGAGTTGGCGGAGCTTTAGGAAAAGTCTCCCTTTACGTGCTCAGCAGGACTGAGACTTGCCCGGACGATAGCGTGTGGAGCGGCATCATATTTGCCTGTCTGGCGAGCGTGTTTGGGATTTATTCTTTTGAAACTATTTAAATTGTGAAGTAGGCTGCGAATGCCTGCGTGCCGAACGCTCGCATCCGCGAATTGCGCTAATTTATTGACACATGAGCGGAGCAATATTATATGAACTTAGAAATTGGGCACTTCGATAGCCAGCAAGAGCAGGGGTACAGAAAGAATTTTTCGTCAAAGCGTGAGGGACGTTTCGGTGGTGGACAGAACCTGCACGGTTTACTGAGGAGGCTGCAAATGGAAAAGATTTCGAGCATCAAATGTATAGGTATTCGTGGCGGGGGGCGGGGCGTCGCAGTTCTGGCGTTCTTTTTTGCCGTCATCCTCTCTTGCTCTCTTTTCGCAACTGCTGCAAATGCGGAGCCTCAGGCGGACATTGTGGCGCAGGCCACAGCAGATTATGCTGCAGGCCAATCGCTGCAGGATGTCATAACCCATGCTCTGGCTTCGGCTACCGCCGCTGGGGTTGCTTTCGAAAACTTGGCTCCGGCATTGGCCGAGACGCTCATGGAGGCAGGTATCAAAAATGGGGCTGACGGGGTCGTGCTTGCCGGGCAGGTTGCAGAAGCGATGCTCTGCGCGTTGACTGGCAGCGGGACGGATACTGCAAATACGCTGAGGGCAATTTCGCAAATGGTGGAGGGTATCCGGGCGGCCGCTGACAGGCATGGTTTGAATGCGGAGTTGGTTCGTGGCGAGATTAATAAAGATCTGAGCGCCTCGGCTTGTGCAGGCGAACTGGGCGTGCAACTGGCTCAGGTGGTTGATGCGGCCTACCTGCAAGCCCATGCCGAGACTTATACGGCTCCACCTGTTGCACGGGCTAACCCTCTTGTGGCTCCGGCTTCTGTGGGGTCCAACGTCGCGAATGCGTTTAGCCCAACGGCAAGCACCTCAACGAAACCGTAACTCTCTCAGGCCGTTTCCTCAGTTGTCTGATCGTCTGTCCTGAGGGAGGACAGACCTCGAGTTTTTTCAGTGCTTGCACGGCGGATGCCGGAATGGGAGACGGCGCTAAAGAAACGATCGTCTAGTGTGCTGAGTTAGAAATTCGCTACATAAGTCCTGTACACACAGGCCGTCATTCCGTACCGGCTTCCGCCGGCATGACGGAAATTCCGGCTTTCGCCGGGGTGACGTCACCCAGGACCGGATCCGGGGCGGAATCGAGGCGTTTTAAGATAAATTGCAGACAGTTATGGACCCCGGCTTGTGAGACTGTGCCGCAAACGTAATATTTTTCGTATTTCCCCCCTTTACGAAAGGTGGGCAGGGGGTATTGTGATTCTCCGATACTACATAGGCACTTGAAATCCCCCTCGATCCCCCTTTACAAAAGGGGGAAGCAAAACCTGGTCCCTTGGGATTTTGCCCGGGCATTACTGAATTACGATACAGCCTCTTGTGCCGGGGTGACGATTCTTTGCAACATGTCATAACTTTATTGACAACGTACTAGTAAATCTATGTTGAAACCGAATGGAGTTGTGATGATATATTTTAATATCGAATAAATATACTGAGGGGGGGAAAGATGAAAAAGGGGCTTGCCAGATCAATCGTGGAGGATTGTCTTTTAGTATCCGTCATCATCATTGCGATCTTTGGGCTTTGTGGGGTATTGAAGCCCTGTTCGTCGATGGCGGCTGATTGGCGGATAACCCCTTCGATAACTGAGGAGGGTAACTATGACAGCAATTATTTCAGGAGTACGGTGAACCCGACCAGTGTTTGGGGTCTGACAATCACCCCCGCAGTGGAGGTGGAAGCCGTTACCGAACGCAGCAAGTTGAGTTTGAGTTATAAGATGCCCTACTACATGTATTTCGGCACTCGAGGCGCCACGCCTGGATCCGGCGCCATTAATCTATCCTCACAGGATTACCTCGGCCAGGATCTTTCCCTTTTGGCCATGACCCGGGTTTCCAATCGCTTGACAACCGGGATGACTGAAACATTTACAATGACCCGTGAACCAGCATTTTCTGACACGCTGAGCCAGATCGTCACGCGTAACGAGTATTGGGTAAATCGGATAAACCCGTTTGTCACTTATGATATCGGGGAGAAAGGTGAAGTTAAGCTGGCCTACCGCAACGAAGTTTTGAATTTCATGGATGGGACCGCGAGTACCAGGAACGATTCGTCAGAGAATCGCGGGATAATGACCATGACCTATAATTTCAATTCCACGAATCACCTGGACCTCGATAATGAATTTTGGCGCCGGGAGTATCCATTTAATCCAGCTAGCCCAATGAGTGCATATGATTCTTACCAAATCCAATTGATTTACCGGCACGACTTGAGTTCATGGCTCCAAAGCAGAGTGGGCGGCGGTTACCAGTGGCGTTATTTTGATCAGACTTCCGGATTAGCGCCGAACATGGCAACGCCTACTTATCTGGTTGGTTTGACCGGGGCCACAGACCGCACAAAGGTTGATTTGTCCTTCGAACACAACATGGTCGATTTCACCGTGGCAGACGCCTATTTTACGGCTTATCGCGTGAATGGATTCGTGCAGCGTCTGTTTTTTGACAATGTCATTCGGGTTTATGGGGGGGGTTACTACCAGCTCAGCGATTATACAACATCAACTTTAGAGACTAATGAGTGGAGCCTGCGCGGCGGTGTAGGTTATTCGTTTTGGAAAAAGAGGATGGAACTGAGTGTCGAGTATAACTACACACAGCGTCTTTCCAATCTGCCAGGCTTTGGCTACAATGACAATGTGATATATATGCGCTTAACCAGTAAATGGGATTTTCCCAAGCAATAGATCCAGAGGGTGATCTTCGTGCAACAAGTGAGACTGTCTGTTTTGTGTTTGATTTTGTTGGCGCCGCTTGTGTGGGCCCATCCATGTTGCGGCCAGGAAAAACCTTATACTGTCGGAGTGGGGGACATTCTTTCGGTGAACATTTTTGCCGGAGGCGCCAGTCAGGGAAACCTCGAAGTCACCGTTTCGTCCAAGGGGACCATCAATCTGCCTTTTTTGGGAGAGGTCAAAGCTGCGGGCTTGACTGTTCCCGAACTTACAGACGCAACTACACGGCCCCTGGCCCAGGACTATTTTGTCAATCCGCAGGTGATCATCGCCGTAAAAGATTACAAGAGCCAGAAGGTATATATTACCGGAGCAGTGGACAGACCGGGGGCTTACGCGTTGGAGGGACCCACAACCCTGCTCGAGTTGTTTGGTAAAGCGGGCGGGGTGACCAGGGAGCGCGCCAATGTCGCATTTGTTCTGAGAGGCTCCATGGGTGAGATAAAGAATGACAAAGACGTTGAACAGTTGGTCCAGCAGAAGGAAGCCATCCAGGTGAATCTGCGCGAACTGCTTGACCAGAGAATGACGGAGAAAAACATCAGGGTCGAAGCAAACGACGTGGTGTACGTTCAGCCCGCCACATATTCAGACGTAACATCGTATAAAATTTCCGTTCTCGGCAAGGTTGAAAAGCCGGGTGTCTATGATTTTCAGGAGGGCCTCACTGCCTTGGACGCCTGTACCATGGCTGGGGGATTTTCCAAATATGCCGCTCCCAACCGAACGGTGATCACTCGCCGGGATTCCGCCGAGCAACGGATCACGATCAATCTGGACAAGGTTCGCAAAGGAAAGGAAAAGGACATTATTTTAAAGCCGGGCGATCGCATCTACGTGCCTGAATCCTGGCTTTGAGACTCACATAAGTTGCATTCAAGATGGTGCTCGATGCCACAAAATCCCCCCTGCCCCCCTTTAGAAAAGGGGGGTTGGTATATCAAACAAAAAATTCACTGCATTATACCAAGTTGCATTCAAGATGGTGCTCGATGCCTCAAAATCCCCCCTGCCCCCCTTTAGAAAAGGGGGGTGTAGTTCGCACGCGCCGGTTCCCCCTTTAGAAAAGGGGGGTGTTGTTCGCACGCGCCGGTTCCCCCTTTAGAAAAGGGGGGTTGGTATATCAAACAAAAAATTCACTGCATTAGACGAGACGAGACGAGACGATGGAAATTCTAGGCATTAGTCCTCATTTGACCGATTACTATTACCTGGTGCGACGAAGAGCGTGGCTTGTTTTGTCCGCGATTGCCCTGACGGTCCTCTTTGCGGCGCTGTTTACCTTCTCGATGAAACCCGTCTATCGCGCCACTGCGAGCCTTATCATCGATAAGGAAACAACTCATTCTCCTTTGACTGGTCAACAGTTAGAGACTGAAACCTTTATAAGCCAACAGCTCACCTTTCGCACCCACTTCAATTTACTTAAATCCCGCTCCGTTTTAGAGAAAGTCCTGCAGCAACTTGGCCCCGCCGCTCAGCCTGAAAGGTCGGACGGGGTTGTCACTCGCTTTTTAAGCACTGTGCGTTCAAATTTGAGCAGAGGCCTCTCCTGGGTGCTCTCCCCCCTTGGGGGGCCGGCAGCCCCTCAGAACGAAGAGACATTGCTGCTGAAAAGAATTGGCCGGCTCACAGGGAAGATTTCTATCGAGGGAATACGGGACACACGCTTAATTCTGGTCCATGTCGAGGATAATGACCCCCAAACCGCACGAACCATAGCGGACGCTGTTGCAGAAAACTACATCCTCTATGATTCCGAAACGCGACTCGATAGTGCGCGCAAGATCTTTGACTGGCTGTCGAAACAGCTCTACGAAATGAAGAAAAAGGTTGAAGAAGCCGAAAAATCATTCCAGGCGTTCAAAGAACGGGAAAATCTGATCAGCATCGAGGGAAGCCAGAAGTTCAATGTGCAAAAAATAGAGGAAATGAATGGCGACTACATAAAGGCAAAAACCCAACGGATGGAGGTCGAGGCCAATATCCAGGAACTCCAAAAGTTTATCGACGCCGGCAATAGCGGCAAGGCCCAGACCGTCCCCACTTTTCTCAATGACGTGCTTCTTGCAAGCCTCAACTCTGACTTGTTGGCCGCCGAAATAGAATACCAGAGGCTTGCCGGTGTTTATCGGCCAAAACATCCGGAAATCGTCAAAGTGACTTCCAAGATAAGTGAACTTAAGGCCAAAATTCACCAGCAACTGCAAAAAACACTGACGAATGCCGAAGCAACGCGCTCTGTACTTCTGGCCAGAGAGAATTCATTCCAGCAGGCCACCAAAGACATCGAAAAAGACGCCATCGATACGAACAGAAAAGAACTACAGTATGCCATTCTGGAACGCGATGTCGGTACGAACAAGGAACTCTATAATACATTGCTGGCTAAGATCAAGCAGGCCAACATAACAGACGAGATCATGAAATCGAATCTGCGTGTGGCGGAACCCGCAGCGCTTCCGATGGCCCCTGTAAGGCCCCAAAAGGTGCTCTACCTTACGCTCAGCGCTTTTTTCGGCCTCGCTTTCGGCATCGGCCTGGCCTTTTTCTTCGAATACATGGATCAAACCGTGTACAGCAATGAGGTGGTAGCCGAGGCGCTCGATGTGCCCGTCCTCTCGGAAATTCCACTGGAGCTGAAAGATAAGGAAACCAAAGGCGAAGGGCAGGCTAGGAGGTTCTCTATCCCGAGCGTGCTCGAGGTGCCGTTTGCCAGCCATTTTTCAGAATCATTCAGGCAACTTGCAACGAATCTGCGGTTTTCGGAATTGAACCGCACCAGGGGAGTATACCTGGTAACGAGCAGCAATCCAAAGGAAGGCAAGTCCACCCTTGTGTTCAATCTGGGATTGACCATGGCCCAGATCGGCATGAAAACGCTGATCATAGAGGCAGATCTTCGCATACCCAGTATGAAGAGGATTTTGAAACAGACCGAACGGCGCGGACTTACCGAGATACTGGCGGATTCGTTCAGCACGAAAACTACCGGCGGGACCCTTGGCGAGTTGACCATGGGCGACATTCATAAGCTTATCGAAATGCAGGAAAGAACCGGCACCCTGCATTATCAAAACGGATTGAAGAGCTTCTCGGTATCTTTTGTCAAAGGGCAGCTTGTTGACGTAGACTGGTCCAGCCGCCCACCGGAGAAAAAGCTGGGGGCGCTGCTGGTCCAGACCGGCAAGATAACCGAAAAGCAGTTGAAGATTGCGCTTGCCAGTCAACAGGCCACAACGGAGAGACTCGGGCAAATACTGCTTCACCTCGGTTTCCTCAGTGTCGAAGAACTTGCCGGCCCCCTAAGATTACACATTCAAGAGAATATCGATGAACTCTTTCATTGCGAGCATGCAGAGTTTAAATTCGACGAAAGACCTTTAACCAATTCCACTTTCCGGGATGCGAAGGAAACCGCACTGATAGAGGCAATGGGCCGGATTGAAAACGACCTTTCTCATGCTACGCCGTTTCTTCTCAGTCAAGTTCAAGAATGCCTGTTCAAGGTCCCCGAACAGAATATGTGGGTGCTGACCAGCGGGAAGATTCCCCCCAATCCTCCGGAGCTGTTGGCAAGCAACCGGATGCGCGTGCTCGTCGAATTGCTCCGCCAGCAGTACGACATGATCATCATAGATTCGCCTCCGGTTGCGACTGTAAACGATGCCGCTGTCCTTGCGTCCCTTTGCGATGGACTGATTCTACTCGTTAAGGCGGGCAGTACGGACCTTACTGAAGTTAAACGCGCCAAGCAAAAACTTGACGCCGTCCAGGCGCCGACTGTCGGACTGGTGCTCAATATGCTCGATTTCAAAAAAGATCCTTACTACTACGGGCGGTATTATTACAAACGCTATGACAGTTATTACACTAAAACAGTGAAGAGTGAAGAGTGAAGAGTGAAGAGAAAAAGCAAAAGAAAATAATTCCTTTTGGCTCTATCGCTTCGCGAGGAGCGGTGAAGAGTGAGCAGTGAAGAGTGAAGAGTGAACCATAAAGATCTTGAGGTGTGGAAGCACAGCATTGGATTGGCAAAGGCCGTCTACCAGCTTAGCGGGGACTTCCCACCATCCGAATTATATGGGCTGACCGCTCAAATCAGGCGCTCGGCGGTTTCAATTTCCAGCAACATAGCCGAAGGGGCTGCAAGGGGCACTGACAAAGAATTCATCTATTTTCTTCACATTGCCCTGGGTTCTTTGGCAGAGCTTGATACACAGTACATCCTGTCAAAAGAGTTTGGGTCTACCCAGGGCTGTGCAGAGGTCGAGAAGTGCATTGAAGACGTGAGAAAGATGACGTTAGGTTTGATAAAGCACTTGAAGAACAAGAGAGCAGTGAAGAGTGAAGAGTGAACAGGGAAGAGTGAAGAGAAAAAGCAAAAGAGAATAATTCCTTTTGGTTCTATCGCTTCGCGAGGAGCGGTGAAGAGTGAGCAGTGAATAGTGAAGAGAAAAGAGTAAATGCAGTGGGCGGATCGGTGGCCGGCGAACGTGGCATTCTACAGCTCACTGTTCACTGCTCACTGCTCACTGCCCTTCATGCAAATGAATAAAGAACGCATCAAGTATATCTCGATAACCACAGGGCTTGCCGTTTTCATTTTGTGGGCGACGGCCCAACTCTTCGTGATCGCCGCTGCAGATATCTATGACTGCATCGGCCTACGAAAGCTGGAATCAAAAGAGTACGAATCAGCAAAATCGTATTTCGCGAGGAGTGTTAGCCTGGCCGGCAGCGACTCCGACCGTCAAATGCATTATGCGGAATCGTTATATGCCGTGGCCGGCCGGGCCACAAACGGAGAGGCTGAGCTGACTCTCCTGCAAGGAACCATGCAAGCCTATAAGAAGGCGACCCAACTGAATCCCCGTGAAGGAAACGCCTGGCTCGGCCTGGCGCAGACTTACTGGTGGATGAGCAAGTTCAGCGGGCAAGAAAACAAGGGTAAAGAGGTTGAGTCTTTTTTCCAGAGAGCTTTGGCAACCGACCCCAACAACGGCAAATTCCTATATGCCGTTGTCGATTACTATCTTTCCATGTCAAAACCCGATCAAAGCACAAATTATGTCACCAGGTTGGCTTGCGTCTACCCTTACGCCTGGGATGATTTGCGAAGTCACCCCGCTTGGTCGGGCGCCGTGCAGGACCGTTTCATTGAAGGATTGAAAATTGCCGCTGCCAATCCTATGACGGATTTCTCAGCACTTGCGATTCTGGCCGGGATGGCTGCCGAAGCTAAGGACTGGGACCAGGCGGCGACCTGGATGGAGCAACTCATTCGAAAAGCCGGAGGACGTGGCCAGATTGCCTATCGGTATTATCTTGATCTCGGGTGCTATCTTTTGAAATCAGGACGTGCGGCAGAAGCGAAGAGAGCATTCCTTCTGGGACTCAGCCATTCGGAGAATCGCAATGAAACCTTGACTAACCTATTGCCTCGCTTTGAAGGGAGCAAGGCGCTCGACCTGTATCTGGAGCTGGCCGGGAGCACTGCCTCTTTCGATGCCGGCGTGCTGTCGTCCTTGCCGTTGATTTGCGGCAAGGCCGCGCTCTTCATTACCGGCGATCTCGAAATCGCTGAAGGCTATTTCCAGCAAGCCCTCCAAACCAGGGAAACCGCCGCGCCTCACCGTTATCTGGCAGAAATAGCGATGAAACGCAAAGACTGGGATAAGGCGGAACTGGAAAGCCATCGCGCTGCCATGCTCGATCCGCGGGATAGTTACCTTCATTTCCTGCTTGCCTGTTCGCTCGAGGAACAAAAGAGATACATGGCTGCCCTGGAGGCCATAGGTCTGGCCATCCAATATGCTCAGCGGCCCAATGAATCCTATTACGCCATGCAGGGCCGGCTTTTCTGGGACATTAAAGACTATCCGGCCGTAATCCAGGCATATGAATCTGCAAGGCAGCTTTCTCCGCGGACTATTGGGTACCCGCGCGAGATCGCTCAGGCTTACAAAATTCTAAAGGATTATGCCGCAGCCGAGCGCTACTACCTGATTGCACTGGGGGTCGATCCGGCCAACGGCCAGATGATCGAGGAACTCCAGGCCGTCAGGACTCAGAAGATGCAGGGGGGTAGCGGCAAATGAAAGCAAATTTAAAACAAATTTAGGAATTTAGGGATTTAGGGATTCAATTCCTCAATTCCTCAATTAATTTAGCCAATTCCTCAATTCCCTAATCCATAGCCATTTCTGCGATGAATGGGTACGGGATTTATGCCAAAGTCCAGCGATCTCTTGGCGGCGATACATCATGGCGGTTTTTGCCCAATTTGTGAAAACGAGTCTGTGCGGCGTAAAAAGCGCAGCCCGTGGATGTGTCTGATACCAGGCAGCAGGCACTACTTCTGCAGGGTATGTAGAGCCAAGTTTCTGAAGGTTTCAAAAGGTATTACATGGCATTTGAAGCCAATAGACAACCGGAAGCGGCTCCAATTTATTTTGGTCGCAATAATGGCCCTGTTGCTGTGTATTTGCGTGTACTTGTTCACGGCGCATGAACGCAATTCCCCCGGGGGTGGAGAACCTTACGTTACGCAAACGGTACAATAGAGATACGGTGACCGCGACCCGCTCAAATCCACCACAGAGACACAGAGAACACAGAGAAAAGAAAAAGGGCATGCAGGAAAAACCGGAAGCAAACAGGGATCTGCCGTTTAGTTTTGTCTGTTCGTTCAATTGCTTTCCTGTGTGTCTCTGTGGTGGATTCGTCTCTCTCCTTGACCGGACTATGCCCCACCTCTGCGCTGAATGGCTTTTCGTCTTTTGAACGGGTACGAAATGACGACATTTGCATTTAACTCCGATCTCCATGCAGACCGTGCCTCCTCACCTTTGGGATTGACGTCCTCAGAGCGCGGTTCTCATTCCGTACTTTTCCACGTCCAACAAATTGCGTTCAGCCTCCTCCTCGTTTTCACTCCACTAGCGCGCGGGGCCACAAACCAATGGGCTTTTTGCATAGCCTTGTGGCTGGCGCTTATAGCTTTTACCGCCATGTTGGCACGGCGTCTATGGCAGGGTGAACCCCTGCTTCCAAGATCTGCGCTCGATCTTCCGATTGCAGCCCTGCTCGTTCTTGCGTCGGTCTCCTGGCTGAGTTCGATTTACAGGGATGCTACCGTCTGGGCTTTGTTGCGGCTGCTTCTTTACGTGGCAGCTTTTTATCTGAGCCTGGGAATGACCGAATCGAGGAGGCAAACCCGACGCTTGATCCAGACTATAGTCGGCATGGGTGTGATCGTCTCTTTCCTCGGGCTCGTGCAGTACAGTGGAGCGCCATTTCCCGCTTTCTGGGGAACGAGCGATCCCACACATCTTAACTCAACCTTTGTTAACTACAACCACCTTGGTGGATACCTGGCAATGATACTCACCCTGGGGCTTTCCGTGGTCCTCCATCGAACCACGGAAACGGTACCGATCTGGACCGGCGCGCTTTTGTTCATGCTGGTTGCGCTCTGTTTGAGCCTGTCGCGGGGGGCGTGGATCGGGGCTTTCGTTGCCGTGGAATTTACGCTGGTGTTAAGTATGCTGAGAAGAAAGATGAGCAGGTTCAAGATTGGCATTCTTGCATTCGGTCTTCTGCTCGCGGCCGGCATGACCATGCTCGGTTCCAACCCAGTGATTGACCGGATCCAGACGCTGAAGAGCCCGGTGAACACCGAGCCTGCCGGCCGGATGGCGGTCTGGGGGGGATGTGCGGACCTGATCAAAAAGTTTCCCCTCTTGGGCACGGGGTTGGGAACTTTTCCCTGGTCATTTACGGAAGTAAGACCGGCAGGGCTCACCGAGCGGTATCGGGAAGCACATAACGACTGGCTGCAGATCGTTACCGAATTGGGTCTGCCGGTATTGCTGCCGCTCCTTTGGGGATTGACCGCACTATTCAGAACAGGCCTGCTGTCTTTTCGAACGACTTCCAGCCGGCTTTGCGCCGGTACGGTCCTGGGCGCCCTTGGAGGCATCGTAGCCATCCTCGTGCATAGCGTGAGCGATTTCAACATTCAGATCACCTCAAACGGGGTCGTGTTCGCCTGTCTTGCCGGCCTGGTCATGGGCCGGTATTCGTGGGCACTACAGGTTCACCGCAGAGGCGGTCAAATCCACCACAGAGCTTCCGGCTAAAGCCGGTAAGCGGATTGACCAGATTATTACACGGAGAGCGGGGCATATCCGGTCAAGGAGAGAAAAGTTTTGTGAGGCAGGATTTACAGGATTAAGAGGAATGACTATTTCTAAGCCCTGAGAATAAGGTGAAATACTCCTGCGTTCCTGTTGATTTTGTTGGATTTTGGTTTTCTCCGCGTCCTCTGTGTCTCTGTGGTGAGGCTTTTTCGTGGATAAGGTATCAAACTGTGCAGGTGCAATCATGAATTTTTGCAAGATTCAAACAGTAACTTTGAAGATCGCCGCCGCCGCGTGTTGCCTGGCCATCATTGCCGCACCCGGCTGTGGAACGACTGAATCGACGTCCGCTGTGCAGCCTTACCGGGTAGTAGTGATGCAGGCGAACGCAGCGGATTACAAACAGATCAAAGACGGGCTGGAATCTGCCCTGAAAGCCCAGGAACAGGGCGACAGGCAGAGTTTCCTGGCCGGAATGGACAAGGCCAGGGAGAGCGCTGTCCGGTTCCTGGGCCGTTCATCCAAGTTCAAGGTCTCGGATGAAACCATCTACCAGTTCCTGGCGGACCGCCTGAAAGATGCGCCGGCTTATGCCAAGACCTTCAGCGCGGCGGCTTTGGCTAAAATGGTAGCTCAAACCCGGTCTGCTGAATGCGCCTGGGCGAATATGGGAGGCGGTGCGGCCGGTGACATCAACGGCTCGCTCAGCCCGGATTCAGTGAAGAATGTCCTTGAAGCCATGCTTTCGGAATGGGGCGAAGCGGCTTTTGCCGTCGATGACACTTTGGTGCAGCATGTCAGTTATTTCGTCAAGTTCTATGCGCTTTGCGATACGGAAAAGACAAATCGCGCCGTGGAACGCAGCAGGAAATACATGCCCTATATCCGGGACGTTTTCGCCAGGCAAAACCTGCACGAAGATATCGCTTTTGCCGTTCCTTTTGTTGAGTCGCGCTTCACGACTGCAGCCTGCTCGACTGCCGGCGCCCTGGGAATGTTTCAGTTTATGCCGCACACCGCCACGGAATACGGAATGCAGATCGATGCGAAGGGCAGGGACGATCGCCTGGATTGGGAGAAAGAAGCCCCTGCGGCGGCCCGGTACCTGGTGAAAAGCCGAAATGTATTCGGCTCCAGCGTGCTCGCGCTTGGGGCCTACCATCATGGGTCGATGAAGGTCGTGCAGGTTCTTTTGGCAGTGGCGGAAAGATCCAAAACGAGGTCTTTCAGTCCCATTTTCAACCACGGCGAGCTCGAACCCTATTCACGGGAATATATTCCCCAGTGCCTGGCTGCGGCCTTCCTGTATCGTTACATGAACCAGGCCCATCTCGATAAATTGCCCGAAGCCGGGGTCCGCTACGAGAACATCAGGGAGGCTCTGCCTGTTGCTAAACTGTCCCTTCAGTATAAAGAGCTTGTGGCCCACAACCAGGATTTGACCTATGCGGATCGCATCTATTGCTACGCCAGCACGGGCGGCTACGCTCTCATTACCGATTCGAAAGGCTGCGACATCAAGCCGGCAAGGTTGGAAAATCCGGCGGAAAAGAACCAGGGCGAAATCAGGTCCTCGGACGCCGGCATGGAACTGTCTCCGGTCTCATGCGCAACGAACGAGGGAGCTTTCGGAAAAACCGCTGATAAGCCCGGGGCAAGCGGCACGGCAGGGCAAGACGATTCTTTCTGCAAAATCATTTATACCTTTCAAAAGGGGAACTCTCTGCCCGAACTGGCACGCACGTTCGGCGTGGATCTGCTTACAATCCTGGATGAGCCTGTAAACCGGCGCTGGAAGGAGCGGTATCCGCGCAATCCCAAGCCCGGTGACATCGTCGTGATTCCGCGGCTGGCCCCCACCACAACGCTTGTGTCGTCGGCACAATCATCCTCCGGGGCCGGCTACCGCTTCTACACTGCCAAGGACCAAACCCTGCGGGAAATCTCCGAAACCGTCAGCGACGCCTTTGAGTCCTCTGCAGCCGATGATTCCGAAACACGGTGCATCGGGAAAAACCTCACTCCTGAACTCATACTCTACTGGAATCGCGATCACCTTCCGCGGGGAGCAGGCGTTGAAGATCCGCTTCCGGCCGGGATTCCGCTTTTTATTGTCAGTGATTTTCGATAGGCAAAGACGAGAAACGATTCACCGCAGAGACGCAGAGAGCGCTGCGCAGTTAAAAGACAAAAAGCAATTCACCACAGAGAGCACAGAGGAAAGCTTTTCAGACAGGAATAACAGGATTAACACAAATGGCTATGGATTAGGGAATTGGGGAATTGGCTAAATCAATTGAGGAATTGAGGAATTGAGGAATTGAGGAATTGAATCCCTAAATTCTTAAATCCCTAAATTCGTTTTAAATTTGGTTTTACTCCGTGTCCTCTGTGCCTCTGTGGTGAGAATTTTTTGCCCGTGCGCCTCCGTGGTGAACGTGTACTGCGGTGAAATGCTTTAGGGGGTCCATCTAATGATCCGACCAATTCATATCTTAATTGTGGCGGGAATTATGGCTTTATTGTGTTCGTGCGCCGACCAGGGTACGAACAAAGCTAAACCTGTAGCCAGGGTAAATGATTATGTCATCGCTTCGGATGATTTTCGACAGGTGCTGGCAAGGTCCGCCTACTTCAACGATATCGTCGGATTGAGCCTCGCGGATAAGAAGCGCATTCTCGATGAAGAGATCCGCAAGGAACTGCTCATTCAGGAAGCCATAAAACTGGGGCTCGACAAAGAGCCTGAATTCCGGCAGACGATCGAGCGCTACTGGGAGCAAACCCTGATAGCGTCGCTGGTCAAGCGGCAATCCGCGTCAATCCAATCGCGCATTATCGTAACCGAGGACGAGATCGAAAACCGTTATAGACAGATGGCGCAACCGGGAACCGAACTGCCTCCACTTGCAGATCTGAGGCAAAAACTCGAAAAAGAAATCCGCGATGAGAAGCAGACAAAAGCCCTGGAAGAGTGGACTGAAGATCTTTGGAAAAAAGCGAAGATCAACCTGAACGAAGAAAACCTCAGTTCTCTTAAGTGAGCGGATAAGGACAGTGAAGAGTGAGCAGTGAACAGTGAGCGGATAAAGCAAAATAAAATAATTCCTCTTGGTTCTATCGCTTCGCGAGGAATAGTGAAGCGGGAAGCAAGTAACTCAAAACCGAAAGATCAAAACTCAAAACTCCTGGTGCTTCTGGCTTCCTGTTCACTGCTCACTATTAATGTTTTACACGCCCAGATATTATGACTAATTTTCCAAAGGGGGATCAAAAAGGATCGGAGGAGGGGTAAAATCTCATAAAAGGAATCGTTGTGGTGCCTCTTGTTTGGCTGGGAATGTATTATGAGGCAACCATGAACAGCGAGGGAGGATCATATGAGTCTCAAAGAAATCGAGGCTGAGATCAAGAAGCTGGATTTGAAGGAGCGCGCTGGATTGGCAAAGTGGGTAGTCGAGAGCCTTGACGAGTTGTCCGAAGCAGAGGTCGAGGCGTTGTGGGTTGAAGAGGCTGAACTCCGCCTGGATGACTTGGAGCAGGGGTTGGTGACCGAGATACCTGCTGAAGAGGCGCTTCGCCGAGTGCGGGCAGCCATCTCGTGAAGCTGACTGGATTGCATCCGGATGCCGATGCGGAGGTCAACGAGGCGGCGCGGTACTACGAGTCGCGTGAGCCAGGACTGGGGGATTTGGTCGGAGAGGTGGAACGAGCTCTTGATCAGATTCTGACGAATCCGGAGGCTTCCCAGAGAATCGGAAGGCGAGTACGGCGGAAGTCCTTATGGCGGTTCCCTTACAATCTGATATACGCGGTTTATCCGGAACGAATACGAATCGTGGAGTTCGCTCACCAGAAGCGCCGACCTTTCTACTGGCGAAAGCGTTTAAAGAACACAGCAGAATTGGAAGGCCCAACTATGTCGAAATGAAAGGCTTGTCTTATGGCGGAAGAGAGTGTGAGATCTTATCGACGTCGCATCGTCTATATTCACCGGGAATACCAGCGCAGTTTCATCCTGAAATCTTGCCTGGTGGCCCTGGCAGCGATGGTAATAGCCGGGGTCCTGCTCTATTTTCTTTCGCGGGAAACTATAACGGCGACCTACCAGTTTCATCACCTTGCGCTTCGGACAACAGCCGAAGCCATACTGCGGCCCCTGCTCATTACCAACGCGGTCGTTCTGGTCTGTTTCCTGTTTGCAACAATTTTTATGACTATCTATGTATCACATAAGGTTGGAGGGCCGCTGTGGCACTTCGGGAAAAGCCTTAAGTCGATTGGGGAAGGCGACTTGCAGGTGCAGATACGCCTGCGCGAGAACGATCAACTCAAGGAGTTTGCGGATCAAATCAATGAGATGACGCAGAGCCTGAACGGGAAGGCAAGGGAAGTGCAAGACCAGGTAGCCCGGCTTAGAGCGAAGATACAAGCGCCCGGTTGTGAGGGACCTGAACTCGGCAATGATGTAGAACGGCTCTATGAAACCGTTTTCCAGGTATTCAAAACGCAGTGAAGCGAGAAGCGAGAAGCGAGAAGCGAGAAGCGGGAAGAGTGAAGCGAGAAGCGAGTAGCGAGAAGCGAGAAGCGGGAAGCGGGAAGGTTTTATTCTTGCTTCCCTTTTGCTCCCCGCTCCCCGCTCCACATTATCTAGCTGCACTCCTGATGGTTGTGTTGCAGTTCATGGCGGCCGGCCAGTCCCGGGCGGATGATTACGTTTTTCAGTCACAGTGCTGCACCATTCATTACAGTCAGGCTTCACAACTGGAGAGTTTTACAGGCAAGATACGGGGCGGCGCGGTTAGCCGCACCTTGGACCAGTTGTTCGTTGGCGGGGGCAGGTCTTCCGGTCAATCCGATCTGGGAGAAGTTGTCGACTCGCTTTTTAAGCGCGTTCAGCTCATACTGGATATGCCCATGCCGAAGCTGCGCGTGGAAATTCAAATCCACCGGGATGAGAAGGAAGTTGCCAGAGTATTTACGCAGATTACGGGAGGGTCGAGCAACGCGCCCTCATTTTACTGGAAAAGGACAAACACCATTCACACACAACCGGAGAGCCTGACGGTTGGAATGCTTGCCCATGAGATGGGCCATTGCATCATAGACCACTATTTCGCAATCCTGCCTCCGCCCAAAATAGCGGAAATGCTGTGCCAGTATGTGGACATGGAGGTCTCGGGCACTTCCGGACGGGGCGGACGGGCGTCGGTGTCGCATTTTCGGTAAGTGTTCACGCGGAGAACGCAGAGAGAAATAAATCATCCGCAGATTACACAGATGTCACAGATGAATTCCCTTAAAGGAGAGATCCCTGTAATCTGTTATTTTCTCTGCGTTCTCCGCGCCTCCGCGTGAGATGATTTTCGACTTTTGGATTTTAGACAAGTGATGATCGATATTCACAATCACATGCTGCCGGGGTTGGATGACGGCTCGCCCGACTGCGAGCATAGCCTTGCCATGGCGCGCATCGCGGTGGCGGACGGAATCAGGGATGTTGTGTGCACGCCTCACTGGGCTCCCGGCGCCTTTGAAAACACCCGCGTCCCCGTCTTGAGAGCTTTGAAGGAGTTTCAAGAGAAACTGTGCGACAATGGGATCCCATTGACGGTACACCCCGGGGCGGAACTGCGCCTGGATCCCGATCTGATTCGAAAAATCGGCTCGGGCGAGATCCTTACACTGAACGATACCGGACGCTTTGCCCTGATCGAGCTTACCGATATGTTCCTGCCGCGAAACCTGGAGGTTTTCTTCCGGAATATGCTGTCTCGAGGGATTACTCCCGTTATCTGCCACCCGGAAAGAAATCACGGTCTGCTCAGGGACCCCATGCCTCTCTTCAGGTGGGTTGAGATGGGATCGCTCGTTCAGATGACTGCCGCGAGCGTTACGGGACGCTTTGGCTCAGAGATACGGAGGTTCTCGTTTCTTCTGCTCGAACACGGCCTGGCGCACGTGCTCGGGACCGATGCCCACGACCCGCGGATGCGCACCCCGGTGCTCTCGGGGGGCATGAAAGAGGTCGAAGGGATTTTGGGACGGGAAGCCGCCGATTCAATGGTAATGGAAACGCCGAGACGCATCATTGGCGGTGAACGTGTAATACCCGGCGCCCCGGTCCCCTTTGTCAACGGCCCGGCTGCCGCTTCTTTTTCGCCGAAAATTTCCCGGAAAATCTTTTCCTTATTTAAAACGAATTTAGGAATTTAGGACAAAAACGAATTTAGGAATTTAAGGATTCAATTCCTCAATTCCCTAACCCATAGCCATTTCTGCGAATCCTGTTAATCCTGTCTAACAAAGCTTTTCTCTGTGCTCTCCGTGTCTCTGTGGTGGAATTCGTCCCTCTGCTTCCTCTGCGGTGAATAGCTGTAACCGAGTTGACGGAGATGAAACTTCTCTTAGTATCGAATTTGCAAAGGATTTGTGAGGTATGGAAATCAGGGGAAACACATCCTGGAGCTGGATATGCCTTTTGTTTGCCGCACAGGCAATCGGTTCACTGGGGATCGCCAAATTATTCCATATGGATTTGCGGGCAATAGTCATTCCCGTAATGATTCTTTCCGCCGGGGCAATCGTGAGCGCCATTTTCCGGGCGGTATCCGAGTCAAGCCGATTTGGTAACTGGCAATGGTGGGTCCCTGTCCTGATCTACGCTCTGTTCATCTTCTCGCTCTCAGACCGTGCCTACCCGGATGCACAACCCATTTTCAGCCCCAAAGTTTTTCACCCCATCGAATACCTCGTGCTGGGCGCTTTCATCTCCCTGGCGCTGCTCCCGGCCCTCTGGGAGAAGGGACTTCCGGCATTCTCTGCAAGAGTATTCTTACTTGGAGTTCTTTTCGCCGCATCTGATGAACTCCATCAGGCATTCATTCCCGGCAGGGTATCCAGCCTCACCGATGTCCTCTTTTGGGACTTGATGGGAATTTCGTTGGCCTGGGCAGCAATTCTGGTGGCAGGGCGGCTTCTCCACTCATCCGATCCTGCCGAATAGATCGGCGCCAACACAAATTCTCAGTTCTTTCTCTCTTCTTGCAGAATTACCGGACCGGAAATCTTCCGACCACTGAAATGCTGCTTTCTCAGGATGATAAGCCGGCTTGGTGAGACCTTTGCACAAGTCTAAGCCCAGCCAAGTTCCTGGAGTTAAGGATTAAGAGTATGGATTCCACCCATGTGATCATTATTGAGTCCGGCAGAACTGAGAAAAACTACTGGGCTGACCTCTGGCGTTATAGAGAGCTATTTCTGATTCTGGCCTGGCGTGACATATCCGTACGTTACAAGCAGACCATCATCGGTGTGGCCTGGGCGATTATCAGGCCTTTTCTGACCATGGTTGTCTTCACAGTAGTTTTTGGGCGTATAGCAAAGTTGCCAAGCGACGGCAATGCACCCTATGCTATTTTGGTATTTGCGGCCATGCTTCCCTGGTCTTTATTCTCAGGCGCACTCGGTGAAGCCTCAAATAGCCTGATAGCCAATACAAATCTAATCAGCAAGGTCTACTTTCCCCGGCTAATTGTGCCCACCGCCACTGTAGTGACGGCTTTCATCGATTTTCTCATTAGTTTCGCCATACTTTTGGGGTTGATGGCCTATTATCGATTCGCTCCGTGTTGGAACATATTGTTTTTGCCCGTGTTCATCCTGTTGGCCTTGCTGGCCAGCCTGGGTCCCGGGCTGTGGATCACCGCGCTTAATGTCAAATATCGGGACTTTCGGTATGTAATTCCCTTCGTGGTACAGTTCGGATTGTACGTTTCCCCGGTAGGCTTCAGCAGCAGTATAATCCCCGAGAAATGGCGATTTTTCTATAGTTTAAATCCTATGGCAGGGGTAATTGATGGTTTTCGCTGGAGCATCCTGGGCGGAGATTCGCATGTATATTTGCCGGGCTTCGCTGCTAGTTTAGCGGTAATTTTCTTTTTCCTTTGGCTGGGCATCTCAACATTCAGAAAGATGGAAAAGTCTTTTGCCGACCACATATAGCGGATCGATAAAATGAGCGATATAGCCATCCATGCCGAATCTCTCGGCAAAAAATATACCATAGGTCACCAGTCCGAAAACGGCCGATACCTGGCCCTGCGTGATGTTCTTATGAAGAATGCACGAGGCGTATGGCATAAAACTAAGGACCTGATGAGAGGAAGGCCCATTATTTCTGGCGACGCATTCGAAGAGGTCTGGGCACTAAAGGACGTGAGCTTTGAAATAAATCGCGGCGAGGCAGTGGGTATAATTGGGCGCAATGGTGCGGGCAAGAGCACTCTACTGAAAGTTCTCAGCCGTATAACTGAGCCTTCGACCGGGCGAGTGAGCATTAAAGGCCGGGTCGCAAGCCTTTTAGAGATAGGTACCGGCTTTAATCCGGAATTATCCGGCCGTGAGAATGTTTTTCTGAATGGAGCAATCCTTGGCATGTCCCGCCAGGAAATAAAACGCAAGTTTGATGAGATAGTTTGCTTCGCTGAAGTGGAAAAATTTCTGGACACTCCGGTGAAGCGCTACTCAAGCGGTATGTATGTTCGCCTGGCATTTGCCGTGGCCGCGCACCTTGAGCCCGAGATACTTCTTGTCGACGAGGTGCTTGCTGTGGGGGACATGGAGTTTCAGAAGAAATGTTTGGGGAGGATGGGGGAAGTCAGTAAGGGGGGGAGAACGGTGCTCTTTGTGTCTCACAATATGGCCAGTATTGTGAATCTATGCCAACGGGCAATACTATTGGATGCAGGGAAGACCGTGATTGATGGTAAAGCAGCGGAAGTCGTCCAAAAGTACCTGGCCAACACCACTAGCTCCGGAGGAGAGATAGTCTGGGCGGATCCATCTGATGCTCCAGGAAATGACCTGGTCCGTCTTCATGCGGTGCGGATACTACAGCATGGCCTGGACGGCCCCACCGCAGACGTGGATATCTCCAAAGACGTGCACATTCAAATCACTTATTGGAATCTGAAGGAAGGCCTTTATATTTATCCGGCAATTTGGCTGAGAGATCAAATCGGAGCCCCATTACTTGCATCATCGAATGCCAGGTCGATTTCTCTCACCAATGATCCCTGGTGGGGTTGTTCCCATCCCAAAGGGCTGTTCCAGTCTACATGCTGTATCCCTGGTAACTTCCTTAATGAGGGAATGTACAGTGTCACTGCTATCATTGGTAAGGGAATATGTGATACACAAATTCTGGAGGATCACCTATTGTCCTTCAATGTCATTGATACAGGAGAGATGCGCAAGGAATTTTCCGGCCATTGGATTGGCACAGTACGCCCGCGCCTGGCCTGGAATACGGAATACCTGGGAGAGGGTACGGAACCAGCCGGAAACATGCATCTCCAGTCCCTTAACATATTGAGAAAATGAACAATGAAGGTTCTTGTCACCGGTGGATGCGGATATAAGGGAACGGTACTCGTACCGAAACTGCTGGACCGGGGCCATGATGTCACCGTGGTGGATACCATGTGGTTCGGCAACTTTCTCAAACCTCATCCAAAATTACATGTCATGAATATGGATGTCCGGAATGCAGGTGAAGTCCCTTTAAATAATACCGATGTAATCATTCATTTGGCGTCTGTTGCTAACGATCCATGTGGCGATCTCGATGCCAAGCTTACCTGGGAGATCAGCGCCCTGGCCACAATGCAACTCGCCGACATGGCGGTGCGCAAGGGGGTCAGGCAGTTTATCTATGCATCTTCCGGGAGCGTATACGGCATAAAGGAAGAGGAGAATGTAACCGAGGACCTGACGCTCAAGCCCCTCTCCGAGTACAACAAAACGAAGATGGTGGCCGAGCGAGTACTGCTGAGCTACCGGGACAGGATGCTCGTTCAGATCATTCGCCCGGCTACGGTTTGCGGTTATTCACCGCGCATGCGCCTCGATGTGTCGGTAAACATGCTGACAATGCAGGCTTTGACCAGAGGGCTAATTACAGTATTCGGCGGTTCGCAGATCAGGCCAAATATCCATATCCAGGACATAACGGACCTCTACCTTTTCTGCATCGACAGCGGCAGCAAGGTTCAGGGTGTTTATAACGCCGGTTTCGAAAACCTCGCCATCATGGAAATCGCAAAGAAGATCACGCAGGTCATCCCGGCCGAAATACAGGTTACGGAGTCGAACGATCTGCGGTCATACCGTGTAAATTCAGACAAGCTGCTTGCCACGGGTTTCAAGCCCGCAAAGACGGTGGATGACGCCATTCTGGAGATTCGTGCGGAGTATAAGCGTGGAAATCTCAAAGACGAAGATCATTTCTATAACCTTCGCTGGATGAAGCGCATGCTCTCGTAAGCTTGAAATTACGATGGAAGAAAGAAAAAACCCAATGAGCCCCGCTTCTTTTGAAGTATACGCCGGCCGGCTGGGGGAAATCCTCCAGGCTTATGACTGGTCCAGAGTGAGGATACTTGCCGAAGCGCTGCTCGGCGCGTGGAACAACGGCCGCCGGGTATTCCTCTGCGGAAATGGCGGAAGTGCGGCAAATGCCATGCATATTGCAAACGATCTGCTTTTCGGTATTTCGAAAGAAGGTATGGGCATAAAAGTAAGCGCGCTTCCATCAAATAGTTCCATCGTGACCTGCCTTGCAAATGATGTCGGCTATGACGAAATTTTCGCAAGGCAAATCAGGGTGCAGGGCGAAAAGGGCGACATACTTATCGTCTTCTCAGGCAGCGGCAACTCCCTGAATGTTGTTAAAGCGCTACAGGAAGCCAGACAAGTTGGGATGCAAACCTTTGCCGTTCTCGGCTTCTCGGGCGGCAAGTGCCTCGAGCTGGCCGACTGTCCAATCCATTTCCCAGTGGATGACATGCAGCTATGCGAAGACCTGCAACTCGTCGTGGGACACATGATGATGCGATGGCTGCGCAGCAACAAGACTATTAGAGGTTAAGAATGGCGGAAAGAATTCTGGTTTTAGGGAGCAATTCTTTCTCGGGGGCGAGCTTCGTCAGGCGCCTGCTGGGCTTGGGCGCCGAGGTGGTGGGCATCAGCCGGTCGCCTGAACCGATACCTCCCATGTTGCCCTACAAGTGGGATGAACATTCAGGGTTTACCTTTCATCAGCTTGATCTCAACCATGATCTGGATGAAATAATGAACGTAGTCCAGGACTTTCAGCCTCGGTTCGTGGTCAATTTCGCGGCGCAGGGCATGGTTGCCGAGAGCTGGCAATCTCCCGAGGACTGGTTCCAGACAAACGCGGTGGCAAACGTGAAGCTGCATGATCGCCTGCGTCATTGCCGTTTTCTGGAAAAATACGTCCATATATCAACTCCGGAGGTCTACGGGAGCTGCGAAGGATCGGTGATCGAAGATGCTCAATTTAATCCGAGCACACCCTATGCCGTCTCGCGAGCCGCCTGCGATATGAGCCTCAAGAGCTTTTTCAGAGCATACGGGTTCCCGGTCGTGTTCACGCGGGCAGCAAACGTCTACGGACCCGGGCAGCAGCTCTACCGCATAATCCCGCGAACCATCCTGTTCATCCGCCTCGGGCTAAAGCTTCCCTTACAAGGCGGAGGCTCGTCGCGTAGATCTTTTGTCCACATCCGCGATGTTGCGGACGGGACCCTGCGGGTAGCGCGAAATGGGGTGCCGGGGGAGGTCTATCACCTTTCTACCACGCGTCTCATCTCCATTCGCGAACTCGTGGAACTGATCTGCGCCCGTCTCAAAGTGGCCTTTGCGGACTGCGTGGAAATCGTCGGCGAGCGGCTGGGCAAGGATGCCGCATATATTTTGGACAGCACCAAAGCCAGAGAGACTCTCGGCTGGAAAGACACCATAGACCTGAATGCGGGGATCGATGAGACGATCTCCTGGGTTGACGGCAATCTAGGCGAACTCAAAGAGCAACCGTTTGGCTATATTCACAAAAAGTAATCTCCTCCTACACTGAGGTGACTTCGATGAATGCAAGGCGAGCGGCTGGGGCGCAGGACAAAATCCGGCCACTTAATGATCTTGCCCGCACTATTTCAGAGCTGAAGGCGCAGGGCAAGCGTATCGTACACTGTCACGGCGTATTTGATCTCCTGCACCCGGGTCACATCAGGCACCTGGCTGCCGCCAAGTGCGAGGGCGACGTTTTGGTGGTAACCATCACGCCCGACCATCTCGTAAACAAAGGCCCCGGAAGGCCCGTATTTACCGGAGAGCTGCGGGCCGAAACCCTTGCCTCGCTCCAACAGGTCGATTTCGTAGCCGTCAACAAGTGGCCGACCGCCGTTGAGACTATAAACCTGCTCAAGCCTGACGTATACGTCAAAGGCAACGACTACGCCGACCGGAAAGAGGACTTAACGGGTAAAATAAACGATGAGGAGGCGGCCCTTCTGGCAGTTGGGGGACGCATCCACTTCACCAATGACATAACCTTTTCCTCATCAAAGCTGCTCAATACTTACCTATCCGTTTTCCCGCCCCAAGTGGACGCCTATTTGCAGGATTTCAGGAAACGTCACAGCGCCCGCGAGATCATCAACTTCATCGAGGCGTTCAAGTCCCTGAAGGTGATGGTAATCGGAGAGGCTATTCTCGATGAGTACGTTTATGGCGACGCAATCGGAAAATCTGCCAAGGAGCCTATCCTTGCCATGCGTTACGTCTGGCAGGAAAAGCACGTGGGAGGAAGCCTGGCAATAGCCAATCACCTGGCTGACTTCTGCGAAAGCGTCGAGCTGGTGACCTACCTGGGAGAGAAACAGAGCCACGAAGACTTCATACGCGAAAATCTCAAGGAAAACGTACACCCGCACTTCGTTTATAAGTCCAACTCTCCCACCATCGTTAAGCGACGCTTCGTGGAAAATTACCTGGTGACCAAGCTGCTGGAAATCTACGAAATGGATGACGAGCTGCTGAGCGGCCGAGAGGAGGAAACGCTAAACGCGATTCTGGAGGAGCAACTGCCACGATGCGATCTCGTTATAGCCGCCGATTACGGCCATGGGCTTATTGCCCGGAAAACGATCGATCTGCTGTGCGAAAAGGCACCTTTCCTTGCGGTAAATACACAGATAAACGCGGCCAATATCGGGTTTCATACCCTTTCCAGGTATCCGCGCGCAAATTACGCCTGTGTTCATGAAGGAGAAATCCGCCTCGATTTGCGCAACCGAAAAGGCGAGCTGAGAAGCCTTGTGGAAAAGCTGACCGAGCGCCTGCGAAGTGATTCGGTAATGGTAACGCAGGGAAAGCACGGCACCCTTTTGTACCGACCGGGCGAGGGCTTTTTCGAATGCCCGGCGCTGTCGGTTAAGGTCGTTGACCGCGTGGGCGCGGGCGATGCGGTTCTGGCCCTGACCTCGCTTTGCGCGGCTCAGCACCTGCCCCCCGATGTGATCGGCTTTATCGGCAACATGGTCGGTGCGGCGGCGGTCACAGTAGTGGGAAACCGTTCGTCGATCGACCGCGTGCAACTGCTCAAGGGCATCGATTCGATTTTGAAGTAGTTCGTGCAAGCCAACAGGAACGCAAAAGATGAAAACAGACAATTACCGGCGTGAGACCGTTACGCCGGAGGTCTTGAGACGAATGTATCATGAGATGCTGCGCATCCGCATGATAGAGGAAAAAATCGCCGATCTCTACCCTGAGCAGGAAATGCGCTGCCCGGTGCATCTGTCCATAGGGCAGGAGGCCGTTGCAGTGGGCGTGTGCGCCGCGTTGACCGCTGATGATTACGTGCTCAGCAGTCATCGCTCGCACGCTCATTACCTGGCCAAGGGGGGCAACCTCAATGCGATGATGGCCGAGATATACGGAAAAACCACTGGTTGCTGCTCTGGAAAAGGCGGCTCGATGCACCTGATCGACCTTTCGGTCGGCTTTCTGGGGGCCACTCCCATCGTGGGGAGCACCATTCCGATGTCGGTCGGCACGGCCCTGGCAAGTTCCATGCGGGGAGAGCCGCGCGTATCGGTTGCTTTCATGGGGGACGGGGCGGCTGAGGAGGGCGTCTTTCACGAGTCCCTGAGTTTTGCTCTCCTGAAAAACCTGCCTGTTATATTCGTCTGCGAAAATAACCTTTATTCGGTTTATTCACCACTTTGCGTGCGGCAGCCCGCCTGCCGGGAAATAACCGACCTGGCGAAAGGCCATGGGGTCGAGAGCTTTCAGTGCGACGGAAACGATGTCGTGCAGGTGTTCGAAATGGCTTCCAAGGCGGCTGCAAAAGCCAGGGCAGGAGGCGGCCCGACTTTTCTGGAATTCAAAACCTACCGCTGGCGGGAACACTGCGGCCCCGACTATGACAACGACCTTGGCTACCGCTGCGAGAGCGAATTTCTGGACTGGAAGAAACGTGATCCTATTGAGACATTAAAAAGGATGCATGGGGATGGGTTGTTTGACCGGGACACAGAGGCCGTGATTCACGACCTGAGCGCTGAGATCGAGGAGGCTGTTGCCTTCGCTAAAAAAAGTCCGTTCCCGGAAGAGCCCATGATGCTTCAGGACGTTTATGTCTGAGGCCGGAGGCAGGAGAAGTCAGGTGGTTGAAAGAGAACTCAAGTTTTTCGAGGCCCTGAACGAAGCCGTCGACCAGTGTATGGCCAGGGACCCTTCCGTCTATATCATGGGACTGGGAGTACCGGACCCCAAAGGTATCTTTGGCAGCACTGTGGGCCTTCAGCAAAAATATGGGACCACTCGTGTGATGGATATGCCCTGTTCGGAAAACGGCATGACCGGAGTGGCTATCGGTTCGGCCCTGGTGGGGATGCGGCCCGTTATGACACACCAGCGCGTGGACTTTGCGCTGCTTGCCATGGAGCAGATCGTAAACCAGGCGGCCAAGTGGCACTACATGTTCGGCGGAAAACTCTCCGTACCCATGGTGATACGGATGATCGTCGGGCGTGGGTGGGGGCAGGGTCCGCACCATTCCCAAAGCCTCCAGACCTGGTTTGCGCACATACCCGGCCTGAAAGTAGTGATGCCTTCCCTCGCCTATGACGCCAAAGGGTTGTTGATCGCCGGCATCGAGGACAATAATCCCGTAATTTTCATCGAGCACCGCTGGCTCTACAATATTAGCGACAGGGTGCCTGAAGAATACTACTCGGTTCCACTGGGAAAGGCCCGAATGATGCGCGAGGGCACTGATGTTACAATGGTAGGAGTATCCTACATGAGCCTTGAGGCGCTTCGCGCCGCCGAGCGCATGGAAAAAGAGGGTATATCCGCCGAGGTGATCGATTTGCGCTCCATCCGGCCCTGGGATGAAGAGATGGTGCTCGAAAGTGTCAAAAAAACGGGCCGCCTCGTGGTAGCGGACAACAGTTGGAAATCGTTTGGAGTGGCCGCTGAGATAGTTTCAACCGTTACGGAAAAAGCATTCAGCGCCCTGAAGGCCGCTCCCGAGCGCGTTGCCCTGCCCGATTGCCCAAGTCCCACAAGCCCCGCCCTCAATGAGCATTTTTACCAGCGGGCCGGCCATATCCACCTGGCCGCTAAGAGGGCGTTAGGTCTCGATCCTGTCACGGACCTTCTTGCCGTGGCCGCCGGTCAGCGTTTGGATGTGCCCGATGCTAGTTTTAAGGGGCCGTTTTGAAAATTTTGTCGGGCACAAGAGGTTGCACAACCCTCAAAAAAATAGAACGGCAGTGGATAAGAAGACAGCTATCATAATCTCCGCATCAAGTGACATCGGGACAGCCATGAGTTTACGCTGGCTGCAACGCGGCTGGAATATGTTTGGCACTTATCGCACTTCCTCCCTGGCGGTGGAGGCGTTGCAGAGCCGGGGAGCAGAACTGGCGCGGTGCGATCTCGCCTCGCCGAGTTCGATCCGCGAATCGTGCGTGACCCTGAGGAACAGATGCCCGGCTTGGGATGTCCTGGTGCTGGCGCCGGGATCGCAGGAACCCATCGGGAATTTCATGGAATGTGCTTTCGACGAGTGGGAACAGTCGGTAATTATTAATTTTAGCTCACAAATGCGCATCGTTCACGAACTGCTTCCCAGCCGCCGCCTTGACCGCGCCCATGGCCCAATTGTCATGTTTTTCGCGGGCGGCGGGACGAACAACGCTACGGTCGGTTCTTCCGCCTATACGATCTCCAAGATCGCCTTGATTAAGATGTGTGAATTGCTGGATGCCGAAATCCCGGATACCCGCTTCGTGATCATGGGGCCCGGCTGGGTGCGGACGAAGATTCACGATGCCACCCTGAAGGCAGGCGTGCGTGCGGGGGCCAATTACAATCGGACCGCGGAAAAACTGGCCGGTGATGAAATGACGCCTATCGATCATGTCCTGGATTTTTGCGACTGGGTGGAAACACAGCCCCGGCGACTTGTCAGCGGACGCAACTTCAGTATCGTATTTGATTCCTGGGGATCGGAAGAACTGGCAAATCTATTGGCAGGCCAGCCTGATGTGTACAAACTGCGACGTCACGGGAACGACCTGCTAGTGCGCAGCACGATGGGGAGAAAATAAATATGAGTTCTGTTCTGGAGAAGCTGTTTTCGGCCCTTCCCGATCTCAAGCGCCACCATGCACCCGGCGGGCGGGCGTATCAAATGTTGAAACAAAGTGGTGCGCGGTGAAATTGAGACCCTTTTTAGCAGGGCCGAACCAAACTATCAAAATTTATACCTCCCTTCGGCAGCTTAACTCTACCCTACTTCAAAATGGGCGCCGTTGATTCCTTGAATTTATTCGACCTGGATGAACTGATTATCTTTAGTTTTTATCATGCAAATCGAAACAGATATAAGAAAGCGGTTGATATCGGCGCCAATATAGGGTTGCACTCGATTCTGATGTGCAAGTGCGGATTCGATGTACGTTCCTATGAACCCGATCCGCAGCACTTTTCACAGGTTCAGAAGAATCTGGAGCTGAATCATTGCGGTAACGTAGATGCGCACAATGCCGCCGTCTCCGGCACAGTGGGCGAAATGGGGTTCGTAAGGGTTGAAGGCAACACTACGGGCAGCCATCTTGCCGGGTCCAAACCAAACCCTTATGGTGAACTGAAAAGATTTCCAGTCAGGGTGGAGAGTATAGGGTCAATTACAAGCTGGCAAGTTGACCAAATGCTGAACAGCTATCGTGACGGGACCTTATTTGCAAGTTGCGAGAAGGAAATACCCTGGGATTGATCCCCAAGGCCCGTGGTCCGACCCTTAAGGAAACGCATGAAGCTTTCAGATTACGTAGCTCATTTTCTCGCAAAAGAAGGCATTCGCCATGTGTTTGCAGTATCAGGCGGTGCTTCGGTCCATTTAATCCAGTCTGTAGCAGATCAACCTGGCTTGAGTTTCATCTGCCCTTTACACGAGCAGGCAGGTGCTATGGCCGCAGATGCTTATTCGAGAGTCACTGGAAACCTGGGAGCTGCAATATCGACAAGCGGCCCGGGAGCAACAAATCTGCTCACTGGGGTAGCTTGCGCCTACTACGATTCCGTCCCAGTGATCTACATTACCGGGCAGGTAGCAACCTTTAGATCCAGAGCGGGCACTGGAGTAAGGCAGATCGGTTTTCAAGAGACTGACACGATTGATATTTTCAAGCATGTCACCAAGTATGCAGTGCGCGTTGATGACCCGAAACTGATCAGGCGTGAACTTGAGAAAGCCTGCTATTTTGCACGAGAACTCAGGCCCGGGCCTGTTTTGATAGACATACCCGACAATGTGCAACGTGAGGAAATCAATCCTGATCATTTATCCGGATTCACTGGAGAACCTTCCCCAAGTGTAACTGGGCTGCAACAAGAAATGCCTGAACTGCTGAACTTAATTGCAAATGCCCAAAGGCCTGTACTCATTGTCGGGTGGGGTCTCCGTCTTTCGAAAGCAGAAAAGGAATTTCCCGAATTCATCGATCAGATTGGTTTTCCTGTTGTCCCGACTTGGGCGGCGGCAGATATTTTGCCGAGCGATCATCCTTTGGCCGTTGGGACCTTCGGCACACATGGAACACGCTACGCAAATTTCGCAGTGCAGAACGCCGATTTGATCCTGTCCATTGGTTCACGCCTGGATACCAAGGCAACGGGAAGCCCTGCTTCCACTTTTGCACGCGGTGCAAAAAAGATCGTGGTAGATATAGATCATACAGAGCTTGGCAAATTCCAGAAATTTGGTCTACATGTGGATTTTCCGATCAAGGCCGATGTTTCCGAATTCCTGCGAGTGCTTATACCTCAGCTCAAAAACCTGAAGAGGCGCAGCATTGAGAACTGGATAAATCAAATCAGCCACTGGAAGAATAAATATCCCATTTGTCTGCCTGAATACCTTTTGGAGGAGGGTGTTAATCCATATGTGTTCGTGAAGACGTTATCGCAGAATGCATCTCCCGGTGACGTATTTATGGTTGATACCGGCTGTACCTTAGCATGGATGATGCAAACTTTTGAATTCAAAACTGGGCAGAGACTATTTCATGACTGGAACAATACTGCGATGGGTTGGGCCTTGCCTGCCAGCATCGCCGCAAGTCTTGCAATGGACCGAAAACCTGTGGTTTGCGTAACTGGTGATGGCAGCCTGCTGATGAATGTCCAGGAATTGGCGACCGTGGTTCACCACAATTTGCCAATCAAGATTTTCCTTATTAGCAACCAGGGTTATAGTATGATCCGGCAGACACAAGACCAGTGGCTATGCTCGAGATTTCTAGCATCGAGTATGGAAGGTGGACTACCCATTCCCGATTTCGGCAAAGTGGCTGAAGCGTTTGGTTTACAGGTCTATAGTCTTTCGCTGAATCGCGACTTGACAAACGGTATCCAGGAAGTGATGCGCCAAGCAGGGCCGACATTCTGTATAGTCGAGATTAGCCCTAACCATCGCGTAATTCCGCAGGTTAAGTTTGGGCGCCCGAATGAGGACTTGGACCCCCTGCTCCCAAGATCTCATTTTTTAGAAGACATGATCATTCCTCCGTTAGAAGTATCCATTCGGGAAGGTTAGTATTTACCTGTGCCTTCCCCAATTCATTTACAAGGAAAACCAATGGGACAAGAAATAAACCTCCTCGACTTCTATCCCAAATCCAAACGACCCATAGACGAACGCGGCAGGCTGATCACCGAAGAACACCGAAGCATCGCGCGTCAGTTCGGAGAGCAGTATTTCGACGGCGAGCGGCTGTATGGATACGGCGGCTATAACTACCATCCGCGTTTCTGGACTGATACGGTGCGCCGTTTTCGGGACCACTATAAACTGCCCGGGGATGCGAGAGTATTGGACGTCGGCAGCGGCAAAGGGTTTATGATGCACGATTTCAAGCTCCTTATGCCGGAGATGACCATAGTGGGGATCGATGTATCTCGGTATGCCCTGGATCACGCAATCGAGGACATGAAGCCCTATATCCGGGTCTGTAACGCAAAAGAGCTTCCCTTTGCGGATAATTCCTTCGATTTGGTCATAAGCATCAACACCGTTCACAACCTGCCGCTGGAGGAGTGCAGGCAGGCCCTGCACGAGATAGAGCGCGTCAGCAGAAAAAACGCGTTTGTCACCATGGATGCCTGGCGAAACGACTATGAACGTGAGCGGCTTCTCAAGTGGAACCTGACCGCGCTGACTTACATGCACGTGGACGAATGGAAGAAACTTTTCTCGGAGATCGGCTACACTGGCGATTACTACTGGTTTATTGCCGAATAAATGGACGAGACACTTCTCCTTCCAACCTCAGTAGAACCACTCGAGATCGTCTACCGCGACCACAATCAGACCATCCAGCGCGTGGTTGCCCGCTTCGATAGGTTCGATAAGGAATATTTCGTCTCCGACCACGGTGAGCGGGCAGCGCTGGTGGCTATCCGAGGCAGAGAAGTACTGCTCACGCGGCAGTACCGGCTGCTGATAAACGGGCTTTCCTGCGAAATCCCCGGCGGCCGCGTCGATGATAACGAATCCCCCGAAGATGCGGCAATTCGCGAATGCCTGGAGGAAACCGGCATCCGGTGCGCTAATCTTAAGCCCCTTATCGCATATCATCCCAGTCTTGATGTATGGAAAAACTTTACCCGTATTTTCTACTCCGAGGAATACCGCGAGATGTCGAAAGAACTCTCTGACCACCGAATCTGGGTCCCTCTGGCGAAGTGCATCGAGATGATTTTTTCACGGCAGATTTCGGACAGTATGTCGATAGCGGCGCTCCTGGCATATCAAGTCATGATATCAACAGAAACTCACAGATGAAAACCCGTGCTGCCGTTCTATACGAGCCAGGCAGGCCCTTGCGCATCGAGGAACTGGAAACCCCGGAATTGCGGCCGGGCCAGGTGCTGGTGAAAGTAGCCTGTAGCGGCGTTTGCCAAAGCCAACTCATGGAAGCGCTCGGCAGGCGTGGTCCGGATCCTTTCCTTCCTCACCTGCTTGGTCATGAAGGTTCCGGCCTGGTAATCGAAGTGGGCGAGGGGGTCGACAAAGTGCAAAAAGGCGACCGGGTGGTCCTGACCTGGATAAAGAGCCTTGGGGCAGACTGCGGCGGAAGCAGGTACCGCAAGGGCGACTATTACATAAATGCCGGCGCGGTGACGACTTTCAACGAATATGCGGTTGTCTCGGAGAACCGGTGCGTCAAATTGCCCGAAGGCATTCCGTTGGATGTTGGGGCCCTGCTTGGCTGTGCCGTTCTGACAGGGGCCGGAATCGTCCTCAATACGATAAAGCCCAGCCGCGAAAACACCATAGTGATCTGGGGAGTTGGCGGCATCGGATTAAGTGCTGTGATGGCGGCTCGCGTCTGCGAATGCGCGGCGATTATTGCAGTGGATGCCCAGGACGTCAGTTTGGAACTTGCAAAAGAGTTCGGCGCCACACACTCTATAAACGCGTGCTCAGTGGACGCTCTGGCGTGCATCCGGGAAATTGTGGGACCGGACGGAGCTGATTTCGCCGTCGAAGCGGCTGGGCGAGCAGCCACCATCGAACAGGCTTTCGAGGCTGTTCGCAAGGAAGGAGGGCTTTGCGTATTCGCCAGCCACCCTCCGGCAGGGGATAAGATCCGCCTTGAACCGCACGACCTCATATCCGGTAAGCAAATTCGCGGCAGTTGGGGTGGGGAATCCCAGCCTGACAAGGACATTCCACATCTTGCCGAACTTTACCGCCAGGGCGAATTGCCTCTGGAAAAGCTCATCACCTGCAGGTATACCCTGGACCAAGTAAATCGGGCGCTCAATGACCTGGAGCGAAGTTCAGGCGGTCGGCCGATTTTGGAGATTAACCCTGCAGCCGCAGATTAGATGAGGGCAACGGCTTCCTCTCAACATAAGGTGACAGGCCGCACCTGTGAATCAATCAGGGGCTTTCACACATCCCCTGAACAAAGCTTTGACAAAGGAAGGGGTCCCAAGCATGAGTTCCTTATCCGTTTTTTTGTCCAACTATAATCATGCAAAATATGTTGCGCAGGCCATTGAGGCAATAGTAACTCAATCCAGACCCCCAGATGAATTTATTATAATAGATGATGCCTCAACCGATAATAGCGTTGAAATCATCCAGGAATTCGCACACCGCTACCATTTCATTGACTTTGCCAGGAATCACCGGAATATGGGAGCTCTGGCCACAGCTCAAAAGCTCCTAAGCAAGGCGACAGGGGAGTATATCTATGGAGCTGGCGCTGATGACTATGTGCTGCCGGGGTTCTTTGAAACAGCGATGGCGATGGCTGAGCAGTATCCCCAGGCTGGTGTAATTAGCGGTAAAGTCATAGTAATTGATACC
Source organism: Syntrophobacteraceae bacterium (assembly GCA_049515795.1). Lineage (GTDB taxonomy): Bacteria > Desulfobacterota > Syntrophobacteria > Syntrophobacterales > Syntrophobacteraceae > SbD1. The sequence continues at coordinate 40,488 of JBEKTT010000040.1, forward strand.
AATGACAATAAGATTGGTGTGGCAGAAATCCCTCACTGGACCACTCCCCGTTTTGCCTCACCTCGCCAGTTTTTGAAGGACTATCTCGAAAAAGTAGCCTTAGATCATTCATTGTCCAGCGCAACGATTTACAAACGCACCAGTTTAGAAGAAGTAGGCGGCTTTCGCCCAGGACTGAGAGCCTGGTCCGATACTTTCGCGATTCGAGCAATCGGCTTAAGGTATGGGGCCTGTTATATTCCGCAACCTTGTACCTGTTTTCGCTTGAGTCCCAACAGTCTTACATCCTCAACCATAGAGGACGTGAGACTAATGCTCAAGATAATTGCAAGGTGTGCAGACTTGATGCGCTCTACTCAATTTAATTTATACTTTCCTCGAGAGTACGTAGTCCGTTGGGAGCAAAACTACCGCTCAACTATAATCCACCGTAACGTAGGAAAACTCATAATAAAAGAATTCGGCGAAGATGTTTGGAAAAGATTATACGCGCTTTGGTCTTTGTTTGGCGCCTCACAGAAGAAGTTGAATCGGTTGCTTTTTTTGCTACTTAAAGCGTTATCTGCTTAGAGGACCCGGGCGATCAACGAGCAATAAACGAAATGTGCTTCTATTACTCCCCTTTCGAGTTCTGTACCTGCAGGTATACCCTGGATCAAGTAAATCGAGCGCTCAATGAGGTAGAGCGAAGTTCAGGCGATCGGCCGATTTTGGAGATTAACCCTGCAGCCGCAGAGTAGATGAGGGCAACGACTCCAGCTCAACATAAGGTGACAGACCGCAACTGTGAATCAATCAGGGGCTTTCACACATCCCCTGAACAAAGCTTTGACAAAGGAAGGGTTCCCAAGAATGAGTTCCTTATCCGTCACGTTGGCCAACTATAATCATGCACAATATGTTGCGCAGGCCATTGAGGCGATAGTAACTCAATCCAGACCCCCAGATGAATTCATTATAATAGATGATGCCTCAACCGATAATAGCTTTGAAATCATCAGCAGTTATGCAAGCCGCTATCCTTATATTCGCCTGGAAAGGAATGAACGCAACCTGGGGGCAGTAGCGACCGGTCGACATCTCGCAAATATGGCAAAAGGGGATTACGTATATTGGGCTGCCTCTGATGACTATGTGCTGCCGGGGTTCTTTGAAACAGCGATGGCGATGGCAGAGCAGTATCCCCAAGCTGGTATTATATCTGGTCAACACATAGTAATTGATACCAATGGCAATAAGATTGGTTTGGCAGAAATCCCTCACTGGACCACTCCTCGTTTTGCCTCACCTGGCCAGTTTTTGAAGGACTATCTCGAAAAAGTAGCCTTAGGACATTCATTGTCCAGCGCAACGATCCACAAACGCACCAGTTTAGAAGAAGCAGGCGGCTTTCGCCCAGAACTGGCAAGCTGGTCCGATACTTTCGCGATTAGAGCAATCGGCTTAAGGCATGGGGCCTGTTATATTCCGCAACCTTGTACCTGCATGCGCTGGAGTCCCAACACTTTTTCATCCTCAATCATGGCGGACGCGAGACTAATGCTCAAGATAGTTGCAAGGATGGCAGACTTGATGCGCTCTACTCAATTTAATTTATACTTTCCCGGAGAGTACGTAGTCAGTTTGGAGCAACACTTCCGCTCAAGTGTAATCCACACTCACTTGGCAAGACTCATAATAAAAGAATTCGGCGAAAATGTTTGGAAAAGATTATACGTGCTTTGGTCTTTGTTTGGCGCCTCACAGAAGAAGTTGAGTCATTTGCTTTTTTTGGTATATAAAGCGTTATATGCTTAGAGGACCGGGGCGATCAACGAGCAATAAACGAAATGAGCTTCTATTACTCCCCTTTCGAGTTATGTTGCGAGTTGCGGGGCTTTTTACATGATTACATACTAAACCACACAGAGGTTCAAAGCTGGATTTTTCTCGACAGTGACATTCTCGTACTCCGAAACTTCGATGAAATATTTCAGCAGATCGCTAATACGTTGTCAACAAAGTTATTACATGTTGCAAGGAATCGTCACCCCGGCGAAGGCCGGGGTCCAGTGCTGTTAACCAACTGAAAAGAAGCTGGATTCCGGCCCCCGGACTAGACACTTCCGGGGCAGGCTTCGCCGGAATGACGGGCTGTAGGTCCTTACCTATCGGAACTTAGTTGTCGCTGCACTAGAAGGAAGTCTGAATCATGAAAGCAGTAATTCTCGCTGGTGGCTTTGGGACGCGCATCTCCGAAGAAACGCACCTAAAACCGAAACCTATGGTTGAAATTGGCGGAAAACCGATCCTCTGGCACATCATGAAAATTTATTCAGCCTACGGCATCAATGATTTCATTATCTGTTTAGGCTATAAGGGATATGTCATTAAGGAATACTTCGCTAACTACTTTCTGCATATGTCGGATGTCACATTTGACCTGGCTCAAAATCAAATGAGTGTTCACAATCACCAGTGCGAACCTTGGCGAGTGACCCTTGTAGATACCGGCGAACATACGATGACCGGCGGTCGTTTAAAAAGGGTTGCGCGTTATCTTGACGAAGAAGTTTTCTGTCTCACTTACGGAGATGGGGTGTGCGACATTAACATACTAAATCTTGTTGCCTTCCACAGAGAACACAGAGTGCTCGCCACAGTTACGGCAGTACAGCCGCCTGGGCGCTTTGGAGCACTGGACTTGGACCATGACCGTGTCCTGAATTTTCAGGAGAAACCCCAAGGGGACAATTCCTGGATGAATGGCGGGTTTTTTGTTCTCTCGCCCAAAGTCATCGACTACATCAAAGACGATCAAACCCCTTGGGAGAGCGAGCCTCTTGAAACCCTTGCTTCCAAAGGGCAGCTTTGCGCTTACAGGCACCGGGGCTTCTGGCATCCCATGGATGTTTTAAGAGATAAGAATCACCTTGAAGATCTCTGGAACTCCGGTCGTGCTCCCTGGAAGGTATGGCCGGATACATGGAATCAAGAATCGAATAATGCAATCACTCAAGCAAGTATACAGAAATAAAACGATTTTAGTAACCGGCGACACCGGGTTTAAAGGCGCTTGGTTGTCTCTGTGGTTGGAACAACTGGGAGCCAAGGTTATCGGGTACGCGCTTGACCCTCCCGGCCAACCGAACTTGTTCGATGCTATCGGGCTAGCCGGAACAATTATACACATCCACGGAGATGTTCGTGATTATTCCGGTCTAATCGAGGTCATTATCGAACACCAGCCCGAAATTATTTTTCATCTGGCCGCTCAATCCCTGGTGCGGGCATCGTATGAAGAACCTCGGTTGACTTATGAAACCAATGTCATGGGGACGGTTAATCTTTTGGAGGCTGCCCGGCATACCCCGAGCGTTCGTGCGGTGGTCGTCGTCACCAGCGACAAGTGCTACGAGAATCGTGAGTGGGTATGGGGCTACCGCGAACAAGAACCCATGGGGGGGCGGGACCCCTACAGCTCCAGCAAGGGCTGCTGTGAATTGGTCACAGCGGCCTATCTCCATTCGTATTTTTCGCCTGAGCAGTACGGCAAAACCCATGGGATAGCCTTGGCGTCTGCTCGTGCAGGAAATGTCATTGGCGGGGGCGACTGGGGCAAAGACCGGCTGATACCGGACTGTGTGCGGGCATTGAGCCGCAAAGAGGAAATCATTCTTCGTCATCCGAACGCTATACGTCCCTGGCAATACGTGCTGGAACCCCTTAGCGGATACCTGCTCCTCGGCGCCAGTCTCTTTCGTGATGGTCCCAACAATACCGGCTCCTGGAATTTTGGACCTTCCGATGCTGAAACCTTGACCGTTGGAGAAATGGTAAATGAGATTATTCGCCTTTGGGGCGAGGGAAGTTACAGGGTCGAGTCCGACGGACAACCCCATGAAGCCCACTGGCTTAAACTCGATTGCAGCAAGGCTAGAGGCTATCTGGGCTGGCGTCCACGGTACAATGTGCAGACGGCTTTGAACCTGAGCATCGACTGGTATCGACTGTATTATGCGGGCAATTCGAAGCGGGACCTCCGTCATTTGATGACCAGCCAGATCGGGGCCTATATGGCCGGGCGCAGCCATAAAGCGCATATCGAAACATCCGGGTTTGTCCGTGAAGTGTTGGGGGATTCGGCGGAGGATGTCTGGAATGAGCTGTGACATCATTCCGGGAGGGATATATAAGATATCTTTTCCCTTCAACGATATTTCGGCAACCAGGGCAAGACCGGCCTTAGCCTTGTCCAGCCCGGACATCTATGGCGACGTTCGGTTTGCGTTCATTACGAACACTCCGCCTCAGGGTATGGAAACGGCCATGGAGCTGCAGCAGCCACATTATGAGGGTGAGCCGCTGCCGTTCAGGAGCTTTCTAAGACTGGAGAAAGTTTTCCTCCTAAATCGGAAAATCGTGCTCAAAGAACTTACAAAGCTAGGTCGCCACACACTGGCCGAGATACAGCGGAAGATGATCCTCTCGGCCGTCCCTGATTTTTATTCGTCGGCGCATGCCCAGGAGCGGTTCGTCACGGGGAAATCCCGCATTAATTATGCCGGGCGGGTTTATGACGAGCGGGAAATAACCACTCTGGTTGACGCCTCTCTCGACTTCTGGCTCACTACGGGAAGATACGCCAAAGAGTTCGAGGAGAAATTCGCGGCTTTTTTAGAAGTGAAACACTGCTCGCTGGTAAATTCCGGATCATCGGCCAATCTATTGGCTTTCATGGCACTTACTTCCCCAAAGTTGGGAGAGCGCAGGATCAGGCGGGGAGACGAAATCATTACGGTGGCGGCCGGGTTCCCCACAACCGTGGCACCTATAATCCAGTATGGCGCTGTGCCGGTTTTTGTGGATGTCGAGCTTCCTACGTACAATATCGACTGCACCCAGCTTGAAAACGCTTTGTCCGAAAAGACGAAGGGGTTGATGCTGGCCCATACCCTGGGAAATCCATTTGATCTCCAGAGGGTCAAAGCATTTTGTGAGCAATACAACCTCTGGCTCATCGAGGACAATTGTGATGCTCTCGGGTCAAAATATTTCTTCGATGGGGAATGGAAATATACCGGCACCATCGGAGACATTGCGACATCGAGCTTTTACCCCCCGCACCACATGACGATGGGAGAGGGTGGGGCGGTTTACACCAATGACGCCGTCCTGAAGCGCCTGGTGGAATCATTCCGCGACTGGGGCCGGGATTGCTGGTGCCTGTCGGGACACGACAATACCTGTGGGAATAGGTTCAACAGGCAGTTTGGAGAGCTTCCCCAAGGCTATGACCACAAATACGTCTATTCACATTTCGGGTACAATCTGAAAGCAACGGATCTTCAGGCAGCCATCGGCTGTGCACAGCTCGAAAAGCTCCCTTCATTCATTGAAGCTCGGAAGCGAAACTGGTTGATGCTGCGCGAGGGGCTGGCCGGCCTGGAAGAATGTTTTATCTTGCCCGAGCCGACACGCGATTCTGACCCATCGTGGTTCGGTTTTATCCTCACGGTGCGCGAGAATGCCGGCTTCACCCGGGACCATATTGTAGCTAGACTCGAATCAAGCGGTATCCAGACCCGCACGCTCTTTGCCGGAAATCTCATAAAGCACCCATGCTTCGATGAAATGCGAAGCACCGGCCGGGGCTTCCGGGTTTCCGGCGACCTCGCCAACACTGATATGATTATGAATAACTCTTTCTGGATCGGGGTCTATCCCGGAATGACCCCGGAGATGATCCGGTATATGATCGAGCAGTTGATGCTCACGAGCACAAGGTAGAGGTTTTTGGTCCGCATTCATTTTCTCGGCACAAACGGCTGGTACGACACTGACACGGGCAGTACGATCTGCATCGCCATCGAGCATCCCCGGTTCAGCATCGTACTCGATGCGGGAAACGGGATCCATAAACTGGGCGCTCTGGCTGACAAAGACCTGCCCGTCTATATCTTCCTCAGCCATCTGCACCTCGACCACGTTTGCGGTCTGCATGTGCTGAACAAGTTCTCTTTCAGCAAGCCTGTAAATATATTCGTTCCCGACGGCCAGCAGAAATATATCGAGCTGCTGCTCAAGCCGCCCTTTAGCCTTGGCCCTGAACGGTTGTCTTTTCCAGTGCACTTCCATGAATTGCCGGCCGATATAGGGGCACTGCCCTTCGAGGCCGAAGTCTTTGCGATGAACCACACCGTGCCGACTCTTGCCATACGGATGCAACTGGAAGGAAAGA
>JBEKTT010000041.1:0-46385 GCA_049515795.1 Syntrophobacteraceae bacterium
CAATGATTGGCTGAGTCAGGAGCGTTTCAGTTTCTCAAGTTATTTCTGAGATTCCCTTATTCCGACAAGCTCCTAGCTGTAATTGTCGGCATTCTCTGCAAAACATTACTATGTGATAAAAAACCTTGTAAGATCGTTTCTGCTCTTTGTAAGATCGTTTCTGCTCTTTTACGAAGTTATCAATGCGCTCCGCTAGATTAGAAAAATGAGGTATGATAGGCGTGACAGGCGCGTGCAGAAATGCAGCTACTGGGCTTGACCAAAAAGGGTCTGGGTGTAATGAAAATTGAGGTTTAAAAGGAAGATAATGAAGTCCAACATCATCATCTCCTTGCTTTCCGTATCCAAATAGCAATACGTTATATCCGAAAGAATGATGTTGTAATTCAGAAAATTTAGTAGAAAATGAATAGTTAATGTTAGACAGGTAGTTCATAGATTCTACTGCTTCACATAGATATACATCAAGCAATGACACTTCAGGAGAACCAAATTTTCTATATGCCTTTAGCTGATTTACAACCCCCTTCATCTTTCCTCTTCCTACCTTGAGAGATTTGGTATTCCCGTCTTTGCATAGCAGACTTACCTTTACTTCCCATGTTCTGTAGAAGTATTCTTTAAAAGCTACCGGGTTGCCAGGTATACCGCGTAATCGAGCGATGATGTCTATTTCGCCATCAAATGATCCGCCAGTACCAAGATCCATGGGTATATTAACAGCAAACCACTCCATGACATGGCCACTACTCAAAGGAGCAAAGAGCAACATATCGGAAAAAATCCTCCAAATAGTGGCCTTCTCCCTATATTGTGATTCACACTCGAAGAGCGTCAATTCCTTTTAGCCTTTCAGAGCTTAATACATTTAACTATAATGGAAACACTTTGTTGTAAAATATCCTTTAATTTCTTTTTAAGAAACGTCCGCGAAAATGGGCTGCATTTGCAACACTGGACAGAATACAACAAAGTGTCTAGTTTTGCCCGCTGTTTTTACTGGCTTTTTCGCTCGATGGCAATTGTGCCGCTTTAAGCGGCACGAGCGCACTTTTGCGCGCGTTGCGGTTGCGCCGCTGCATGGCGCAACCAAAGCTCCGCCGCTTTGAAGATTCTATACTCCCCCGCCATTTCCGCCAGTGAAAAATGGGGTCGTGACAAGCCAAGTATCTGTTTCCGTAGAAAAAATTTAAAAAACGCGGGGTATTATCCCCTTAAGAGCTCATTTTTAGCACTGAAACCGATTTCCTAACCTAGCAGTTTCCGATTCGGAAAGGAGGGATTTTTCGTCATGGCAAGGAAATCGAGTTCCCCCCTTTCCTAAAGGGGGGCAGGGGGGATTTTAGCGCGGAGGCGTACATTAGTACGCCGCACAAGAGACCCCGAAGATTGACACCGTCAGGGCGGAAAAGAACCCTTTCCGGACGGAAACTAACCTGGGTGGGCTCTCTCCCTCCACATCCAGAGACTGAGAAAGCATGTAGAGCGATGGGTTGCGCGTCGCTCCACCCATCCTACGGGCTTCACATATCAAGATATTGGGTTTGGCTCGACGCCGTTTGAAGAGCATCTTATTCGCCTGAGCCCCTCCAACACGATCAGGGGCGGGAAGCGAGCTATTGACTGCAAGGATGGTGGTATGTCCTCAAATTGCCTGATTTGGTGTGATCGGCACTTTTTCTTGCCGGTTTTGACTGGAAATCATATGATTTACGGACATTCGGCATTCTAAGAGCTTTTTCGGATGGAATTTGGCCCGGAAATGCGGTTCCCCTCCAGTTGACGGCAAGTTGGCGCATTATTCAGGTTGATTTGTTGCTCAAGGATGATGTTCGTGGTATTTTCGACTTGTTACTTTCGAGAAAGGGGAGGAAATGATGAAAGCCTTAACTGTTCTGCTTGTTATGATGTTTGTTTTGATGGGCGCATCGGTCGCTTTTGCAGGCTGTTACCAGGAAAGATTGACTGATCCTCGTAAGTTTGAATTTCTTGGGACCAATCTGGATGGGAAGAATGTGTATCTCAGTCTAGTTCAGGGGGGTGTAAACTCTAATGGAAATATTCATATCGTACTGATAACTTTTCTCGGTGAACCGAACGGGATTTGTCAGGTGGGGACTGTGTATGAAATTTGTTGCGATAGACAAGAAAAGAGGGTTTTAGAGATGTCGAGTTGTCAAGACTCGGATTGGCCTAGCGATAAAGATAGTACAAATGTAGGTAATAAAATATGGGAGAGTTATAGCGGAGAAACAATTATCGGTAGAGCTGCCAACCTGGTTTGTGGAAGAAAAAGTCAACTCCCACCAGTTCCACCTAGAGGATGGTAACACCTTGTAAAGGTTTTAAGAAGAAAAAGGGGAATGAGATAAAGAAATGCCTATTCGTTAGAAATTGATCTTTAAATAATGAGATCGAATCACCATTCTCAAAATCTCAGGATACCGTCCTCCTCAGGATTTGAAGTGTTTGCAGTGTCGCAACGTTTCCCCGTTAAAAGGAAGAATTGATATGAATTAATGCCGGATCTTATGGAATACGACCCCAAAATGCGGTTCGCCTCCAGTTGGGGTCAAGTTAGCGCATTATTCAGGTTTACTGAGGCGCTTTTCCACTTTCCGAATGCTCAAAGACAAAGACTATGATGAAAATCAAGTTCTATCTCGATAAACTATTCCTGACGTTTCCTCGAACTCTCGTGCGTGCTGTAAAACAGCACGGCGTTAAGGGGGTCTACCTCGCACTGTGCGAGCTTTTTGGCAGGGTCCCTTTTCCAGTAAGGTTGGGCCAGTGGGGAATCATGCGAAACGACTACGAATTATTAAACTACCTGGACAATTTCACCTTCCGGGAACTGCGATGCGATGTTGTTGAGAAATATCTGGAAAAAGTCTCCAGCCCAACGATAATTGATCTTGGAATCAATACAGGCGTCACTGTGCGCTGGTGGTTTTCTCTCAATAAGACTGCAACAGTGGTCGGAATTGATATGCTTCAGGAAGCATTGGATTTTACCTCGAAGGCACTTGCGGAATGCGGGCATTCCGGAAAGTGGCTGCCGCTGTGTTCCGGGGTAGGGTCCAGGCAGTTGCCCCAGGTGGAAATATCGATCAATGACCCGCTGGAGGGGACAAGCAGTATCCTTAAGCCATCAGGAACACACAAGCGCTCGATCAGGCTTGACACAGTCGACAACCTGATAGCCCCCCTGGGGTTGAAAAAGATAGATCTGATCAAATGCGATATCGAAGGATCTGGTGGGCACGCCCTTTTGGCTGCAACCGATACACTCCGGATCACTGAGTATGTCGTCGCCGAAACTCACGATTATGAAGAGACGGTATGCATATGTAATGCCTGTATTGAAGCAGGTTTCACCTTGTTCAGGGCCTTCGGCAGAACGCTGTGGTGGTCTCGAAAAGCTATCTCGAACCGGTAGTGCCGTCCGCGGATAGAACTGCCACAGACATATCTGGGCTAAGCTACGTTCGATCACGCTCGAAAATTAAGAATGGGGTCGGGCCAAGCCAAGTATCTGTTTCCGAGGAAAATATTCTAAAAAACCGGGGTTATTATCCCCTTAAAAGCTCATTTTTGGCGCCGAAACCGATTTCCTAACCTAGCAGTTTCCGATTCGGAAAGGAGGGATTCTTCGTCCTGGCAAGGAAATCGAGTTCCCCCCTTTCCTAAAGGGGGGCAGGGGGGATTTTAGCGCGGAGGCGTACATTAGTACCGCCTCGCGGGTGGGTGGGCCGGCTGTCGAGATCGGTGATCGAGCCCGCCGAAGCCTTTGCGGCCACCCGCCGAAATCTCGACGCTCCGCGAGGCGAGGCGGTCCCACCGCCCCAGGGCGGAAAAGGACCCTTTCCGGACGGAAACTAGATTATTTTGCCCCTGCCCTGATAAGCAGTTCCCTTACCTTTTTGTGGCTTTTCCTGAAAGCAAGCATCAACGCGGTATTGCCGACAATATCTTTTGCGCTGACGTCGGCCCTGTTGGCGAGCAGCAACCGCACGATCTCGTGGTGGCCTTTCTCCGAGGCAAGCATCAACGCGGTTTTGCCATACCTGTTTGCTGCATTGACCTCCGCCCCCCTGGCAAGCAGCAACTCCACGACCTCTTTGGGGCCTTTTTCGGAGGCCCACATCAACGCGGTTTGTCCCATCCTGACGTTTCCATTAACGTCGGCTCCTTTGCTTAGCAGTGCCTGCACGGCCTCTTTGCGGCCGTTCATTGAGGCAAGTGTCAACGCGGTCGCCCCGTTATAGGCCCTGGTATTTACCTGCGCCTCCCTGGCGAGCAGCAACTCCACGGCCTCGATGCAGCCATTTTGTGCGGCGCGCATCAACGCGGTTCCGCCGGTCTTGTCCTTGGCATTGACCTCCGCCCCTTTGGCAAGCAGCAACTCAACCACTTCTTTGTGGCCTTTCGCGGAGGCCGTCAACAACGCGGCAGCGCCGTTTTTGTCTTTTGCATTGACGTCGGTTCCCCTGGCAATGAAGCTGTCAACGGCACTTAGATCGCCTCGCTTTGCCGCTTCGAGGAAATCTTCATTCACACCCCATTCCATCGCTTCGGCATTGTCCTTTGGCACGGCTCTACCGCTCGAGTACAACGCTCCCAGGTTTTTTTGCGCGCCGGCATTTCCCTGCTCTGCCGCCTTGCGGTACCACTTCACCGCCTCGGCATAGTCCTGTGGCACACCCAGGCCCTTATCGTACATCATTCCAAGATTATATTGCCCCAAAGCATGTCCCTGGTCCGCCGCCCTGTGATACCACTTCACTGCCTCAGTATAGTCCTTCGGCACACCATGGCCGCCATAGTACATATATCCCAGATCGTTTTGCGCACGGGCATTTCCCTGCTCTGCCGCCTTGCGGTACCACTTCACAGCCTCAGCAGAGTCCTGCGGCACACCCTGACCCTTATCGTACATCATTCCAAGATTATATTGCCCCAAAGCATGTCCCTGGTCCGCCGCCCTGCGATACCATTTCAGTGCTTCGGCATAGTCCTTCTGCACGCCATGGCCGCCATGGTACATATATCCCAGATCGTTTTGCGCACCGGCATATCCCTGCTCGGCCGCCTTGCGGTACCACTTCACCGCCTCGGCATAGTCCTGTGGCACACCCTGACCCTTATTGTACGTCACCCCCAGATTATATTGCCCCAAAGCATGTCCCTGGTCCGCCGCCCTGCGATACCATTTTACCGCCTCGGCATAGTCCTTCGGCAGCCCATGGCCGCTATAGTAAATATATCCCAGATCGTTTTGCGCGTTGGCCTCTCCCTGCTCAGCCGCCCTGCGGTACCATTTCACCGCCTCGGCATAGTCCTTCGGTACGCCTCTGCCGTATGCGTACATCATTCCCAGATTATATTGCCCCTGGGCATCTCCCTGCTCCGCCGCCTTGCGGGCCCACTTCAGCGCCTCTCCGTAGTTCTGCGGCACGCCCTGGCCGTTATAGTACATCTTTCCCAGATTTTTTTGCGCGTTGGCCTCTCCCTGCTCCGCCGCCTTGCGATACCATTTCAATGCTTCGGCATAGTCCTGTGGCACACCTTCGCCGTTAGCGTACATCAGTCCCAGGTTATATTGCCCCAAAGCGAGACCCTGGTCCGCCGACTTGCGGTACCAATTCATCGCTTCGGCATAGTCCTTCGGTACGCCTGCGCCGTTAGCGTACATATTCCCCAGATTATTTTGTGCCTCAGGATCTCCCTGGTCCGCCGCCTTGCGGGTCCACTTCAGTGCATCGGCATAGTTCTGCGGCACGCCTTTGCCGCTAACGTACATCACTCCCAGATTTTTTTGCGCGTCGGCATTCCCCTGTTCTGCGGCCATGCGGTACCATTTCACCGCCTCGGCATTGTCCTGCGGCACGCCTTTGCCGTTAGCGTACATCACTCCCAGATTATATTGCCCCGAAGCGAGTCCCTGGTCCGCCGCCTTACGATACCACTTTACCGCCTCAGCATAGTCCTTCGGCACGCCCAGGCCTCTATTGTACAGCGCTCCCAGATTTACTTGCGCCTCAGCATGTCCCTGCTCCGCCGCCTTTCGGGTCCACTTCAGTGCATCGGCATAGCTCTGCGGCACACCCTGGCCGTTAAAGTACATCCTTCCCAGGTAGTATTGTGCCATGGCATGCCCCTGGTCCGACGCCTTGCGATACCACTTTGCGGCCTCGGCTTCGTCCTTGGGCAGGCCTTGGCCCTCATAGTACATATATCCCAGATTAGCTTGCGCGCAGGCATGTCCCTGGTCCGACGCCTTGCGGAACCATTTCATCGCTTCGGCATAGTTCTGCGGCGCGCCTTGGCCGGTGGCGTACATCACTCCCAGATAATTTTGCGCATCGGCATTCCCTTGTTCTGCTGCAGTCTTGAACTCTTCGTAGGCTTTGGCATAGTCACCTTTGTCATAAGCCGCTTTACCTTCGTCGAAACCGGCATAAGCAAGGCCGGCGAATCCGGCCAGTACGGCTACAAAAAGCAGGAATTTGAACCTTGTCATTTGTGCCTCCTCGATCTGGTGCGCATCAATGGGAGCGGGCAAAGCGGGCGAACTTTGGTGTTAAAATCATATTACGGTCACATTCCGGTTTCGCTAAAATATTTTTCCGCCGGAATGTTCTTGAACACTGGTTTCTAAAAATGGGGTCGGGCCAAGCGAAGTATATGTTTCCGAAGAAAATACTCTGCAAAACGGGGGTTGTTATCCCCTTAAACGGGATAATGCACCAAATGCAACGAGAGGCTCCCAAGCACAGTTTTGAGCGCATACAATGCGGAGCTTCGTGTTGCTCTCGGTATAAAATGGTGTCGCGCGGCAACGGCAACGGTTTTACACGCGATTATGTCACAGCACTTTGCACAGCGTCTCGTTGACCATCGCAACGTCTGTCTTGCTGCAAAGGCCGTCTCCAAACTTCCGTTTAAGAATTCAGGAGGCGGGCCGCCTCGTGGCCGCAGATGCTCAAACCTTAGTGTTTGAGACGTAGTCTACTCATTAAGGAATAACGACAGCCAAGCTTAAGATCCGAGAACCGAAAACCCGGAACTGCTTTACAGGCGTTCTTCCTTTTTGTGGGGAGACACCGGCGACAGCTCGAAACGCGAGCGTTCCAGTGCCGGTCTGCGCACGATGTATCGACCGCGCATTTTGACGAAAGGATCTGGTATGAGTCGAGCGCCCTTTCGGCGAAGTCGCAGATTCAAGCGCTGGACCGTGTCCGCAGATGGATGAATGGTTTGCGCCTCCACGGCATTCTCAACCAGGGAAAACGTCGTCGTGGTGGAGGGCCGCCGCGCTGCGGGGGAATTCCTGGCAGCCCTCCAAGCGGCTGCCCGGGAACCTCTATCCCGACCATGATGCTTACCGGGTCGTTGAGCCCGCCGGACCCGGCCGGCACGATGACCTGCTCAAACGCGCCGGTTGTTCCGTCGAATTGCCAAACGCTGCCGGCTGTGGAGCCCACCGCTAGATACACCGCAGGCCCGTCCGCCCAGTCACAGACACAAAGGCCGCCTTGGCCTTGTGGAATGCCCGCTGTCCCCGCTGGAATCAACGTGCCTACCGGCTGGCCCGTGCCTCCGTTAAACAACAAGACAGATCCACTATCATATACGTAGAGCATGCCCGTGCTGTTGAAGGCCAGGGTAGTGGGTTGTTGAAAGCCGGCATACTGGATCGTGTTCAGTTGCTGCCCAGTAACAGCAGAAAAAATGAGGATCTCATTGCCGCTCGAAATGTAAAGATTCCCACCGATCACTTCCGGACTGAACGCCAACCCGCCGTAACTCGTGCCCGCCGGAAGTGAACTCGCCGGAATGAAAGTGGCGTCTCCAGGATTGCCGCTGACACCTGCAGGCGCTCCGGAGTTCGCGTTAAAGCACAACACCGTGCCGGCAGTAGTAAGCAGGTAAAGAAACCCCGCGCTGTAACACAGGCAGTTGGAAACCACAATAGATGAGAGCCACGTCAGGATGTTGTAGTCGCCGTTCGTGTTGAAATACATGATTTTTGGTACGCCGGAAATCGACGGCGAAGTGTATCCTTCACATCCGACGAAGCTTGCGGGTAAGCCTGCATAGAAGCCGGCTGCAAGGGCCGTTGGATTTTGGAAGCTGACAGGGTTGAATTCACCCGGGCCGTTTGGGAACTGTCCATAGTACTCGCCCGTCAAGATGTCGTACATCATCACGCCATCGTCGTCGGCGGTGTTGGTTGAGCTGACCATCAAAACAAGCCTGTACACGATCACTGGGACGCGCTCAATTTGGTCCGTTAAGTCATTCGCGGCACGTTCCGGACGATCAGAAACTATAAGTTTTTCCTCTGCCATGTATATGTTCCTTTCCAAGAAAAAAGGTTGCCGCCTGACCGTGTTGCCCGTTCGTTCATTCGCCGGCCAGGTGGTCGAAGGGTTCAAAATTTCTTGGAGATTAGTTTGGAACCTGAATAATGCATCAACTTGACCCCAAACTGGAGTCTAACCGCATTTCCGGCTCTGATTCCATCCGAAAAAGCTTTTCGAATGCCGCATGTCCGTAAATCATAGGATTTCAAATCAAAACCCGCAAGAATAAATGCCGATTAGACCAATTTGGGCAATTTAAGTACACACCACCATCCCCACAGTTAAAAGCTCGCTTCCCGCCCCACATAGTGTTGAGGAGGCTCAGGCGAATGAGATGCTAGAGTAACCGGCGAGAGGAAAAGCCGACGCAACGTGGAAGTACACCACGCTCCGCGAGGTATGATAGACCACTCTGGCCCCAACCTTGATGAGCCGCCTGATGCGCCTGGCGGGGCCTTGAATCAGTTAGCGGTCTCGTCCCAGAATGCCGCATCCCTAATCATGTGGAGCAAATTGTAAGTAAGACACCATCATGACCATTTATCCATAGCTCTCAGATGTCCACGAGCGTCCCGCAAAAATTGGGCCGGCCCAAGCCGAGTATCCTTTTCCGAAGAAAATATTCTAAAAACCGGGGGTTATTATCCCTTTAAAAGCTCATTTTGGGCACTGAAACCGATCTCGGACCTGGGTGGGCTTTCCCCTCCAGAGACACAGCAAGCCCAAGACTGCACCGGCGGACAAGATAAGATAGCGAAATTGAACAAGGTTTGAAATCCGGCAGGTTGGATAAGCTTATAAAATCAGGCTTTTCCCGCATGCCCATTCCCTTTTCTCTGTACTATTAAGGTGCAGTTTCTTGAAATTTTGGCAAGCATATGAGGGTAAACGGTTGTTTTCTCCGCGTCTCCGCGTGATATGTGGTTTTCGCCCTTTGGTTGCAGCCCTGACCGGACCATGTCCCGCCTCTGTGGTGAATGGGTACGGAAAAAGAGGGTCTTCCTATAGGCGAGCCCAGTCCTCGGGAGCCTCAGTCTTCTTAGAGCGATGATTTCAATGCCCCAAAAGGGACTTTTAAGCCGTAAAAAGGCATAATTTTTAAGCATTTATCTTCACATATCGACATATTGGTTTCGACCGACCCTGTCTGAAAGATTTACGCAAAAAATATTCTTGATAGAGAGGAGTTCAGGAAGCTTTGCGGCAGGTATGCCACGACGCCGGAGATCCTGAATGCGCTCCAGCAATAGTTCCCACAAAGAACCTGGAACTTGAGTATAGGCCCAACATTCAAAGCGGCTGCCTAACTACGCACAGGGCGCGAAGATCAAACCACCTCATGGAACTTAGGTTGGGGACAAATAAGATGATCTGACGGGACTGCTCGCCGGAATATATTGGCGGCCAGTCCTTTTCATTTTTTTGTCACCATTTTAACAATTATAGTCCTTCAAGATTCTGTTTTACCGCATGCAACTGATCATCCAGGCGGCTTCTAAATGAGATCATCAACTGGGGCATGGTGGTATCTCCTCAAATTGCCCAAATTGGTCTGATCAGCATTTCCTGTTGCGTTTTGATTGGAATATCGTATGATTTACGGACATTCGGCATTCCAAAACCTTGTTCGGATGGAATCCGATCCGCAAAATGTGGTTCGGCTCCGGTTGGGAGTGAAGTTGACGCATTATTCAGGGTAAGTGACTTGATTCGGAGGCTTAAGTTCTCGGTAAAAGATCGGGATGGTCCGGAATGCTATTTGTCGCCAGCGGCAAGATTAGGACAGGTTAGAGCAGTGAATAGTGTCTGGCAGGCAGCGACCAATTCTCACCCCACAATCCATCAGAGGAGAAAAGGAGGTAATCGCCATGTTAGATACCACCATCTATCCGGAAATTGACCTGAACACCTATCGAAAAGAGGCCCGACTCAAAGACGGGGCTAAGATTCTTCTGCGCCCAATGGTAGCAGAAGATCAGGGTGCGTTGTATGAGTTTTTCCAAGCGGTTTCAAAAGAAGATGCACGACTTTTGCGTGATGATGTCCAAAGCACCCTCCTCATTGAAAAATGGGCGAAGAACCTTGATTACGACAGGACGCTGCCCATCCTGGCGATAAAGGAGGGCAAAATCATCGCCGATGCCACCATCAATCGCCGCCGATCCGGCTGGAAATGGCACCTGGGAACCGTGCGGGTCTTTGTCCACAAAGACTACCGCAATGTTGGTCTTGGACATCTGATGATCGAGGAACTCGCCGATATGGCATACAAACTGGGGATCGAAAAACTTCTCGCCGAAATCCCGGACATCAGCACATCGGCGATCAACGCCTTCACCAGAGCAGGGTTCTACCGTGCTGCAGTTATCCCGAACATGGCCAAAGACAGAGACAACATGCCCATGGATGTAGTAGTTATGATGAAGGATATTAAACCAGCTAAAGACGACACCTATGATTACGATTTTTAACGGAACGGATAAATCTGGATACAATGGGCAAAATTGAGCCATTGTATCCGGATATGGAAAGAACCCCTTGGCCTTTCAGCAACTGATGTTTACAATATGCTCTTAATAGCTCTTGACAAATACCACTGAATGACAGCTATAATTTTATGACCTGCCCGTTATACTCTCGACTGCATACGATACCTTCAAAGAAGACATGAAATCGATTGCGGCCGACTTCTATGTTATAAAGAGCTTTGATTTGACCGAACTGAAGAATAAAATCGCCATGGCGCTCGAAACCAAGCTCCCACGTTGACAATCCCACCCTGCACGGCCTACCTGATTTGGCGAAATGGCGATAATCGGCTGTACTCTTACTTTTCCGCCCATGTCTCCCCAATCGTAGCCCCCACTTCAACCGGAAATTTACCGAGATAGGCTTTGCCGGCCTGAATCATGGTCTCCTTGAGAATCACAGCAACTTCCCTTGCCACCCCTTCAGGAACTTCGAGAATGATTTCGTCATGCACCGTTCCAATGATCTTGGCTCCAGTGTCCGCCAATCTTTGAGGGAGCAGGCCCAGCGCCTTCTTTGTGATGTCCGCGGCTGTCCCATGAACAGGCGTGTTGTAGAGTGCGGTAATTTTGGGAGTATCATTCCACGTTCTTCGCCAGGCATCGGCCATTTATCTCTTTAGGCAAGCACTCATTGCTCCGATTACACTATGGGGGATTAACCCTATCCGCTGGACTTAAATAGTACCCACGACCGGCGATGAGTCGTGCCTTTCTATTTTCTTCTAAATTAGAACGCAGGGCGTGCGGGAGAATGACATGGCAACCCTTTACGCGTATCCTTCCCTTCGATGTAATCCGACTCCCGAGAAGCAATTTACAACCGCCAAGAAAGTCCATCGGCATGTCATGTGCCAAGACTACGGCGCCTGTCTCGATAGGGCCGTAAAACAGGGATGGTCAGGTTTCTCGTGCGATGAATGCACAGCTTACCGACTCGAGGAGGGCGGGGACCCTGCTTATTGGCAAGTGCAAAATGAAAGGGCGGCAGAGATTCTCAACAAAGTCCTAACGGACAAGGAAGGTGCCACGGTATGGCTGTAAGAAGCCCATATGGAGGCCAAGGCCGCTCGAATTTGAGGTTTTTTGAGGTTCTCGTTTCCAATCGCGTTCACGGCTCCGGATGCCTTTTTTTATGGGGGAAACCTTCAGGGCGGAAGAAATCGGATTTGAGAGAACCATGTTTGAAGGGCTGCTATTTACTTGTCATTGGTAATCAAAAAGTTGAAAGGCTATGCCACTAACTGCAGGTCCACCAGATTGAACTGGAAATGCGTGTCAGCATTGCTCTCGTCCTGAGGCTGGAGAAATGTCACGCCGAATATAGCATAAGTCTACAGGTTGGGTGCCGCATAAAGGGCAAGCTGAACCTGCAAGGGTGGTTTGACCCCGGGGGAAATTTACCCCTATCGTAAAAATGGGGTCGGCCAAGCCAGGTATCTGTCTCCGAAGAAAATGTTCTAAAAAACGGGGGTTATTATACCCTTAAAAGCTCATTTTTAGCACTGAAACCGATCCCCTGCCCTGGGTGTGGGCTTTCCCCTTCCAGTGCGTAGTGCGTAGGATGGGTAAAGCGAAGCGAAACCCATCGCTTTCTGGCGGACAAGGCCGTAATTTGCCCATGAACACGCGTAACGCGGCATGGAAGTTGAGGCTGCATGGAATCAGAATATCCTAACGTTATAATGTATTTAGACCTGATAAAATCAAGCCATTGCGCCAAGTTGCCGATCCTTAAGCACCTCTTCACTAAAAAAATCCCTTAAATTGAATTCTCTGGTACACTTGTTCACAACGCCGGCGCATGATGCGTATCGTGTCCACCTATCTCCTGAGCTTCAACTTACACCGGTATGGAAAGCCGGCGCGTTCTCCAGTGATCCGGTTCGGTCATTAAGGGGTTGATCCGTCACCGCCGATACGAAAGACCGAGGTTTAGACGGCCTTGACAAAGGCATCCAAAACACCAAGAGCACTTCAGATGTTACACGATTGCACAGGACAAGCCAGTCATTCTTGCGGGCTCGCTAAGCCGGCGACGACGAGCTGGAGGCAGTGTTAAGCCCTCACCAGGGTGGCACTTCTTTCATCCCCTTTCCATCAGTTCCTTACCTTAAGTGAGCCCTGAGCAAAAGGACGGGACACCATGCACCGTAAGAGCTTGTATTTAGTAATGACCCTTTCTTCCGTTGCGCTCTTTTTACTGGCCGCAGTCGGCTCTGTATGTTCGTACTCTGCTGAGAAAGATTCGAAAGGACAACCCTCTCTGCCGGGTGAAGTTTGCAGAGTGCCGCCACAAAAGGGCTGGTCGCCTCAGGAAAAATGGGTATGGGAAAGAGTTTGCGTTGGAGAGGATGCGGACTTCAAGGAATGGCCGAACAGCAATGTACTGCGACCTGAATTCCTCAAGACCATCTTGCTTCGTGAACCCTACCGCAGCGCCCTGACGTATAAGGGTGCGAGAATTGTGGGTGCATCGTTCGTCGAGCCTGTTGATTTGTCTGATGCGGCTCTTACTCAAGGCCTGTGCTTATTAGGCTGTACTTTCTTAAAAGATGTTACCCTGGCCCGGTTGAAGACCTCTCAATTTGTTTCTCTGGCCGGTTCTAAATTTAGAGGCACGCTGAGCATGTACGGCATGAAGGTGAGCGGCGATCTCTTTATGGGCCCCGGGGCGGAGTTTGCCGAGGTGGACCTTCGAGCCGCTAAGATAGATGGCGACGTGGATATGTCAGAGTCTACGTTTGCCGGCGAGCTGAACATGAACGGCATGAAGGTGGGCGGCTATCTCTTTATGCGCGGTGGGGCGGAGTTTGCCGAGGTGGATCTTCACTCCGCTAAGATAGACGTCGGCGTGGATATGTCTAAGTCCAAGTTTGGCGGCAAGCTGGACATGAACGGCATGAAAGTGGGCGGCTATCTCTTCATGCGCGATGGAGCATGGTTTGCCGAGGTGGAGCTTCGAGACGCTGAGATAAAGGGCGGCGTGGATATGTTTAACTCCAAGTTTTTCGGCAATCTGAGCATGAACAGCATGAAAATCGGCAGCAATCTCAACATGAATGATGGGGCGGAGTTTGCCAATCGAGTATCTATTAATTCATCTCGAATCGAATGGGACTTGTCCATTTCGGGAGCTGCGTTTAATTCCCTTGATCTGGCAGGCACCCATGTTGGAGGAGAATTAAGGCTCGGGCGAGACGAATACGGGCGAGAAACACAATGGGTGATGGGAGACTCCAAGCTGACTCTCCGGAACACTGAAGTTGGTGCTCTACAGGATTTAAAGGGCTCTTGGCCGCCAAACCTGGAGTTGGATGGTTTCAAGTACAACCGTTTGATTGGCACTAGCGAAAACGAAACTAGTAATATGGCGTACCGCCCTTTTAATTGGCTAACACAATGGTTGGGGAAGCAAAAAACCTACTCTCCCCAGTCTTACGAGCAGCTTGCCGACGTTTTGAAAAAAATGGGGTTCCCAGATAACGCCAACGAAATACTTATCGCAAGTAAAAAACGAGAACAAAAACGAGCATGGGACCGGCGACAATGGCGGAATTGGTTTGGGTTGGCTGTGTATGGGTTCTTCTTTGGCTACGGGTACCGTACCTTTTGGTCCCTGGTCGGTGTGTTTGTTGCGGCTGGTTGGCTGATAGCCCTATACACGTTCCAGGGAAAGCTCAAGGGCCCCCTATGGTGTTTTATCTATAGTCTGGATCTGCTGCTGCCTATCATCCAATTGGATAAAAGGAATTACGACACACATCTTGGCGGTTGGGCAGAACGCTATTTCTATGCCCACAAAGTATTTGGCTATGGTCTGGCAACATGCGTCTTCTCGTTAATCAAGCAATAATTTATCAGTGCGTAGGATGGGTAAAGCGAAGCGAAACCCATCTCTTTCTGGCGGACAAAGCCGTAATTTGCCCATAAGCACGCGTATCGCGGCATGGAGGTTACGGTCGGACAGCACCCCGGCTGCATTCAATTGTCCTGTACTGTCACTCCTGCATCATACCGGATGCGGATTAGCAATCATCATATTACGCCCTGCCGACCTGTTCGGTAATGAAGCACTTCTTGTGCTCTTGAGCGTCGATCACGGCAAGGGCGGTCGTATTGATTACGTCCTCTACGTCACAGTTGCGCTGCAAGACGTGAATCGCTTCACTGGTTCCCATAAGGATCGGACCGATTGCCTTTGCGCCTCCAAGCCGCGCCATCAGCTTGTAGGCGATATTGCCGGCTTCAAGCGATGGAAAGATCAACACGTTGGCCTTTCTCTTAAGCGTGTTAAATTCATAGAGCCCGTTCAGAATCTCGGGCACAACAGCCGTATCGGCCTGCATCTCCCCGTCTATCACGATGTCGGGACGGCGCTGTTTGACGATCTGAGTCGCCTCGGCGACCTTTTCGGCGCGCGGGTGGCGTGTGCTCCCGAAGTTGCTGAACGAGAGCATGGCGATTCGAGGCTGAATATCGAGTTGTTTAACCGTGTCTGCGGTGCAGATAGCTATCTCAGCCAACTGCTCAGCCGTAGGGTCAATATTTACAGTAGTGTCGGCAAAAAATATTACATCTTTCTGAAAAACCATCATGTACACGCCGGCGATAACTGAAGTGCTCTTCAATAGCGGCAGCGTCTGAAGCGCGGGTCTGATCGTATCCGGATAATACTGGTTTACTCCGCCAACCAGGCCGTCGGCGTCACACATCCTTACCATCATGGCCCCGAAATAATTGTTGCTGGTGCTGAGCAGCTTTCTAGCCTCCTGAGGCGTAATTCCTTTTCGGCAACGCACTTTGACAAAATCCGACGTGTATTCCTCTATCCGGTCGAATTTGTGCGGATCGACCACCGTTGCTCCGTTGAGATCGAGGTGCAATTCGGCCGCCTTTTTTCGAATCACCGCCCGGTTGCCGAGCAGGATGGGTTTTGCGATCCCCTCATCCAAAATGATCTGGCAAGCCCTCAATATTTTGGGATCCACGCCTTCAAGGAAAACTATCCGCTTGGGGTCCCGCTTTGCCTTATGAATGATGCGCCGCATGATTTCCTGAGCGCGGCCCAGGTGACTTTCCAGCCGATCGCGGTATTCATCCCAGTCAATTATCGGCTTTCGGGCAACCCCGGATTCAACCGCCGCCTTTGCCACTGCAAGCGCTTCCCTGATGAGCACACGCGGGTCGAACGGCTTGGGAATGATATAGTTTGGCCCGTATTCCAGCATATCCTTGCCGTAGGCTTTGAGGACGGAATCGGGGACGTCTTCCTTTGCAAGATCGGCAAGCGCCCTTACCGCCGCAATTTTCATCTCATCGTTGATGGCAACGGCGCTCACGTCCAGCGCGCCCCGAAAGATATAAGGGAAACCGAGTACGTTATTTACCTGATTGGGGAAATCAGAGCGCCCCGTAGCCATAATCAGGTCACTGCGAACGCTTGTTGCATCATGGTAGCCGATTTCCGGGTCCGGATTGG
This sequence comes from Syntrophobacteraceae bacterium, assembly GCA_049515795.1. Lineage (GTDB taxonomy): Bacteria > Desulfobacterota > Syntrophobacteria > Syntrophobacterales > Syntrophobacteraceae > SbD1. The sequence goes on from JBEKTT010000041.1 coordinate 16,380, forward strand.
CCAGAGCGAAAATGATCGGCCTTGCAGCCATGCTCTTCACCATCACTTTTGAAACCAGTCCAGCCACCGAAAAGCCGGCGAAAACGTCGGCCCCCTTCATCACCTCGGCCAGGGACATTGGCTTTTCACCGTTTGCGAACCGATCTTTATAAGGATTCATCCCTTCTTTTCGGCCGTCATAGATAAGGCCTTTGGAGTCCACCAGGAACAAATTCTCTTTCTTGACCCCGAGTTGCAGATAGAGGCCCGCACAGGCAATTCCGGCCGCCCCGGCCCCCAGGACCACCACCTTTACCTCATCGATCCTTTTGCGCTGTATTTCGAGAGCGTTGAGAAGGGCCGCCGCCGAAATTATGGCCGTGCCATGTTGATCGTCATGGAAAACCGGGATTTTCATCGTTTCCTTGAGACGCTCTTCAATGTAAAAACATTCAGGGGCCTTGATGTCCTCGAGGTTGATACCTCCGAAGGTCGGCTCGAGCAGCCTTACTACCTGGATCACCTCGTCAGGGTCTTTCGTATTCAGCTCTATGTCAAAAACGTCAATATCAGCAAATCTCTTGAACAGAACGGCCTTGCCTTCCATGACGGGCTTTGCGGCCAACGGGCCGATGTCGCCCAGCCCCAGTACGGCCGTGCCATTGGTGATGACCGCCACAAGGTTTCCCTTCGCGGTATAGTCGAATACCTTCCCGGGATCACCCTCGATCTCCCTGCATGGCTCGGCGACCCCAGGCGTGTACGCCATCGAAAGATCTCTTTGAGTAAAACACGGCTTTGTCGGTTTGACTTCGATTTTTCCGGCCCTATCTTCGCTGTGGTATTTAAGAACGTCGCTTTTGCGAATCATCTGGTGCTCCTGTCTGCTGAATTGGAAATCTTCACTGTTTTCGACGATCACAGCTTCATAATCAAGGGTTTTTTGAGAAGGGGAAAAAGAGAGTGTTGACAGAGGCATGAACTATCCACATAATCGCACAACGATAAAGTTGCACAAAAAAGGAGCACCGACCATGGCGAAAAAGTGGGTTTATTTATTCGACGAACTGGACCAGGTAACGTCTTACATTGGTGGTGACTGGGAAAATGTTCGAGGACTGCTGGGTGGCAAAGGCGCCGGTCTTTCCGATATGACCCGGCTCGGATTGCCTGTCCCTCCCGGTTTTACGGTGACCACAGAGGCCTGCAACTCCTACCTTGCCGGTATGAAATTCCCGGAGCAAATATGGGAGCAGGAGTTAACAGCTTTGGCCGAAGTTGAAGAGAAGACCGGCAAAGAATTCGGGGACAGCAAGAACCCTTTGCTCGTCTCATGCCGCTCGGGGGCGAAGTTTTCCATGCCCGGGATGATGGACACGGTGCTCAATATCGGACTCAACGGCGATACGGTCAGGGGTATGATCGAGGCGACAGGGGACCCCCGCTTCGTTTATGACTCTTACCGCCGTCTCATCCAGATGTTCGGTTCGGTGGTGGTGGGCTTGCCGACCGAACCGTTTGAGGAGGTCATAGCCGAGTTCCGGAAAGCGCGCGGAGCAAAGAGCGACACCGAACTTACGGTTGATGACTGGAAAGCCGTTATAGACCGCTTCAGCGATATATTCCAGCGTTACAGCCATATCTGTTTTCCTGCCGATCCTTATGAGCAGCTTCGCCTGGCAACGGAGGCCGTGTTCAAGTCCTGGAACGGCAAGCGTGCAGTCGATTACCGAAATGCAGCGAAAATTCCTCACGACCTGGGCACCGCCGTGAATATCCAGACAATGGTGTTTGGCAACATGGGCGAGAACAGCGCCACCGGCGTGGCGATGACCCGCAACGCAACAACCGGTGAGAAAAAGATAGAGGGCGACTACCTGATCAACGCCCAGGGTGAAGACGTAGTTGCAGGCATCCGGGTAACCTACCCGGTTGAGCAAATGGCTCAGACGATGCCGCTGGCCTGGAACCAGTTTGTGGAGATCACCAGCAAACTCGAACAACATTACCGTGACATGCAGGATATCGAATTCACAGTCGAGCGCGGCGTCCTGTGGATGTTGCAGACGCGCAGCGGCAAGCGGACCGCTCAGGCCGCTGTTCGTATCGCTGCTGATATGGCCGAAGATGGGTTGATAACCCGGGAGGAAGCCGTTATGCGCGTCACTCCCGAGCAGGTGGACTTTTTCCTGCACCCACAGTTCAATACCTCTTCCAAAAGGGCCGCAAAGGGTGAGGGCAGATTGCTGGCCAGCGGTTTGAATGTGTCTCCCGGCGCGGCGGTGGGTATGGTCGCTTTCAATGCGGATCTGGCCGCAAGCTGGGCCAAAAAGGAAGGCAAAAAGGTGATCATGGTCCGGCCGGAGACCAAGCCCGATGACGTGCACGGGATGCTGGCAGCCGAAGGAATTCTTACCAGCCGCGGTGGCCGAACCAGCCATGCGGCGTTGGTTGCGCGCCAGTTCGGCAAGCCCGCCGTGGTCGGCGTTGCTGCACTGGAGATTGATATCGGACGGCATCTGATGACGGTTGGCGACCAGCTCATCCACGAAGGGGAATGGATTTCAGTCGACGGCTCCACAGGAGAGGTTTTCCTGGGGCAAGTGGAAACGATGGTGCCCGACATCTCCGATCCATGGCTTATGAAACTGCTCCGATGGGCTGACGGCTTCCGGCGGCTTGGCGTCTGGGCCAACGCCGACTACCCTCATGACGCCAAACGCGCCCGCGAGTATGGCGCCAGCGGCATCGGCCTTTGCCGCACCGAGCATATGTTCTTCCAGGCTGAGCGCCTTCCTCTGGTACAGAAGTTGATCATGACCAATGAGCCTACCGTAAGGCGTGAGGCTTTAGATGGGCTGCTGCCATTCCAAAGAGAGGATTTCATCGGTCTTTTTGAGGCCATGGATGGGTTGCCGGTGATAATTCGCCTGATCGACCCTCCGCTGCATGAATTCCTGCCCGGGTTCGAACAGCTTATGAGAGAGCTTACGGATAGCAAGATCCGCGTGCTCCATGCCAGGAATTTGCAAGAAATCGACGAACTGTTGCACAAGATCGAAGAAGACGAGCACATCCTCAGGCGTGTGGAGACCCTGCGGGAAGCCAATCCCATGCTTGGTCTGCGCGGCGTGCGCCTGGGGATAATGATGCCTGAATTGACAAAGATGCAGGTCAGGGCCATCTTCGAGGCCGCCTGTCACTGCGCGAAGCAGGGGGTAGATGTGCTCCCTGAGATTATGATCCCGCTCACTGCTCACGTCAATGAACTGATAACGCAAAGAAATGCCCTCGAAACGGTTGCAAAAGAGGTCATGGAGGAGTACGGAGCAACGATCGACTACAAGTTCGGCACCATGATCGAAGTCCCGCGCGCAGCGCTTACCGCAGACGAAATCGCCGAGCATGCAGAGTTTTTCTCCTTCGGCACCAACGATCTTACTCAGATGCTTTACGGAATAAGCAGGGATGATGCCGAAAAGGGATTCCTGATCGACTACATACAACAGGGGATTTTGCCCGAAAACCCGTTTGAAAGCATTGACGAGATAGGGTTGGCGAAACTGATGCAAACGGCCGTGGAGTTGGGTCGAAAAACGCGCCCTGACCTGGAAGTGGGAATTTGCGGAGAACACGGAGGTGACCCAAAATCAATTGCTGTCTGCCACAATCTCGGACTCAATTACGTTAGCTGTTCGCCGTTTCGCGTGCCCATTGCCAGGCTGGCGGCCGCGCAGGTTGCCTTGAGAGAGCGCAGCAAAGACAGCCGGCAGATTGGATAAAGCGGGAAGCCCGGAGCGAACCTGAAGAGCGGAATGTTCACCCCTTCACCCTTCTTTAGACCCGGATTTATTCAATTATCTGGTCTTTACCGGCGTCCGGGGACCAGACAGGAAGCGGGCCGCACGCGCCGGTATCAGGATCGTACCTGTGCCGGTACGAACAGCCGACCGCGGTCGATTTCTGCATGTGCTTCCAGCCCTTAACGTAATAAGGGCATTTGTCATTGAAGCAGACATAAAAATATTCCGCGCTCCAGGTCGAAACGGGCGGGGTCCTCCACCTCTGCATTTTATGATTGCAATGTGGGCAGATAGTCTTGTCTTCCTGCATTTCATTCTCCACCGGTATTATTTTCCGATATCCCACTCAAGCTTCAGCGCACGGCTTTCTGTTACTCCGATTGCAGTTCGACGGGATAATGCTCCAGGCTGAACTGCCTGTTTTCAAAATAGATCTCGGCAAACTGCTTCATCGTATCCTTCATAATCCGCTCGTAATGCTTGACGTTTTCATCGAAAACGGCGCCAATTTTTTTGTAGTTCAGATTTGGCAGATCTTCAGCCATTGCGAGATATTGTTTTCTCACCTCCTCGGGCAGCGCATTTACCATATTCTGTCCAAGCATGGCTTCGAAGAGCCGGTACATATCGCCCAGGAGTTTTTTGAGATCCTCGGTCTGATGCTGCTCCCCTTTTTTTTCCACCAGCACTTTGAGGAAATTCATGATATACGGATTTCGAATTGGCGCGGCGGGGGCCGGTTTTTGAAACACATCGTTCTTTTGTTCGGACATATTCGCTTTCTCCGGTTAATTGAACAGATTATCGAATATCGGAGCGGCTCGCGGAACAGTAGAAGAGTTTTGAAGTCCGATATCGGGGGGAATGAAAACCGCTTATCGCAAATAGTTCAAGAACAAAATGCACTGGAGCGCTCAATTATGCGGGATATCGTCGCCGGGTGTTGTCAGTTCTCGATTAAACCCGGCGAAGTTCAACGCAATTGCGAGACAGCGGAGGGCATGCTCCTTGAGCTTGCCGCCGGAAAATGCCGGTTGGCGGTCCTGCCAGAGATGTGGTCCTGCTCTTTTCCATATCCGGTCCTGAGGGAGATGGCTGAGAAAACGCCTGCGATCCTGGACAGAATGTGCAAGATTGCTTTAGATAAGCGCCTTGTGATTGTCGGCAGCCTTCCCGAGGCAGCCGGCAAAACGATATTCAACACCGGTTATCTTATAGACAGCACTGGCAGGATTGCAGGAAAGTATCGGAAAGTTCATCTATTTTCGCTCTACAACGAGCAAAGGCATTTCGGTTACGGGACATCTGCGCAGGTCTTTTCAACCTCCATCGGAAAGATCGGTATGATGATTTGCTACGATCTACGTTTTCCAGAGCTTGCCAGAAAAATGGCGCTCGACGGAGCGGAAATAATCTGCGTGTCAGCCCTCTGGCCTCTTGTGAGGATCGAACACTGGTCGTTGCTCCTGCGCGCCCGCGCGATTGAGAATCAACTCTTCGTGGTCGGCTGCAACGGATGCGGCGCCGAGGAGAAAATCACCTGGGGCGGCGCTTCGGCAATCATTTCACCCCTGGGAACTGTTCTTGCCCAGGCCGGACAGGATGAGCAGTCCATTGTGAGGGCGCTCAACCCTTTCGAGATGAGCGACTTTCGAAAGACTATCCCCTGCTTCGAGGACCGCGTCCCCGAAGTGTACAATCCATATAATGCAGATATTTGCGGAGGTGACGATATTGCATCCCGGCCGGAAGGTGACGATATCCCCCTCTGATCGGTTGTCATCATCGCGGCTGAAGGTTATCATCCTCCGAGTAACATTTTGGTTTACAATGGCTTTTTTTACCAACAGCAGGATTGGGCGCAGACAATGGGAACAAGTAAAACTTACCGGGAGATAAACGAAAAGATACGCAGAGGCCTGGCTGTCGTGGTTACGGCGCAGGATATGGTCGAAATAGTGAGGAAGAAGGGAGTTGCAAGGGCTGCAAAGGAGGTGGACGTGGTGACCACCGGGACTTTTGCTCCCATGTGTTCCTCGGGCGCCTTCATAAATTTCGGACATACCAGTCCGCCCATAAAGGCGTCAAAGGTCTGGCTCAATAATGTTCCAGCCTATGCAGGCCTTGCCGCTGTAGATATCTACATCGGCGCAACTGAACCGGATGCCGATGACCCTCTTAACAAAATTCACCCAGGCGCGTTCGAATACGGCGGCGGGCACGTCATTCAGGACCTGGTGAGCGGAAAAGCGGTGCACCTTCGCGCGGAAGCCTATGGGACCGACTGCTATCCCAATCGTTATTTCGAAAAGAATTTTACATTGAAGGAGCTTCCCTCCGCAACGTTGTGCAATCCGCGGAACGCCTATCAAAACTACAATTGCGCCGTTAACGTCTCCAGGAAGACAATTTACACATACATGGGCACACTGAAGCCCAACCTTGGGAACGCCAATTATTGCTCAGCCGGTCAGCTCAGCCCCTTACTGAACGATCCCTATTACAAGACCCTTGGCCTGGGTACGCGAATCTTCCTGGGAGGCGCCCAGGGCTTCATAACCTGGCACGGCACTCAGCACAGACCCGAAACGGCGCGGCTTCCAAATGGGACCCCTCGCAGCCCGGCAGGTACGCTGATGCTGATCGGCGACCTCAAGGAGATGAGTCCGCGATGGCTCATGGGCGCGAGTATCCTGGGCTACGGGTCCTCTCTGGTGGTCGGGGTCGGGATTCCTATCCCCATCCTGGATGAGGAGATGGCCCAGTTTACTGGCGTTTCCGACGAAGATATCGTTACCCAGGTAAAGGACTACAGTTTCACACTGCAGGACCCGATTTGTGAAGTCAATTACGCCCAACTGCGCTCCGGAACGATCAGGGTCGAGGGCAGAGAAATCCCAACTGTGCCGCTCTCCAGCTATGTCCGCGCAAAAGAGATCGCCGAGATTCTCAGGAATTGGATCGAAAAAGGCGAGTTCGTTCTTGGAGAGCCTCAGAACATGATTCCCTCCGTCCCGAGGGCCCAGGCGGCGGAGGTTAAGGTCTCAAGATGAGGCGGGTTTGGGAAAGAACGGCGACACCGTGAATTGGCGGCTGGCAGACGGTGATAAAATTGGCCGGATTATGCTGATTTAAGCTGAATTCAGGCCTTCGGCGTCGATTCATCCAGCCCATAGACGCAGTGAGGACGTAAAGGGCAGATGGAACATTTCGGCTTCCGGGCGACGCAAATGGTTCTGCCATGCTGGATCAACTGATGAGAGAATTTGATCCATCTCTCCTTCGGAATAAGGGCCATCAGGTCCTGCTCGATTTTGTCCCGGTCCTTTTCGCGGGTCAAACCAAGCCGTGCCGACACCCGCGCAACGTGCGTATCGACGGCGATTCCCGGAATGCCGAAAGCATTGCCCAATACTACGTTTGCCGTTTTTCGTCCTATTCCGGGCAGTTCGACCAATTTTTCGAGGTCCGGAGGCACCTGGCCGTTAAACCGGTTGGCCAGAATCTTGCATGACTCTTTGATGGCCAGCGCCTTATTATGATAGAAACCCGTGGATTTGATGTCCTGTTCGAGCTCCTCTATGGGGACCTCGGCATACGCCCTGGCAGAGTGATACTTTTCGAACAAGGCCGGTGCAACCTTATTTACCCGCTCATCGGTGCACTGGGCTGAGAGAATGGTCGAGATCAAGAGCTGGAGCGGGTCATGGAAGTCGAGCGAACATTTTGCGTCGCGATAAAATTCGTCGAGTATTTTCAGGATTGACTTTACCTTGTCGGAAGATGTATGAATGCCGCCCAAAAAGACACTCCTTTTCCAAATGGTGATGACTTGCAAATGATTCTGGTGAGATTAGTTTTTTATGTCAAATTTCCGGTTTTATTTCAAGCCGAAACGTTAATTCATGACTCAGGCCACCCTGGCTCGAGCGCAATTCGTGATGCGGCAGGCGCACAATGAAATTTAAAAACAAAGAGCTTTTCAAGTCAATAAGTGCAAAGACCCACGCCAGAAGGGTGAGCGGTATCCACGTCATAATCTGCCCTTTCTGCGATAACGGCCATCACATACCGACTGACTTCGACTCGATCCACCGCTGCACCTGTGGAGCGTGTTTCAAGGTTTGTGGAACCGATATGCTGGAGATTGGAGTGGGGGACATTGCCGGCACCCTTTGGAACGAAGAGGAACTGGGTCTGGTTCGCTCGGTTCCCGTCGATTTCTGCAACATAGTCATAGAGAAGGATTTCGACCGTTTGCTTGACCTCAAGCACGCCTCACCCGATCCATGCGGGATAGAGCGCTTCTGCAAATATGACGTCGGCATTAACCTGAGCCTCGTCTGGGTAAAGAGGCTGTTCTGACCAGCCTGGCGTCCATCCGGGATTACCGGATGAGACACCCGCAGTTTTGCCGGCGCTTTTAGCCCCAAAGCTCAAATCCGCCTCTTTCCGTTATCGCCATTTGGGACCTGCATGGAAACTGTTCTGCGCTGGTGATTTGCGCCGGTGATTCTTGACACCGCATGCGGAAGAGGGTATGTTCCGAACACCGGGGATGTAGCTCAGTTGGGAGAGCGCAGGCTTCGCAAGTCTGAGGTCGTGGGTTCGAATCCCATCATCTCCATCGCAAAGCCCTTTAATTATGGCGGCTTGCTCATTGCAGCGGCACTATGCACGCAGAACGCCTCAATCTCGACGCTCAGCGTGGCGGGGTTCTTAGGCTGACACCGACTCATTCCGGTTTCCACCTCCTCTACTCCAAACCCTCCATAATTGATTCAGGAGTATCATCTCAATGAAGAAAAATTCTTGGGTCTCAGCAATGTTTCTGTTTCTGGTCCCATTTACAATGACGATCGCGTTTCCAGGGATCGCCGGCGCGGGGGACTCTGCCACATACGAGCAGACTGTGGCTCGCTGGACCTCCTATAAAGACGTAGCCGACTGGATGCACAAAGAATTCACTTACGACATGGGCAAAAGCAAGATGGTCCATGGATGGCAGCCCCAAACCCCGGAACAGTCCTTTAAGTCTAAATCGGGTATCTGCCAGGACGGCGCCCTGTTCGCCAAGGACGCTCTGAACAGAATCAACCCGGCTTACCAGGCAAAAATAGTGTTCATCAAGAACAGGCAGGGCCCGCCCCATCATTGGGTCGCATCCTTTAGAGTGGATGGAAAGCTCTACATAATAGACTACGCCGCCGGCAGCAACTGGCGCTCCATGATGGGAGTCCACGGGCCGTACGATTCGCTGGATGATTACAGGAGATTTCTGTCTTCCCTTGCAGTTTCTAAATTCGATTGTGAACTCGTCAAAGAAACGGATAAGTGACGACAAGGAGAATTGATGATGCATTGACGGCCGGCAAGACGGTTGCCGCCTGGACTTCATAGTGTCACCGTAGCAAAGCTTTAGCAGGATGATGGAAAAGGGCGCTCTGGTGGGAGAAACGTCTGAAAATTGCTAATGATTTCGTCATTCCGGCGGAAGAGACTGTGTCGTAATTCAGTAAAGCCCGGGCAAATCCCACGGAACAAGGTTTTGCTTCCCCCTTTTGTAAAGGGGGATCGAGGGGGATTTTAGGTGCCTATGTAGTATCAGAGAATCACAATCTCCCCTGCCCCCCTTTAGGAAAGGGGGGATGCGACACAGTCTCTTTCGCCGGGGTGACGTCTATAGGGTTTTTCGCCCTGATTTGGGAATTCCAATCCTTTTTCATCACCCTGTTGAAAAAGGGGCTGGGATTTCCCGGCTCGCAGAAAAACCCCGCCCCTGTTCCCTGGCATTACGCAATAACCGATCTCCGGCGCCTGCTCATTTCGCGGTTTCGGCCTTTTTCGGGCGGGGTGGACTGATTATGGCTTCGCCGTCCAAAACCAGCGTTCCGTCCTGCGATGAACAGGTAGTTCTTAACCTCAGTTGTTTTTTCTCGCTCATGATCTCGATTACTTCGACGCGCGCGGTCACCGTGTCGCCAATTCTGACTGGAGCGAGGAAATTAAGCTCCTGCCTGACATAAACGGAACCAGGACCCGGCAGACGCGTTCCCAGGACAGTCGAGATGAGCCCTGCCGCCAGCATGCCGTGAGCGATCCTTGTTTTGAAAAAAGTTTCCCGCGCATACTCTTCATTGATATGAGCGGGATTGAAATCACCGGTCACACCTGCGTAAAGGTAGACGTCAGATTCGGAAACCGTCTTTGAAAACTCGGCGGTTTCGTTGAGCCTGATTTGCTCAATCGTTTTCCCGATCATATGATTTTCTCACTTCTTCTCTACCTGTCCTTGAGGATATTTCGCGCGATCACGAGGCGCATTATTTCGTTGGTGCCTTCGTAGATCTGCGTGATTTTAGCGTCGCGCATATGCCTTTCCACCGGGTACTCTTTGCAGTATCCATATCCGCCAAAAATCTGCACCCCTTCGACAGTGGCCCACATTGCGGTGTCCGAAGCGAGGAGCTTGGCCATTGCCGATTCTTTTTCGTAGGGCTTCTTATTGTCCTCGAGCCACGCCGCGCGCAGGATCAACAGCTCAGCCGCGTCCAGTTGCGTGGCCATATCGGCGAGCTTAAACTGGATGGCCTGAAAACCGGAAATGGGCTGCTTGAACTGCTCACGGGTTTTGCTATATTCAAGTGAGTCTTCCAGGGCGGCCCTACCGATTCCAAGCGCCTGGGAAGCGATTCCGATGCGCCCCCCATCAAGGGTGGTAAGCATTTGCCTGAAACCCTGGCCGGGTTTGCCCAGCAGGTTTTCCGCCGGTATGCGAGCGTCCTCGAAGACCAGTTCCGACGTCCCGGAGGCGGTAATTCCGAGCTTTTCCTCGACTTTGCCCACGTGAAAGCCAGGCGTATTTTCGAAATCTATAACGAAGGAACTTATACCTTTGTACCCGGCGGACTTATCGGTAATCGCAGCCAGGACGCAGTATCTTGCAACATTTCCGCTGGTGATAAATCGCTTGGTTCCGTTTATCACCCATTCATCGCCCTTTAGAACCGCCGTAGTCAACATTCCTGCCGGGTCGGAGCCTGCGCCCGCTTCGGTCAGTCCGTAGCAGCCAAGCGCTTGACCGCTTGCGACGGGACGCAGGTATTTTTGCTTCTGCTCCTCTGTGCCGTAAGCGTATACCGGAAAATTGTAGAGACTGTTGCAAACGCTCATGATGACCCCGCACGAGGCGCATGCTTTGGATATTTCGATCGTCGACAGGGCATAGGAGACGTAGTCCATTCCCGCCCCGCCATATGCTTCCGGAATTGTTACGCCCATAAGGCCCAGTTCCCCCATTTTTGCGCATATTTCAGCAGGATGGGCGTGGGTCCGGTCGAATTCGGCAGCAACAGGCTTGATTTCCCGCTCGGCAAACTTGCGGGCCATTTCCTGAATCATCTTTTGCTCGTCCGTCAGCTCGAAATTCATGTTGATTTCCTCCGTGGGGTACAGGTTTATTTTGTCAGGGCTCCCTTGAACTGGGGCTTACGTTTTTCTAGAAAAGCGGAAACACCTTCCTTCATATCCTCCATTCCGAAACAGACTCCGAAGGCTTCAGCCTCAAGGGCGCAGCCATTTCTCAGGTCCACGTCAGCGCCGGAGTTGACAACTTTCTTTATGGACCTGAGTACCGCCATGGATTTGGAGGCAAGCAAGCGCGCGACTTTCATGGTTTCATCGAAAAGCTGGTCAGCCGGAAAAACTTTGGCCACAAGGCCAAGGTCTTTGGCCTGCTGAGCATCTATCATTTCTCCGGTCATGCACATCTCTTTTGCCTTGGCGCGGCCCACCAGACGCGAGAGCCTCTGCGTTCCGCCAAATCCGGGAATGAGCCCAAGATTTACTTCCGGCTGGCCGAATCTCGCCCTGTCGGAAGCGTAGATAAAATCGCAGGACATTGAGATTTCGAGCCCGCCCCCAAGTGCAAAACCGTTCACACACGCGATAACGGGCTTGGGAAGCTCTTCGATCTCGAAGAAAATCCGCTGGCCCTTTTCTGCAAAAAAAAGGGCAGTCAAAGGGTTAAAGCCGAGGAACTCGGTTATATCGGCTCCAGCCACGAACGCTTTGTCTCCGGCCCCGGTAAATACCAGCACGCGAATTGCGTCATCCCGAGCCACACGCCTTATCACATCGGCAACCTCGTCCAGCGTGGATGCATTGAGAGCGTTCAGGGCTTTTGGCCTGTTAAACGTCATGACCCCCACACCATCGTGAATCTCAAAAAGAATATTCTCATAGTTCACAGGCGTACCTCCATCAGCTTGAGTACGTTTCAGGGTCTTTGAACGGCAGGGACGCTCCCCTGCCCTCCGCCTATACACAGTGTCGCTATTTCTTTATTGAGTGAAGCCGCGCGTTTTCCATGCAAAAGAGTGGTAAGAAATCTTGCTCCTGAGGCGCCTATCGGGTATCCAAGCGCCTCAGCAGTATATGGGAACAAGCCCGGTTTTGTCAAATTAAATAGCGGTCTTAAGATGTAGAGGGAGGATTGGCCGGGTAGCCGCAGCCATATTACAGCGACTGCCCGAAACGCAACAGGTTTTCAACTGCTCCGATTGCCACCAGGATATCCCCGGCCTGGAATTTTTCCTGCGGAGGCGGATTGAATATCATCGCTCCATCAGCGCGCTTGATGGCCATGACGATCAAATCATAATTGCTGCGAACGCCGGAGTCCATCAGTTGCATACCGGCCAGTTTTGAATTTTCAGGAATGCGGATTTCCTCCATGCTGAGTTCCATTCCCTCCCCGGACAGGGCAAGCTCGAGGAAATCGGTAACGGTGGGCCTCAGTATATTGTGCGCTATCCGGATGGCCCCGATGGCGTATGGCGAAACAACCCGGTTGGCCCCGGCCTTGAGAAGCCTTTTATCGGTGCCTGGAGAGCTGGCGCGCGCGAATATGAGCAGGTCTTTATTCAGATCGCGCGCGGTGATGACTATGAAAACGTTTTCCGAATCCTTGGGGACTACCGATACCAAACCTTTGGCACGGCGGATCCCGGCGGAAATAAGATTTTCTTCGTCTGTGGAGTCCCCAGAAAGGTGCGTCAGATTTTTTTCCCTCAAGCGGGCAAGAACCGATTCATCGGACTCGATGATTACGACAGGGATCTTGTGTTTAAGTAGCTCCCCGACGATTATCTCCCCCATCTCCCCGTAGCCGCAAACTATGTAATGATTTTCAAGTTGATCGAGCTTTTTTTTCAATCTACGCCTCCGGTATGTTTCCAGAAGGTTTCCATCGAGCAAAATCTGACTGAAATAGGCCAGGGAGAAAGCAACGAAGCTTACGCCCAGCAGAATCAGAATCATTGTGAAAATACGGCCGCTGTTGTCCAGGGGGTGAACTTCGGTGAAACCCACGGTCGAAAGCGTTATGATCGTCATATAGAGGGCTTCGATAAACGAGTAGTCTTGGACAAGCATATATCCGGCAGTGCCAAAAGCTGTGAGCAGAATGGAAAGGATCACAAGGACGGTCATCCTGCGGCCTGTTGCCGAGTTCCAGAATTCTCTCATAAGAAAAATATCCCCTCATTTAAACCCATGGCACATCTTGCCGGGAATCGAGCGTGCTGCTGGGTTTATTTCACCTTTTGCGCGTCAACGCTGGGGCCGCATGCAGTCATTATCAGATTAGTTTCCGTCCCGAAAAGGGTGCCTCTCCCCCTGATCCATCAAAAGCGGGATCAACCTCGGCCATGCCTGGTTTTTTCCGATTTCTGATTTCCGCTTCACGCGGGCGCCGGACAGTTTTACCACACCCCTCAGCAATTAAGAACCGGAACTGAATATGAGGGCAATCTTGACTGGATACCTTTTGCACTTTCTCTCAGAATAGAGACTATTGCAAATCCCATCCCCCTGTGAAATGGAAAAAACGTATTCTCGGGCACTTGCGAATGAAAACAAAAGATGTTACTAAGAAGAATGCTGGCGAGAAGGAAATGTAAACCATGACGCCCTGAGCCTCACGCCTTTCTTTAGCGTCCTTTCCGGCGTAAACGATACCTAAAAACCTGGCGCTGGCAAAATGCCGCGTAAAATTTTCTTGACAGGGGTGTGCATTTTTGTATATGTACGCGTGCGAAACTTTTCGCACAAACCCTGCCAGCCAGGAGGCCTTTAAACCGAGATCTGAATTGGAGGAAAACATTAGGTGCAAGACAGACATCACCTGGCGTAACAGGGAAGGTATGACTCTCACGCCGGGTCATATCGTCGGGGAAAATTGCGCATTAGCCGCATGAGGTCAGGAAATACCCCTCATTTAGACAACCTAGAAATGCAAATCCTCGAGCAAGATCATTAGTTGTCTGCGGAAACAGCCAAAATTGAAAAAATCTGTTTGCCTATACCCCCACGGGCAGACAATGTGAGGAAGGAGGTGTGGGAAATTCGCTTCGATATTGGGGTTTGTTGGCATGGCGTTTTTGAACTAACCTTTAGGAGGTAAATTATGCCAAGTTTTGTGATCCTTGAAAAATGCGACGGCTGCAAAGGGCAGGATAAAACTGCTTGCATGTACATTTGTCCCAACGATCTGATGGTTCTTAACAAAGACACGATGAAGGCTTTCAACCGGGCCACGGAGATGTGTTGGGAATGTTACAACTGCGTAAAGATTTGCCCTCAGCAAGCGATTGATGTACGCGCCTATGCTGATTTCGTCCCGATGGGGGCCTCAGTTGTTCCTCTACGCGGCTCCGAAGACATCATGTGGACGGTCAAATTCCGTAACGGCACGTTAAAGCGTTTCAAGTTCCCCATCCGGACCACCCCGGAAGGTAAAGCTGACCCGCTTGCCGGCTTCTCGACCGGATCGGACGACATCAAGTCTAATGTGCTGTGTACAGAACCAGGTTCTACAGGGGCGGCGGCTATTCCCACCCTGAAGAGATAATCGCTCGCTGAAGGAGGATAACGATATGCCTAATTTTCAAACCGAAGTGGTCGAAACCGATCTTCTAATAGTCGGCGGAGGAATGTCGGCTTGCGGCGCGGCTTTCGAAGCTGTATACTGGGCAAAGAAAAACGGCCTGAAGGTTACGGTCGTAGACAAGGCCGCCATTGATCGTTCCGGCGCCGTTGCAATGGGTCTTTCCGCCATTAACCAGTACATTGGCTGGGCTGCCGGCGACAACACCCTGGAAGACTACGTCAAGTACGTACGCCAGGACCTCATGGGCGTCTCCCGTGAAGACCTGGTCTACGATATCGCACGCCACGTTGACTCCTCGGTCCATCTTTTCGACAAGTGGGGTCTCCCGATATGGAAAGATGCCGATGGCAAGTACGTTCACGAGGGCCGCTGGCAGATCATGATCAACGGTGAATCCTATAAGGTCATCGTTGCCGAAGCGGCAAAAAACGCCTTGGCTACGATGGGCGATCAGGGCCAGCTTTTGGAGCGCGTTTTCATAGTTGAGCCTCTGATGGACGGTGACCGCGTCGCCGGCGCCGTGGGTTTCAGCGTTCGCGAGGACAAGTTTTACGTATTCAAAGCCAAAGCGACGATCGCATGCATGGGCGGCGCCGTTCACGTTTTCCGTCCCCGTTCGGTCGGTGAGGGTCTGGGACGCGCCTGGTACCCCCCCTGGAATTCCGGGTCGACCGCATATTTCACCATCAAGGCCGGCGCTGAGATGACCTGCCAGGAGGTACGCTTCATTCCTGTACGGTTCAAAGACGGCTACGGCCCGGTTGGGGCATGGTTTCTGCTGTTCAAGTCCCGGGCGACCAACGCAATGGGCGAGGAATACATGGTGACCCGCGCCGGTGAGCTGCCGAAGTGGGCGCCGTACGGTCTGGGCAAACCCATCCCGGCGAACCTGCGCAACTGGCTCGGCATGGAAGACGTTATGGCGGGCAAAGGCCCGATTTACATGAGAACGGAAGAGGCCATCGCCAACATCGCCGCCCAGTACAAAGACGACCCCAAGGCTTTCAAGAGGAAAATGAAAGAACTCGAAAGCGAAGCCTGGGAAGACTTCCTCGACATGACGATCAGCCAGTCGCTGCTCTGGGCCGGTATGAACATCCAGCCTGAAGAAAAATCCTCTGAAATCGCAGCGGCCGAACCTTACTTCATCGGCTCGCACTCAGGGGCTTCCGGCGCATGGGTATGCGGTCCGGAAGACGTCATGCCTGCCGAATACAAAAAACAGTGGGAACCCATCGGTGTGTACAACCACATGACCACAGTAAAGGGTCTCTTCACAGCAGGCGACGGCGCCGGCGCATCGAGCCATAAGTTCTCCTCGGGCTCACATGCCGAAGGCCGTATTGCCGCCAAGGGCGCCATAGCATTCATCCTTGACAACAACACCATGCCCAAGGTTGACATGGGAGCAGTCGAGGAGTTGAAGAAGAAAATCCTGGCCCCCATGGATCTTTACGAACAAAACGTGAAGTACTCCAGCGACCCGGACATCAATCCGGCATTCATGAAGCCCAAGATGTTCATGTTCCGGCTCCAGAAGATCATGGACGAGTACTGCGGGGGCGTATCCGCGCAGTTCACGACCAACAAGTCCCTGCTCGAAAGAGGTCTTGAGCTGCTTGTCATGCTCAAGGAAGACTCCGAGAAGCTGGCCGCTGCCGACCTCCACGAACTGCTCCGCGTATGGGAAAACACCCACCGGATGTGGATCGCGGAAAGCCATCTGCGGCATGTCCTGTTCCGCGAAGAGAGCCGTTGGCCGGGGTATTACTTCCGCGCCGACTTCCCCGACATGGACGAGAAGAACTGGAAGTGCTTCGTTAACTCCGTATATGATCCTAAAACCAATCAGTGGACTATGAAGAAGGTCCCCATTGTCAATCTTCCGGTTTAGGGCAATACGTTGACTTGAACAACCTCCTGGCGCCGGTATTGGGCCGGGAGGTTTTTTTGTTAAAGTCTTAACGATGTTTTTTTATGTGGTTGGCCTGTTGAACATTTCGTTTATTACGGTTATTAGACGTTAGGGACTCAGGTGCGTAATCATGGGTTGCCCCATGACATAACCACATAACCCAACACTTTTTTGATAAGGAGAAAGAAACAAATGCCGACAGAATTAATTCCCCCTCATGGAGGAAAAGGCTTGACATGCTGTTTGCTCGAAGGCGCGGAACTGGCAGCGGAACTGAAAAAAGCACAAGGTCTTAAAAAAATCGACATCAGCCCCCGTGAAAAAGGCGATCTGATCATGATGGGCATCGGCGGATTCAGCCCGCTGACCGGTTTCATGACCAAGGCCGACTGGAAAGGTGTTTGCGAAAAGTATCTCCTGGCAGACGGTACGTTTTGGCCCATTCCCGTAACCCTTTCCGCATCCAAGGAAGACGCCGCCGCAATCGCAATCGGTGAAGAAATCGCTCTTTTTGATCCGGAGCGCAACGAGTTCATGGCCACAATGAAGGTCACCGAGAAATATGAAATAACCGAGGCCGACAAGAAGTTTGAATGTGAAAAAGTCTATATGGGAGAAGGCACCAAGACTGCTGAAGAGTTTTGGAAGATCGCCAAAGATGATCATCCCGGCGTTCAGATGGTGATGGAGCAGAAGGCAGTCAATCTGGCCGGCCCGGTCAAGGTGCTCAGTGAGGCCGAATATCCCAGCAAATATGCCGGTGTTTACATGAGACCGGCTGAATCGAGAAAAATTTTTGCTGAAAGAGGATGGACAGAAATAGCTGCTCTTCAGCTGCGCAACCCCATGCACCGTTCCCACGAATATCTGTGCAAGATCGCTGTCGAAGTCTGCGACGGCGTTTTCATTCACTCCCTGGTCGGCAACCTGAAACCCGGTGATATTCCCGCCGAAGTCCGCGTAAAATGTATTGATGCTTTGGTCAAGAACTACTTCGTGGAAGACAAGGTCCTTCAGGGCGGGTATCCGTTGGATATGCGCTATGCCGGTCCCCGTGAAGCCCTTCTTCATGCCACCTTCCGCCAGAACTATGGATGCTCCCGCATGATCATCGGCCGCGACCATGCCGGTGTGGGCGATTTCTACGGCATGTTCGAAGCCCAGACCATTTTTGACAAGATCCCCAAACCGGCGGGCGGAAAAGCACTTTTGTGCACGCCGCTCAAAATCGACTGGACCTTCTACTGCCATAAATGCGACGGCATGGCATCCCTCAGGACCTGCCCCCACGGCAAGGAAGACCGCGTTCTTTTGAGCGGTACCGCACTGCGGAAAGGTCTTTCGGAAGGAAGTCCGATTCCGGATCACTTCGGCCGGGATGAAGTGCTTGAGATTCTCCGTGCATACTATGCAGGCCTGGACGAAAAGGTTGAGATCAAGCTGCACGGCGCTGCAACGGGCAACTAACCAAATCCCTGTCGCCTGATTCAAGAAAAGGAGATGCACTGAAGAGCGCGTCTCCTTTTTTGTAACAATTCAGAGGCGCCTAAGAGAATTAACCACGGTGAGCATGAAAGGCTCGAAATCCAAACTACGGTCACTCATGGGATTGCGCACTAATGGGCAAGTATTCTTGCTTTGAGCACCTGAGCGCAAATGAGTCAAGGGGAGCCGGCTATGAAGTGCGCCGGCGCCATGGCAGCTCGGGAATTGCCGTAATCAGCATCCACGGGGGAGCAATAGAACCGGGGACTTCCGAAGTTGCCGAGGCTATTGCGGGCGCCGAGCACACATTCTACACCTTAAGAGGGATAAAGAAGGCTGGAAACGAAGACCTCCATATTGCGAGCACCCTCTTCGACGAGCCTGAGGCCCTTGAAACCGCCCGCCGTTCGGAAACCATTATCTCGATACATGGCTGTTCAGAAGAAGAAGAAGTTGTTTACGTGGGCGGGATCGACTTCAGATTGAGAGAATGCATAGAAGAAAGACTACGGCAGGCGGGATTCAAGACACCTCGCGGGACGTGGAGCTTAATGGGTCTGGACAAGCGTAACATCTGCAATCGGTGCAGGCGTGGGATGGGCGTGCAATTGGAGCTCAGCAAAGGCTTGAGGGCTAGGATGTTTGGAGATCTTGCTTATGGGACGGGCCTTCCTTGCGGCGGGACCTTTCAGGAGTTTATCAGGGCGGTGCGGAAGGCTATTGAGCAATTCATATTGTCAAGTGAAGCAATACATTAGCCGCCGGCCCTCGGGCAAAACAAAAACAGCTCTCATCGGTCTCCTTTCGTTCATTGCTGTTTCCCGGCTTGATCCGCGCCATTTTCTCATTGAAAAAGCTCTATTCCAGGGTTATTCTAAAACGCATTGGTCGCAAGAACAGTTTGACAGAATGCCTTACGCGAAATCGGTTCCGCCTGGTGCAACTTCGCTGGTATTCCCAATGACATCTTTGGTTTTCCGCTTCTTTGCGAACCGCCTAATTTCCTAAAAATCGGTTTTTCGGGAGAATAAATCAGAATAGATGGAGGAATCCTATGGCTGATGCTCAAAATGGCAACCGGACGATTGTTGTCGCAGGTGGCGGCATAGCCGGGCTGAGCGCCGCTGTTGAAGCTGCCGAAGCGGGTTTGCATGTGATCCTGGTCGAACGGGAACCCTATCTTGGCGGCCGGGTCGCGCGCATGAACAAATATTTCCCGAAGCTTTGTCCACCTCAATGTGGACTCGAGATAAACTTCCGCCGCATCCGGAGCAATCCGCTCATTCGGGTCATGACCATGTCAGAGGTGGAAAAAATTGAGGGAGAATCGGGCAATTTTACAGTCGGCATACGGATCAATCCCCGGTATGTGAACGAAAAATGCACCGCTTGCGCAAAATGCTCCCAAGCAGCAAAAACCGAAGTCTCAAACCCTTTCAACTATGGCTTAAGCACTGTGAAAGCTGCTTACCTGCCTCATGAATTTGCATACCCTATGCGCTATGTAATAGCCCCGGAGATAATCGGCACGCCCGAGGCCAAGGCCATAGAGGCTGCCTGCGAATATGGGGCCGTGGAGCTGGATATGGCTCCCCGAACCGTCGCGGTCAAAGCGGGAGCCATAATATGGGCCACCGGATGGGTGCCTTTCGACACATCGTCCATCTCCTACTACGGGGCCGGAAAGTGCCGAAATGTGGTCTCCAATGTTGTAATGGAACGGCTTGCATCCGCAAATGGCCCTACCAGAGGCATCATATCGAGGCCCTCTGATGGAAAACCCGTGAAGAAGATTGCATTCGTTCAATGCGCTGGGTCAAGAGACGAAAACAACCTTGCCTACTGCTCGGGCGTCTGCTGCCTCGCGTCCCTCAAGCAGGCAACCTATCTGCTCGAACAGGATCAGGAGGCAAGTGTTTCGATTTTTTACATAGACATACGAGCCCTCGGCCGGCAGGAAGCCTTCTTCAACAAGGTCCGGGAGGATGAGCGAGTTAGTCTGGTGAAGGGCAAAGCAGGGGAGATCACGGAAAGCCCCGAAACGGGAATGGTTTCCGTGCAGGTTGAAGACCAGGCGACAGGAAAGATACTAAGGGATGATTTTGATCTCGTCGTTCTGGCTGCCGGCATGGTCCCCAGTACAGCCAGAGATAAAATCCCCGCTCAGGCAGCCTATGACCAGAGTGGCTTCCTTCTCAGTGGTAATACGCCGGGCATAATCGGCGCCGGGTGCGTAAAAAGTCCCGCCGACGTGTCATCGAGCGTTCAGGATGCGACCGCAGCCGTTCTTCGGGCTATCCAGGCTTGCAGGAGGTAGAGGATGGAAAATAAAATCGGCGTATATATCTGTTCGGGCTGTGGGATCGGCGAGAGCATGGACCTGGACGCTCTGTCCGAAGTGGCCTCGGAATACAAGGTCGCAGTCTGCCGCCGGGACCCTTTTTTGTGCGCACCCAATGGCGTCTCTGGTATAGTCGCCGATATGGATGGGGAAGGCGTCAGCAGGGCCGTGATCGCAGCCTGCTCACAGCGGGTCATGACGGACGTGTTCACTTTCCCGCCTGACAAGATAATCGAGAGGGTCAACCTGCGCGAACAGGTTGCATGGTCCCAGCCGGCAGGGGAAGAAGACACCCTCATGATGGCTCAAGATGCCCTCAGAATGGGTCTTGTCCGGGTTAGGGATTCCGAACCGCAGGAACCTTTTGTCGTGGAAGACCTCAGTAAGAGAATTCTGGTGGTCGGCGGGGGATTGACCGGAATGACCGCCTCACTGGAAGCCGCGTGCGCGGGATATGAAGTCGTTCTGGTGGAAAAAGAAGAAAAGCTCGGAGGCTATCTCAACGGCGTACACCGGCTGCCTCCCTGCGAACCTCCCTGGGAAAGCCTTCAGGAATTCAATTTAGACGATATGACGGCCTCACTGGCAACCCAGCCTGGCGTAACGGTTTATACCGGGGCCAGGGTGCAATCGGTTTCAGGGGCCCCATGCATGTTCGACGTTGAGATCCAGCAAAATGGTTCGACTAACTCGGAGCGGGTAGGCTCGATAATTCTGGCCACCGGGTCGGTGCCCTACGATGCCTCCAGGCTGGGACACCTTTCCTACGGGGCATCTGCGGATGTGATCGCCGCCTGGGAACTGGAAGCCATGTTCAAGAGAGCCGAGGTGAAGCGCCCCTCGAACGGCCAGCCGGTTACAAGCGTGGCCTTTGTCCTTTGCGCAGGCTCACGCGACCCAGACCACCTGCCTTACTGTTCCTCCGCGTGCTGCGTTGAATCTTTGAAGCAAGCCAAATACTTCAAGGAAGCCAACCCACAGACGCCGGTCTATATTTTTTATAAAGATATGCGTTCGGCGGGAAACTACGAACTGCTCTACAAGCAACTCCAGAAAGAAGGTGTGATTTTCGTGCGGGGGGCTGTCACGGGCATAGATGACGACGGTTCAGGCGGATTGGTGATAACTTCGGACGACATACTCACCCGCTCCCCGGTCATGTCGGAGAGCGTGGACCTGCTAGTGCTGGCGACGGGAATGGTCCCGACAAGCGCGCTAGGCGAGCCTTTCAAGACGCAGACCCCCCAGGACGGGGAGGAACAATCGCAGGTCCCGGCCGACAGCATTCTTGTTTCCAACCTTCTCAACCTGAAGTACAGGCAAGGACCGGAGCTGCCCGCCCTTGAATACGGGTTCCCGGATTCCCACTTTATTTGCTTTCCTTATGAATCGCGCCGCACGGGGATCTATCCCGCCGGCTCGGTTCGCGCACCGATGGATTACGAACGCGCGAAAAACGACGCGATGGGAGCTGCCCTGAAGGCCATCCAGTGCGTCGAAATGGTTTCCCAGGGAAAGGCCGTCCACCCAAGGGCGGGAGACCAGAGCTACCCGGAATTCTTCATGCAGCGCTGTACTCAATGTAAGCGTTGCACCGAAGAATGCCCCTTCGGAGCGATAAACGAAGATGAAAAGGCCAATCCTCTGCCCAACCCGACCCGTTGCCGCAGGTGCGGCGTCTGTATGGGGGCCTGTCCGGAAAGGATTATCTCCTTTAAGAATTACTCTGTGGGCATGATTGGAAACATGATCAAGAGCATCAATGTGCCCGACGAGTATGATGAAAAACCGCGAATCCTGGTGCTGGCGTGCGAAAATGACGCCTATCCCGCACTGGATATGACCGGGATCGGGCGGCTGTCTTATAATCCATGGGTCAGGTTCCTCCCTGTGCGCTGCCTTGGTTCCATGAACCTCGTCTGGATCGCCGATGCCCTCTCGAAAGGAATCGACGGCATCCTGCTCCTCGGATGCAAGCACGGAAACGACTATCAGTGCCATTTCATCAAAGGCAGCGAACTGGCCGACATCCGCATGACCAAGATTCAGGAAACGCTTAACAGGCTCGTTCTTGAATCAGATCGCGTCAGGCTGGAGCAGATTTCGATTACCGACTATAGCCGGATTCCGGAGATTCTGGACAGCTTTGCCGAAAAACTGAACAGTATCGGACCCAATCCCTACAAAGGATATTGATCCGATCTGAATCCGCCATGGCGCTCGCAAATCAGACTGCAAGGAGCACTCGAAATGGAACCGAAAAACATCCTGCTGGAGATGAAGGATTATATAATCGAAATGGGGGCCGAGACGATCAACTGGTGCATGCAGTGCGGTCTGTGCACAAATCTTTGCCCCTGGAGGCTGGTGCCCGGACAAACGAGCGAGGAGTTTAATGTACGCTACATGCAGCGGCTCGGGCAGATGGGAATCGAGGGCTTCGAGGATGAGAACATGCTCTTTGCCTGCTCGACCTGCGCAATGTGCCAGAACAGCTGCCCGCGAGGAGTAAAAATCATAGATAACGTCAGGGCGATGCGTTCGAGCATCATCGGAGGGGGTATGCCGCCCGCCGGCCTGCGTCCGATACTGGGAAGCTCCCACGCAAACGGAAACCCGTGGTCCGGTCCACGTGAGAAAAGGACTCAATGGCAGGAAGGACTCGATATTCCCCGGTTTGGACCGGACACGGAGTATTTCCTCTTCGTGTGCTGCCATTCTTGTTACGACACGCGCAGCATGAAGATCGCGCGAAGCATAGCGCAGCTTCTGCTTCGGGGTGGCGTGAGCTTTGGAGTAATCGGGGCGGAAGAAAACTGCTGCGGCGAGAGCATGCGCAAGATCGGCGACGAGGAACTCTTCCAAAAGCTTGCCGGAGCAAATATGGAACTTTTCGCCGCAAACGGAGTCAAAAAGATTATTACAACGTCTCCGCATTGCCTGTGGAGCTTTAAGAACGATTACTCCGCACTCGGGGCACAATGGGAAGTTTTTCATTACACCGAGGTTCTCTGCCGGCTGGTAGCTGAGGGCAAGATCAGTCCGAGCGCAAAATCCGGCAAGAAGACCTGTTTCCACGATCCCTGCTATCTCGGAAGGCACAGCGGTATATATGATGCGCCCAGGGAGCTGCTGAGATCCATTCCCGGAACTGAAATCATGGAACTCCGGCGCTCGCAGGAGTCGAGTCTTTGCTGTGCCGGAGGAGGCGGGCGCATTTGGGCCGAGGTTCCCATGGGCGAGCGCTTCGGCGAGCTTCGAGTACTGGATGCCGTCAGCACCGGAGCCGAAGTGCTCGCCACTTCATGTCCTTATTGCGTTAACATGATCACTGATGCCTGCAACAGCCTGGAAAAACAGGAAGTTTTGGAGATCAAAGAGCTTTCGGAGCTGCTGGTGGAGAGTCTGTAGAATGTGGAGAGTTCAATGGCAATAACCCTGGACGATTTGAAATTACGCGCAATCGACTACCTGCTTGCATCCACAGAGGATGGGCAGCTCGTGCTCGAGCCTTTCTGTTCCTGCGGATCGCCTCTGGATGAGGACTACCGTTGCGCGCAATGTGGAAAGATCTGCGATTGTAAGTTCGTAGCATGTTCAGGGGCGCAGGCGCTTGGAATTGTAGAAAAATTGATTTCCGGAAGTCCCGGCTTCCGGGACTTCGAAGCATCACTGCTGGTGAAATAGAGGCCTCCCGCTACCGCCCCGTCTCGCGGGTGGGTGGGCGGGCTGTCGAGAATGAGCGGTCGGCCCCCGCGCTAAGCGCTCGCACGTCGCAAAGGGAGGCCGGCAAGCATGCTTCACTTTGTGAAGCAATGCGAAGCTCGCGAAGCGTGATCTATACACCGGAGGCACTCCACTTTTTGGAAGCGCCTCACATTTGGCTTGCCTCCAACCGCACCACATTTAGTGTCTGCGCTGTCTGCATGGCTGCGCAGAAGGTCGCCGCTTTTGCTCAGCCCTCAGTCCTCAGTCCTGCTTCTCTGCATGGCTGCGCGAAAAGAGCCGATTCTTTTTTTTAAGCAGGTATTATATAAGTCTGTCATACGAGGAATTCCGGAATGCAGCCAACTCAGGGGGCCCCAAATCTGACCGAGAACAGTCCGTTTAATTTTGCCTGCCATGACGCTTTGCCATGTTTCACCCAGTGCTGCAAAGATGTAAACATCTACCTCACCCCCTATGATACGTTGCGGCTTAGACAGGCTCTTCGGATCGGGTCTTCCGAGTTTCTGGGAAAATACACTCGGAGTTTTCTGTCCAAGGTCGGAAATATTCCCGTCGTGCAACTCCTGATGGATCCTCAGACTCTCTGCTGCCCCTTTGTTGCCGAAGAGGGCTGCCGGGTTTATGAAAACCGGCCATGGGCATGCCGGATGTTTCCGCTCGACCTTTCCTCAACTAATGCACAATTCCGCCTCATCGCCGGCAAAGAGCGCTGCAAGGGCCTTTCCGAGCGGTCCAGGGGTACGGTCAGGGATTGGCTCCAATGCCAGGGGGTCCTTGAATATGCGGAAATGGACACAGAATTTCAATCAGTGGTTCCCCAGGGATTCAAGCCCGGCGCTCCGATGAACGAGGGCCTCGGACGAGTGCTGTTCATCGCATACGATTTGGACCGATTTGCCGAACTCCTCAAAGACGGCCGCTTTTTGATCTTCCATGAGGTGGACGACGAAATGGTCTCCCTTGTCAGGAAAGATATGAAAGAGCTTTTGAGACTTGCCTTCCGTTATATTCGCGCGCAAATGGACGAGCTTTATCAGATTGTTTGATCCAGCCGCCGAAAACCCTGTCCGCTTTAACAGCGATGTTCAAATGGGAAGCTCTGACGGATCAAGAGCGCGTCGGATCGGGAGATGGTGAAAAATGGGAATAAGGGAAACAGCGCCGGAATGCATTAAGGGGAAGATCGAACCTGTTGAGAATGGGGGATTTCGGTTTGCCTGCCATCCAGGGGTGGTTTGCTTCACCGAGTGCTGCCGTGATTTGAAATTGCTGCTGACACCCTACGACGTCATCAGGCTCAAAAACCGGCTCGGCCTCAGTTCCGATGATTTTTTGGATCGTTACACAGACTGCGGCTTCGACGAGAACCGCCCGCTCCCCATGGCCTATCTCCAGATGAGCCAAAACGAGCGAAAGACCTGCCCATTTGTGTCGACAAAGGGCTGTGTCGTCTACGAGGACAGGCCTTCGGCCTGTCGAATTTATCCCATTGCCAGGGCCTCACGCCTGCACCGCGTACATGGCGTGGTGTTGGAGAACTATTTTGTTCTTCACGAAGACCATTGCATGGGCTTCAAAGAAGAACAGTTCTGGAAAATGGATGAATGGCTCAAGGACCAGGGACTCGAACACTACTACGAACTCAATGACCTCTGGATGGGAATAGTCACACATCCCATGCTCAGGAATGCGCATCTGTCCCAGAAGCAGCTGCAGATATTCTATTTTGCAAGCTACAACTCGGACAAATTCCGTGAAATGGTTTTCAACAGCCGCCTTCTGAGCCTGTTTGAAATTGAGAATGACGAAATCGAGCAAATCAAAACCAACGAAACGACCCTGTTAAAGTTTGCCTTCAAATGGATGCAATTCTCTTTTCTTGGCCAAGGAACTCTTAAGCTCCGGGCTCTATGAAGCAGTTGTGAGGTGTACTCAATTCTTGGCAGTTTCTGCGAAACTCGATCCCAACACTTCGCAGGGCATAAAGATTGAGTTCTGAGAGCTGAATCCGATTTCCGATTCGAGGCTCGCGTGATCGAGAAGCTGGTAGCCATTTTCGCTCTTTTCGCAATATCCATCATTCCCCTGCACAGCGCCCTTGCAAAGGATAAAGAGCACGGCTGCGGGCAAGGAACCCGCCAGTTCAGGCTGGGTGAACTTACGCTCTGCATCACCGAGTCATCGGCGAATGGAGCCTATCTTCTTAAGTTCTCAAAGGGCGAGGAAGAGCTTTTTGCCGGCGAGTGCTTTTTCAAAACGCATGAGCCGGTAGCTGTTCCGAACATACCCCTTCCTGATTGCAGCATTCTTCTCGCCTACTGCTATTCCGGCGGTGCTCATTGCTGCACAACTCTTTTCATCGCCACCAAATGCGGCCCCGGGATCTCGCTGGATATGGTAGACCTCGGGGATACTAACGGAAAAGTAAAATTCACCCAGGCGGAGGGCGGACCGGGAAAGGCGATACAAGTCTATGACTGGCAGTTCGCCTACTATGGGCCGGAAGACTCGCGGATTCAGTTCTCTTTCGCGGATTCTCCCGCAATGACTCGCCTGCTCGTCTTTGATAATGGACACTGGCGGGTGGATCGAGTTGGTGAATTCAGCCGATTTTATTCGCGTCTGCTTCATGAAGCCGTCCATGAGGCTCGCAGCAGCGCACGGAGGCGCGAGCCGGAATTGACAACTTCTTCACTGGCGATGAAGGCCGCCTATTACAGTCTCATGAGCGGGAAACCCATCGAGGAAGCCGCTGAAGTTTTGAACCGGTTTTTTCCCATCAGGTGGAGGCCTGAAGCCGGCAAGATCCTTCAGGACATCTGCCGCGCAGTGTCCGAATTCGATCCGGTGGAGGTAATCAGATGATTTTCACTCGGTAAGAATGAAAATTGGTCAGGCTCCGGAAACGGGTTGGCTGTATATCGGTTGCGGCTTGATATAAACCAGGGGAGCGATCTTGAAACTGTTCTTTTTGGCCGTTGGCGTAATCATGCTTGCCGGGTGCGCGATGCAATTGCCGCACATGCCCGAATTGGGTTACAATTGGGTTTCCATGGAAGGCAAGTCCCAGGAGCAGCTCAATCAAGACCAGACCGCATGCATGCGGGAGGTGAGGCTTATTCAATCTCCCGAATTCACCGGTCCCGGCGCCGCCGGCTGGGGCATGAGCGAAATAAGGGCATTCGATGATTGCATGCGATCGAAGGGATGGGTAAAAAAATAGGTTGCTCACCCGAAGACTCGAGTAATTGGCAGCACGGGCATCAATAGATTCGACATAAGCAGCATTGGAAAGTGTGGAGAACTGACCCCAGCTTTGTATCAAAGATTCCTTCCCTTTTTCTTTCTATCCTGAAACAAACCTGCCTGCCCGGTTTGTGCCCAATAAGGGTTCAAAAATTCAGCAAAAAAGTGATTTGTCTCTTGACATGTAAAACCGATTTTGTAAGGTTGGCCGACCTCCCCTATGAGATTCTTGGGGCAGGATATACCGGGGTCTTATGAGGTTCACCGGCAGCCAATCCTGGGCCGGCAAGCATGCTTCACTTTGTGAAGCAATGCGAAGCTCGCGAAGCGTGATCTATTCACCGGAGGCACTCCACTTTTTGGAAACGCCTCACATTTGGCTTGCCTCCAACCGCACCACATTTAGTGTCTGCGCTGTTTGCATGGCTGCGCGGAAAGAGCCGATTCTTTTTTTGAGCAGGGTATTGTATAAGTCTATCATACGATGCCTCCCGCTTCCGAGGCCGTTGTTTCCCGCATCGAAGAGGCCGAAGGGGCCATTGCGATTAAACAGATAAAAAAAAGCCGGTTTGTAAACTAAATTCGGGCTCTATCCGTTATCTAAGTCGCAAAGATGATTTTGGCATAACGGAGAAAACTGACTCGTACAACTAGACGGAGGGAGATTATGAAAAGAAATGTGTTTCTAATCCGCGCTCTGATTGGGATCCTCGTCGTGATGCTGGTCCCTTACGGGGCCTTCGCACAGGATGCCGGGACTACCGGGGCATTCAGCCAGCAGGAACTGGACCAGATGCTAGCCTCGATTGCGCTCTATCCCGATTCGCTGCTCGCACAGGTCCTCATAGCGGCGACCTACCCGGATCAGGTTATGGAAGCGGACCGCTGGTTGAAAGAAAACCCGGCCCTTAAGGGAGATCCTCTAAATACAGCCCTGGACGGGATGAACTGGGACCTGAGCGTCAAGGCGCTCGCGCCTTTTCCGCAGGTCCTCGGCATGATGGCTAAGGAGTCGGCCTGGACACAAAGGCTGGGTGAAGCTTTCCTGGCCCAGCAAGACGATGTCATGGACTCCGTTCAGAGACTGCGGCAGAAAGCTTATGCCGCCGGCAATCTCAAGACTACCGCGGAGCAGAAGGTGGTTGTCCAGGGTGAGAGTATCGAGGTTGCGCCGGTAAATCCGGAAGTTGTCTATATTCCCAATTACAACCCGGTAGTTGTCTACGGACCCTGGTGGTATCCTGCGTATCCTCCCTTCGCTTATTACCCCGTTTTCCCAGGGGTAGCCGTTGGAGTCGGAGTGTTCGGGTTCTTTGGAGCTGTAGCCGTGGGACCGGTCTGGGGCGCGGGATGGGGCTCGTGGGGTTGGGCCCACCATGACATAAATATAAATATCAACCGGAATGTCAATATCAACAGCCGTCATTTTGACCGCGCCTCCATGCGCACCGGCAGTTTCCATGAGGCGGCCAGAGGCGGCCATATCGGTTCAGAACGTGCTCGGGCCGGGGCCGGGGCCCGCAGCGGCGCTGGGCACACAGGAGGCGCAGCCGGGCATGGCCCTGGAGGCGTAACCGGGCATGGCGCTGGAGGCGGCAGACCGACGGCAGGTGACGTCGCGAAGGGACTTAAGAGCGGAGGGTCTAAAGGCGGCACGGCCGGAGGCAGCGGCGGTGCTAAAGGCGGCACGGCTGGCGGCCCCGGAGGCGGAGCTAAAGGCGGCACCACAGGCGGTGGCGCTAGCCACGGCCCCACCACAGGCGGTGGCGCTAGCCACGGCCCCACCACAGGCGGTAGCGCTACCCACGGCCCCACCACAGGCGGCGGCGCTAGCCACGGTCCCACCGCAGGCGGCGGCGCTAGCCACGGTCCCACCGCAGGCGGTGGCGCTAGCCACGGCCCCACCGTAGGCGGTAAAGGCGGCGCCGGCGGCGGTGCTAAAGGCGGTGCCGGTGGCGGCGGTAAAGGCGGAGGCGGTGGTGGCGGTAAAGGCGGAGGCAAAAAAAAGCCATAGATGTGCCGAGTTCATAAAGCTTGGTGCGTCTGCTTGAAATCCCCCGTGTCTTCAGCTTGATTCTGCGAGAATTCAAAGGGTTACGGTTAGCTATCCGTAACCCTTTTTTTTGTAGTGCAAACATAGGTGAATAAGTGAGTGAATGAATAATTACAAATGCACGAATACGACCTCGTATGATAAACTTATACAATACTCCGCTCAAAAAAAGGTTCATCCGGCAAACGAGTACCTGCACGACGAGAAAGGACAATATCTGTGTGCTGTGAACTCACTCGGTGGGGGCTTTTTGAATTTCTTGCCCTGAAAGGGCTGCATAGGGTAGCCCAGGGTAAGCGGAGCGCCACCCTGGGAAGAATAGGAGTACAGATTATTTATAATACCCTGAAGGGGTTACATAAAAAGAATATTTAGGATGAAATCACGGCGCGTTTAAACAGCAAGGGATCGGCTATGCAACCCCTACAGGGTAAAAACTGGTTCTTGTTGGCGTCACAACCCCAGGGTGGCGCTCCGCTTACCCTGGGCTATTATATGTAGCCC
>JBEKTT010000042.1:0-45793 GCA_049515795.1 Syntrophobacteraceae bacterium
TGATCGGGGCCGAAGCTCAGCTCGTCGATTTTCAGCGCGCGCCACATCATGGGCTCTGCCTCGGAAAGCCGGTTCGTGTCACTCAATAATTGCGCCAGGTTGTTGAGTGATCTGGCGACATTCGGATGATCCGGGCCTAAACTCTGTTGATAGATTTTCAGCGCGCGCCTCATCATCGGCTCGGCGGAAATATGCCGCGCCTGGCGGTACAGCCAAAGGCCATAATTACTGCACAACCGTCCTAGACTTTCGTCTTGAAAACCGAATTCTACCGCCGCCTCGACAATCGCATCGAGATGGGGAGAAAGGCGGGTCCAGGTGTCCCACCCGGTTTTGTCGTATTCGGAGGTGGGCAGTTTTGAACAAAGCCAGGACAAGGCAAATTCCAGCGATTTGCGGCGCTCCTTTTCCGGCAGGACCGCCTGCGAGCATTCTAGCACCAGTTTGTGGAGCCGGAGCGACTCTCCATCGAGTTCGCCAAGCGATAGCGTCTGCAATTCAGCCAGGGCTTCACCGGCATCGGTTTGGTCCGGGCCTTCCGAGGCGGCGGACAAAACAGCCTGCACCTCGTGCGAATCCTCCATCATCGCGCGTGGAAAAGGCTCCGGGGCGAGCCATGCAAGCAGGCTCAGCAGAGCCAAAGCAGGCGGAGCGAGCTGATCAAAGCTTACCTTGAAAGCTGCCAGCATTGAACGGGGGTAATCGACACCAGGGGCGGAAAAACCGAGAAGCTTTTCGTGCTTTTCTTTCCACTCGGTGAGGTATCGTCCTGGAGCGATCCTGCGCGATTCCATATAGCTGGCCGCAAGGGCCAGCGCCAAGGGCAGCCGGCCCAGTTCTTCGGCCACGCGGTCGAAATCGGCAAGCTCGCGGGGGGATGGTTTCTCTTTCCAATAGCGGGAAAGAAGACATGCGCGCGCCTCTTCGGGCGTGAAGAGGTCCAGCAGCAGCCTGCGAACGATACCCATGGGCCAGTCGTCGCGGCGGCTGGTAATGACAAAGCGACCGCCGGCGAGTTCCGAGATCAGCTTGTTGGTGGCGTCGCGCGTCTCAGCCGAGTCCGCCCCGTCGATCACCAGCACCCAGCGTCCGACTCTCCGGCGAAGGGCATGGACGACATTATCGCGGCGGGTTTCTAGGTCGGTTGGAGTTTCGCCTTGCTCGTACAGGTTGAACAGGGAAGGTTCGTCCAGGGCGGCGAGTTGCATGTCCAGTTCATTGAGGGATGACGCGGAGACGTGGAAGGCCATGTCGCAACCGCCCTGAAGGTATAGGACCCACACTGCCTGAATAGCGAGGCGCGTCTTGCCGATACCGCCCCCGCCGCGAACGACGTGGGGTTGCACCACTGCCAGGGCGCCGCCTCCCGGAGCCTTTAGGCCATCTCGCAGGGTAATCAACTCTTTTTCGCGTCCGATGAAGTGTGCGGGGTCCATCCAAGGGGGAAGGTTGTGCGGGCGGTCCGGGGTGGAGGGCATTGGGACACGGTCTTTAAGGATGGAAAAAATGTCCTCTTCCGTGAAATCCGTTTGCCTCACCCGCTCGGCTAGTGGTGGCAGCTTTATGATACTTCCCAGTTCAGCCTTTTGCACCGCGCCCTGTCCCGTCAGCAGGCGATATAAACCGGGGTAACCGGATTCCGGATTGCTGAGATCAAAAGCGTTGAGATGGAAACGGGTGTATCCGTCGAGCACAGACGGAATGGCAGACTCGATCGCTCCATCGAGAAGAATCGGGACGCAGCGGCGGTTTGTCTTATCGTCATACAGATAGTTATATATGACAGTGCCTTCCCAGAAGACGCCCTTTCCCACATCGGCCTTTACTCGCCCTTCGATGCGGCGCTTGTATTCCAGGGTACAGATGCAGAGGACGAAATCCGACCTTCCCGGTCGCAGTTGTTCTTCGCACCAGCGCGGCCAGTGCAACAATTCGTGTTGATGGAACTGGTCCAGCTCGGCGTCGATACCGTCACGGCGAAGCTGTTGAGCTAATTCGAGCACCCTGTCATTGTGTTCGCGCGCGCCGTGGCTGTAACTAATGAATACGCGCGGTGGACGAACTTTCTCTGGTTTCCTGGCGCTCATGGAATTGGCTCCATCAACCGTGGCGGCATGCGCCGCAATCGTGAACAAGCCTGACACCTATAGAGCGGACAGTAAAACAACGGTGGAATAAGAGCAGCTTTTCTAGGGAACTTGGTTCTTGAATAGCACGGGGGATTTAACTCGTCAATATCAGAGGTATTTCAGTGCGATTGGAAGTCAGTGCATTACATCTGAATAAATTTCCACCTCCACATACTTGCGAACTTATTGTAAGTTTGCCATAATCGATTCCCCGGCAAAGCTTCATTGCCGTTTAGGCATATTTTTATTTAGACAGGGTAACGTTTTGTTAAGCGTGGGAGAAGAACTTATGTTGCCAAGAAGCCAAAGAAACGGCCCCCTGGCCGGTGTCGTAGCGATTTGCTGTCTTTGCCTGCTCATGGGATTTTGTATGGCGCTGTGCGGTTGCCAACCATCGAAGCCAGAGGTCGTCAAAACCGTAAGCATTCCCGACGGTGAGATCGACCCCGAAGTTTGGGGCAAGGCCTACCCTGACGAGTATAACCTGTGGAAGAAGACCGAGGAACCCGAGCCGCCCGGCAAAAGCAAGTACAAGAGAGGATTCGACGCCGACAGGCCGACCTACGACAAGTTGTCGGAATATCCCTATATGGCTCTTCTGTTCAGCGGTTGGGGCTTCGGTGTGGAATACAACGAACCCCGGGGGCATGCCAACATGATTCGCGACCAGCTCGATGTCGATGCCACGCGCCTCAAAGCGGGAGGAGTCTGCCTGTCATGCAAGACGCCTTATGCGCCGCAATTTCAAAAGGATCTGGGGGCCGATTACTACAAGCTGCCCTATAAGGAAGTGCTCCTGATGATCCCCGAGAAAAACAGGTCGTTGGGCGTGGCCTGCATAGATTGTCACAACAACCGGGACATGTCCCTGAGACTTTCCAGGGGTTTTACCCTTGGGGAGGCCCTTAAGGCGATCGGGGTCGATCCGGACAAGCTCTCGCGCCAGGAAATGCGCACTGCTGTTTGCGCCCAATGCCATGTTACCTACAATATTCCTAAAGACAAGGAGATGAACTCCGTTGGTCTTTTCTTTCCCTGGCAGAAAAGCAAGTTTGGCAACATCACCATTGAAGACATCATCAAGGTAATCCGCAGCGACGATTCCTTCAAAGAGTGTAAACAAACGGTTACCGGTTTCAAGCTGGCCTTCATCCGGCATCCGGAATTCGAGCTTTTCTCAAACCACAGCGTGCATTGGAAAGCGGGGGCTGCGTGCGCCGACTGTCATATGCCTTACACAAGGGTAGGAGTGCATAAAGTCTCCGATCACCGCGTCATGAGCCCTCTTAAAAACGATTTGCGCGCGTGCGGGCAATGTCATCCCGAAGGTCCCGACTGGCTCAAGGAACGAGTGATCGAGATTCAGGACCGCACCGTTTCGCTCATGCTCAGGGCCGGCTATGCCACGGCGACCACGGCCAAGCTTTTCGAGGCTGTCCACAAGGTAAGGCAAGAAGGCAAACCTATCGACGAAGAACTCTATAAGAAAGCTAAGGATTTCTACGAAGAAGCCTTCTATCGCTGCGTTTTCATAGGCGCTGAGAATTCGGTCGGGTTCCACAACCCGCCCGAGGCCATGCGCGTGCTTGCTGACTCCATCGCTTTCGCCGTCAAGTCGGAGGCTTTTCTAAGACAGATACTGGCCGGGGCGGGCGCTGAGGCGCCGATGAAAGTGGAACTGGAGATGGCCAAATATTTGGACGACCGGGGCGGGAAAAAGCTCAAAGGCGAGCCTGCCATAGAAATCAAAGACCCCATGAATCTCCAGGATATGTTCTAGTTAGTTTTCGTCCGGAAAGGGTCCTTTTCCGCCCTGGGGCGGTAGGACCGCCGGCCGACTTGGCCACTGCCTTCGGCCGTGGCCGCAGAGGCTTCGGCGGGGTCTGATCCTGGGTCCGGATAAGGCTTGGCAGGCGCTGGAATCCAGTTAAACAAACTCTTGCATTCCTATGCATAATCTGGTCAATCCGCTTACCGGCTTTAGCCGGAAGCTTTGCTTTGAAAAGGCTTGGTGGGCTGCGCTCTGCTTACGCCCGGCACCCCACCTACGGTTCTCTTGCACTCCTCTGTGTTCTCTGTGTCTCCGTGGTGAATCCTGGCTTCGCATCTTCCGTCTTCCGTCCTCCGTCTTCCGTCCCCCGTCCTCCGCATTTGCGATTGACCACTTTTCAGTTGTGTGCTAACTTCACGCTGGCCATAGGAATCCAGTACCCCATTCGAACATTCGAGCTGCGGAGGCGAGTCAATGTCAGGAGCAAGCGAGTTTTTATGTGAAGGCCTTAAGCGTAGTTTAAGCAGCATGCTGCCATGGGATATACCCTGGTACGATGCGAGTCACGCTATATTTTTTATCGCCCTGTATGGTGCTCTGGGCGTAATCGGGATCGGCCTGATAGCAGCTCTTATTCTGACCATCAAGCGTCTCAAATCAGGTGAAGGCGGCTCGCATCATTGAGGCTGAGCAGGTAAATTTCATCTGGATTTTTTCAAGCGAGGGTCTTTTCGGATGAGTTATCCGGACCTTCGTTTTTTGTTTTGACTCCCGAATCCGGTCTCGGCTTTTCACTAAAATTGCTTCGTCGAGTAAGAAACCATGCTTCAAAAGATCTTTAGAGAATACGACATACGCGGAATTGCCGGCTCGGAAATTACAGATTCGGATGTATCGACGCTTGGCAGGGCGTTCGGAACATACATGGCCCGGCAGGGTAAAAGGCGGATCGTCGTGGGGAGAGACTGCCGTCTGACTTCGGACCGGTATCGCGACCTGCTCGTGGGAGGGCTGCTCCAGTCCGGCATGGACGTCGTCGATATCGGGGTCTGCCCGACGCCGGTCTTCTACTTCGCTATAAGGCGTCTGGAACGTGAAGGCGGAATGATGATTACCGCCAGCCATAATCCTCCCGAGTATAACGGTTTCAAAGTATGCAACGGGTTCGACACCATAGCCGGCGCTGAGATTCAGAAGCTGGCTCACATCGCTTGCTCGGGGGACTTTAGCTCAGCGGAAGGAAGGCTCGATCACTTCGACATAATCTCCCCATACGTTGATTTCGTTGCTGGAAATATCCGGCTCAAAGGCAGGCTGAGGGTCGGGGTCGACGGCGGCAATGCAACGGGCGGTCCGGTTGCCACGGCCATTTTAAGAAAGCTGGGCTGTGAAATCTACCCCATCTACTGCGAGATGGACGGCACTTTTCCGAATCACGAGCCGGACCCTACGGTCATGGAAAACCTGGTGGACCTGCGCAACCTGGTCCTCCGAGAGCGGCTCGACGTCGGTGTCGCATATGACGGCGATGCCGACAGGCTGGGGGTGATCGATCACCGAGGCGAGGTAGTCTTCGGCGACAAGCTCATGATCATTTTCGCCAGGGAGATTTTGTCCAGGCGGCCCGGGTCGGTTATCATCTCCGAGGTCAAGTGCTCGAAGACGCTTTATGACGACATCGAGCGGCATGGGGGCCTCGCCATCATGGGGAAAACCGGCCATTCACTAATGAAGGCAAAAATGAAAGAAGTGGACGCACAACTCGCCGGCGAGATGAGCGGCCATATGTTCTTCAAGGACCGGTATTTCGGATTTGACGATGGGATATACGCGTCGTGCAGACTGCTCGAAATTCTCTCCGGAAGCGGCAAGAGGATACCCGAACTTCTCGACGGGGTCCCCGCCATGCATGCGACGCCCGAGATACGGATCGAGTGTCCGGACGAGATCAAGTTCGAAGTCGTAGAGAGGGCGAAGCGGGAGTTCAAAGACAAAAACCTGAAGGTAATCGATATTGACGGCGCCCGTATCACTTTTCCTGACGGCTGGGGCCTTGTGCGGGCATCCAATACGCAGCCGGTTCTCGTCTTGCGCTTTGAAGCCCAAACCCTGGACCGGCTGGGAGAGATCCGCGACCTGATCGAGTCAACGATCGAACGGATAAAGGGCGATTTTTAACGCCAAACCGCTGGTGCTTGAACTTTGGGATGTTTTCTTCTCGAGTTCATTTTGGTTCAAAGTCTATGCAATCGGAACTGGTATTCTTTTTACCGGCTTTACGTTATTTTATACTGAGCATATTTAAGTTTATCATACGAGGAGCTAACACAGGCTGTTTTTGCTCAAGCCAGCCAGTCTTTCCGTCAGCTTCTTTTCGACGTTATCCGGGACAAGGCCTGATACATCTCCGCCGGACCGCACCACTTCCTTAATTATCCTGGAGCTAATGTAAATCCAGCGCATTCCCGTCATTATGAAGGCGGTTTCTATATCTGCGTTCAGTTTGCGGTTCATAAGCGCCATCTGGAATTCGTATTCGAAGTCGCTGATTGCCCGAAGGCCTCTTACTATGGCTCTGCCCGGAATCGATTGCACGTAGTCGACGAGCAGTCCTTCGAAAAGGTCCACCTGCACCCGGTCTTTCAATGGATGGTCCGCCAGGGAATCCCTTATCATCTCGAGGCGCTCCTCAGTGGAGAACAGGGGTTGTTTCCCGGGGTTTGCGGCAATAGCGATAATAACGTTGTCGAAGATTTTGAGGGCGCGTTCCAGCAGGTCGATGTGTCCGTTGGTAATAGGGTCAAAGGAGCCAGGGTATACCGCTATGCTCTGCATTTTTCCTCCTGTCGGGTTGCTGAGGGACTAAGAGCTCGAGTAGACCGAGATCAAAGTGTCACCGTATCTTCGCTCGCGGTCTCTTTGCCATACTAAAACCGGAACCAGCGGCGGTTTATCTTTTATGTGGTGCTCGGCAATGACCAGCGCGTCGTTGCGGGCAACTGCGCCAACAATTTCGAGTGTTTTCTCGATGTATCCTTTTCCGTATGGAGGGTCCATGAAAATAAGGTCGAACAGCTCGTTTTCTGAGCCCAGGCGCCGGATTGCCGAGGCGACCGGCCCATGAATTATGCGCGACCTGTCCTGCGCTGCGCACAATTGGACATTTTCACCTATGAGGCTCACGGCTTCCGAACTCTTGTCCACAAAGAAACAAAAATGCGCCCCGCGGCTAAGTGCTTCCAGGCCCATTGCCCCGGTTCCGGCAAACAGGTCGAGCACCTTCGCCCCCGGAACTTCCGGGGCGATCATGTTAAAGACTGCTTCCCGAACCCTGTCAATGGTCGGGCGAATCCTGTTGCTCTTTGGGGCATGCAGCCGCCTTCCCCGAAAAGCGCCCGCAATGATTCGCATATTGAGCTACAGCCGGCCGCGGCTAAGCAGGATTTCCGCAATTTGAACGGCGTTGGTAGCAGCTCCTTTGCGGATATTGTCCGCAACCACCCACATGGCCAGGCCGTTTTCAACCGAAGGATCTCTGCGAATTCTGCCAACAAGGGTATCGTCCGTGCCCGCAGCGCTCAACGGGACCGGATAGCCTGCGTTGGAAGGATCGTCTATCACTCTGACTCCCGGGGCGGCATCTAACAGCCTGCGCGCTTCTTCGGGAGATATAGGTTTTTCCGTTTCTATGTTTATCGACTCGGAATGGCCATAGATAACCGGAATCCGAACGGTGGTCGCACAAATCCTGATTTTGTTATCCTCGAACATTTTCCGAGTCTCGTTCACCATCTTCATCTCTTCTTCGCAGAAGCCGTTTTCCAGAAAAGGGCCGATATGCGGAAAGCAGTTGAAGGCGATCTGATGCGGATATATCTGCCGAACCGCCTCACGCCCCTGCATGATATCCGAAACCTGAGTGCGCAGTTCCTCAATCGCCCTTTTGCCCGTGCCGGAAACCGCCTGAAAAGTGGTGACCACGATTCGCCTGATCCCCACCGCATCGTATATGGGCTTGAGCGCTACAACCATCTGGATCGTGGAACAGTTCGGGTTGGCAATGATGCCGGAATGCGACAACGCGGCATCCGGGTTCACTTCGGGCACCACCAGAGGGACCTTCGGGTCCATACGCCAGGCGTTCGAGTTGTCGATGACGACTGCGCCGGCCCGGGCCGCTATCGGCGCAAATTTCTTGCTGATGCTGCCTCCAGCGGAAAAAAGGGCCAGCTGAATGCCCTCAAATGAATCTTCCACAAGCTCTTCAACCGCGATTTGACTACCGCGAAAACCGAGCGTTTTTCCGATGGAACGCGCCGAAGCCAGAAGTCTGAGCACGCTTACAGGAAAAGCCCTTTCCTCCAGGACTTTGACCATCAGGTTGCCAACGGCTCCGGTTGCCCCAACGACCGCCACTTTGAATCCATTCCGTTCCATTGCTCTTGGGACCTCGTTTATCTGGAAGATTTAAATAGTTTCCGTCCTGGGGCTTGGGAACCGGGACCGCCACGCCTCGCGGAGCGTAGAGATCGACCCCTCGGCGGGCGGCACATGCAGGATCTCGACAGCCCGCCCGCGAGGCGGGCACCCCTTCCGGCTAAACGCCTCTGGTCATAGACATGCCAAGGAGAGCGTGGAGAACAGATTATCCATCCTTTCCGAGTCGGAAACTGCAAGTGTCTTATAAGGTGAAATTGTCCTGCGTTCATCCGGGTTTGCGGATGTACACTAAACAGAGCGCAAATGCTCAACTCTAATTATATCACACGATTTTGCTCCGATGTAAAGTGGCTTCAAGCCCAAAGCGGCCTGGAAAACCGGGCTTGCAGCTTTCCAGCCCCAGGTATTGCCATCTGAGGATGATCTCTTTGGGCAGTTCGAATTGTGACCTGATTGGAGTAATCATGCTAACAGTTCTGAGGTGCGGGAGACAATCCGGACACCGGGAAGCGAAGAAGACGGCAGCAGGCAATGGAAGTGTTCTGGACAGGATGCAGTTTTCTAAATTGTCTACGCCCTGTCTTATCGAGTTATATACTTGACTACCAGGTCGCCCACCTCTGTTGTCGAAAAACCCATGTGGCCGGCTGAAAGGCTCTTGAGATCACTTGACACGACCCTTTTTATGGCGTTCTCGATAAGACCGGCGGCGTCTGTCTCGCCCAGGTGTTCCAGCATCATCTGAGCCGCCGCGATAGCTGCAACAGGATTGATGATGTTGAGACCGGTGTATTTCGGGGCAGATCCACCTATCGGCTCGAACATGGAAACCCCGTTCGGGTTTATGTTGCCTCCTGCGGCGATTCCCAGTCCGCCCTGAATCATCGCGCCGAGATCGGTTATGATATCCCCGAACATATTGTCTGTTACGATGACGTCGAACCATTCGGGGTTTTTGATCATCCACATGCAGATGGCGTCGACATGGGCGTAGTCGGTCTGCACGTCCGGGTATTCTTTGGCCACATCGTTGAACGCGCGCTGCCAAAGATCGAAGGCATAGGTGAGCACGTTGGTCTTGCCGCACAGGGTAAGTTTTTTGCGGTAATTGCGTTTGCGGCAGAAGTCGAAGGCGAACCGGATGCAACGCTCTGCGCCAAAGCGGGTGTTAATCGATTCCTGAACGGCAACCTCGTGGGGGGTGTCCTTGCGCAGAAATCCGCCCGCTCCTGCGTAAAGGCCCTCGGTATTTTCCCGCACGACTACGAACTTTATGTCATCGGGCCCCTTGTCCTTGAGAGGGGTTTCCACTCCCGGGTACAGTATAACGGGCCTGAGATTAATGTACTGATCAAGTGTGAAGCGCAGTTGGAGCAAGAGGCCCTTTTCCAGTATCCCCGGTTTTACATCCGGGTGCCCTATAGCTCCAAGAAGGATGGCGTCAAACTTGCCCAGATCGTCAAGCGCCCCTTCGGGCAAGACCTCCCCGGTCCGCAGGTACCGTTCGCCCCCAAGATCGAAGTAGACCTTCTCGGTCGAAAAGCCGGCTTTTTGCGATGCGGCGTC
Organism: Syntrophobacteraceae bacterium; assembly: GCA_049515795.1. GTDB lineage: Bacteria > Desulfobacterota > Syntrophobacteria > Syntrophobacterales > Syntrophobacteraceae > SbD1. The sequence goes on from JBEKTT010000042.1 coordinate 9,907, forward strand.
CAGCGCCTTAAGGGCCTCACGTATAACCTCGGGTCCCGTACCATCACCTGGAATAACCGCTATGCGGTAATTTTTGGCCATTTGACACCTGCTCTCGTTTCAGGCTTCGGCATTAAGAAAAAATTCAATGCCGATCGTGCATTATTCCAGCCCTTGCATCTGCTCCTGCACGTATTCGATAAGGCCCCCGGCCTTGACCAGCTTTTGCATGAAAGGCGGGATGGCTTGTGCCCGGTATGTTTCCTGCCTGGTATGATTCTCGATAATGCCGGAATCGAGGTCGATTTCCAGTTCATCCCCCGTCCGGATGCGCTCGGCGCCTTCGGGGCACTCAAGGATCGGCAGACCCATATTGAAGGCATTGCGATAGAAGATCCGAGCAAAGCTCCGGGCGACAACGCAACTGACCCCGGCGGCTTTTATGGCTATCGGGGCGTGTTCCCTCGATGAGCCGCACCCGAAGTTTTTTCCGGCCGCGATAATATCTCCCAGCTTGACCATTGAGGCGAACCCAGGGTCTGCGTCTTCCATGCAATGGGCGGCAAGCTCTTTTGCAGAGGTCGTATTCAGGTAGCGCGCCGGTACAATGGCGTCGGTATCCACGTCATCTCCGAACTTCCATGTTTTTCCCCTGATTTTCATCAGCTCAACACCTCTTCAGGATGCGCGATACGCCCGAGAATGGCGGAAGCGGCGGCAACTGCAGGATTGGCCAGATAGACCTTGCTGTCCACATGGCCCATTCGGCCGACGAAGTTGCGGTTCGTGGTCGCCACAGCCGATTCGCCCGGCGCGAGAATCCCCATGTGCCCGCCAAGGCAGGGACCGCAGGTCGGGGTGCTTACGGCCGCTTCGGCCTCGATAAAGATTTGGAGCAGCCCCTCCTGCATCGCTTCCAGGTATACCCTTTGGGTTGCAGGGATCACTATGCAGCGAACCCCCCGAGCAACTTTTCGGCCCTTCATTACCTTCGCGGCCAGCCGCAAATCCTCCAGGCGGCCATTCGTGCACGATCCTATCACCACCTGATCGATGGGGGTTTGCGGTATTTGGGTGACCTGCTTCACGTTCTGAGGCGAATGAGGCAGGGCCACGACCGGCTCGAGGTTCGACAGGTCCCATTCGTATAGGGCCTCGTAAACCGCCTCCGGGTCGCTGCGGTAAAATTTGTAAGGCCGTTTTGCACGGGTGCTTACATACTGTTCGGTGATTGAGTCAGGCGTTATGATTCCAACCTTGGCCCCCGCTTCGATAGCCATATTGCACATCGAGAAGCGATCCGCCATGGGAAGAGAATCGATCAACTCGCCCGCGAACTCCATTGCCCGGTATCTGGCGCCGTCTACGCCGATCTGCCCTATAGTGTAGAGGATCAGGTCTTTTCCCCCAACCCAGGGCCGGAGTTTTCCACTGAAGATAAACTTGATGGACGGGGGCACCTTGAACCAGATACGGCCTGTTATCATTGCCGCCGCCAGATCGGTGCTTCCCACCCCGGTTGCGAAGGCGCCAAGTGCGCCGTAAGTACACGTGTGGCTGTCGGCCCCAATTACTACATCTCCGGGCAGAACAAGCCCCTGCTCGGGCAGAAGTGCGTGTTCGATCCCCATGCGACCCACTTCGAAATAGTAGGGCAGGTCAAACTCTTTTGCAAATTCGCTCATCATCCGAGCCTGGATGGCCGAAGCGATATCCTTGTTAGGGACGAAGTGGTCGGGAACCAGGCTGATGCGCTCGCGGTCGAATACCTTTTTGGCCCCCGCGCGCCTGAAGGCTTCAATCGCGAGCGGGGCCGTTATATCGTTTCCAAGCGCGAAATCGATCCTTACTTCCACAAGCTCTTCCGGGAAAACTTCAGACTTTCCGGCGTGATCGGCCAAAATTTTTTCACTGATGGTCTTGGGCATTGAACTCAACCTTCAAATCTCAATGTTTTCGCCCGGCTTGCCGGGTTGCTCCAAAGATTGCTGTTCCCCTGAGATACTCTCCGGTGCGGGTGCCGCTGTTTGCCGGGTTGTCAGGCCTTCCTGAAACCCTTTTTTCCCCTGGATCTTCCAGGCGACCCATCTTACGGGACCTGAAACAGCGTAGATCGTCAGGAGTAAAAAGAGCATAAACGCGGGAGTCACCGCTACTACACTAACCAGAACTATTACCCCGAACACGACGAAGGAGGGCCTCGCCTTTATGAATTCGACTTCCTTGAAACTATTAAAAGGCATCGTGCTGATCATGAAAACCCCCAGGACGAAGGTCATCCCGAGCAGGACGAGTCGTATGAGCGAACCTTGAACAGCAATATTCCAATGGTTCATAAAAAGCACAGATGCGGCTATAATGCTCGCTCCGACCGGAATCGGGAGGCCCACGAAATATTTCTTATTGGTCGTTTCGACCTGTACGTTGAAGCGCGCGAGCCGCAGGGCGCCGCATGCCATGAATACGAAGGCGGCCAGCCAGCCGAGCCGCCCGTAAGGTTTGAGGGCCATCAGGTACATCAATAAACCCGGCCCCACCCCGAATGCCACGAGGTCTGCCAGCGAATCGTATTCCACTCCGAACCGGCTCGTCCCTCCGGTAAGCCTGGCAACCTTGCCGTCCATGAAGTCGAAAACGCAGGAAGCAAAGACGGCCATGGCCGCCAGCTCAAAATTACCGTTGATGGAGTTGACGATCCCGAAAAACCCGCTGAAAAGATTTGCCGTGGTAAAGAGATTGGGCCATATATAGGTCCCTCGGCGCACTTCGCCTTCCCTGCGCGACTTTTTCCGGCGCGAGCGCCGCTTCTTTACGGGTTCAATCTGCATAAAACGGTTTCTCCCGCATAGACATGATTGCCCTGTGACACCAGGATTTCGCTGTTTTCCGGCACATAAACGTCCACTCGGGAACCGAACCGGATCATTCCGAACCGCTCCGCCCGGACCACCCGGTCGCCGATTTCGGGCCAGCAAACAATCCTGCGGGCGATCAAGCCGGCCACCTGCGTAATAACGATGTCCGCGCCGGAATCGGACCTTATCCAGAGCCAGTTCTGCTCGTTTTCCTCGCTCGCCTGAACAAGGTTTGCAGCCATGAACCGGCCTTTGCGGTAGTGAATGCCCTCGATCGTGCCCGGGATAGGTATTCGGTTGACGTGTACGTCCAGAACCGACATGAAGATACTGATCTTCACGGCCGGTTTGTCCGTGAACCGTGCCGACCGGACACTCTTCACGGCGAGTACGCGACCGTCTGCCGGAGATACTATATCACTTTCGCCCGCAGTCGAAATCCGTTCCGGGTCCCGGAAAAAATGACCGATCAGCAGGGTGGCGGCCAGCAGCAGGAGACTAACAATCGCCCAGCCAAGCACCGCCGTGATCAACGTGGCAAACATTGCGGCAAGGATGTAAGGAACTCCCTCCATGGCGACGGGGACGTGCGCCTGTTTTTTCCTGAAATCCCTGGCCGACAACAGATGCTCCTTAATCCCGGAAGCAGGAAGCTGGAAGCGGGAAGCGTGAAGAAAACCGTTTGCTCGCTTCCTGCTCCTTGCTTCCTGCTCCCGCTCGTTTCAAACCATCTTTACAGCATCGAGAAAAGGCATCATAGCGCGCAGCTTTGCGCCGATCTGTTCGACGAGCAATGTCTTTTCCCGGTTTCTCACGGCCTGGAACATAGGCCGCCCGGCCTGGTTCTCCAGAATCCACTCGCGTGCGAACTCCCCGGACTGGACCTCTTCGAGCATTTTTTTCATCTCGGCTCGAGTTTGCGCATTAACGATCCGTTTTCCTCTCGACAGATCGCCATATTCAGCCGTGTCGCTTACGGAGTACCTCATATAGGCAAGTCCGCCCCTGTAAATAAGATCTACGATCAGCTTCAGTTCGTGCATGCACTCAAAAAAAGCGATTTCAGGCTGATAGCCTGCCTCGACAAGCGTGTCGAACCCGGCTTTTATCAGTTCGGATACCCCGCCGCAAAGCACGGCCTGCTCGCCGAAAAGGTCAGTTTCGGTTTCTTCCTTAAAGGTGGTTTCAATAACGCCTGCCCGCGTTGCGCCGATCCCGGAGGCATACGCCAGAGCTGTCTGAAGTGCCTGACCCGATGCGTCCTGCTGAATGGCGACAAGAGCAGGCACGCCCGCTCCGCGCACGTATTCGCTCCTGACCAGGTGTCCCGGGCCTTTAGGGGCTACCATCACCACGTCCACCTTTTTGGGGGGTATGATCTGGCCGTAGTGAATATTGAAACCGTGAGAGAAGAGAAGCGTCCGGCCGGCTTTCATCGTATGGGCAATGTCCTTTCGATAAAGTGCGGCCTGAGCGTGATCTTCGGTAAGAATCTGGATGATATCGGATTTCTCGGCGGCCTCGCGAGCCAAAACCGGAGTGAATCCGTCTTCGATCGCCTTTTCGTAATTGGGCGTGCCCGGCAGGTCAGCCACTGTCACCTGAAGACCTGAATCGCGCAGGTTTTGAGCCTGTGCATGCCCCTGGCTCCCATAGCCGATGATAGCAATTTTCTTGCTGCGCAAAAAATCCAGACTGGCGTCCGTGTCATAAAAAATTCGCATCAATTACCTCCTCGTTTGGTTGACTTATACAATACCCTGCTCGATGTGTGAGCGCGTAGCGCGGAGGCCGACCGCAGGATAGGTCTATCACACGCGATAGGCGGGAGCGGGAGGCCTCGTTTGGATCGGTTTCAGTATTTCTTGCTGCGTGCCAGAGCTGCTTTGCCGGTACGTGCAATCTCCTCTATTCCGATCTGGTCCAAAAGCTCCACTATGGCCGCAATCTTTCCCTCATTTCCGGTAACCTCGAGCGTGTAATAATGAGGGCTTACGTCCACTACCTTAGCACGGAAGATATCGACAATCCGAAGCACCTCGGCCCGTGTCTGCTGCTCGGCCCGAACCTTGATAAGGGCCATTTCCCGGTCCACGAACTCGGTCTCCGAAAAATCGTACACCTTGATTATGTTAACGAGCTTGTTCAACTGTTTGACTATCTGAGAGAGCACCCGTTCGTCGCCAGTCGTAACAAGCGTAATCCGCGTGAGTCCCTTCTCGTTGGTTTCAGCGGCTGTAACCGTTTCAATGTTGTACCCTCTGCCGCTGAAAAGTCCTACAATTCTTGCCAGGACACCCGGAACATTCTGGACCAGAATGCCTATTGTATACCGTCTATCGGTGGTGACTATCATCCCAAAAATCTCCTCTAAAACCCCCGGCCACCGGGAGGGAGAATTGAGAGCTACGCAAGAAGCATTTCGGTAATGCACTTTCCGGGTGGGACAATCGGATAGACGTTTTCTTCCGCAACCACCTGGAAATCCATAAAAACAGGGCTTTTTATCGAAAAGGCTTTCCGAAGGACCGGTTCTACCTCCTCGGGCCGTACAGCCCTCAGTCCCACAGCCCCATAGGCTTCCGCCAGCTTGACAAAATCGGGAGACCCTTCCAGGCAGGACCCCGTATAGTCCTTCTCATAAAAAAGCTCCTGCCACTGGCGCGGCAAACCCAGATATGTATTGTTGATAATGGCCACTTTCACCGGAATATTGTTACAGACCGCCGTGCACAGTTCCTGAATGTTCATCTGGATGCTTCCGTCACCGGCGATATCTATCACCAGCTTGTCCGGAAAGGCTACCTGGGCGCCAATGGCCGCTGGAAAACCGTAGCCCATTGTGCCGAGGCCGCCCGAGGTCAACAACGTGCGCGGGCGGTCGAACTTGTAGAACTGGGCGGTCCACATCTGGTGTTGGCCCACCTCGGTAGTGATTATGGCGTCGCCGCCTGTAATCTCATAAATTTTTTCAATAACGTACTGCGGTTTTATCAGATCGCCTTCCGCACAGTAGGAAAGCGGGTGCTCTTTCTCCCACTGGGCAATCTGGTCCAACCATGGAGCGCGCGTCTCGGCGAGATCCTGGATTGGCTCTTTTTCGGCAAGTTGTATCATCTGCTGGAGCGCATTCTTGCAGTCGCCCACGATGGGAATATCGACCTCGACGTTTTTGCCGATACTGGTGGGGTCAACGTCGACGTGGACTATCTTGGCTTTGGGGGCAAATGTGCTGATCTTTCCGGTTACTCGATCGTCAAAACGCACGCCGACCGCAAAGATAACGTCCGAATGAGATATAGCCATGTTGGCCTGATAGGTGCCGTGCATCCCGAGCATTCCCAGCCAGAACGGATTAGGCTGCCTGAGGCCCTTCCTGTCAGGTGTGGTTGCCGGAAAGCAGCCAAGACCCATCAGGGAGCAGGTCACAGGCGCCTGGATGAGTTTAACCAGCCTGGCGAGTTCCCCCGAGGACTCTGAAATAATAATTCCTCCGCCGGCGAAAATGACCGGCGCCTTGGCTTTTCGAATAAGCTGGTAAGCCTTCTTGACCTGTCCGGCATGCGCCTCCACTGTTGGCCGGTAGCCCGGCAGGTCCACTTTCTTGGGATATTTAAAATCGGCAAACGCCTGAACTACGTCTTTCGGCACATCTACAACCACGGGTCCGGGGCGGCCCGTACGCGCCAGGTAAAAAGCTTCCTTTATTACCCTGGGCAGATCGTTCACATCCCGCACCAGGTAACTGTGCTTGGTGCAGGGCCGGGTGATGCCGATAATATCGACTTCCTGAAAAGCGTCATCCCCGATGAGCGGCGTCGGCACCTGACCCGTGAATACAACAATCGGGACAGAATCCATGTTGGCGGTGGCTATACCCGTTACGGTGTTTGTCGCACCGGGACCCGAAGTCACAAGACAGACCCCCACCCGGCCGGATGCCCTTGCGTATCCGTCGGCCATGTGTGTGGCGCCCTGCTCGTGGCGAACCAGAATGTGCCTTATATTGTGTCTGGCCATCTCATGGTAGATGTCCAGAACAGCGCCTCCCGGAAACCCGAATATGACATCCACACCCTCTTTTTTCAAACACTCGAAAAATATCTGCGCACCTTTGAGTTTCATGCAAAAACCCTTAATTCGCCTGCCTTGACGTTGAAGCGGATATAAAAGCAGTGTCCATCCGAAAACACCGGGTGAGACAATTGCAGTTTCGGATTCGGAAAAGAGGAATTTTTCGTTCTGGCCAGGAAATCAAGGGCTTGCGCGGAGGCGTACATGGGTACACCGCACAAGTAAGCCCGAAGATTGACACCGCCAGGGCGGAAAAGAACCCTTTCCGGACGGAAACTAGCTACGGGCAGGCCGGATTCGGACCAAAATCAGCCGATTTTGCATACCTGGCCCGTACAGTGAATTTGAAATTTTAACAGCAAGCAAACAAAAGTGTCAATCGGATTACGAAATTGGGTAGTGGGTCGTTTTGAATCTAGGGCGTTTTGGCTTTACCTGCCCATTGGGTTGTGTGACGGTCAGAGGCTTCAAAATACTACAAACATAGCGGTTATAAAACCTTTATCCGCCCAATTCCGCCTTGACAAAACAGCCGCCAATGTTTCTAATAAGAGCCCAAAAGGTTTCTAATCTGAGCCACAATGGTTTCTGATGGGCTCGGATACGAGAGGATTTAGGGCCACATGGAAAGAGATACAACCAAACAAATCCATGAATTTATCTTGGCAAATGTAGAGGCTTATTCAAGCAACATTTCTGCCAAAACCTCAGAAAAGTTCGGTATTTCAAGACAAGCGGCCAACCGCCACACTCAGCATCTTGTCCAATCGGGCATGTTGGAAGTCTCCGGCAACAGGCGCAACAGGAAGTATACCCCGAAATCCTTGCGAGAGGAAGTTCTTAGCTTTGAGTTGAAGCCGAGTCTCGCCGAAGACAGGATATGGGTTAAACACATTAGGCCTATAGTGGCTCCCTTCATAGGGGCAAACGCAAACGACATACTCAACTATGGGTTCTCGGAAATATTCAACAATGCCATAGACCATTCCGAAGGAAGCATGGTGGATGTGATAATCTGCATTTTTTGGAAAAAAGTCCGCCTCACAATTCGAGATAACGGGACTGGAATCTTTGACAAAATCCAAAGGTACTTCATGTTGGATGATCCCAGACATGCTCTTTTGGAGTTAGCTAAAGGAAAGCTCACTTCCGATCCCGAAAGGCACACAGGGGAGGGTATTTTTTTCACATGCCGCATGTTCGATTGGTTCTCAATCCGATCCCGCTTCTTATCTTTTATTAGATATGGCGATGACGATTGGTTACTTGAAGACAGAAAAAAAGAGCTTGAAGGGACTTCTGTCACGATGGAAATAAGCCGAGACACAGAACGCACCTCAAGGGAGGTCTTCGAGAAGTATGCCGGGGAAGCAAACGACTACGGGTTTACGAGAACCCATGTTCCTGTAAATCTTGCTCTTTATGAGGGGGAAACGCTGGTATCCAGATCGCAAGCAAAAAGATTGCTAGCAAGAGTAGACAGATTTCGGGAAGTTCTGCTGGATTTCAAAGATGTGAAGGACATTGGGGCAGCCTTTGCGGACGAGATATTCAGGGTATTTGCTAAAGCTCACCCAAGCATCAAATTACTATGGATTAATGCTGATCCGTTAGTTGAGAAAATGATAGCTCGGGCAAAGGGCAAGGGCAATGACGCACCCATTGTTTCTTAATCAGCCAACTTTGTAACATCTTCCAGGGTCCAAAGATGATCCGTAATTCCCGCCTGCATCGCCGGAGTAACCCGCAAGCTCTGGTGAATCCGAACGAAATTGTAGTACATGAAATGAAGCGATACCGCATGAGCCAAGTTCTCAGCCTTCTTTGAGAACCCATTAGTGAGGCGGGTAAAGCGACGCATCCCCATGCGCATTGTGAGGTTGTTTCGCTCGACATACGATGTGGAGATGTACTTCGGATCGGGATTGCCCCTGATTACTTTTGCCTCACTGCTCACATACTTTGCCGGGCTGTAACGCTTTTCTACTTTTTGCTCACTACTTTCGCCGTACAACTTGACCAGCATCGCGTAGTCCACATCGAGGCCAAAACCTTCATTAAGGTACACGTTATGTCCATCAGTTGTAAGCTGAACCCTACCTGAGAGCCTTGAAGCCAGATCGTTCATAAAAACGGTTGCGGTCGGGTAATCCCTTTTCCCCACCATCCACGACACCATCAGCTTTGTATCGGCGCAGAGACCTGTCCAGGTGTAATGATCGCCCCAACCAACTTGACCCCTTTTTCGAAATTGACTGCCCAGGGAGCGACGGTGAGCAGCAAATTTCAACTCGAAGCGAGGACGGAGGACGGAAGACGGAGGACGGAAGACGGAGGACGGAAGACGGAGGATTGAAGACGGAGGATTGAAGACGGAGGACGGAAGACGGAGGGCGGAGCAGGGAGCGGGAAGCAGGGAGCAGGGAAGGCGAGGACGGAGGAGGCACTGCTGAAGTAAACATATGGGCTTCTATTTGGGCAAAGCACGTGCAATGCTGCGCACAGCACCGCGTGCTCTATAAACCGGGTCGTCAATTTGCCAGAGATCGCCAGGAATATCGCATAAAGAACCGCGCTCCGGACACCCTTCACTCTTCACCCTTGACCATCCCCGCTACCCCAGCCCGAAACTCGTAAGGGGCCGAAAGAACACATGTTTCTCTTTAAGTTAACGGCATTAGGCCCGACCCCGGGGGAAAGGTAGTGAGCAATCAAAGATTTGGTCTGATGTGATCCTTCTCATATTGTGGAAATTATTGAATGAGTTTGGGTTTGGATCAGGTATTTATATATTTAGGAAGGCGCTATTTAATAGAAATCCGCGCGCTATCCGCGTGGTAATGTGGATCATAGCTCGGCTGATGATCACGTGGACGGAACTATTTGTGGACCATCCGATATCAGATAAAGGAACAGAATTATTGAAGCCGCACGGCGTGCCGACGAGTTCTGGGGTAACATCCTGATGCCCAGGGTTTCCTTACCTCGAACAAGAGTTCCATCTTCAGACCAATAGATGGGCACCCCGGAGCCGTTGTCCAGGGTACCATCCATACCGATCTTAACAAGCGGTTTTCCGTCAGCATTTTCAAGAAAGTCATTGTCCTGCAACCTTGCGATTAGTTTGCCGCTCGCGTCATGGACCGATCCCAGTATGTCGATCAGGCCAATCTCCTGCATCTGTTGGCGAATCTGCCCTGTTTCACTCATCTCCAGGAGCATTGTGTCATTTTCGCCAACCAGCTTAAACGCCGATAATGTAACTAACGGTTCTTTTTGCGCGTTGTTCGAACCGCTCGATACAGCACAAGCGCTCAAAGCAACAAGAACTACAAAAATAGTGATACGCATAAGGCTTCTCTCCTCACTGGGGGTAGGAAAGGTCTTCCTGGTGTCGATGTGATGCTTTCACCCGCATCTGGTCTGCGTCAAGTGCAGGAGAATTGTCAATCCCGAATTAGCGATCTTGGCCGGAATGACTGAAAAGCTCGCCTCGGAATCCGGGTATAAACAACTCAACCGAACATGGTGAGGGCTGCGTGTGACCCGCCTCAGACGATCTCCATTGTTACAGCATGCTCCAGAACGCCGTTGTTGCCGTATCCTAAAACATTCCATCCGGCGCTTTCAGGTTGCCGATGTCCATCGCTGCCTGTGGCGCGTGCCATAAGAGTGTAAATGCCAGGGTCACGAGCATCCCAGATATACTGCCATTGCCGCCAGGCATAAAGCTCATTGGGGCCTATGAATGATGCGTTCTGCCAGGTTTGGCCGCCGTCTACTGAAACTTCGACGCTCTGGATGCCCGCTTCGCCGCAGTAAGCGGCACCAAGAACGACGACAGGCCCTGCAGGTAGTTTTTCATCGGCTAGTGGCTGGGTAATAATGCACTTGAGACGAATTCTTGTGACCACTTCTCCGGTTTTGGGATCCTGCGCCTTCTGAAAAATACGATAGACATTGTCCATAAAAAAACCTTCGAATGGCCTCTCCAAAAGCGTTATCCTGCTCAACCATTTGACGCAATTGGCGCCAGTCCACCCAAGCGCCAGTCCTCGCAATGGATAGCCATGCTTTAGCGGCAACGGCTCACCGTTCATTTCATAGGCAAGGAGCGTTGATGATATAGCCTTTTCAATGGGAATGCTGCGCACGAACCCAATCCCAGCAGAACCCGCAGGCTTATCGAAGCCTTCAAAGCCTACATGTTTGGCCGATTCCTTTAATCCGGCCATCTGCAGCACATCTTTCAACCATACGCCACCCCAGACGGCGTTGCCGACTCCCCCAATAGTCCAGGGATTTCCTTTTGCCTTTTCTTTAAGCAGGGAGCGGCCGTTGCCGGAGCATTCGAGTGTATTGGCGACGATTGCCTTGGGCATTCGGAGAATATTGTCGAAGGTGAATTGCAGTTCTTTTTCGACTTCTCCCGTAATTGTTAGCCGCCAGCCGGCAAGGTCGATGGGGATTTCCATCAGGGCGTTCTGATTTCTGTCGAAAAACACCGAGTTTGCCGTAATCCAGGAACGAAGATATACTGTGGGAGTTTCTGCATTTAGAGGATTTTCGGTCATGACCCGCATTTCCTTTGACACTTTTTCCCCTTCCATAGCTTTCTCCTCTTAAAGGCGGTGCAGGTTAAGCTCCCTTTCACATGACCCATATCAAAAGCTCGATGGCTTGCGATGACCAGGCATGCGAAACGAACTTCCTCAATCCCGGCATATGACAATTCCATTGACGAGTAAAATAAGCTTCTGCTGAAATCATGTCTATCAGTCCGTTGAATAATACGGCTTTTTGAAAATGCTCCGTTTCCTATGAACCCTGATGGAGAATCTGCTGTCGAATACTGTAAATTCCTGCGTGGAGCAGATATTTGAGGGCCAGCAGCATAGCAGTGCCCAAAATCAGCAAACGAAATAGGGGTTTCAGGCCCTTGAAAGACCTGGGGCTTCCCATAGTGGATACTGCACGCATGAGAACCGAGAGATTATAAGCGAACACATGGGCAAGATAGCGTTTCTGCACGTTTTCCCGGCCATGAAGGAGGATTTTTCGCAAGCCTCCGGTAACCATGAGGTGTGCAAAGACTCTCTCCACAATGGCTGCTGCCTGATGAGCCATTTCCCATACTCGGACTTACAACGTCTACGGTTGGCATGGAAAGCCCGATATCCCTTATCATTCCCATCCCATTTGCGTCTTTTTGAACTCTTCCGCTCCTGGATGTAAGTGGTGATGCCCTGTTCCCAGTCAAGTTCCTGTATCAAAGATGCTTTATGATATCCCTGCTTTCCATATCAACAGCGTTTTCAATTTTGAAGGCAAGGTGCGTGGTTCCATACTTCATTTTAGCGATACGGTGACCGATATTTGTAAGGAAAACGTGGTGCCTCCCCGTCTCCGTGCCCCGGTAGCCGATTCTTCTCCAAGGCATCGAGTATTCTTTGGCCTTGGCTCCGGTAAGCACGATCATTCGGTGGTAGGTGAGTCCCTTAGAGCGGACGACTTCATGGCGCTCCACCACTTTGTAGGAAATATTGTGTTCCATGCGGGTTACAAAAAACTTAATGCATTATTCCGAGTCAGTTCACTTGGAATCCGGATGTCAAATTCCAGCATCGAGTACCGCGCATCGTGTACCGAGTTGACTCCGCGTGAAGAGAGTAGTACTTATGGCATAATACTGGTCGGTCAGTATTGAGATTCTGACCCCGCAGTGTATTCCCTTTCCGGTTGAAACCGGAAACAGGCGAACTGCACTCCAGCCTGCGAGGTGCCCCATGCCAGCGACAGTCGTAATCACGATCGCCCGTCAACTAGGCAGCGGAGGGTCCTACATCGGCCAGTTGGTCGCCAGTCGGCTCGGCTATGTCTGCATCGACCGCCAGATCCTGCAGCAGGCGGCCAAGGAACTGGGGGTCGAGGAAGCGGTGATCGAAGGCCGCGAAGGGCGTCTACAGAGCTTTTGGGAGAAACTGATTTCGGTCTTCACGTTGGGAACCCCGGACGGCCTCTACACGCCACCGCCGCCGCGCTGGGTCCCCGACGAACAACTGGCGGAGATCGAGCGCCGCCTCATTACCGAACTGACAGTCAAAGGGCCTTGCGTGGTGCTCGGCCGCGGCGCTTTCCACCTGCTGCGCGGCAGGGCAAGGCTTCTCAACATCATGGTTCACGCCCCTCAGAGGTTCCGGGTGGAGCGGGTCATGAGCCTCTATCATGCGCGAAGCAACGCTGAGGCCATTCAAATGATCGCGCGCTCGGACCAGGATCGCTGCCGCTATATTCGGGCCTTCACCGGCCTCGACTGGTTTGACGCCCGGAACTATCACCTGACGATCGACACGGCCAAGGTTGATTTCGCGACGGCCGAGGAAATGATAGTCTCTATTGCCAGGCGCCTGCCCGCAGATGAGGTCTGGTCGTGGGTGAGCGAGCCGATCTGAGCTGCCGCTGGGAAAAGAGGAAGTCATGCGGGTTCTGGACGACAAGAAACGCGAAAAGATCCTGACGGTGGCTGCCGCGCTTTCGCCACGGGCCTATTTCACCGAGTACGCCTGAGTGACGTAGCTGCTACGGCTGAGGTTGGAAAGGGTAGGCTCTACCTTTATTTCAAGCACAAGGATGACCTTCACCTATCGTTACTTTACCGGAGTTTTTCCAGGATCGCGTGGATCGCCTCCATGAACGGATCGAAACCGATGCGCCCGTGGGGAACCCGGGGAAGGGAAGGGAGAGAGTGCTCGGCGAACTCGTCCTCTTTGCTTCAGGAAATCCAGACATGTTCGAACTCATGCGCACTTTGCCCGACATCATGGCCCGAAGATAAGATTGGAGAGAGAAACACAGGGAGCTGAATTCGCTGATAGAGTCGATCAGCCGCCATGCAATGTTCGAAGAACCTCGCCTATCTTTATCCGATGCCAAATTCTTTTTAGTTTGCTGCTACGCATTCACAAATTATTTAAAGTCTAAAATCTAAGGGGGAAGGAGGTGTTTTCTGAAGTTGCAAAAACCAGTCTCATTGACCTATCAGTTGTGTGTTCGATAACGAAATCGTTTGGTTTTGCGGGCTTTGGCCTAATTTAAAAAGTTTTTTCGGGCAGAATCCGGCCCGAAAATTCGGTTTGGGACGCATACCACACAACTTGATGCATTATTCCAAGTTATGTCGCAGACTGTGTGGAAACGGTGAAAAACGCTTGAAAAATTTCCCTCTCGTCAGGAGGGGTGTTTTTTTGTTGTCAAGGGGTGATTAGCTTATTAGCAAAAATTTACCCCTTTTTGAGAGTGGTCACGTAAAAGATTCCAGGCAAAATCTTAGTCGATACTTCATTGAGGCGAATAACGTGTGCTTAGGCAGAGGCTTCTTCATCATAACTGACTCTTGAGGAACGGAATGCGAAGCCCAAGTCCCAAAAGAATTCCAATGGGAATATGGAGGTAGAGGAAATGGAGTCCAAACCTGACAAATGGATGTGCGCTCATTGCGGTTATGAAGCTTCCGGCCGATTTGCCGGGGACATCTGTCCCGGTTGTGGTCTGACCTTTTGGAAGTGTGAGAAATGCGGGTACTTGATCACGGCGGCCATACCACCGGATTCCTGCCCGGAATGCGGGGATAAGAACGGGCTCAAGAATGTTACCTGTTATATCCCCGAATGCGGTGGACCGGATAACATTGATCCTCGACTCTAGCAAGAGCGGGCAACGGCGGTGAAGTGGAAGAAATCCAAAGGGGCTCATCGCCGGCCCCGGGAGACCTTCGAATGAAACCTATCCTGAAATGGCAGTACGATCAAATTATCAAAGAGCTTCTGCTGCTGCAGGAACACCAGACCGATCCAACGTGCCCTTGTGAGACAGATGGCGAGATGTGCGTCAGAAAACACCTTTTTACCATAGAGGCTTATGCAGAAGAGACCATTCCCATGGAAGACGACGAATCCTTTCGGCAGAAGCTCGAACAACTAGCGAAGGAGGCAAAGCAACTCCGCACCGAGGAGGAGTCTTCTCTTCGCGGTGGCAGTCCTGAGCGGAGCACCGACCTCATAGAATGGCCGCGGAAATGGCGCAAGGAGTTCGAGCCTTACAGTCTGAACGTTGATGAAAAGGATAACAGCATTACCGAATGCAAGCTTTGAATTGAGAAGATGCGAATCTTGGGAAAATTGGTGCAAAAGTTCGTGCCTGCAAATCATCCCTTTTCCCCCATGAAAGATCAGAACATCGAGAAGACCGCTGTAGCAAAGATTGTCGTCGAGTCGATGAGCGGAAAAGTGAACGTGCTCTCTCCGTCGCACACGGTTCTTCTCAGTCGCTTTCACGTCCAGAAATAAAGGCGCCTCACTATCGCTGTGAAATTATGTGAACTCAGCAAGGGAGTTTTTCATGAAAGACGATGAAAAAGTTCAACGAGATGTAATGGATCAAATGAAATGGGAGATGGGCGATTATTCGACACGGATCGGAGTTGCGGTTAAAGATGGCGTGGTAACTCTGAGCGGTCACGTTCACTGCTTTCCGGCCAAGTGGGCAGCCGAGAGGGCCGTCAAACGGGTCCTCGGTGTCAGGGCGGTGGCCGAGGAGATCGAAGTGAGGCTGCCAGGCTCCGATCAGCGGACCAACACAGATCTTGCCCGTGCGGCGGAAAACGCGCTCGATTGGAACACTTTGGTGCCCAAAAACCGGGTCAGAATCATGGTGGAGGACGGCACGATTACCATGGAGGGCAGCGTTGACAATTGGTCTCAGAGGGTGGCCGTTGAAAAAGCTATCAACTCTCTTACAGGGGTAAAGGCAATAAATAACCGGATCGCGGTGAAACCGGTGGTAGAGCCGAAAGAAGTGGAAAAAGATATCATGAATGCACTCACACGCCACGCCCAACTCGATGCGAGACTGATCAACGTCGAGTCCCATGGCGATAGAGTGGTCCTATCCGGGAGCGTCCGCACGTGGGCGGAACGAGAGGAAGCCGAAGAGGCTGCCCGGGCGGCCCCCGGTGTAGCCGACATCGAAAACAATATCACTGTCGTGTCATGATGTGGCCATTCCCGTAAGTCAGTTCAAGGTGGAGGAAGGCAAGATCACTTTGCCGCGTCCGGCAACCAGCGGGGGTGGCTCACGATTACCGTCGTGACGTTGTCGATAAAGCCCTGCCAGCGGGAATTTCCCCTTGTTGGAGAAGGCTCGACCAATGGCAGCAACCTGCGCATGGTCTGTCTGCTTAGTCGGAGAGCGTCTTGAACGCTTGCTTGATCTGGGAGATTCCAGCCGACAGTTCTTTTTCAAAAGTGGCCGCCTTGTCCATGGCTAGATCCCTTTTTCCCTGAAGTTGAGTTTTGAATTCCTTGATTAGCGCCAGGAGATCGCTCTTTTTCTTCTCAAACTGGGCCTCCGCCTCGGCCCTTTTCATCAGGAATTGAGTTTCCAATGCATTCGACTCTGCCTCGTATTTAAAGGCAGCAGCGATGAATTTGTCGGCTGCCTTTTCCAGCGATTTATCGGTTGTTGGCTTGGCCGGCAGCGTCCAGAGGTCCAGATGTCTGTCCAATGTGGCCTCCAAAGTGGCAATCGAGTGTTGGACCTTGTTCCTTTGGGCCACGAAAGCGTCTCTGGTCTCGGCCTTACCCAAAGCCAACTGGACCTGCAGATCGTCAAACTGTGCCTGTATCTCCTTTTTTTTCTCCCCAGCGATCCTTTTCGTTGTAACCACTGCTGATTTGAACTTCTCCAAGGCTTCGTTCAATGTTTTCTTGCGAACTTCAAGCTTGACCAGTGCCTGCTCTTTGGTCTGTTCCAGTTGCGCCTCAAACGCTGTAGCGCTGGCTTCCCAATAATCCAGCTTCTTGTCAATAGATTCTCTGATTTCCTTAATCTTTGACATGACATGTTCTCCTTCGATTCCAAGATTGGGCGGTTGCATTTCCGTGATTTCAAAAACTTCCCGCAGGGAAGCCGTAGGGGCGTGGGTGCACGGTCATTGCTCTTGTTTGTTCTCACTGGAAGAATTCGACGTTCACGTTCCTAGTTAAGGGTTTTCCCGAGCTTGTCAACAAGTTAAATCCCATCAGGAAAATCCCTTTGGCGGAGCTTCAGTATACGAGTCCGAAGGTAACCCCGTGCCAGAAAATGGTATTTTGATGCTGCGTCAGCTCTTCATGTGGCCCGTTACTATCGCATCATTTTCGCCTGAGTTCCTTAAACAGTATGGGGCGGAAATGTGGCCATCAAATGCCAAGCTGGTAGTGTGGTCTGAAATTGCTAAAACCCGGTTACCTTGACGCACCACTTGTGTTTTTGATTCGCATATGGGAAGGTTCCGTGGCCTTGAAGCTGTATCGGGAGGTTTTTAGGGTGTTGGACTAACCCAAAATGCCCTTCGAGATCCTTTGGTGGCAGGTTGATGCATTATTCGGATTGATATATACAGAGACTCCACAATCACTTGTTGGGCTGACACGGAGAATAAGCATGAGAATTGAACCTCGGCGTAAGGAGCGGACAATAAAAACCGCACGGGAGATGGAACTTCTGCTGGAAGGCATGCCGGTGGGTCGATTGGCTGTCACGACCGAGGATGGTCCATACGTCGTTGCGGTGAACTACTTGTTTCTTGAAGGCAACATTTTCTTCCATAGTGGACAAGCGGGCCGAAAGATGGAGGCGCTTCGGGCCGATTCGCGCGTGTGCTTTCTGGTGGACGATGTCGGGCCTCAGGTTATTTGGGAACAGGGCTGCGGGATTAGTCAGATTTACAAAAGCGTCGTCTGTTTTGGAAATGCTGAGTTCGTGGAAGGGCCGATTGAGAAGATGCGAATCTTGGAAAAATTAGTGCAAAAGTTCGTGCCTGCAAATCAACCCTTTTCCCCAATGAAAAATCAGAACATCGAGAAGACAGCCGTAGTAAAGATTGTCGTCGAGTCGATGAGCGGAAAAGCAAACGAGCTCTCTTCGTCGCACACGGTTCTTCTGAATCGCTTTCACGTGTAGAAATAGTACGACTCGCAAAGGGCAAAAAGCAATTTTGATGCAGAACCATCACACGCCGGTGTCCAAGTGTTTGGTGCTCCGTCCATAAATACCTGTAAATCCCCGGGGCTCAACCGGAATCTTGTTTCAGATTTTACGATTTCCACGAATCGGAGATCTTGGGTTCAACGATAAACGTGACCTCTGGGATGATCTTCTTGAATGCCTCCTCCATCGCACCTTTCACAGTGGCCCGCACCTGATGCGCGATGTCTTCTCCGGCTTTGACGATAATCTCATAGCGTAGCGAGGGTGGTTCCTGATGAATAAAATCTGGTCCGGCTTATTTCATTTACCACAAAGGAAACCGGTTGGTGAGGAAAGTGGAAGACGTTCCTGCAAGGGGGCAGCCCTTTTCTCTTTCCTGATCATTGGCCGTCAATAAATGGAAGCAGTAAGTTGAGGATCGGGTTCATTCATGATAAGATATTATACTGGGTGATGTCTGGCACAAGGGTTTGTCCTCAGAGGGCAACCTTTATAATGTCCAGAAGGCCTTGATTTGCTTCGCAATTAATGTCTATCGGTACCGAATCGGGGGTGTTCGCATGAAGAGATGGATCATTTTTGTTTTGTTTTCAATTCTTCTTAGCTACCCGGCTATATCGGGTGCGGGCGACGATACCTTCGAGCCTGGCAAAGGCACCTCCTTTAGTTACCCGTTTTTGAAAATTCCGACCGACTCGATCCCGGATTCCGGCGCCGCCAAGGATAAAAAAGGGGAAAAAGAGGCAAGAAACGACGATAAAAAGGAGAAGGAGATTCGGGACAAAAAAATCGATGATGCCATCAAGAAGGCGTGGGAAGAAAAATAACGGAAAGGACGTTAGCTTCGATATATTGGGTTTCGCTGCGTTCGAGCTAACCTATGTGAAGAGTGAAGAGTGAAGAGTGAAGAGTGAAGGGGGACTGGCCGCGAGGTCCGGGAACCCCATTGAGCAGGCCCTCGCGGGGTGTTAAATTCTAATCGAGTGTTTCCGGGTAGATACGAGCTAACGGCAGATATCGCTTTATTTTCGCAGATATTCGGGCCTAGAACGCTAATCCGCTTTTTTTCCATGAAATCCTTTGGAATTCGCTCAATTTCATGTTTGACGGCAGGTCCTTTTTTTCGGTATTACGGTATCGACAGGGGCTGAAATTTCCTTCCGAAGCATTCCTAAAACGCTAAAAAAAGGATAAAATCATGGAGAATGTGGAGGCCTACCCAGCATCCTCCTCCGTTGACGAAAACTACAACGCGGGACCCAAAAAATCCGCGATGGCGGGACAGATGGCTCTAGAGCTTACGGAGAATGCGCAAATTGTCCTGAAAAAGCGCTATTTGATCAAGGACGACACGGGCCGGCCGGCCGAAAATCCGGAGGAGCTTTTCAGGAGGGTGGCTTTGGCTATAGCGCAGCCCGATGCTCTTTACGAGGGACATGGTAAAGCCCAGGAAACGGCGCGCAAGTTTTTAGGTCTCATGACCTCACTTGATTTTATGCCGAATTCTCCTACTTTGATGAACGCAGGCCGGCAACTGGGACAGCTTTCCGCCTGCTTCGTGCTTCCGGTCGGTGATTCCATCGACAGCATTTTCGAAGCGATAAAACATGCCGCAATGATCCATAAAAGCGGCGGCGGGACGGGGTTTTCCTTTTCAAGAATCCGCCCCGAAAACGATAAGGTCCTGTCCACCCAGGGTGTTGCCAGCGGACCGGTTTCCTTCATGTCGGTTTTTGACGTGGCCACCGAGACCATAAAACAGGGCGGTACCCGCCGGGGCGCAAACATGGGCATTCTGCGGGTAGATCATCCTGATATCGTGAAATTCATCACCTGTAAGACCGACAACCTCCGGATGACCAATTTCAACATATCGGTTGCTGTTACCGATGATTTCATGCGCGCGGTCGGAACCGGGTCGGATTACCCTCTGCTCAACCCCCGCACGGGCGAGGAAGTCGAAAAGCTGTCCGCGCGCGATGTTTTCGATAAAATAGTTCAATCAGCCTGGAAAAACGGCGAACCGGGGATCATCTTCATAGACGCCATGAACCGGGACAATCCCACGCCTCTGCTCGGCCGGATCGAGAGCACCAATCCCTGCGGCGAACAGCCTCTGCTTCCATATGAGTCCTGTAATCTCGGCTCGATAAACCTGGCCAACATGTACGCCGGCGGACATATTGACTACGAGCACCTCAAGACCGTGGTGTGGGGCGTGGTCCATTTTCTGGACAACGTAATCGAGGCCAACAGGTACCCGCTTGCAAAAATCGAGGAGCTCACCAGGGCAAACCGCAAGATAGGGCTGGGCGTCATGGGGTTTGCCGACCTTCTTGTTGCCCTGGGCATACCTTACAATTCCGAGGAAGCGGTTGAGACCGCAGAAGAGCTGATGGGCTTTGTCCAGAGGGAATCCAAGGCTGCATCCGCTTCCATGGGTAAGATGCGGGGCAATTTCCCCAACTACCCGGGCTCAGTTTACGACTCAGCCGAGACCCCCTTCATGAGGCACGCCACCACGACGACAATCGCCCCCACCGGGACCATCAGCATCATCGCGGGGTGCTCGAGCGGAATAGAACCGATTTTTGCGATCAGTTTCGTGCGCAAGGTCCTGGATGGCGAAGAGCTGGTGGAAACGCATCCTTTATTCCGGAAAATCGCTCAGGAGCGCGGCTTCTATTCTGAAGAGCTTATGAAGCGGATAGCCCAAAAGGGAAGCATCAAGGATTTTGCCGAAATTCCCGAGGATGTGCGGCGTGTGTTCGTGGTGTCCCACGACGTGGAACCATCCTGGCATATCCGCATCCAGGCGGCATTCCAGAAACATACCGACAACGCTGTGAGCAAAACCGTCAACTTCCCGTTTTCCGCCTCCCCCGAAGAGGTCTACCAGGCGTATATTTCAGCATTCGAGCTGGGCTGCAAGGGACTGACAATCTACCGCGACGGCAGCCGCGAGGCGCAGGTGCTCAATATCCAGCGCAAGACCCAATACCCGCAGGTTGAGCCGCGCCCGCGCCCGGATATGACCCGGGGCATTACGGAGCGCGTAAACACGGGCTGCGGGAAGCTCTACGTGACCATCAACTCGGACGAATACGGATTTTGCGAGGTTTTCGCCCAGATGGGCAAAGCGGGGGGCTGCGCCTACTCCCAGATCGAGGCGACCAGCAGACTGATATCTCTTGCCCTGCGCTCGGGCGTCAAGGTGGAGTCGGTAATAAAGCAGCTTGTAGGTATCCGGTGCCCCTCGCCGACCTGGAGAAACGGCGAGCAGGTCGTTTCCTGCTCGGACGGTATAGCCAAAGTACTCAAACAACACGCCCATGCCAACATAAACACCGGCTTGGCCGACCAGATGGGCGCTTGCCCGGACTGTGGCGGCGCGGTGGAACACGAGGGCGGATGTATCGTCTGCCGCTCGTGCGGATTTTCGAGGTGCAGTTAGAACGCCGGTTTGGAACCGCATAGCTGGACACTCTCCGTTAAAGAAGCCATAGCGCTCCAGAAAACGCTGGCCGCACAGGTACGGATACAGCCTCTTCCCTCCGGATTAAAAATCATCGGGGCCGCTGATATATCCTATTCCAGGCATACCGAGCTCCTTATTGCCGTCATTGTCTCATTGAGGTGGCCCGGCCTCGATTTGATCGAGTCGGTCCATTATATCTCCAGGGTGGGTTTCCCTTATGTGCCGGGTTTGCTCTCATTTCGGGAAGTGCCGCCCCTGATCGAGGCATATCGGAAAATCAGGCAAAAGCCGGATGTCCTTCTCTGTGACGGGCAGGGAATCGCGCACCCCCGAAAGCTGGGGTTTGCCGCGCATCTGGGACTTTGCCTGGGAATACCCACTGTAGGGTGCGCCAAGAGCAGGCTCTGCGGGAACCACGAGAGCCTGACTCTGAGAAAAGGCTCAAGCAAACCGCTCCTGGTCAACGGGGAGCAGCTTGGGCTCGTCTTGTGCTCCAGGGACGGCGTAAAGCCGATCTATATCTCTCCAGGCCACCTGTCGGACATTGCCTCCTCAGAGAGGCTCATCTCGCGCTGCCTTCGACGCTACAGAATACCCGAACCACTGAGGCTTGCCCACCTCGAAGCAAACAGACGGAGGGCGGAAGTCGAAAATCGGATATCCGAAGTCGGATGACGGAAGTCTCTGGCCACGGATGAGTGCTGCTGGTGGGGGAATATCCGGAATACGATTCCAAAGCGGCCGGGCAAGCTGCAGACACGCCTCTGATTCAGATCACCTCGAAAATGGTCACGAGATGTTTCTAAGATGTCCCTCCAGCGGCGGCAGATCAATTTGGATCGTGTCCCACAGGATTCTATCGCTCACCCCGAAATACTCATGGATCATGAAATTCCTCATACCCCAATCTCATGCCATGGAATCCCTGGATGGTTAAGGCAGACTTCCTAGGGTACGCGAGCGGCTGCTTCCCCGATGATGATAAGATTGCGGACCACCGCGTCCACGGTCTTTCGGTCGGCGGTGAAGTCTAGGAAAGTCATCCCTGCGGTTTAACGTTGAACGGCTTCGACGGCTTTGAGCATATCGTGTATGCGTATTTTCCAATCCTTACGCGGCACGGACAACTTCCCCCATGATCCCATCCTTCAGCAAGGGATGCAACGCATCCGGTATCACCAAGTCCACGTTGCAGCCCAGGATCTCGGAAAGGAACGTCCGTAACCTTGCCAGCTCGAACAAAGCCACGCGGGCGTCTTGGTTGAATTCTACGAGGGTGTCGATATCGCTGTCCGGCACGGCTTCATCACGGACCACCGATCCTAAAAGGTACAATGCGTTCACATGGAAATCACTTAAGAGCATTTTATTGCGGGAGAGAATTTCCACCGTTTCCTGCCTGGTCATAGGAGTTTTCCCTCTGCTCAGATCGACGGCCGTTGGGTTCTGTTCCGCCACTCACCGGGCCATCGCCGATTTCCATGCGGGCAATCCCGACCTCATCCGATAGGCTGCCGGTTTTGGGAAGTTCAAAGTGCATCCGCTGGGCTGTCAACATATCAAAAAGCCGATTGTTTTCAAGTGAGATTGCTGAGATAATCATTCCTGCCGATGTCCGCAGGTGAGGTTTTTTAACGGAGGGTAAAATGGCAGATTTGGCTGATAACATCCAAACTTACAGGCAAATGCTGAAACTGGATAGAAGATCACGGGTGTTCGCCCTCCTGGCGGAACAATTGTGCGCCGCCCGCAAATGGGAGGAAGCAGCGGAGGTCTGCAAAAAGGGCCTTCTTTTTCATCCCGATCACCTGAGAGCGCGAGTGCTGCTCGGATGGGCGCTCATGGAAATGGGCGATGCCGGTCAATCCGAACGGATTCTGCTCAATGCAATCGAGGATATTCGCAAAAATGCCATAACCTTCAAACTGCTTTCGGAGTCCGCCGCATCTTCAGGTAATACGCGAAGCGCCGTCGAATATGCGAGGATTTACGGGGCGTTTCAGACCCTTGGTCCCGCCCGGGGCGAGATCGCTCCACCCCCTGAGACCGACTGCATCGAGCCTGCCTTTTCACCAAAAAAAGAAGTCTCGGAACGGAATAGTTTCAAAGCAAAGGCAATAGAAGAGCTGCGAGGCACGGTGAGCCAGGATATCCCTGCTCTGCACACGTCTGACATAGCGCCCGAGCTGAAGGGCGAGCCTGATGAGATCCTGATCCACCTGGCCCAAAGAATCGAGGGACGTATTATCCACGAGGGGCCGCCTGCCGCCATTTTGTCCGAAGATGACAAAAATATGTTAAAGGAAAAGATTGTTGCCGCTCTGGGTGCTTGATCCCTCGTACGATAGTTTTTATCTAGCGTCCATCCGGAAACTCCGGATGGAACACTAGCAGTTTCCGATTCGAAAAGGACCCTTTCCGGGTGGAAACTATCTAATATCCAGCGCCCAGGGACGGTTTCCCGGAAGGCCTCCCGCTACCGCCCCGTCTCGCGGAGCGTCGAGAATGAGCGGTCGGCCTTCGCGCTACGCGCTCACATGTCGCTAAGGGAGGCCGGGCAAGCCCACTTCACAAAGTGAAGCAGGGCGACGCCCCGCGAAGCGAGACCTTTACACCATTGTAACTTCACCTTCTGATGCGCTTAAAATTTGGCTTGCCTTCAAACGAACCACGTTTAATGTCTGTGCGTTCTGCATGGCTGCGCGCACGGTGGCCGCCCATATCATGTCAGGCGCATTTTTTTCGAGCAAGGTATTATATAAGTCTGTTATACGAGGTTTTTTTCTTTCCCCCCGGCCCCATGGGCCGGAGGGAAAGATGTGGGCGGAGTTTCGCTTTTAGTAAGGCTTATCCGCTCTCATGAAGACTTTACGGTTATTTTTCTCGGCTTCGCAGCCTCAGCCTTTGGCAGCACCAGCTTAAGCACGCCATCCTTCATCGATGCCTGAATCTTCTCACGGTCGATGTCGCTGGACAGAGTGAACTGTCTGTAGTAATCGCCGAACGTATACTCCTTGAAGATCACCTTGCCCTTCTCCTCCTGCTGAGGCACCGTTCCCCGGATTGTGAGCTGGTCGGAATCCAGGTCTATGTCAAGGTTCTCGAGCGGGACGCCCGGCATGTCGGCAACCAGTGTCAGCGCATTTTCCGATTCATATATGTCTACGGCCGGGATAAAAACCGGGACGTTGCGAGTGCTTTCTCCGGCCGCCTGGGCCTCCTTTTTTTCCTCAATCTGCAAATCTGTGTCAGCCATAATAAACCTCCTTTTCCAACAGTTCCCTATTCGCCTTTGATGGTTATCTTACGGGGCTTAACATGCTCGGCCTTGGGCAAAACGAGCTTCAGCATGCCATTTTTGCATTCGGCCCGGATAGCATCCGGATTCACGTCATCCGGCAGGGTGAGCGCCTTGCGGAAACTCCCCCACTTGCGTTCCCTGCGGTGGTAACAGACGTTCTCCGTCTCTTCGGGCTTGCGTTCGCCACTTAGGGTAAGGGTCCTGCCAACGACCGAGATGTCCAGGTCTTCAGCCTTGATCCCCGTGATTTCAGCTTCAACGTAAATTGCGTCTCCGTCCTCGGCTACAATAAGCGGCGGAAAAACGCCCGAAGATTCCGGACTGGAAGCCCCTCCGGTAAAAACAGACAGAAGCCGGTCCATGTGTCTGCGAGCTCTCTCAACGTCTTCCAGAGCATTGGAGACATCCGGCCAGCGCCAGTTTGGGTACCTAAAAACGGCCATGATCAACCTCCTATTGATTGTTGAGCGATATAGTTAGCAGCCACAAGGTAAGACTGCTGATTAATCGTGTCAACATTACCTCAAAAAACGCTCGCATAATTTTTGCCCGGCGCCGGACTGGCATGATCACCCGGCGGCGCATAATCAAAATAGAGTTTTTTTCGTATGAATACCGTATATTAACTGCACATAAGTTTATCGAAGGAATAGTATGAAGGTTGATCAACCACGCAAGGCTCTGCGAATAGCTCTGATATTTCCACCGGCCATGCCGCCGACAAGCCCGCCACTGGGGATCGCTTATCTCAAAGCCTATCTGGAAACATCGGCAACTGTTGAGGTGCGCAATTTCGATCTAAATCTGGCCTATTTCGAGCAGGCGTTCCACTGGCTCGGCGATGGGCGGCTGCGAATGCGCATGCAGAAAATGGACTTCGAAACGACTGTCCAAAAGGCGGCGGCGGCAAGACTTTTTTTTTGCGGTAAGGAGGGCGCTCACAGGTTTTTCGATCTGGCTTTATACAACGAACAGGCAAGGACCTATGCCGGCTTTAGTTCGGTTCTCAACGGGCTTTTCGATAATTTTGCAAGGAAGATTCTTCTCGGATTGCCGAGGCCGCCGTTGGTTAACAGGTTTTTCGAGGAACTGATCGAGCCGTTGAAAGCTTTCAGACCTGACCTGATAGGGTTTTCAATCCTTTTCAGCCAGCAGCTTTTTTTCGCGCTTGCGCTCGCAAAGCTGTGCAAGGCGGGTGGCGAGCCGCCACTGCCGGATTGCGCGCTTGCAGAATCGCCGCGCGCCATTGGAGCGAAGATCGTATTCGGCGGGGAGACCTTTAAGGGGAGTGGCGAGCCGCCACTGCCGGATTGCGCAGCCCGCCTGCCCAACCCCGCAAAATCGCCGCGCGCCATTGGAGCGAAGATCGTCTTCGGCGGGGCGACCTTTTCCGTGATGCCCGATCCGGGGCGGCTGCTCTCAGGAGCTCTTCCTGTCTATACGGGCGGTGAGCTAAGGGAAGTGGACACCGGCAGGCTTATCGACTACCTCATTGTGGGGGAGGGGGAGAGGGGGCTGGAATCACTGGCAAAGGTTTTGGCCGCAGGCAGCGGGGAGGATGCGTCCGGGTCAGCCTTTCGCCCGCTTTGCCGAGTACCGGGCCTTCTTCGTATGGAAGAAGGGAAAGAGGCTAGAAACCCGGCAGAGGCCGCGTTCGACCTCAATGCCCTACCTCCTCCGGACTTTTCCGATTTTCCGTTGGACCTATACCACTCGCCTATTCCTGTCTTGCCATATATCGCTTCACGCGGCTGCCCCTGGAGGCGCTGCGCATTTTGTACTCATCAAAAGACCTATCTCGACTACCGTGAGGAAGATGCGGCCAACACCGCGGACAGGCTTTCCGCGCTCCAGGAAAAGTATGGGGTCGGGCATTTCTGCCTGGTTGACGAGATGGTCCACCCGCGTCGTATGGACCGGATTGCTGCGAATCTTATCCGAAAAGGCGTTCGAGTCTATTTTTCAGCTTACGCCA
The DNA here is from genome assembly GCA_049515795.1 of Syntrophobacteraceae bacterium. Taxonomy (GTDB): domain Bacteria; phylum Desulfobacterota; class Syntrophobacteria; order Syntrophobacterales; family Syntrophobacteraceae; genus SbD1. The sequence goes on from JBEKTT010000042.1 coordinate 36,597, forward strand.
GGCCGTCGGGCTTTTCGGCCAGGGGGTTCGAAAAAGCTCACCGGGCAGGCCTTCGCCTGCTGATGTGGGGTCTTGAGTCGGCAAGCCAGCGCGTGCTGGACCTCATGCGCAAGGGGACAATCGCCCAAGAGATTCCAGCCATTCTCAACTCCGCCAGGGAAGCAGGCGTATGGAATCTGCTGTTCTCGATATTCGGCTTTCCGACCGAAACCAAGGCTGAATGGCAGAGCACTCTGGATTTCCTCGAGTCATGCCGAGAGTCGGTTCATGCTCTTTCCCGTTCCCGGTTCATTTTGCTCGATGGCTCGGACGCCTTTGTCAACCCTAAACGCTATGGGATAAAGCGTATAATTGACCGGCCTCAAAGAGATCCGGTTTCCATAGCCTACGATTACCAGGTGAGCGAAGGCCTCACCAAGGAAGAGGCCGAAGTGATGTTTCAGGAGAGTTTGGCCCGGCTATCGGGCATCGGGCGTTCGCCCTGGTTTGGACAGTTCAGGGATCACATGCTTCTGTTTGCTTCGAGGGAAACAAATGATAAAAGGACCTGAGCGGCGACGGCCAGGGCGCGGGGCGGTGGGGCCGCCAGCCGGGAATTGGTTGATTTAAACCGGCTGTAGGTCGATAATGCACCTTCCCGTGGTCCGTCGCGGAGACCATGGCGTTAAGATATTGAGTTCCTTTGGCTGAATAGCCTCTGGAATGGAAGACTTTTTTGGTGGTGAAAATGGATGCCCAGAAAATTTCCGGCCTCAAAATTGCTGACTCCGAGCAATTCTCGGCTACCCGCAGGAGGCATGGGACCTTGTGGATCGTCATTGCGGCCGCCGCCGCAGCCATTGTGCTGTATCTGTTTCAAGCGGGCCTTCTCACTTCGGCGACGAATGTTCGTACTGCCGGCGCGGACTGGGTTTATCCCTCGCAGGTAATAACCCAATTCAATGCGAGCGGCTATGTCGTCGCCCAGCGGAAAGCTTCGGTCGCATCCAAGGGGACTGGCCGGATCGTCTATCTGGGGGTCCAGGAAGGTAGCCGCGTAAAGGAAGGGGAAGTGATCGCAAGGTTGGACAGCGACGATCTCAAGGCGGAGAAAGCGCAGGCCGAGGCGCAGCTTGTAGTGGCGAAGTTCGATCTGACGCGCGCGGAGACGGAACTTGGGACTGCTGAGGCCAATTTCAAACGGCTCAAAGAACTATGGGGGAAAAAGGCCGCTGCACAGGTCGATCTGGAAAACGCGCAGGATAGATTCTTTAAAGCAAAAACAGCGATAGATTCTGCCAAGGCGAACATCAATGCTTTACAGGCTTCAGTCCAGCGGGAAAGCGTCCTGATAGAATATACGATTATTCGCGCTCCCTTCGATGGCGTTATCCTGACAAAAGATGCCGACGTAGGGGAAGTCGTGGCCCCTTTTGGTTCGGCCACAAACGCCAAGGCAGCCGTGGTTTCGATGGCCGACCTTTCCTCTCTCATGGTACAGGCGGACGTTGGCGAATCATTTTTGAGTATGGTCCAAAGCGGCCAACCCTGCGAAATTCAGTTGGACGCCATTCCACAGTCCCGTTTTGCCGGACGGGTGCACATGATCGTACCGACAGCCGATCGAATGCGTGGAACCGTTATGGTCAAGGTGCGTTTTGACGAGCTTGATCCGCGCGTCCTTCCGGAGATGAGCGCCAAGGCCGCCTTTCTCTCCCGAACTCTTGGCCCGGACGAGAACAAGCCCGTGCTGGGCGTGCACCGAGACGCTCTAGTGTCGCAAAGAGGCGGGCAGGGACTTTTCCGGGTTGAAAAAGGGCAGGCCGAATGGGTCCCCATAAAGGACCCCCAATTTCTTGGGGACTATCTGATGATCGGGCCTGAATTCTTTGGGGACCATCTTATGCCGGCGCCGCCGGTAAAACACGGCGATAGAATAGTCATCAAGCCGCCCGCCCGCCTCAAGCCCGGCGACAGGGTGGAGATTTCAGAGTAGATTTTGCAGGCGCTTTCGAACGTGGAGAATGGCTCAGATAAGTATACAGTTATCGCTGAACAGATTTACAAAAGCTACTCACGGGGAGCTCGGAAGGTGCCGGTCCTCTACGGGATCGACCTGAAGATTCGCGAGGGGGAGTTTGTCGCCCTCATGGGGCCGTCCGGTTCGGGCAAGACGACCCTTCTTAACCTCATTGCCGGTTTGGACCGTGCTGATTCGGGCAAACTGGTCGTAGCAGGCGTTCCGATCTGCGAACTTTCAGAAACCGACCTCGCGCGGTGGAGGGCCCTTCACGTAGGGTTTATATTCCAGTTCTATAATCTTCTTCCTGTGCTGAGCGCACTTGAAAACGTCGAACTGCCGCTCCAGCTTCGCCGCCTTTCCAGAAAAGAGCGCAGGGAACACGCAGTGACCGCCCTTGAGCTTGTCGGACTCGCAGGCCGGCTTCGCCATCACCCCGGAGAGCTGTCCGGAGGCGAGCAGCAGCGGGTTGCAATAGCCCGCGCTATAGTGACCGATCCTTCACTTATCGTTGCCGACGAACCGACGGGAGACTTGGACAAAAACTCCGCCAGGGAAGTGCTCGCCATGCTCGGACAGCTAAATGCAGAGTTCGGAAAAACCATCATCATGGTAACCCATGACCCCAAGGCGGCCGAAACCGCCGGGCGAATGTGCCATCTGGAAAAGGGCGTGCTAAATGCCAACGCCTGCTGAGCAGGCAGACAGCTACGTCCCGGTATCTTCACGCTCCGCCGGTGGCAGAGTGAAAAAAAAGGTCGATCCTGAAGAGATATCCTTTCGGGGGCTTTCAACCCAGATTGCGCCACCATGGATCCTTACAATATGCCGGCAAATTGCCAGCCCCAGCCCAGTGCTCCCCGTCTCTTTGCCCCGGTACCTTTCAACGCGGAAGAATCGTTCGAATATCCTCTGCTGGTCCTTCCTGGGGATTCCCGGCCCACTATCGCTCACCCCTATTGTTACTTTACCGTTTTGCGCCAGTGAGAAAACCTCCACTTTTGCTCCGGGCGGACTGTACTTCACCGCATTTTCCAGCAGGTTGCGAAAAACCTGGACCAGTTGATCGAAATCGGCCTGCACCATTGGGCCATCCGGTGGGAGATCGTTCTGAAGAGATACGCTTCTTTGTTCCGCAGCGGGCGCACACGCTTTCCATGCTTCGGCCAGCACCTCATCGGCCTTAACCGGTCTGATGTCCATAATGGTATTATAGTCTTCCACTTTTGCAAGCTGGAGAAGGTCATTTACTATTTTGATCATCTGATTCGCGTTTTTGAAAATGACCTCGAGGCATGGACTGCGCACCTCCGGATCGTCCTCCGACATGAGGACTTCCGTATAACCTTTGATGGAAGTCAGCGGCGTGCGCAGTTCATGGGAGGCATTGGCGACAAAATCGCGCCGTACTGTTTCGAGCCTTTTCAACTCCGAGATATCGTGTAGGGCAATGATCGCCCCGAATTGGCCCTTCGACTGCTCTATGCGGACTATGTGAACATGGTAGAACCGATCGGACCCTAAGGCGACCTCGCTGTGAAAGGAATGGATTTCTTTTTCCAGGATTCGGTTACAGGCCGCCTGTAGTTCAGGGCTTCGTATCACCTCGAGGGGCCTGCGCCCTTTAAGTTCAGGAATCGAGGAGAACATGCTCCTGGCTGCGCGGTTCGATGAATCGATCCTGCCTGCGGAATTGAGCAGCAGGATACCTTCCTCGATACCATCTAAAATGCTCTCTAATTGAAATTTTTGTTCCGTGATCGTTTGAATGTAGGATTCAACGCGCTCGGCGTTTTCTCTGATCGATTTTGCGAGGGGATAAAAGTAATGGCCGTGGTGAAACTGCGGCAGGACCTTCACGTCCCCATGCCCAATTGAATCGGCTGCGCTCGAAAGGAGGCTGACCGAACGGCTTGCGCTCACCATAAGGCCAAGGCTTATTAACGCAAAGGCTATAAAGCCGGTGAGGATTATCAGGCGTTGGACGATAGCAACGTTGCCCAGCGAATAAAATATGCCGGATAGAGGAATGGCCACTCGCAGAACGCCGCCGGGAATTGTTCCCCGGCCTTCGGTTCTTTGCGCAACGTAGAGCAGGTCGGTGTTCAGTTCATCGCTGTACCTTAAGGTTGACCCCGTGGGCCGGCTGTATGCTTCAACGATTTCCGGGCGTCTCGCGTGGTTTTCCAAGCTGGAGGTCTGGTCGAAAGGCACGTCCGTATCCGCTATGACCCGGCCCCCTTCGGCCACATAAGTTATGCGCACGTTCAAGGGATTGGAGACCTTGCAGAGCCAGGCGTGTAACTGTTCGGGACCCTGAAACTCTTCCCGCGCCATCAGATCTCTTATTAGAATGAGTTCTCTTGAAGCCCTGGCCTCGGTTTCCGACAGGATTTCATCTTTCAGATATTTGTTGTAATAGAGTGAGGGCAGGAAAAGGGCCAGAAAAAAAATCACCCATAACAGGAGCAGCAGGCGGACTCTAAGTCTGAATTTCAGACGCATATCAACCTCGAAACCGATATCCGACGCCCCGCACTGTCTCGATCCAGTCCGCGCATGAGAGCAGCTTTTGTCTGAGCCGGCGAATGTGGGTGTCCACGGTGCGGGCATATCCTTCGAAATGATATCCCCACACTCTGTCAAGCAGTTGTTCCCGGTTCAGGACCTTTCCCTGGCTGTTTGTCAGTTCCGAGAGCAATTTGAACTCCGTGGCCGTGAGGACGATCTCCTGCCCCTCCAGGCTGACCCGATGGCCTTCGAAGTCTATTTCCAGCCCCGATTGCTGGAAGACCGCCTTGGGGTGATATTCACTTCCTGCGCGGCGTAGAATCGCTCGCACCCTCAGAAGGAGTTCCCTCGGACTAAAGGGTTTGACCACGTAATCATCGGCCCCCAACTCAAGGCCGATAATGCGATCGATTTCCTCCCCACGTGCAGTCAAGATCAGGATCGGCACGGAGGCCGTCTTGGGCTCGCGCTTGATTTCCTTACATACCTCGAAACCGTCGATTCCCGGAATCATCAAGTCCAGAATAAGAAGATCGGGTGGATGTTTGCGAATCATGTTGAGCGCTTCGTAACCGTTTCCCGATACCGCAACCTCGAATCCGGCCTTTTTCATTGTGATGGCCAGAAGCTGGGCTATATCATGATCGTCTTCCACAACCAGAATCTTCGACTGGTGCATGTCTTCCTCGCTGGGCCTGTCCCGATAAGCAGAATATAACATTTTCTCCGACTATATAAACGATCTATCACATCTTAATGCACCTATTGTTACGCGAATATTACAGTTGTGTTAAGGTAAATTATTTTTAAGAATGCCAACCTGCGCGCAGACAAGACTGGAACCCATGGAACCGAATCCCGGCGACGCAACCTTTCGGATGCCGAATTGCGTTCAAGTCCTAACCTGCTGAGATATTCAGACCGCGCACGGACTGTCGGGAGCGATGGCTGGAGCAAACGGTGGAGCGGCCAAAGATAGAGGTCTAGTCCTTCCAGGATATGCACTCTGCGGGGCAGGTCGTTATGGCTTCCTCGATGCAGCTTGTATCTGTGACTTCGAATATGATTATGCGGGCATTGCCGGTCCTGTCGTCCATTTCGAAGACTTCCGGACATAGCTCAGCGCATGCGCCGCACCCGATGCAGCATTCATTATCCAGGTCAACCATCATAAATCATCTCTTGAGCGAGCGGCAAAAAGGCGGAAATGGCGGACAAGGGCGTATTGTCCGTTCTGTCCAAAGCGCCGGCCATTGCACGGCTTACAGCGTTCCGGTTGACCTGTGAGACAAACGGCGATGACAAACCCAGCAGTCTCGGTCCTCATTGATTCTCGATACCAGCTCCGCGTGGCAGCGGACGCAGTTTTCTCTGAGGAGTTTTTTCCCCCTTTCGGAGAGACGAATGGTTTCCGGGACCCTTCCGGAATAAAATACATACGCATCCCACATGCCTTCCATCCCCTTGCTGGCCACGTGGTGAGCCTTGGTGCCGTTGGGCAGGTGGCAATCGATGCACTTTTGCCGGCGATGCCCTGCATTGTGAAACCAGTTTTCATACTCCGATTCCATGACATGGCAACTCGCGCAAAACTCCGGGGTCTCTGATCTTGCGTACAGTCCAGGCGGACCAAAGCTCACGAACCCACCCACGCAAGCCGCCGCCAGAACCAGCAGCAAGATGATTTTAGGATACCTCTTCCTTCTCTTGGGGCGAGGGATGTATATCATATGAGATCTCATCACCTGATATGATTCCACGTCACTTTCGGAATCAACCATTCACCACAAAAGCCTAAATCCTAAACTCCGGGCTGCCCTGAGTTTTAAACAATGTTCCCGGAGAGCAGTTGTTGCGCCCCGCCGTCATTGAACGGATTGCTGAGAATAATCGTTGCGTCACGGCTGGGGCCGATGGATATTATCCGGACGGGGACCCCTGAAATTTGCTCAATCGCCTTCAGGTATTTTTTGGCGTTTTGAGGAAGATCAACCCACGTGCGTACTTTTTCGATGTCTTCATCCCATCCGGGGAATTCTTCGAAAACAGGCTCACATGCCTCCAGGGCGCCAAGTTCGGCAGGGACAATGTCGAGCCGGCTGCCCCGGCAGTTGTAGGAAACTCCAATTTTTAGCACGGGGATCCCGGTAAGAACGTCCAGCTTGGTGATTGCCAGCCCGCAGAGGCCGTTCAGCCTGACAGCGCTGTTTACGACCACCATGTCCAGCCAGCCGCAGCGGCGCGGTCGCCCGGTGGTGGCCCCGAATTCCCCTCCGACTTTCCGGATGTGCTCTCCGGTCTCACCGAGAAGTTCGGATGGAAACGGCCCGCCGCCGACGCGTGTTGTGTACGCTTTGACTATGCCGAGCACATTGTCAATCCGTGTGGGCCCGATTCCCGCCCCGCAGCAGGCACTGCCTGCGACTGTATTAGACGATGTCACGTAAGGGTAGGTCCCATGATCGATGTCCAGGTGAGTGCCCTGAGCTCCCTCGAAAAGAATGTTGCGGCCCTGGGCGTCCGCCTCCTGAAGCTGCAGCGATACGTTTCCCGCAAAAGGTCTTAGCCGTTCCCCGTAAGCAAGGTATTCATCCATGATCTCAGCATGGTCCAGGGCCTCGTGTTCAAAAAAATTCCGGAGGATAAAATTCTTCTCCTCAAGGTTTCGCGCCAGCTTTTCCGAAAAAACTGCGCTGTCCAGAAGATCGTGAACCCGAATACCTCCTCGGCCCGCCTTGTCTTCGTAGCATGGGCCAATCCCCCGGCCGGTGGTGCCAATCGCGGTCCTGCCCTTCCTGTTTTCCCGGGCCAGGTCGAGCGCACGGTGATAGGGCATGATAACATGGGTGTAGAGGCTGATCAGCAGATTGTCGGGCGTTACGCTCAAGCCCGCTTGCTCGAGGCGGTCCATTTCTTGTATCAGCACGCCGGGATCGAGCACCACTCCGTTTCCAATCATGCACTTCTTGTCCCGATGAAGAATTCCGGAGGGGATCAGGTGGAAGATATGCTTCTTGCCGTTTACTACCAGCGTGTGCCCGGCATTGTTTCCACCCTGGAACCGGACAATGAAATCGGCCTGCTCGGCAAGCAGATCGACAACTTTTCCTTTTCCCTCATCGCCCCACTGAGTGCCCACTATAATTACGTTCGCCATATCGTTTTCTTTCCCTCAAGCCGCATTGTCCGCCGATCACCCGGTCCAGGCGCAAAGATATCGTTACAATATTTCCGATTAAAAGATCGGAGAAATGACAGGCCGGTTGGATTTAGGAAGCCGGATTCTTCCCTATACCTGTAACGAAATTTCACGCCGGTGTCAAAAAAAAGAAGATTTCCCGGGAAGAATTCTCACGTGCGATAATGCCATAAAACGACAGAAGACGGGTTTGGACTTTATTCAAACAGCCTCGATTGGCTTGCGCCATACATGGGCAGACCTATTTTGTCTGAAAACCAACAGTTTGCTGCATTCATTCGCCGTTATTCAGCCTCGCGCACCTCAATTTTATGCGTGCGGCATTCGGGGGAACTCTTCGGGACGCTGATCGTGAGCACTCCTTTTTTGAACTCGGCTTGGATTCCGTCTTCATCCACCGGGCAGGGAAATTTGAAAACCCGCGAAAATGATCCTCTGGGCCTCTCGACTCGAAAAGCTTCCCCTTTCGGCAAGTCATTCTTCCTCAGCCCCGAAACCCACAGCCGGTCGGCCTTGCACTCAACCTGGATGTCATGTTCCATAACTCCGGGCAAGTCCATCGAGTAGACCAACTCTTTTCCGGAATCCACAATGTCGCTCATGGGGACCCAATCCTCAGGTTTTTGGGGTTTGCCTTTCCCGCCGGTTCCAGGTTCGAAACTGCTCACGAACAAATCTTCCATGCGTTCTTTCATGGCCTTCAGTTCATCAAGAAAATCCTTGTCGCCTCTCCCCTTCACAGCACCCTCCCGCTCAGTAATGGTTCAAAAATCTGTCAGCACGCTTAGCAGATTCGAACATCAAATTTAGTCTAAGTAATCACTTCCGGCATATAAACAAGATGGCAAAAATTCGCAAGGCGCTCTACAAAACTGTCGAAGATTTTTTTACCCCAGGACAACTCTTGACCCAAGCAGGGCCAGGAGAGTGACACGGGGTCTTGTCCCCAGCTGCGCGCATTATTTAGTTTCCGTCCGGAAAGGGTCCTTTTCCGCCCTGGCGGTGTCAATCTTCGGGCTTACTTGTGCGGCGTACCCATGTACGCCTCCGCGCAAGCCCTCGATTTCCTTGGCAGAACGAAAAATCCCTCCTTCCCGAATCGGAAACTGCATGTGTGTCATCCGGTGTTTCCGGATGGACACTATTTGGGGTTGTGACTCCAAATGCATAAATGATAGTATCCACACCTCGCGGAGCGTGGAGATAGGGACCGCAGGTGGACGCCAAGCACAACGAGGCCTCCCGCTCCCGCCCCGTCTCGCGGGCGGGCTGTCGAGGATGAGCGGTCGGCCTTCGCGCTACGCGCTCACGTGTCGCTAAGGGAGGGCGCTTATTTAAGTCTATCATACGAGGCCTCCCGCCCATTGCGTGTGATAGACCCGCCGCGCGGTCGGCCCCCGCGCTACGCGCTCACACGTCGCAAAGGGAGGCCGGCAAGCATGCTTCACTTTGTGAAGCAATGCGAAGCTCGCGAAGCGTGATCTATAC
>JBEKTT010000043.1:0-45227 GCA_049515795.1 Syntrophobacteraceae bacterium
AGCTCGAAAACGAAACCGGGGAAGCGGAACGGTCCGCTTCCCCGTGAGGCTATCGCACTAATTGCTCAAGGGCGCTTCTAATCGGCGCCTTTTGTTCATCTCTTCTTCACACTGGAAAGAACCGCGGCGAAAGCATCTTTAGCGATCGCACCCATTTCTCCCAGGTTTTCCACCACTGTTATTCCGGCTTCGCGCATGGCCTTAATCTTGCCCTGCGCCGTCCCGCTCGATCCGCTGATGATTGCGCCTGCATGGCCCATACGCCGCCCCGGAGGGGCTGTCAGCCCTGCGATGAAGCCGATTACAGGCTTGGTCACGTTTTTCTTTATGAAGTCAGCGGCCTCTTCCTCGGCCGATCCCCCGATCTCACCCACCATTATGATGGCGCGGGTTTCCGGGTCAGACTGGAAGGCCGAAAGACAGTCGATGAAATTGGTGCCGTTTACAGGGTCTCCGCCAATGCCTATTACGGTGCTCTGGCCCATTCCAAATTGTTGAATCTGGTGTACCGCTTCATAGGTGAGGGTCCCAGAGCGCGATACGATCCCAACGTTGCCGACCGAGTGAATGTGGCCCGGTTGAATGCCGATTTTGCACTGGCCCGGAGTAATTATGCCTGGGCAGTTGGGGCCGATCAGCCGGCTGTTGCTCGTCTTCAGGTAGTTCTTGACTTTGAGCATATCCATGACCGGGATGCCTTCGGTGATCGCCACCAACAGCGGCAAACCCGCGTCGATCGACTCCATTATGGCGTCAGCACAAAAAGCCGGCGGCACAAAAACCATCGCGGCGTTGGCGCCCGTTTCCTTCACGGCTTTTGCCACTGTATTGAAAACGGGTATGCCTTCAACGCTCTGGCCACCTTTGCCCGGGGTTACCCCGGCGACCACGTTGGTTCCGTAATTCTTGCAATTAAGCGTATGGAACTGGCCTTCGCGCCCGGTAATACCCTGAACCAGAAGCCTTGTATTCCGATCCACCCAAATGCTCATGATATCCTCCTATCCCTTCGCAATCGCTGCAATTTTTTGGGCGGCGTCTGAAACGTCTTTTGCCGTTATTAGATTGAGCCCGGATTCATTCAGGATTCTCCGGCCCTCTTCAACATTTGTCCCTTCCATGCGAATGACGATCGGGACCTTAATTCCCACTTTCTTTGCCGCTTCGACAACACCATTCGCCAGCCTGTCGCACCGCAGGATGCCGCCGAAAATGTTTATGAGCACGCCCTTGACCGTCGGATCCGCCAGGATGATCCGAAACCCGTTTTCCACCTGCTCGGCGCTCGCGCCGCCGCCGACATCGAGAAAGTTGGCCGGCGCCGCCCCCGCCTGCTGAATGAGGTCCATCGTGGCCATGGCCAGGCCTGCGCCGTTTACCATGTTGCCGATATTGCCCCCCGGCATCTTGATGTAATTAAGATCGTACTTGGAGGCTTCAACCTCGGCGGGGTCTTCTTCGTCCAAGTCCCGGTATTCCACAATGTCCTTATGCCGATACAAGGCGTTGTCGTCAAAATTGATCTTGCCGTCCAGAGCTATAACCCTGCCGTCTTTGGTAAGGATCAGGGGATTGATCTCCACCAGTGAGCAGTCGTAGTCCACGCACAGCTTGTAGAGCCTGGAGACCATGGCGACAAACTGCTTTACCAGATCCCCCGTCAGGTTCAACCCGTAGGCGAGTTCGTTAGCATGATATCCCTTCATACCAACGAGCGGGTCTATATAGACCTTGATAATCTTCTCGGGAGTTTTGGCGGCCACTTCCTCAATGTCCATGCCGCCTGCCTCGCTGGCCATGAAAACGATCTTCGCGGTCCCTCTGTCCGGGAGTACGCTGAGGTAGAGTTCTTTTTCAATTGGAAGACCTTCTTCGACCAGGAGCTTCTTTACCACCTTACCCTCAGGACCCGTCTGGTGGGTTACAAGGGTCATCCCAAGAATGCTGGATGCGAATTGCTTAACTTCAGCCGCGTTTTTGGCGAGCTTAACGCCCCCGCCTTTGCCGCGCCCGCCGGCGTGGATTTGGGCTTTTACCACAACCGGGAAACTCCCCAGTTCCGCCCCGATCTGCTCGGCTTCCTCAACGCTGAAGGCCGCTTTCCCCCGAGGGATAGGGACTCCAAACTTTTGAAACAGTTCTTTGGCTTGATACTCATGAATTTTCATTTTTCTCCTCGCTGTACCGGAACAACTTCATCATGTGCAGACCGCGTCTCACCAACGAGAGCCCTAGTCCAACCTCTGTTGAGAATCTGTCTATTCCTAAATGAAAGTTCTCACAATGTCAAACATTTGTTTATTGCCTTTGTGGTTGAATCGCTGCTTGCAAAAAAGCTTTGGCCCGGCATATAAGAGCCCGCACGAACTCCTCACGCCGCCTTGTCAATTGCGTCCACAGGCTTCCATTCCTAAACTTGGCTGGGTTTTCACAAACACTGCTCCCCTGCCCTGCTTTTCGGCAAATAACAAGGTTTTCGGGCAGAGTTCAAAACAGTGCTAACAACGATGGAAATGGCGACGTTCAGTGTGATAGACTATAGTTTAAATCAAAATATTTGCCGCCAATGGCGCATCATTTATTGCATCTAAAAAGGGAATGCCCTTTTCTTTTTTTAATTGTTTGAAAGGAAACCGGCCGCAAATGGAATACGAACCGGTAATAGGACTCGAAATTCACGCTCAGCTCCAGACCGCGAGCAAGATTTTCTGCGGGTGTTCAACAAGATTCGGCGCCAGCCCCAACACTCACACCTGCCCGGTGTGCCTTGGGATGCCGGGGTCGCTTCCCGTGCTCAACCGCCAAGTCGTCGAATACACGGTCAGAATGGCGTTAGCCACTCACTGCTCAATTGCACCGATCTCCCGGTTTGCCCGGAAAAACTACTTCTATCCGGACCTTCCCAAAGGGTACCAGATTTCACAGTACGAGCTTCCCCTTGCCCGCGATGGCTGGGTGGAAATCGAGAGCTCCCGAGGTTCAAGGCGGATCAGGATACACCGGATACACATGGAAGAAGACGCCGGAAAGCTCACTCATGACGAACACCATCTGCTCAGCTATGTGGATTTCAACAGAACGGGCGTGCCCCTTATCGAGATAGTGAGTGAACCGGATATAGCTACCCCTGAAGAAGCGGCGGCCTACCTCAAGACCCTTCGCGAGATTTTACGCTACCTCGAGATCTGCGACGGCAACATGGAGGAAGCCAGCATGAGGTGTGACGCAAATATCTCGCTTCGACCTGCCGGAACGAGCGGTCTTGGGACCAAGATCGAACTCAAGAACATGAACTCGTTCAAGAACGTGCAGAAAGCCCTGGAATTCGAGGTCCGAAGACAGAAAGCCATGATCGAGCGCGGGCAACCGCTCGTTCAGGAAACCAGGCTCTGGGACGCCGGGCGCTATGTGACCCTGAGTATGCGCGGCAAGGAAGAGGCTCACGACTATCGCTATTTTCCGGACCCCGACCTGGTTCCGGTGGTGGTGAACGAGGCTTGGATCCAAGAGGTTCGCAGCAGTCTGCCCGAACTCCCCGAGGCGAAGCGGGAGCGATTCATCAAAGAGTACTCACTGTCGCCCTATGACGCGAAGGTGCTCACATCGTCGAAGTCCCTTGCAAACTACTTTGAAGCGGCTCTCAAAAAATTTGCGCGCCCCAAGGCGCTTAGCAACTGGATAATGTCCGAGCTTCTGCGCGAGCTTAACCGCGATAATCGGGAAATCGAAGACTGCCCGGTATCTCCGGAGAACCTGGCAGAGCTTTTGGACCTGCTCGATTCCGGGACGCTCAGTGGTAAAATCGCCAAGGCAGTGTTCGAGCAGATGTACGCAAGCGGCGAGTCTGCGCGGCATATCGTGGATGAAAAAGGTCTGGCGCAGGTAAGCGATGAGTCGGAAATCGAGTCCGCAATCGATCAGGTGCTCTCGGAAAACCCGAAGGAAGTTGAGCATTTTCGTGCCGGGAAGGAGAAACTCTTCGGCTTCTTCGTCGGTCAGGTCATGAGGAAGACAAAAGGAAAGGCAAATCCGCAGCTCGCTAATGAAATTCTCAGGAAAAAACTCATGAGCTAAGGTATAAGAGAAAAATTCTTCAGGAGACTTTAATGCCCGAGCAATGGTTACCGCCAATCCACTGGGATGGTGACGCCGTGGCGATACTCGATCAGAGGATATTGCCGCACCAGGAAAGGTTCCTGCGTTGCACCACCCCTGAACAGGTGATAGGCGCGATAAAGACGATGGCCATTCGCGGAGCTCCCGCCGTGGGAGTTGCCGGAGCGCTTGCCCTGGCCCTTGGGGCCGGGTCTATCCGGACCGGCGATCCAAAAGTATTCAGGCGAAAATTCTCCAGGATGTGCCATAAAGTAAGAGAAGCGCGCCCGACCGGGGCAAACCTGGGCTGGGCGGTCAAAAGATTGTACTCCGTTGTGGTGGAAAACCCCAAAGTGGCCATTGCCGAACTTCAGCGACTCATTGTGCAAGAGGCCAACGCCATTCTGACCGAGGACGTTGTCTCAAACCTGCAGATCGGAAGGTGGGGACGCGAAGTTGTGCCCAAGGGGGCGAGAATTCTCACCTATTGCAATGCCGGTGCGCTTGCGACCGCAGATTACGGAACTGCCGTGGGTGTAATCCGGGCGGCTTTCGAGACTGACCCCACGATCAGCGTCTTTTCCTGCGAAACCAGGCCGTTTCTCCAGGGCGCCAGGCTCACCGCGTTTGAGCTCAAACGGGCGGGTATCCCCGTTACTCTCATTACTGACAATGCTGTGGGAAGCCTGATGAGCCAGGGGAGGATCGATCTTGCAGTGGTGGGCGCGGACAGGATCGCCGCCAACGGGGATACTGCAAACAAGATCGGCACCTACATGGTCGCGGTGCTTGCCAGGACCCACGATATCCCCTTCTATGTCGCCGCGCCCCGTTCGACCATAGATCCGGCGCTGCCTGACGGAAGCGGAATCCCCATCGAGCACAGGGACCCCAAGGAAGTCACTCACCTCCTCGGAAAACGCATAGCCCCTGAGGGCGTCGGCGCTCTAAACCCTGCATTCGACGTCACACCGAACAAGTATATTTCCGCAATAATCACCGAAGTGGGGGTGTTGAGAAAGCCCTTTCCCAAAACGATACGCAAGGCTTTGCAGACCTGATCTCACATTTCACCAATAATTCTCAATCCGAACGGTACATGTAATCGCGCACCATCGGCAGGCCGTTATTCAGACCCTTTGAAAAAAGTATCTGGTACAGCCGCGTGCCGTTGTATTTGAATCCCGCTGATGAAACGTTGAGATATAGCCTCCACATCCGTACGAACCTCTCGTCGAACATCTCACGTATCTTGGCGATGTTCCTTTCGAAATTGGCTATCCAGCAGTCGAGTGTCCTGCCGTAATGCAGCCGCAGCCCCTCGATCTCCAGAACGCACAGACCGGCCCGGCCCATCTCGCGGATTGTTTCCGACAGACTCGGGAGGTAGCCGCCGGGGAAGATATAGCGCTGTATCCAGGCGTCAGTGGCTGACTCGACTTCTTTTGCGATCGTATGCAGCAGGCCGACCCCGCCGTTTTTCAGCAACCCGGCAACCTTTCTCATATAGACAGGAATGAATCTTTTCCCAACGTGCTCAAACATGCCTATGGATACGAACTTGTCGAATTTACCGGTAAGCTGCCGGTAATCCTGCAACCTCACCTCGATCCGCTCACCGAGTCCCAGCTCTTCTATCCTCTGAGAGCCATATAGGCTCTGGTTGCTTGAAAGCGTAACCCCGACTCCTTTTATGCCGTATTTGCTCGCGGAACGCAGGAGCATCCCGCCCCAACCGCATCCGATGTCAACCAGCGTATCTGAGGGGCCGAGCATGAGCTTGCGGGCGATATGATCGTACTTGTTGCGTTGCGCCTCATCGAGCGAATCATCCTCATTTTTGAAATAGCCACAGGAATATGTGAGGCTCTCGTCCAGGAAAAGAGAGTAGAATTCGGGTGTGAGATCATAGTGATATGCTATATTGCCACGAGCCCTTCCAACCGTATCCATTGTCTTCAGGCGAAAAGCAAGGAGCCGCATCTTTTGCCACAGTGAGAAGGTTTTTTCGTCGAATTGCACGATGAGGCCCAGCCGCAGCAGTTCCTGAAGATCGCCCTCGACCTCCAGGTCGCCCTCGACGTATGCTTCACCAAACCCGAGAAACCCTTTGCTGAACATCTGCCCTGGAACTTTTGCAGACTTGATTAGCAGAGTCGTTTTCGGCTTGCCGCCGTATCCTATGACTTCTCCATCCCATAGTTCAAAAGAAAAAGCGGCGTTAGGGTCTGTCCTGTTTATTGCGGCGGCGAGTTCCCTCATCGCTTTTTTCATTTGCAGACCTCCTGTCGGATAAATCCATCGAAGGGTTAACTGGAGCGGCTACGTTCCAGAAAAACATATTTTTGGGTCAACATTGACCTAAGTCAATATGCAAAATAAAAATCAGGCATAAAAGTGGGCGGCAAACTTGGCCGTCATCCGCAACTGGGAAAAGAGCTGGAAGGGATTTACTCGAAACAGGAGGTACCGGCCATAATTGAGCGCTGTCTGAATATCTGGTTCACTCACAACATCGGGGGCGAGCGGTTAGGGGCGATTCTCAACCGGATTGGCTACGATCTGATCGGTGGTCCTGAAGATCAGGACTGCCTCGTTATGAGTTGACATTTCAGCCGGGATCCCGCAGTTTCTGTCCTCTTGCACTCGGCCTAGTAGGTCTGTTTTATTAAGGTATTTGGAGTTTTCACAACTACTGAGCCACCTTTTTGGTCAGTTAGTGTTATTTCGACGCCGGCCCCGCTTTCGACTGGCAGATACGGCCCATCTGCAGCAAGCAGATCGACCCTCCTGACCTCACCCGGCTTGAGCTCACCATTCCAGAATACATTATATTGCTCGATTACCGCCTTTCTGGCTTCATCATCAAGAGAGCGCCAGGATTCCGGATTGTCAATAGTTTCGGGAAGAACCCGGAAATTCGGCAGCACGTGGAAGGTGGCAGGGTAGGACTGTCCTTTTCTGTCGACGATTACGCCTCGAAAAGTGAGCTTGTTGCTACCCCCTGATGAATTGTCCAGGTTCAACTGGACTTTCGCATGAAGCGGGGAGCCCCGATCAGGCCCCGGATCGCTGACAATTGGCATCCAGTCGCGCCAAAAGTAAGATCTCAAGACCGTGATCTTGCAGGCGCCGATCTCGAAGACCGCATTATCAGCAGAATACGAGTCCGGGTCAATATACGGGTTGATTTCCGCCGCATAGGCTGCGTTCATCCATGCTGCCGTCAAGAACAGCGCACAGATCCACTTTGCTGCAGTTATAAACATTTTCATGGTTCGGGTTCCTTTCGATGCCGGTTGCCGGGACGTGAGGCATCAGAATTACCGGTCCCGGAGACGCGGCGCGATCCTCCGGAGACTTCTCCACGGTTGCATTTGCTCCACCGAACTTCTTAGAACAGAATCAGACAGGGGTTATGATATCCAAATTAACATCCGGCCAAGTTCATTCAATTGAGCATTTTCATACCTGTAGGCCACGACGTAACCGGCTCCAGCGAGCACATCCGCATGTGTCCCGTAATATAAAAGAAGGATGTGAAGGTCCGGGTCATACGCAGGAAGCGATATTCGAGTTTGACCCCGGGCCTTTGAATGTTTTTTATACAACTTACCCCCTTCACCTTCTTTCCCCTCAAAATACCTGGCGTACTCTCCATGGTAATCTATAAAGTATCCATTCTGAGGGGATGATTTGAGGCTTAGCCTTACCGACCTAATGTTTCGCTCGAACAGTAAATCAACGAGCGGATCGATATTGTAACCTTCGTTTTTGAAATGTTCCTTCATCTTTTCCTTGGCCTTAGCCTGCTCGATGCCATCGCGGAAGGGCGCCATGTGGGACAGGAAATAGGTCTTCGGAGAGACTACAGTGAAGCCGCTCCCGCCGCCAAATACCTTCTCAAGGACCTTTGCCAGGAGCAGATTATCATCGACCTGCCCCAATGCATTTTGGGGAACGCACAGACCTACCCAGACAAGACAGATCCCAACCGCTAAAGACCATCCTTTCCTCATAACCTTTTCCTTTCCTAGTATAGACCCCATCCGGCTAGCTGCTCTTGCTCTAACGATCCTTCAGGCGCCGCTGCGACCTGCCACCTCTAAAAAAAATCAGCGACTCCTCGCCAAGGGAATAGATCCCTACGGTTTTCACCTTTTTTCCCCTTCGTCAGGGGGTGATCTGAAGACGCTGTATCAGGTCAGCTTCAAATTTTGGCCGCAGATCAAAGAAAACCCACCCCAGGGTGATATCATTCAACTCCTCAGCGCTTGTGAATACACCTTCCTGGATGCCGATGTCGCTAAATCCGGGCGGCTGTGCGACATAGATGGAATCAAAGGTTATAAAATGGCGAGCAATCCTGCCCAACTGCCTCAGCCCGAACCCTGGTGCTTGCCCAAGAAGCCCGTCATCGCCCAGCAGTCCATAGCCTCCTCTTGCGCCGGGTGGAGGCTGGAGAGGGCGAAGCGCCAACCAGAATCCCTGAGGATCTTCGATTGTTCCATTCGCTCTCCGTATGTATGGCCCCATTTGGTACTCGTAGTCGAAGTGCAACATTCCACCATGCTGCGAGGAATAATCACCGCCATTGTTCGAGAATTTGATAGGTGCAGGCAAAGCAGTTTGGGAGTGCGCAAGGGTACTTATTCCAATAAGCAACGCCGTAATAACCAACAAACCGGTAAACGCCTTCTTCATTTTCTTTCCCCTCTTTTGATTTGGATCACTTACCCTTTTCATAATTCACCGGGTTCTAATGATGCTATCAGTTTGCTTTTAGGCGCATGGTGTGACCGCACTCGGAATTTGGACCTTTCATGCACGGACATGATGAAAAAATCCGGGCATGTTCCCTGCATTTCCTTACCCTTTATAGACAACCGTCGAGCAAAAAAGGTTCCCGGGGTTTTGAGGGAAGACGGAAATAATGGCGGAACCCGTTTCAGTTCGTTCTGCACCATTTTATGCCTATTTGTGGTAAGAGGTCATGGGCTTCAACCCATTTTGTTTTAGCGACCCGGAACCGGTCATTTTAGGAGTCTGGGGTCTGCCGGTCTAAAAATGCCTTTAGCGATGCCATCGTTGTCGATCTCTTCGATGATCTGAGAGTATTTTCTCTTTTCTACCCCGGTTCACATGGTAGTATATACCGTCCGGACGGTAACATTATTGGCCAAAGACTTCAAACGTGCCGATCTGAAATATTTGGCTCGTCAATAACAAAACGGCAATCGTCTTCCGCAGAAGATGCGGGATTATTTCTCCGAACCGGCGGATGAAACGGAGGATGAGTATGTTGGAGAAGACATCAGGTGTGGGAAAACATTCCAAGAAGGCGAGTTGGCTTAAGCAATGTTACCCGTTTCAAATGGAGAGAAAGAGCCGGTTCAGCACTTTGTCGGGCATTCCCATTCAGCCGGTCTACACCGATGAAGACCTCGATGGGTTTGATTATGAAAAAGACCTGGGCTATCCCGGCGAAGCTCCTTTTACTAGAGGCGTTCACCCGACCATGTACCGGGGACGGCTATGGACCATGCGCCAACTCGCCGGCTTTGGCCCCCCGGAAGAAACCAACAAACGGTACAAACTCCTCCTTGCGCAGGGGGCTACCGGAATCAATGGCGTTTTCGATTACCCCACTTTGCGGGGGTTCAATTCCGACCACCCTGAGGCGGAAGCCGACGTTGGACGGGGCGGTGTCGCAATCGACAGCCTCGAAGACATGATGATTCTCTTTGATGGCATTCCCATTGATGATGTCAGCGTCTCTTTGGTGACGTGTCAGCCGGTCGGTACAGTGCCCGTGCTGGCCATGTATCTCGCTCAGGCTGAAAAGCGCAACATCTCTTTCGAGAAACTGGCGGGTACGACCCAGAATGATTTCCTTATGGAGACGGCCGTAACCATAGGCTGGAACATCCTCCCGCCTCGATACTCTTTCAAGCTGAGCTGTGATGTCATCGAATACTGTGTCAAGCATGTTCCACGGTGGAATCCCATAAGCATTGCCGGCTACAACTATCGGGAGGCGGGGGCGAACGCCGTCCAGGAACTCGGGCTGTGTTTGGCTCACGGCATCGCATGCGTTGAGGAGCTTGTTTCGCGAGGTATGGCTGTAGACGACTTTGCACCGCGAATTTCCTTCTTTCTCAACTCCCATAACGATTTTTTCGAGGAAATCGCCAAGTTCAGGGCCGCGCGAAGGCTTTGGTGCGAAATCATGACCGAGCGTTTCGGCGCCAGGGACCCACGCTCGAAAAAGTTTCGTTTCCATGTTCAGACTGCAGGCTCGGCGCTCACGGCTCAGCAACCGCTCAACAACATTACTCGCGCAGCCTATCATGCCCTTGCTGCGGTCCTGGGGGGAGCCCAGTCGGTGCACATCGACGGATACGACGAGGCGCTCTGCACCCCCACCGAGACTTCGGCTCTCATTGCCCTTCGCACTCAACAGGTCCTTCAGCATGAGACAAACGTAACCAGCACGGTAGACCCACTGGGAGGGTCGTATTTCGTGGAAAGTCTGACGCACGAAATGGAGCGCAGAGTAACTGACTACATTGCCAAAATCGAAAGCATGGGCGGTCTTGTGGAATCGACCAACAAAGGTTGGGTTCACGACGAGATCGCCGATTCCGCCGTCCAATATCAGAAAGCCGTTGAAAGCAGGGAGATGTTGGTAGTGGGTGTCAATTGCCATACCATGGAAGATCAACCGGTAGAAATCTTTGCTCAACCCGAGACGCTAAACCGGCAGAAGGCCAAGCTCGCCGAATTGAGAAGACGGCGAGACCAAACGGCAGTCCAGGCGGCTCTGGGAACAATCCGCGAGGCGTGCAGGAGAATGGATAACGTCATGCCCTCCGTCATCGAAGCCGCCAAGTCCTGGGTTACCGAAGGGGAAATCGCTGAAGTCTTCAGGCAGGAATGGGGCTGCTGGGACCCCCCTTTGCGGCTCTGAAAACCGTTCCGAAGACCGGCAGGCCATGGGGCGGACCCATGCACAAACCCCATGAACTTAGACGCGGATGCACGATCAAGCTAAAGGAGGTTCACGTGGGAGCGGGTCACCAACGCATATTGATCGCAAAAGTCGGCATGGATGCTCACTGGCGTGGAGCTATCGTCATCGCAAGAGCTTTGCGCGATGCGGGCTTTGAGGTCGTCTTTGCAGGGAACCTGTCTCCAGCCGGCGTTGTGTCCGCTGCCATACAGGAGGCTGTCGATTACATTGGAATCAGCAGTCTTTCAGGAAACCATATGATAACCGTGCCCCCGATTCTCGATTCGCTTCGCAGCAAAAACGCCGGTGATATAACAGTCGTCGTGGGAGGCATCGTCCCACCGGATGATGCAAGGGAATTGAAACGTCAAGGGGTTCTCGAAGTATTCGGCCCGGGCCGAAGCATACAGTCTATTGTTGATTTCCTTGGGCAGTCTCATCAGGAGTAATAGATGCCGTATTCGAACAGGATACGTTCACTGCAAGAGAAGATCAGCGAGCAAGGTCTGGCGGGCGCTATATTGTTTTACTCAAGAGACGTTTACTATTATTCCGGAACGGCTCAACCCGCCTACCTGGTTGTCCTGCCTGATGATTACAGGCTCTTTGTCCGCAGGGGATATGAGATTGCCCGGATGGAGTCGGGATATGAAAGAGAGCGCATCGTCAAAGGGGCTTCTCTTGAGGCGGTCGCTCAACAAATGTTTCCCGGACAGGGACAGGGGGCGAAGGTGGGCACGGAGATAGATGTCCTGACAGTGCTCCAGGCCTGTAGTATGAATCAGGCCCTCGGTATGCGGGAACTGGTGGATATCTCCGGCGAGATACTAGAACAGCGCACGGTGAAGGATGCCCAAGAGCTGGAAAGTATAAAGAGAGCCTGCTCCGCTGTCCATGCCGGCCATATTGCAGCGATTTCATGTCTCCGCGCCGGCATGAGCGAGATTGAACTGGCCGCCGCCGTGGAGAATGCTCAGCGTCTGGCCGGGCACGAGGGTTGTTTCTTTATGCGGACGTCAGATTTTGTGATGAGCAGAGGGCCTTTGGCTTCAGGGTTTAATCTGCGTCATACAAGCGGCACTCTTTTTACCCTCTCGGGCACAGGGTTAAGCCCAGCCATACCAACGGGCGCATCTCGGCGGGCCATCGAAGCTGGAGACATGGTGATGGTGGACATACCGGTGTGCATCGAGGGCTATCACGCTGATCAAAGCCGCACCTATGCTGTCGGGCATGCTCAGCAAAGAGCTTTGGATTTGTTTCAGCGCTTACGCTCGGTGGCGGACTGCCTGATCGGCAATCTGCGTCCTGGTATGACCTGCGCAGAGGCGTTTGCTCTGGCAATGGACGAGGCAAAAGCATCCGGGATTGAGGATTCGTTTATGAACTTCGAGTCGGGAGCCAAAGCATATTTCGTCGGCCATGGCATTGGGCTCGAACTCAATGAGCCTCCCCTGCTTGCCCGCAACAGCCGGGCTGTCCTGAAGGCCGGCATGGTCCTGGCGATTGAAATGCACCTGATGGAACCCGAGGGTCTTGCCCTCAAGCTCGAAGACACAGTGTTCATCACTCCGAATGAAGTTGAAATATTGACCTCAAGCCCTCGAGAGCTCATCGTAGTAGTGCCACACCACATTTGAGCTTCCGTACTGAGAGGCCTGAATCGGTCCCCTTGAGATGCCGCTTGCGTTTTTGATTTGGGTATGGGAAGGTTCTATGGCTTTCAATGCGCCCTGAGCGGTCTTTAGGGCGGCATACGTACCCAAAATGACCTTCGAGATCCGTTGGTGGTCTGGTTGATGCGTTATTCGGCGGTAAGTCCTGCGGAAAGCGCAAAATGGAGATGATGTTGCCAAGAAAATCGATTCCGGGTCTGTCGATCCGTTTTGCCATGCTCATGGGATTTCTCTGGATGGGCATTGCGCCATCGGCCGGCGCCTTCGATCCAAGGGAGATGCTCACGCTGCTCGATGAAATGGATTCAAGCTACTCCAAGGTGAACGACTATGTGGGAGTCTTTCATAAACAGGAACGAATAGACGGAAAGCTCAATGAGCGGGAGACTGCACTCTTCAAATTCCAAAAGCCCTTCAAAGTCTATATGAAGTTTATCGACGGCCCCTCCACGGGAACCGAGGCCCTCTATGCGGAAGGCAGTTACGAGAATAAGCTGCTTGTGAGGCAGGGAGGGATTTGGGGGGTTGTGACATTGTCGCTGGACCCCAGGGGTTCGCTGGCAATGTCTGGGAATCGGCATCCCATCACGGAACTCGGGTTTGGTTTTTTACTCTCTGAATTGAGGCGTAATATCGAACCGGCTATACGGTCCGGAGAACTCGAAATTATGCGGCTGACCGATGAGACCTTCAATGGGAGACCTGCGACCGTGGTCGAGGGCAAATGCTTCTCGCATGGAGGCAGAAAATACTATTCCGCCCGATTTATTATGCACATCGATAAAGAACTGCTCCTTCCCGTAGGGGATGTTTTTTATGATGGAAACGACGAAATGTTCGAAGATTATGTTTTCACCGACGTGAAGCTCAACGTAGGGCTTACGGCGACGGACTTTTCGAAGCACAATAAATCCTATCGGTTCTGATAAATCAGTTTCATGCTTTAACTCGCCTTTGAGCAGGGAATTTTTCCAATTCGGGCAGGCAGAAAAGGGAGCAGCCGGTAGGCCTCTAGCTTCAGACTACTGTATTAGTAAATGGGAAATACACTCTCGACCTGATTTTCAAAAGGGAAAAATCTGCTATTTTGCAACCATAGGATCCTCCTCACTTCTTACGTTTTGGTTTTTTGGACCCCCCAACCATTTGCCTCTGAAGCCAGGAACCACCCCCCTGGCTTTCTCTTTTTTGCCCCCTGCTTATTGCGTCACTTTGTCCCTCTATGCTCTGCTATCCCTTGCGACGAACCATCAAGGCCTGCAACTGTTGGATTACATCACTAACCACTCCAGCCCAGTCGCCAGGGTTTTTTTGGCGGAAAATCCGCGCGGTGGGATACCAGGGGGAGTCACTGCGCTCCAGAAGCCAGCGCCACTCGCCTGAACGTCTTAGCATAATCCAGACAGGCTTTCCCTGTGCTCCCGCGAGGTGAACAACCGCCGAATCGACGGCAATCACCATGTCAAGGTTTTCAATCAGGGCGGCCGTGTCTGCGAAATCCGATAATTTTTCACCCAAACAAGTAATCTTCGGCATGGACTCGAGCACCCTTCTGTCCTGGTCGGGAATTTCCTTTTGCAAACTCATAATCTCTACGTCAAGGCGCGTCAGAGGATCCAAGACTTCCAATCCCATGTCGCGTGTGCGGTTGACGGGTTCGTACCTGCGGCCCGCCCAGACAAGACCAATTCTCAGCCTGGTGCGCGGTCCAAGCTGATTTCGCCAGTTTTCAACCTGATCGGCTTTTGCACTCAAATATGGAACATCCGAGGGGATTGATTCCAGTGTAGTGCCGAATGCCAGGGGCAGGCTCATCAATGGACAATTGAAAGTGTGGGGAGGCAATGCGTCTCCGAAAGTGATAATCGATACGGGGCAATCGAGTGTCTGAGCCAATGACCGCAGCGGGGGGGGCACACGAAGAATCGTCAGCCCGGCAGTTTGTGCTACTAACGGCACATAGCGCAAAAACTGAATCGTGTCCCCAAGTCCTTGTTCAGCCCATAGCAGAATAGTTTTGCCGGACAGACTCTGTTCCCCAAGCCATAGGGGCTCGGATGATTTCAATTTGGCAGATCTTAGTTGAGCATTTTCCCACCTCGATTCATACTCTCGGAAACCCCTTTTAAAATCCCCCATGGCCAACCTGCAATGACTGTGTTCCATCTTTGCTTCAGCTAAGCCGGGGTTGTATGTCAATGCCTGACGATAGCTTTCCAGGGCTTCATCCATGCGGGCGAGCTGTTGCAGGACATTGGCCCGGTTAAATAATAAGGACGCATTGCGCGGCGCCAGTTCCAGGGCGCGATTATAACTTTCAAGGGCGTCTTCAGGTCTATTAAGGCATAATAACGAATTCCCACGCCTGTTTAAAACGTCTACAGCATTGTTTACGTATATTTCCAAAGCCAGGTTATAATTATACATAGCATTGTCATAGCGGTGCATGCGCTGTAGAATGTCGCCTCGCTTGAGAAGCACTTCTGCATTTGCCGGGCTCTCTGCAAGAATTCGGTCATAGTTTGTCAAGGCATGTCTTAGACAGTTATCGCGCAACTCGCGTACTTGCGAGTTACTAATATGCTTCAAAAAAAGATCAAAGCAGTCGATCGATTCTTCATACCGGGCTAATTCGAACAGAACAATTCCTTTTTCCACGAGCACCGGGAAAAACTTGGGATCAATGCTGTTTGCTTCTTCGAGACGCCTAAGAGCTTCGTCATGACGCTTCTCCTGGCGAAGAGAAATGCTCACGGCTATCAGGTCGATTATTTTTTGAGCCTCAGGATGATTCGGCATTGCTTGTATTGTGTTTGCCATGGGCGTTTTCTTCAGGGCTCTGATGAGGGATATCCGCGAGGGCGACCCGGCGCCGAAGCGTTAACCCGGAACAATACATCAGTTAGAGTATTTGAGCACGACAGCAATGGGCGCTTCCGCCAAAGGATGCGCCGTTCTGACGCTTTATCTGGTTTTGCTTGCAAGCCTGCCTGTGCCCGCCGGTTGCTCGCCGACCCGGTCCTCCTCAGTAGCGCCGCTCAGAGCTGCGCCGACCAATTTGGCCGCCTGCTCGACCCCTTCTTCATGCAGATTTGGAGGAAGTCCCCGGATGTGTTCGAACTCATGTCGAACGAAGAGCACAAGAGGTATGGCCAAAATCAGGCCGGGAATGCCCAGCAGCACCTCACAAAAAATCAGCGCGCCCAGAGAAACGGCCATGGGCAGATGCACGATACCGCCGATTATTTTGGAATTTAGAATGTACTCCAGTTTGTGAATGCCAACCAGCAGGATCAGGCAGATTAACGTTCCCCACATTCCTGTCGCTACGAACGCATTTATCGTAAGAACGCTGTTGGACATCAGATTTCCCACCACCGGGAAAAGTCCGCAGAAAAAGACCACAAAAACCATCAAGAATGGATAACGAAGATCCAGTCCGAAAATCACAACAGATGAGATCAGGGTGTTGATGAGGGCGATAATCACCTGCCCTCCCATGACCCATCTGAAATAGACGTAAAATATTCTCAATCTCAACTGCACAAACTTGAACAAAAAGGTCATAAGGCTGTCTGGATTTCGGGTGAATGCCTGTTCGACCTTCTCGGACTCGAAATAGAAAAACAGGTTAATTGCCAGCGCAAAGACGAACTGAATGAACCCTTTATAAAGTGGAGTCAGACTGGTCGCCAGGAACTGCAAAATGCCCGTGCTTGCATTTAAAATCGAGCGCCTCAATTCATCGACGTCGACATATGCCGGGAGGTCCCATTTTTGGCTTGCCCCTTTGAGCTCTTTTACAATCTGGACCTGGAGCTGGTTTGAGAGCTCCGGAAGATGCTTCAGCATCATCGGAACGACTTTATAAGTAATCATTATGATGGCCCAAATGACAAGGATGTACAGGACCGAAAAGAGCACAGCCTTTGGCACGAAGGGGGCAATCCGGTGGACGTCTCCGGTCATGAAATCAGATATGAAGAACAGGAAAAGAAAGGATATTGCGAAAACCAGCAGGTGAGAAACAGTGAAGGCCACCGCAAGGCCGGCCAATAAAACGTAGCCGATGAGATAAGGATGATTTTCAACTATAGCGTTGCGCTGGTTCTCCCACTTCCCTTCGAGACCGGACTGATTGCGGATGCAATCGACCCTTTCGTCCAGCTTGTGCCTTACGCACTCATCCTTTTTCATCCCATATGCCCCTCTGTCGCTGAATTCGATAAATTATTGAAAATATAATTCATCACACTTCATATCGGCAACAACTTTCAAAGAGGTTAGCCACCATTGGAAGCGCACTGACATTATGTTTTGAAAAATATTTTAAATTTGATTTTAATTGACAATCCGGGTGTAAACAGATATTAATTAAAGGTCAACTTCAAAGGGATTTGAGGAGATTATGCCAAACAGCTTTTTCTGCTTCAGCCTCTTTTTTAGCGGGTTTTCATTTTAAAAGCCTGCCCGTGGGAGAAAAGTGGAAGCGATCTGAACTGAACTAGAAGATAATAGCCATGGGCGGGCGAAGAAGGCGCCGGGGCTATGGTTTGCATTTTTTCGGGGCTGTGGATTCCGCTGATCCACAGCCTTTTTTGTTACCCGCCTTAAGGGTATTCTCAGTAACTGGAGGAGTTCGGGGAATGGTTTATAACATTGAATTCGAAACACTGCCAAGGGAAGCGATCGAGGCTATTCAACTCCGCCGCCTCAAAGAAACTGTGGAAAGGGTTTACGCCACGGTCCCATTCTACCGCCGCAAATTCGATGAAGCCACTATAATCCCCTCCGACATAAAGAGGCTGGAAGATTTGAAGCGGCTTCCATTTACATCCAAACAGGACCTGCGGGACAACTACCCTTACGGGATGTTCGCAGTCCCGATGGATAACGTGGTCCGCATTCACGCTTCCTCCGGGACTACCGGGAAACCGACGGTCGTGGGTTACACAGCACGGGATATTCAGACATGGTCCGAGCTTATGGCCCGATCGCTGGCGGCAGGGGGCGCAACTCGAGGCGACATTATACATAACGCATACGGCTACGGCCTGTTCACGGGCGGACTCGGAGTACACTACGGGGCTGAAAAGCTGGGCGCATCGGTGATCCCGATATCCGGGGGAAATACCAAGCGCCAGATACTCATCATGAAGGATTTCGGTCCGACAATCCTGACATGCACGCCTTCCTACGCCCTTCATCTGGCAGAAGTCGCAGAGGAAACAGGTGTGGACTTTGGCACTCTCAGATTCAAATCGGGTATTTTCGGCGCCGAACCCTGGTCGGAAGAGATGAGGGCCGAAATTGAGGCAAAACTCCACCTGAACGCTATAGACATTTATGGTTTAAGCGAGGTGATCGGACCGGGCGTTTCCATCGAATGCCTGGAAGCCAGGAACGGGCTGCACATCTTTGAAGATCATTTCATACCCGAGATAATTAATCCCGAAAGCGGCGAAACACTACCCAACGGCGAACAGGGTGAACTGGTATTTACATCGATCACCAAAGAGGCTTTCCCGGTCATCCGATACCGAACACGCGATATCACCTCGCTTAACCGCGAACCCTGTATTTGCGGCCGTACTCATGTACGCATGCGAAAGGTGAGCGGCCGCACCGACGACATGCTCATCATCCGCGGAGTGAACGTTTTCCCCTCGCAGATCGAGAGTGTGCTCATGGAAATGAAGGAGGTCGAACCTCACTATCAGCTCGTAGTTGATCGCATGAATAACCTTGACACCCTTACTGTCATGGTAGAGGTTGGAGAATCCTTCTTTTCGGACGAGGTCCGCATTCTACAGGATATTGAAAAGAAGATCTCAAAGAACATAAAGGAGTTTTTGGGAGTGTCGGCCAAGGTGAAACTAGTGGAACCAAAGACAATAGCCCGAAGCGAGGGCAAGGCCCAGCGGGTAATCGACAATCGGAAAATTTAGCTCGTTTTCGTCCGGAAAGGGTGCCTTTCCGAATCTGAATCCTGCCTCCGGCGGGACTCATCCGGTGTTTCGGGATGGACACCAGCTCTCACGCTCAAAAAGGAGGATGTCCATGGATTATGTGGAACAGATTTCCGTTTTTTTGGAAAACAAGGCGGGACGGCTCGAGGAGGTAACCAGGATCCTGGCCGAAGCCAATATCAACATTCGGGCGCTCTCACTTGCGGATACTTCCGACTTCGGCATTTTGCGCCTGATAGTCAACGATAACAACAAGGCAAAGGAAGAGCTGAAGAAGGCCGGCTTTACAGTGGCCAAGACAGAGGTAGCCGCCGTCGAGGTTTCCGACCAGCCGGGAGGACTTCATCATATTTTGCGTATTCTCAAAAAGGCCAACGTCAACGTTGAATACATGTACGCTTTTGTCCAGCAAAACGGCGCCAACGCAGTGCTCATATTCCGCTTCGACAATCTCGGTGAGGCGCTTAGGATTCTGAAGGACAATGATGTACGGGTCATACAGGGCGAAAAGCTCTACGCAATGTAGACACAGGATATCCTTCCCCCATAACAGAGGCAAATTAAGCAGGCAAGGCATCCCGCGCCCACCCAACGCGTCCGGCTTCCGCCTAAAGGCTGTATAAAAGGACTGACCAGATTATGACCAGATTAGACACGCCATGCGGTCGCCTTCCGCGCTCCGCGATGAGAAGCTATTTAAGTGATATATGTGAGTCTATCATACGAGGATTTGCTTCAGACGACCTTCGGGTTCGTTAACCAATGGGAGGGTGACATCCTTTTTGGCAATGCGACTTTTCCGGGCTTGGGCCTCCACAAACCCCCGAAAAGGGCGTCAGCCTCGTCCCCAAAGGCCGGCTTCTTCTTCACCCCTTAGCGTCCGGCATAATCTCGAACTTGCGGCTTGCCTCCTGCACCATGGGCGCGAAGGCGATGCCTTTTCGGACTATCTGGGAACGATTCCCGAAATTTTCTCGATTCTCAGAGCAGACCCCACCGGGCAAAGGTCATGCCGCTTAAACAGGGGCTCAATCCTTGAAATCTTACAGAACATCATTTCTTGAGTACCAGGCATAGTATCTTATCGGGGAGCTTTCAACAATCCTTGCAAAGTCCCTTCACAAATCTTACAAGACATCTAGCAGGGTGATGAAAAAGGGTTCTCTGGTGGGAGAAGGGCCTGAAAATGTTTAATGATTTGGTCATTCCGGCGGAAGCCGGAATCCAGGCTTTTTCCCAACTAATTGATTTTAAAGCAAAAGACACTGGCCCCCGGCCCCCGGACTAGACACTTCCGGGGCAGGTTCCCCGGGGCGACGTCTATAGGATTTTTCGCCCTGGTGGGGGAATTCTAATCCTTTTACAGTCTCCCATTATGGCGAAAGAACGGATTCCCGCGTGTCCGGAATTGGAGGCGAAAGGTCGCTGGGGACAATTGAAAAAGATTATAACCAGACCAACACAATCACCCGCACAAGGTGGACTCAGAATAGCGCTGATCTATGCAGCCGTTGGAGCGCTGTGGATGATTTTCTCAGATCTGGCGGTGGATTTGATTATCGGCCAGTCCAGGGCGGCGCTTGTGGCGCAAACAGTCAAAGGGTGGGTTTTCGTCGGCGCCTCTGCTGTGCTCATCTATCTGCTCATCAACAGGACCATCTCATCGATAAAAGAGTCCGAAAAGGCACTCGCCGATGGCCAGAAGAATCTATCCACGCTCTTTGAGAACCTTCCGGGAATGCTTTACCGCTGCGGGGGCGAGGACTGCCTGCTCGATTTGGTCAGCCCCGGAGCCGTCGAGTTGACAGGATATTCCATTTCCGAATTGAGTCAAAAGCGAAAGCTCAACGACCTGATTGTGGAGGAAGATCGCGAGATGGTCAGGTCCAACACCGAGGACGCTTTGGCCAACAGGCGGCCCTTCAGGCTGATCTACCGAATCCAAGCCGCCGACGGCCGGATTAAATGGGTATGGGAGCAGGGCCTGGGCATTTACTCGCAAGACGGCCAGCTAGTCGCAAGAGAAGGTTTCGTTGCGGATATCTCCGGGCGCAAGCGCATTGAAGAAGCCCTGCAAAGGTCGGAGGAACTCTACCAAACCCTTATGGAAGGCACCTCAGACGCTATCTTCATGGTGGACGGGAACCGCGATATAGTTTCAGTCAATCATACTTTTCTGGACCTTTTCGGCTTTTCGAGAGAAGAAATCATCGGGCAATCTGTCAGAATATTACACCCTTCTGATGAAAGCTTCATTGACTTCGGAAAACTGGCTCTTTCTACCTTGGAACAAGGGCCTCTCAGGGTGGAATGGGAGCTGAAGAAAAAAGATGGAACAGTTTTCCCGGTGGATGGGACCTTTTCGGCCATAGCGAGATCTGAGGGCGCAATCGGAGGGCATGCAGGAATCATCAGGGACATAACCGAACGTAAAAAAGCGGATAAGGAACTCCGGGAATACCGGGAACACCTCGAAGAGATGGTGTATGAGCGCACACGTGAACTCAAGGAGGCGCAAGCTGCGCTCGTGCAAAGAGAAAAGCTCAAGACGCTGGGCGCCACAGCGGCTGAAGTCGCTCACGAGATCAGAAATCCCCTTGTTTCAATAGGCGGCTTCGCTCGGCGGCTGCAGAAAAAATATCCCGAATCTCCTGAGACCGGGATCATTCTGCAGGAAACCGAACGGCTCGAAACAATGCTCAGCCGGCTGCGCAATTATCTGCTCCCGGTGGACATGAAACCACGCGAATGCCACGTTAATGCGATTCTTAACGATTCGGTCGCGCTGCTCGCTACGGAACTGAAAAGACACAAAGTAAAAATCCATTTGGATCTTTGTCCCGATCTGCCCACGGCGCACGTTGACCCGGCCATCCTCACCCAGGTCTTTGTCGCAATCATTCGAAACGCCGTTGAAATGATGGACTTGGAAAAAGAGATGACGGTGAAGACCTATTATGGCGAGCGCAGCGTCTATGTGGACATGATCAGCCTTGTCGCGGAGAAAAAACTCTGGGACCCCGAGCTTATGCTTCTGCCATTGGAAGAGGGTGGCGAGGGGACCGGGATTTCCTCGACATTTAAGCTTCTTAAGGAAATGGGCGGCGCTCTCTCTTTCTCCAAATTCGCCTCAAAGGCCAAATTTACGGTTTCGCTCGTTAAATGCCGTGAAGCCGCGCATGCTGAAGCAGTTCAGTAACGGCAACCGGGGTAATTCAGGTGGCCAAAGAAGCAGCAGAATAATCTGGAGTACGCCTCGATTCCTTTCGTTGATTAGTGAATGGTGGATGGTTGATGGTGGATGGTGGATGGTGGATACCTAAAATGACATCTCATCTCGAGACAGGAGATTCAACATGGATTTCCGAATACCGGTCGAATTCGAAGAAAACCTTAAGCATTATAAGAAGTTCCTCTCTGAACGCCTCACCCCTGACCTTAGTAAATGGTACGCCGAAAAGCAGGTTCCCCGGGACTTTTTCCGGCAACTTGGCGCCCGTGATTGGTTGGGGCTGGAACCGGACGGCAACGGTTACCGCGAGCACCAGACGCTCAAAGAGGCCCTCATCCAAGAACATCTCGGGACTGTATCGCCCGGCGTGGGGGTGGCCGTCCTGGCTCATGTCTCACTCGGCACAAAGGGAATAACTCTTTTCGGGAGCCCGGATCAGAAAAGCCTTTACCTTCCTCACGCCGCTCGAGGCGAAACCCTGATTTGTCTCGGCAATACCGAGCCTACCGCCGGAAGTGACGTCGCGGGGATAGCTTCAACGGCGAAAAAAGTGGACGGAGGATGGACGCTCAGTGGCATCAAATCCTACGTAACCAACGGCGATATAAGCGACCTTGCCCTCATTACGGCGGTCTCGGACCCGGACGCGCCTCGAAACAGCCGGATTTCTATGTTCCTCGTTGACCTGTCCTCCAAAGGAATTACCCGCTCCAAGCTGCACAAGGAAGTCTGGATCCCCTCGGACCTCACGCGCATTCAGCTCACCGACGTTTTCGTGCCGGAGGCCAACCTGGTCGGCAAGCACGGACGCGGACTTCAACAGGTGCTCGAGATATTCACCAACAGCCGCATCACTATCAGCGCGCTAACTCTGGGTACGACCGAAGGGGCGTTCCGAAGCGGCATAGAACACGCAAAAAAGAGGCGGATTTTCGGTCAGCGAGTGATCGATTTCCAGGCGAAATCATTTGAGGCCGCCGATTTTTACAGCAAAATCGAAGCCGCCCGGTTAATGCTCTGGAAAGCATGCTGGGAAAAAGACCAGGGGCTCGATTTCAGGCTGAGGGCTTCTATCGCTAAATATCTTTCCGTCGAGCTGGCAAGGGCTGTGGGGACATGGGCGGCAGACTTGTTCGGGGCGGCCTCGGTTATCTTCGAGCACCCCATCCACAAATACCCTATGGACGCCTGGGCCTCCTCTCTGGGTGAAGGTACTCAGGACGTCCAGAAACTCATCATCTTCAGGGAATTTATGAAGTCCAGCGACGCTTGATGCCGGATACGCAAAACCGGATGCCGGATACCCGATGCCTGATCCTGGATCATGTGTTTGGAATATGTTGTGATACATTTTACTCAGTTTATCTTAAGAGGAAAAATGAAAGGAACAGGATGAAGATGAAAAAATGGGCATTGTGCCTGGGTATTACGGCCCTGTTTGCCGGATTATGCGCACCCTCAGCCAACGCCGATCTTTACTGGGAAACCGAAAACGTCTCCACCAATTTCCCAAACCAGCCTGACGGGACCTCAATTCTGAAATATTATTTCACCCGCACCGCCTCGCGAGTGCAATTGGGTGATACCAAGGTCTTCATCGTGGACTACAATGCCATGCAGCTCTACTCGCTCGACACCAGAGCGAAAACCGTTACTGAGCTCAATTTAAGTGAACTGCCGGGGCTTCATGGCGTGGCCCCTGCCGATAACAGGAAAATAGCCGAAATGATGGGGGCCGTGATGGGAACCCAGGTTACTCCTACAGATGAATTGAAAACCATCGCAGGCTACAAGTGCCGCAAGTATAATGTGCGTATTGCGATTATGAACGGAGAATACTGGGTTTCAAAAGATGTGAGAGGCTACCGGGAACTGAAGGCCCTGGGGGCTAAAGTGGGGTCCATCGCGGAGCGCAATCCAATGCTCAGCCAGATCGATATCGCCGGCATAGTCGAAAAGCTTGGCGGTTTCCCCGTTTACACCGTCATCCATGTGATGGGCGGAACTGTTGCAAGCACTCTCAAAAAAATCGAGCAGAAGTCTCTGGACCCAGCGCTGTTCATCGTCCCCAAAGACTATGCTATGAAAAATAGCAGGTGAGCCCGAAGCAATCAAACGGGCAAGCCTCTTGTGCGCATCTTTTGCGATGAGGTGCGCTCGCCGGAAGGGGAAGAACGCCTCAGGGACAAAAAAAGGGCGCCCGAAGGCGCCCCGGTTCTTACTTGGAAGGGGCCCGCCTGCTTGGTCGCCTGTTGAATCTTCGGTGGGGTCTTGGCCGCAGGAAATCCACTCTGATATATTCATGCTTGTTTACGAATGAAATGAACACCCGGTCTATGTTAAGCTCCTTTTGCACTACGGCCCTTATCAGGGCTGGGTCGGAATATTTGCTTATTCCGTGTTTGCGATAATCGTCGGTTTTAATGTAAAGGGACATCGGGCAATCTCTGCTTTTATGTTAACAAGTTACAGGGATTTTTCAAAAACATAGAACCTGTCGCTAAAGTATACAACATTTCACTCTCGCTTGTCAGCTTTTTGCAAATGGAAAACCAGAATTCACTCAAAAATGACAGCGCTAAGCTCCAGGGGCTGGTTGAACGGATCACGTTCACCTGCGAAGAGACTGGCTACAGCGTGATTAAGCTTCGGGCCCCCGGATACAGGGACCTGGTCACTGCAGTTGGAAACTTTGTCTCACTGTGCCCCGGCGAGACCCTTCTTATGGAAGGGACCTGGGGCGCCCATGCCCGTTTCGGCAGACAGTTTCGAGTCGATCGCTATGAGACAACCGCGCCCTCAACGGCTGAGGGAATAAGGAAATATCTGGGATCGGGCCTTATACGCGGCATCGGGCCCAAGATGGCCGAACGCATAGTCAAGCGTTTTGCCGATAAAACCCTGGATATCATCGAAAGCCAAATAGAGCGTCTGCTGGAGATCGACGGGATCGGCAAATACCGTGTAGGGCAGATACAAAAGGCATGGGAGGAGCAAAAAGAAATCCGCACGCTAATGATCTTCCTGCGTTCCAACGGGGCGAGTGCGGCCCTCGCATCCCGTATTTTTAAGAATTACGGGCAGCAGTCTGTCGATATCGTAACGGAAAATCCCTATCGTCTGGCAATGGACATTACTGGAGTGGGTTTTCTCACTGCGGACAAACTCGCCGGGAACCTCGGATTTGCCGCCCACTCCCCGTTGAGAGCTGAAGCGGGCATCCTTTTCGTTTTGCATGAGTCTGCTGAAGAGGGACACGTCTGCATGCCCCGTTTTTTGCTGATGGAACTGTGCCGCAACAGACTCCAGATTGAAACCCACATCCTGGAAGAAGCCTTGTCGCGGCTTAAGTCGGACATGCATATAAAGGAGGAAAAACTTTCACCTGTCGCTTCCGAACAGTTCGGAGAAGAGCGGGCGATATATCTGAGCCCCCTGCACGCCTCCGAAGTCGGCGCGGCCGCACGATTTGCCGCCATCCACCGTTACAGGAGGCTGCAACCCAGGATAGATCCACAAGAAGCTCTCAATTGGGTCCGCAGCCGCCTGAACTTCTCGCTCGCTCCTCTTCAGGAAGAAGCGGTCAAGCTGGTCCTCCGTGAAAAAGTTATCGTAATAACGGGAGGACCGGGTACCGGCAAAACCACCCTGGTCCGGGCAATTCTTGCCATATATGAGCGTATAGGCGCGCGCGTCAGCTTGGCAGCGCCCACCGGCCGGGCTGCAAAGAAGCTCTCAGAGACCACAGGGCATCCCGCCGCGACGATTCACAGGCTACTGGAATTCAGTCCCCGAATGGGCGGCTTTCAGCGAAACGAGCAAAAACCTCTTCCTGCCGACCTCGTAATCGTGGACGAGATCTCCATGATGGACATAGTAATTGCCAACCACTTGCTCAAGGCCGTCCCCTCTCAGGCAGTCCTGGTCCTGGTGGGCGATGCCGACCAGCTTCCGTCCGTAGGTCCTGGAAAGGTGCTTGGCGATATTATCGAATCGGGCCGATTCCCGGTAATCCGTTTGACAGAGATATTTCGGCAGGCCAGCCAAAGCCGGATCATTACAAATGCACACCTCATCCGGCAGGGGGCTTTCCCCGACCTGCAGGCCGACAGCGGCCAAAAACAGGATTTCTACTTCATAAATAGAGAAGACCCTCAAGAAGCAGTGAACACGATAGTCCAGCTTTGCACTGAAAGAATTCCGCGCCGCTTCGGGCTCGATCCCATCGAGGATGTCCAGGTGCTGAGTCCCATGCACCGCGGAGAGGCCGGAGCGCAAAACCTTAATTTCGCTCTCCAGAATGCCCTCAATCCAAGGGGAATAACTCTGGAGTCAGCAGGCCGCACTTTCCGCGTAAACGATAAAGTGATGCAGATAAGGAACAACTACGACAAGGACGTGTTCAACGGAGACATTGGCCGCATCCGAAGGATCGACCATGAAGACGGGCAAATCCGGGTTGAATTCGACGGCCGGAGCGTAAAATACGATTTTTCCGAACTCGAGGAACTCGTTCACGCCTACGCCATAAGCATTCACAAGTCACAGGGGAGCGAATACCCAGCGGTGGTCTTCCCGCTGCTCACACAACATTTCATGATGCTCCAGCGCAACCTGCTCTATACCGCGGTAACCAGGGCAAGGAAACTGGTTGTGATAGTGGGCTCGAAGAAAGCACTCGCGATCGCGGTCAAAAACAACCGCATCCAGTCACGGTTCACCTTGCTCAGGGAACGGCTTTCCCCTCAAGTCCATAGTTGACTGGCGTCTATATAGATATTCTTGTGTTTCCTTCACAAAATTGATAAGTAAATCACCGCCGAGTCTGCAATTTAGTGCATGGGCTCGATTCGTTTTCGGCCTTCGGGCCTTTACGTCAACACCTGCAAAGGTCACTTCATGAAAATAGCTGTCATCGGGACGGGTTATGTTGGACTGGTCAGCGGGGCCTGCTTTGCCGAATTCGGCCATGAGGTCACCTGCATAGATTATGATGAATCGAAAATTATACGGCTCGCCGAAGGGCAAATCCCCATTTATGAGCCGGGCCTGGAAGCAATAATAAAAAAGAATTCTCAGGCAGGCCGCCTCATTTTCTCAACCCAATACGACCCCGGCATTCCCGAGGCGGAAGTCGTATTCGTTTCGGTGGGGACCCCGGCTTCGCGGCGCGGCGACGGTTATGCCGATCTGACATATGTCTATGAAGCCGCACGCCAGATGGCTCCTCATCTTCGCGACTACACGGTCGTGGTGAACAAGAGTACCGTCCCGGTTGGTACCGCCGCGCAAGTCAAAAGGATTATCTCCGAAACCAATCCTTTGGCCACTTTCGACGTTGCCAGCAACCCGGAGTTCCTTCGGGAGGGGGCCGCTCTCAATGATTTCATGCGTCCCGACCGGGTTGTCCTGGGAATCGATTCCAAGAGGGCCGAAGAGGTGCTTCAATCAGTCTACAGGCCACTCTATTTGATCGAAACCCCTTTTGTCATAACCACAATCGAGACGGCAGAGCTTATAAAATACGCTGCTAACGCCTTCCTGGCCGCCAAGATCAGCTTCATAAACGAGATCGCCAACCTTTGCGAGGAAATCGGCGGCAACGTCCAGGACGTAGCCAGGGGCATAGGTCTTGACGGCAGGATAGGGAGAAAATTTCTTCACGCCGGACCCGGCTATGGCGGCTCGTGCTTTCCGAAAGACACCCAGGCCCTGCTCAGAATAGCCCAGGAAAATGGGGTGGCTTTCCGAATTGTCGAGGCGGTAATCGAAGTTAATGCCGCCCAAAAGGCGCGCATGACTCGAAAAATCAGGCAGGCGCTTGGCGGACATGAGGGCGGAAAAACCATCGCTGTCCTTGGCCTCGCATTCAAGCCCGAAACAGACGACGTGAGAGACGCTCCGGCCATTACCATTATCTCCAAGCTGGTTGAACACGGTGCATCGGTTCGCGCCCATGATCCCCAAGCGATGGAGGAGGCAGCCAAATTACTGGCAGGGGTAACATTTTGCCAAAGTCCCTATGAAGCATGTCAAGGCGCTGATGCCGTGGTGTTGATGACGGAATGGAACGAATACCGTGCGCTCGATCTGCTTCGCATTAAAAACGCTCTCAAAAGCCCTGTGTTCGTCGATCTTCGCAACGTTTACAGGCCGGCCGCGATGCAGCAGCTTGGATTCAGCTACCACAGCGTAGGAAGAGGCCTATGAATGGCCGCAAATCTCAGGTTTAAATGCGCTGCCGCCCTGTTCTGTTTCTTTGCGAACCTTTTTTGGGCAATCAGTCTGCAGGGAATCTCACCCGGAACGGACCGGGTTTTGTGCATCGAATCCGCCCTTGCACGGCAAGCTGAAACGGCGCCCCTATCCTCCGCCAAACGTCATTTTGCTCCTTTGTTTAAGGTTAGAATCCTCAAAAGGTATCCCCACGATCCCTTCGCATTTACTCAGGGGCTGATATTCGCCAACGGTTTCCTCTACGAAAGCACAGGCTTGAACGGCAAGTCCAGTCTACGGCAGGTGGAACTGCAAACCGGCCGTGTACTGAAAAAATACGACCTGCCGTTCCAGTACTTCGGCGAAGGGCTGACTTTGTGGCATGGGTCTCTCATCCAGCTCACATGGACCTCTGGAAAAGGGTTCGTATATAACATGCAGAGTTTTGCAGTCGAACGGGAATTCAGCTATTCCGGGGAAGGCTGGGGGCTGACCAATGACGGAAAAAGCCTGATAATAAGCAACGGTACTGAAGAGCTTATATTTCTGAATCCAGCAACACTGGTCCGGCAACGTTCGCTGCGAGTGCTGGACATCGGCGAGCCGGTCCGCCTCTTAAATGACCTGGAATACATAAAGGGCAAAATCTTTGCCAACGTCTGGCAGGAAGATTTCATAGCAATGATATCCCCACAAACGGGTGAGGTCACCGGATGGATAGATATGTCGGCTTTGCGTAGGGAATTGCCGCTCGCAAGCAGCGCCGAGGCCCTGAACGGGATCGCGTTCGATGCGGAAAAAGACAGGATCTTCGTTACCGGCAAGCTTTGGCCGCTTCTCTTTGAAATCGAAGTAATAAAGCAGTAACTAACCCTACAGATGGCGGACCTATTTCCTTTTGAGAACGAAAACCTGCTTCACAGGCAATGCTCCGAGCACCTCGTAGACGTCAGCAAGCCGAGAGGGCTCCGATTCCAGCTCTTCCCAGGAATCCAAAAGGACGCACTCCCCGCCTTTCCCGACCAGGATGGGCACGGTCTTTTTTGATGGCCTCTTGCCTTCGAAAACCATGTTTGCCGGCTCTTCGGGCCGAACCAGTCTACACTCGACGCTGAAGGAATCAACCCCCTGGTAAAGGGTCGAAGCCGTGTACGCATCTGAGGAAAAAGGCTCGATCCTGCCGTTGTCCAGAAGAAAGACGTTGTTACCGTTTTTTTGTTGGGCTGTTTCCATGGTTTGCTCTTTACCGCTCCTTCCAAAAAAGGAAAGCTGGCTCTTGATAACTTCGGCGTTGTCCTTGCGTTTCATCACAAAACTCTCCTTGAATCTTCCGGAATTTCTTAATAACTCGAAGGCCTGGCTTATTTCACCCTCCGGGGTGCGCCCGCGCACTTCATAACAGTCCAACCTGCACAGGACGCATCGGAATGCAGGAATCCTGCACTCTTCATTTTTGCACCAGACGTATTGGGTCATTGAATTCGCTCTGTGTGGGGATAGCTCAGACACTTCATTCTAACCGATTAAATGTCTGAATAATACTTAAATGAAACCCCTGGGAGGAGATTTTTAAGCTCAAAAAAGACGAAATGAAATTAGCTTGATCAGGGGGTTCTTCTGTATGAGAATAACATGTTGTCCGTGCGGAAACACCCGATGAGATACAGGCAGTTCCCCATGACTTTGCAGTTATTGCAAATTCTGATTCTTTATGGAGAGACTATGACACAAAGTGCAAGAACCGGCCCGAGAAGGCTCAGGCTCCCTTTTATCCTGTTTCTAGCGCTGATCGTGGCCTCATGCGCCTCTACGGGTGGCCAGGACAAAAAACGCGAGGATGTGCTGAAGCTCTCAGTCGATGCCTTCAACAGCGCCTTCAGATGTGAGGAGTATACGGAGGCGGCCGCTTACGTGCCTGCGGACAAAAAAGGACACTTCTGGGCCGAGGTGGACAGATTTAAAGGTAAAATCAGAATTACAGACTACAGTTTAAGGGAAGTCGAACAAAAAGATAAAAGCACTTCGGCCAACGCAATCCTGTACTTCCAATTCTGGCGCCTCGAATCGCCCACCCTGCAGACCGTCACCTTCACCCAGAAATGGTCCATCGACCAAAAGGACAAACAGTGGAAGGTAAGCGATAGCGGGTTTGGGGCAATTACCAAGACCAGGGCAGGATTCTAACCGGTGCGTACCCTGAACTGTGAAGGCTGAAGTTAGAAGAGTGAACTTCCGGCTAAACGCCTCTGGTCATCGACAGGCCAGGGACAGCGTAGAGAAAGGACCAGATTATTTTCACCCTTGACCCTTCACTTAAATGAACGGGGCCCGGAACTGTTGGAAGACTCCGGGCCCTAGCAAGAGCATGCCAAAAATCGGTTAACCGCCGGGCGTGCCGGTTGAGCGAGAGATCACAGCAGATCGAGTTCGGAGGCGTCCGGAGTTTCCCTGTATGTGCCGCAACAGATGATCATGTTGTCGACTTTTTCGAAATAGAGAGTCTTGGGCAGAGTCTTTTTGGCGATCGGATCGGACCAGTTATACTCTATCCAACCCGCACCTTTTTCCCTGGCCATGTTGACGATCTCCTTTACAAACTTCTTGCCGGTTATGTCTTTGACTTCCATGAAATTCTTGCCGACGAACAATTGGTTCATACCATGCGCAAGCATGTTTGCCTCCATGTCCAGAACAAAAATATACTGCTGATTCTGAACAAACTGTCCCCGAGGGTTTGTAAACTCGGCCATAGCAATTTCTTTGCCGGTGGCAGTGCAAAACGCTTTGGCTCTCTCTACCCAGTCCTCGGCTTTTTTTGGCTGATGTGAAGTCATGTTTCACTCCTTGAAATGTTTGGGGTTGGTTGCAGGAGAACGGTAACAAAAAAGAGCAATACCACTTTGGCACAGTTTTGTTGGGATTTCATCTCAAAAACTGCTCCTGGAGGCCACAGATCATCAAGTCAGGTCATCGTTTCTCGGGCGCCGAGTCGGCGCTGGTGTTGTGCGGCCGCCATAACGATCGATTCATCGGCTTTAGAACTCCGCATGCCCAGGTGTTCTCGGGAAGGGAATAACCTCGCGGATGTTCGGGATACCGGTAACGAATTGCACTAGGCGCTCAAGTCCCAGGCCGAACCCGGAGTGAGGAGCAGACCCGAATTCCCTGAGTTCGATGTACCATCGGTAGTCGTCGATCGAAATCCCTTTGAGTCGCATCTGTTCGAGCAGCATTTCGAGCCGTTCTTCCCTCTGGGACCCGCCAATTATCTCGCCCGTTCCGGGAACCAGTATGTCCATGGCGGCCACGGTTTTTTCGTCGTCGTTGACTCTCATGTAAAAAGGCTTGAGCGATCTGGGAAAGTTTACGATAGCCACCGGCTTTTTAAAAACCTTCTCCGTTAGATGGCGCTCGTGCTCGGCCTGAAGGTCCTGTCCCCACTCAACTGGAAAGGTGAATTGCTCTGCAGATTTCTTGAGGATATCGACCGCTTCGGTATAGGTGATCACCTCGAAAGCGGATTCGGCAACGGTTTGAAGACGGCCCATCAATTCCGGCTCGATGAAGCGGGCAAAAAACTCCAGCTCCTCCCCGCAGTCGTTGAGGACCACTCCGGCCATTTTCTTGATGAAAGCCTGTGCCATATTCATGTCGTCCTCGAGGTCGTAGAAAGCCATTTCCGGCTCCACCATCCAGAACTCGGCAAGATGTCGGCTGGTATTGGAATTCTCCGCCCTGAAAGTGGGACCGAAGGTATATACTCTCCCCAGGGCCAGAGCATAAATTTCGGCCTGAAGCTGACCGCTCACGGTGAGAAAGGCAGGCCTTGCGAAAAAGTCGTTCCGGTATGGGTCCTCGCTCTCCGTATCGCCGGGGTGGACCGGATCGAGTGTAGTTACGCGGAAGATTTCTCCTGCCCCTTCACAGTTGCTTGCGGTAATTATCGGCGTATGGATATAGTGAAAACCGCGATCCTGGAAGAATTGGTGAATTGCGTAGCTCAGCCTGCTTCGAACTCTTGCCGCCGCCCCTATCGTGTTGGTCCTGGGCCGAAGGTGCGCGATCTGCCTCAGATACTCGAAGGAGTGCCTCTTTTTCTGAAGAGGATAGAGTGCCGGGTCCGCCCAGCCATACAGATGGATTCGTTCGGCCCGCAGCTCGATGCTTTGCCCTTTCCCCGGAGACGCCGACACGGTGCCTTCGGCCAGAATGGCGCTCCCAGTGGTGATTTTATTAAGCAACTCGCTGTAATCCCGGCGGTCCGGTTCGGCTATCACCTGGAGGCCTTTCAGGCAGGACCCGTCGCTCAGCTCGATGAAACTGATACCGGCCTTCGAGTCGCGCTTTGTCCTGACCCATCCCTGTACCAGAGCCCTTTCGCCCACGTATCTGTGTTCATTCCTGAACAGGTCGGCAATGCGTACACCTTTTTCCATCTTCGGATCCTGAAGTGATGTTTTGAGCGCAACGGTTTGAATATCCCAGGGTCTTCGCTCCAATTATAATGGCTCTTGTTCCGCCATGCATCCATGCACCGTGGCTTCAGCGGCTCTCCATCCGAAAATACCTAAAATTAACAGCCCGCCAAGCCATATCAACCTGGAAAAGGCGCATCACCACCCCAGAAATTATCATTTTTCTGGAGTGGTGATGCTGAAGTTTTAAATCACTTGACCACGGACAAGGTCGCGCTGGCCGGGGTGTCGTTGAAGCCTTTATTGGTCTGCAAGGCGCCGGGTAGCAGCGTGTTGACATAGGCGCCGTCGCATATTGCGGTCACTTGCACATTCACCGTACAGGAGCTGTTGCCCGGAATCGATCTCCCAGCAGGCAAGGTTACCGTAGTTCCGCCGGCTGTGGCGGTCACAGTGGTTCCGCCGCCACAGGTGGTGCCGGCTTTAAGCGGGTTCGCGATCACCACGCCCCTGGGCAATGTGTCGATGAGCGGCGCGGTCAGGGTGGCGGCCGCGCTGTTAGCGTTTGTCAAAGTAATGGTGAGGGTCGAGACCCCTTTGAGGTTGCCCCCCTTCCCCGAAGGAATGGGGTTCGGGCTGAAACCCTTCGTGAGCGTGATCGGGACTGCGGGTGTGATGACAGTCAAGGTCGCGGCGGCCGGAGCGGCGTTGTTGCCGTTGCTGGTCTGCAAGGCGCCGGCTAGCAGCGTGTTGATGTAGTTGCCGCCTAGAGGCGCGGTCACGTCCACCGTCACCGTACAGGAGTTGTTGGCCGGGATCGATCTACCGGCAGGCAAGGTCACTGTCGAGCCGCCCGCGCTCGCCGAGACAGCCCCAGTGCCGCTACAGGTGGTGGCGGCATTAGCGGGGTTCGCGATAAACACGCCGCCGGGCAATGTGTCGATGAGCGGCGCGGACAAGGTGGCGGCCGTGCTGTTAGCGTTGCTCAATGTAATGGTGAGGAGCGAGATACCGCCCGCATCGATGGTGGCCAGGTTGAATGCCTTGCCGAGCGTGGGCGCCACTGGGGGTGGAATGACAGTCAAGGTCGCGACGGCCGGAGCGGCGTTGTTGCCGTTGCTGGTGTGCAAGGCGCCGGCTGCCAGTGTGTTGATGTAGTTGCCGCCTAGAGGAGCGGTCACGTGCACCGTCACCTTACAGGAGTTGTTGGCCGGGATCGATCTCCCAGTAGGCAAGGTTACCGTGGTTCCGCCGGCTGTGGCGGTCACAGTGGTTCCGCCGCCACAGGTGGTGCCGGCAACAGGCGGGTTCGCGATCACCACGCCGCTGGGCAATGTGTCGATGAGCGGCGCGGTCAGGGTGGCTGTTTTGGTGTTAGCGTTGCTTAATGTAATGGTGAGGATCGAGCTGGCGGTCGCATCGATGGTGGCCGGGTTGAAGGCCTTGCCGAGCGTGGGCGCGACTGCGGGTGTAATGACAGTCAAGGTCGCGGCGGCCGGGGCGGCGTTGTTTCCTTTGCTGGTCTGCAACGCGCCGGTTAGCAGCGTGTTGATGTAGTTGCCGCCTAGAGGCGCGGTCACGTCCGCCGTCACCGTACAGGAGTTGTTGGCCGGGATCGAGCCTCCCGTCAAGGTCACCGTGGTTCCGCCGGCAGTGGCGGTCACTACGCCGCCACAGGTGTTGTTGGCATTAGCCGGGTTCGCGATCACCACGCCGCTGGGCAATGTGTCGATGAGCGGCGCGGACAAGGTGGCGGCCGTGCTGTTAGCGTTGCTTAATGTAATGGTGAGGAGCGAGATACCGCCCGCATCGATGGTGGCCGGGTTGAAGGCCTTGCCGAGCGTGGGCGCGGTAGGCGGCGGCGGCAAGCTCACGGTGACACTGTTGTCATCCATTGTCACTGCGCCAGTCAGCGCCAGGGCCCTACCGGACAGGCTTGCGCCGGTATTGAGGGTAATGCTCGCTTCCGCGATAATAGTGCCTTCGAACACAGTGCCTGTACCGAGAGTCGCAGAGCTGCCGACCTGCCAAAACACATCTCCACCCTGACCAACATCATTAAAGACAACAGACGAGTTGGAAGCGGTCGTGAGCGTGGTCCCCATTTGGAAGACCCAGACTGGATTGGTGTTGCCCGCGGCGGTGAGGTGAAGGGTCCCCGTCAACCCAGCCGACGAATTAAAACAATAGACACCCGGAGCGAGGGGGGCTAACGCACCGAGATCATCACCAGTCAAGTTGGT
Source organism: Syntrophobacteraceae bacterium (assembly GCA_049515795.1). Taxonomy (GTDB): domain Bacteria; phylum Desulfobacterota; class Syntrophobacteria; order Syntrophobacterales; family Syntrophobacteraceae; genus SbD1. Next base: position 34,859 of record JBEKTT010000043.1, read on the forward strand.
ATTGCACGGCTCCGCTTTCAGGTCATTATACGCAGTCGTGGCATCACTATGAGCTGCAGGCGACTCTGTACCACCTGTACTAGGTGTCTGTATCGTCCCTCCGGTCACGGTCCCCGGAGGAAAGCCGGTGATCGCGGAACCTGGGGCGACACCCACATTTCCGACGACTATGCTCGGGCCGGTATTGGTCACCGTCGAGCCGCCCAGGACCGCGAAGGTAGCCGCTGCGCCCAGTGGCGGCGCGGTCTGGGCCAACGCTGCGTTGGTTTGTCCCAAGCAAAGCAGCGCAATGAATGCCAAGCTTGCCAGGAGACTCAAGTCCATCATTCGCTTAACGATATTTTTTGTATGTGTATGAAACATTATTGCCTCCTCTTTTGGTATTCTTTCGAATCTTTGGACCTTCCCTCACAGAAGGCCCTCCTGCCGACCTTATTTCCTCTCTTCCAGGTGATAAGAAATCGCTTTTTAACCCGGAATGACGCATCAAGTTGTGTGCTATGCATCCGAACCACAGTTTCGGGTCGGTTCTGCGCGGAAAAACTTCTGGAACAACCCTAAAGCCCGCAAAACCATACAATTTTGCAATCGAAGATGTAAGTGATAGGTCAAAGAGACTGGTTTTTGCAATTTCAAGACACACCTCCCTCCCCGCAGTTGACAGCCTTGTTTCCCGCCTGCCGGCTGGCCTCAGGCGAATAGGATGCGATAGTAGCCGGCGAAGGGAAAAGCCAACGCGACATGGAAGTATCCCACGCTCCGCGAGGTATGATAGACCACCCTGGCCCCAACCCTGACGAGCCGCCTGATGACCGAGTCTATGGACGGCTTGACGCTCTAGCCCCAGAACGCGGTATCCCGAACCATTTGGAGCAGATTGTAGGCAAGGCATCCTATGAGGAGCCTGGCCTGATTGGCCGCAACCCGATGGCAACTCGTCTTGTCCCATTTTGCGCCTGGTATTCGAATTCGATCACCTTCACCTCTATCCCGCTTGCGGGAGGACGACCGACAGGCCTTTTCAGGTAAGGTCCGATGAGTCTTTTCAGGCCACTGTTGCTGGAAATCCGAATGAAGTCAGTGATGCGACGGTCTTGCAAAACTCATAGAGGCCGGTACTGGCAAATGCCGCATCCCCCCGAAGCCAGAATTTCTTGAACCAGGATCGGTAACGATTGACAAGAAGATAGATAATATCCAGGACGCCATCGGCTGAATGCGCGTTTCCGGGTCTTAGCCTGGCGCTCAAAAGATCCCCTTTGCTGGTGAAACAAAAGAAAGGATGGTAGCAGACCTGCTCAAAGTAGCCGTTGAACGCGGAGCCCTCTTGGTTTCCATGTACGGGATCTTCGGTGGAATCGACATCGATAATGAGTCGCCGCTTGTTTCTGCGTCGAAGGAGGATGTCGGCGGACCGGCTGAGGCCTTCTTCGAGAGCCTTCAGCCCCTCCCCGGCCGCGAGGATGTTGTTCTCGAATCGGCTGAGTGCGGATTGTCCAGCCCCGCTTTCGTGTTCTTTCCCCAAGGCCAGCCGGAGTGCCGGGTCCACCCTCAAATGATCAGCGTCATTGCAGTCTTCATAGCCTGCCGCTACCTGATAGACCCTCTGACGCAGCAGTTGAAGCAAGGAATGATCCGTATGGCCCGCAGACCTCGGGTCTTCGATCCGGGATGCGGCTCGTTCAAGCAGCCTGAATCGCCCGTCCACTTCCCGTATGAGAAGGAAACCTGTGTCGGAGGTGATATTTGCTGCCTTAAAATCAATCTGGATGGATTTGTCGAAAGTTGGATGGATACTTTCCTTTTGCTTTTCACCAGCCACTGACATACGGCTCACTCTTCCTTTAATTAATTTACGCTATAATATCATATGCTTGGGTGGAACGCAACATAAATTTTTCAGTTTCTCATGCCTTATTCCAGGGTCAATAATTAAAACGGCGCTCGACGGCATAGCGCCAGGCCCAAACCGTCACTAATTTATGATAGCCCAAAAACCGGACTGCGTGAAACCTAATCAACATGGAGCCAGTGAATGCGTCCAGATTCAAAAAGATCGGTATTTGTAATTCTTGTGGTGATCGCGGCCCTCGCGGGATGCGCGGACAAGGGTAAGGTTCAGACCGCCGCGCCGATGAGCAGCGGGGGGAGCATGATAACGATTGAAGCCGGCAACTATAAGTTCTCGCCCAATAAAATCCGGGTCGAAAAACCGGGCCTGTTGGGCATCGAAGTCAAGAATGTCTCCGGCTCGCAACAGAACTTCACGTTGAAGGACCTTCACGGGAAAATCATCAAAAGCGTTGACCCTCATCCCGGCGGAAGCGTCATCGTTAATGTGGAATTGCCTGAGCCGGGAGTCTACACATTTTATTGCAACAAGACTTTTAATTCCACTCTGGGAATGCATGGACAAATAATCGTCGGGAGGTAGAACGCCGGGAGCCGTATACCGGAGCTGTAAGATCGAATATCGGAAGTCGCATGCTGAAGGCCTCCCGCCTTTGGAGGGACCCGTTTTCCCTTTGCGGCCCCGGACCTCACATCCACCATCTCAGTTTGACACCTGTGACAGCGCGTGCTTATCTTTATGAGACGGATGGTTCTGTAGTTCCTACCCATTCGTATAACACGTTATGACAATTCAATATCGCTTCAAGCGACGGAGATTGGCAATGGAAAATCTCAATATTCACGAACTTAATATATCGGAGCTCAGAAAGCAGAAAAGGCCTTTATGGATGAGCGACCTGGGCATTGATAATTACGCAGATATTCTAGGCGGGGGCGGCGACATATACACCGATAGGTTGCCACCCGCTTTCGCCAGGTATGAGGGCATCGAACTCAGCGAGGAAGAGGAAAAGGAACTCGGACCTGTAAGCTTCAAAAATGAGTGAGACAGAGATCCCCGGCGGCTTCGATTAGCCGAAAGGGCGGACATTATGATGTCCGACAGGATTTTTAGGTTGCTAACTCTTTGCGCCGGGTTTATATAAGCGACTCTAATCATCGGATATTTGAAAGCTCAGGCTGTCCGGCCGGTTGAAAATGGTCGTTCCCAAACGGTCAATTCCATGGAGTCGGACGGCCTCTGTTTTTGTTGTTACTGTCCCGGAAAGCTATGTCAGAGAGGAGAGATTGCTGATGGCTCGGGTAACCGTAGAGGATTGTCTCGCTAATGTGGACAGCCGCTTTACACTGGTGCACCTTGCGGTCCGGCGTGTTCTGCAGTTGCGGCACGGCGCACTGCCCACGCTCGAAAACCTCAAGGCTAACAAGGAAGTTGTTCTGGCGTTGCGGGAGATTGCGGCAGGTAAAATAACCCCGGACAACATACGCCAGATTGATGAATCCAGGCCTCTTCCCGCCGAGCCGACGATGCAGGAGTCGGACGTGGCGAGAGCGGACCTCCAGGAGATCCTTGACGAAGTCATTTCTTATGGCGCTTCTATCGAATATGGAACTTCGGATCGGTATTTGGAGGAAGATCAGCCGCCGGAGATTCCCCAGACAGAGTAGTGCGAATTTGAAAGGGCAGTGTTCAATTCGTGGATATAGGATTTCGCCCGCGAGGCGCTCAAAATAGGAGGCATGCAAACGGCCGAGGCCGCGGAATTTCAAAAGGGCTTTCCGATGCCCGGCGGCTGGCTTCGCAATGTTGTCCCAGGCCGGTTTACGCTTGACAAAGATGGATATCGTGTTTACGGGTTAAGTACTTGCCGAATAATTTATTCCCTGTACATAACCACAAGGACTCCAGGAGGAAACCGGTCTAGATGGGGAAAAGAGATTACTACGAGATTTTGGGAGTGTCGCGGCAATCGGGCGAAGAAGAGATCAAGAAATCTTACCGGCAGCTTGCGCTCAAATTTCACCCTGACCGAAACCCGGGAGATAAGCAGGCAGAGGAAAAATTCAAGGAAGCCGCCGAGGCTTACGAGGTTCTGCACGATTCTCAGAAGAAGCGCCTCTATGACGCATACGGTCATGAAGGCTTGCAGGGGACGGGCTTTAGTGGGTTTAGAGGTTTTGAGGATATTTTCAGCTCGTTTGGAGACATTTTCCAGGATTTCTTCTCATTCGGCGGCTTCGGCGGTCAGACCCGCCAACGAACAGCAGCCAGGCCTGGTGATGATCTGCTCGTTACTCTTAATCTTGGTTTTGAAGAGGCTGTTTCCGGAACACAAAAAGAAGTCCAAATAGAAACCTTCGCCGAGTGCTCCCGCTGCAAAGGCATCGGGGCTGAACCTGGTACCAAGGAAACAACCTGCCCCGCTTGCCAGGGTTCTGGACAGGTGGTCCAGTCACAGGGCTTTTTCCGGATCAGTACCAGTTGCGCCCGGTGCCAGGGTACGGGAAATGTGCTGGTCTCTCCCTGCAGGCAATGCCAGGGCCAGGGGCGGATCAGGCAAAAGAAACTCGTCCAGGTCAAAGTGCCGGCGGGAGTTGATTCGGGTACACGGCTCAGGCTCAGGGGAGAAGGTGAAAGCGGCTATCGCGGCGGCGCTGGAGGCGACCTTTTCGTAAGGCTCGAAGTTACCCCGCATCCGCAAATCGAGCGCGATGGCGACAATCTTCACTGCAAGATCTCCATCTCCTTTTTGCAGGCCATCCTCGGAGACACGGTCGAGATACCCACCCTGGATGGGGCAAAATCCCTGCAGATTACCCCTGGGACCCAGCCCGGGGCGGTAGTTCGTTTCACTGGCGAAGGGGTCCCAAAATTGAGGGGATACGGCCGAGGAGACCTTTTTGTAGAGGTCGAGGTAAAAATCCCAAAACACCTTACGCCCCGCCAGGAAGAGCTGTTGAAGGAGTTCATGGAGTTGGAGAAAGAGAAAGACCGGAACAAGGGTAAGAAGTGGCCTTGGAACCGGCGCAAAGAACCCGATGCAGACGCGATGTCGGGCAGGAGGGGTTAAGGAGTTCGAGCCTGATGCCTGCCGCCGCTCCGAAGCAGTTTGAAGAATTCAGGGCTTCAGCCCTTTATTGTCCGAGGTGCAGAAGAGCTATGCCTGTTCACAGCCGGCTTTTACTCGTACTCCCGGACGGCGAGTTGCATGAGTATTTGTGCCAGGCATGCACAACCTCCCTTGGAACCAGAACGGTCCGGGATGCCCGACAGCACCGCATTATCATTCCATGAGTCCTTGATACAGAAACCAACCCCGGTTATAAAACCACGCTTAGATACGATAGACGCGAATTTAGGACCATGGATTCAGGAGCCCAGCATGGTGGATAGACACCAAATTTATCCAGTGGAGCTGATATGATCGAAGCAGAAGGACTGACAAAATTTTATGGTCCCATTGGGGCCATAAGGAATGTTTCGTTTCAAGTCGAAAAAGGTGAAGTGGTCGGCTTCCTTGGGCCTAATGGGGCCGGGAAATCGACTACCCTCCGCATTCTGACCTGCTTTATGCCTCCATCATCGGGGATCGCCAGGGTGGAGGGCCTCGATGTTATCGAGAACTCCCTGCAGATCAGACAAAAAATCGGCTATCTGCCTGAAAGCGTTCCTCTTTACAAAGACCTCACGGTAAGGCGGTTTCTTCGGTTTGCGGCGAGTTCCAAAGGAGTTGAGGCAAAAAGAATGAACGCGGAAGTCAGCCGTGTCGTCTCAGCGTGCGGACTCGAAAAAAATGCCGACAGGATCATCGGCAATCTCTCGAAGGGTTTTCGGCAGCGGGTCGGACTCGCTCAGGCGCTTTTGAACGACCCGTCGGTGCTGATTCTCGACGAACCCACAATCGGCCTCGATCCGGCGCACATAATCGAAATAAGGCGCCTTATACAAGATTTGCGCGCAGACCGAACGATCCTTTTGAGCAGCCACATTCTGCCTGAGGTTGCCCAGCTTTGCCAGCGGGTGATCATAATCAACAAAGGCGAGATTGTGGCTACCGACAGTCCGGCCAACCTTACCAGCCAGCTTCAGAAAACGGTAAAGATCGTGCTGGAAGTAAGCGGCCCGATCCAGGAGTTTACGCAGGCAATTGAAAATATGACCGGCGTGGAGAAGGTCTCGCTGGTGAGCAATGGAACAAGCAAGTTTGTCATAGAGACCGACCCGTCCACAGACATACGCCCGGAGATTGCGGCCATGGCGGTGCAGAAGGGATGCGGCCTGCTCGAGTTGAAAACGATGCAACTCAGCCTCGAGGACATATTCATGCAGCTTGTGACTGAAGAGCCATCCGAGGAGGGAGCCGAATCATGAAAGGTTTTTGGCCCGTTTTTAAAAAAGAACTTTACCAGATGTTCATGTCCCCCATTTTTTACGTGGTGGCCTTCATTTTCCTCCTGGTTTCGGGTGTTTTTTTCAACTTCATTTTGACACAGGTCGTTCAGGTCAGCTTTCAGGTGGCCCAACACCCTGAGCTCCTCAAAGAGATGAGCATGACGGAGTTATTCTTGCGCTCTTTCTTGTGGAACCTCAGCATTGTTACGCTCTTTATCGCTCCTCTTTTAACAATGAGGCTGTACGCGGAAGAACGCAAAAGCGGCACAATCGAACTGCTGTTCACCTATCCCGTGACCGATGCAGCGGCCGTCGCCGGTAAATTTGCCGCCTGTTTGACCACCTTTGCCGTCTTGATCGCAGCAACCCTTCCGGGCGTTATCGCAGTGGCGTTGGTTGCAGGACTTGCCTGGAAGCTGATTTTTTGCGGATACGCAGGACTGTTTCTGCTCGGATGCTCTTTTCTCTCTCTTGGCACTTTCGCCTCGACCCTTACTCGCAACCAGATCATCTCGGCCATTATTACATTCGGTGTCCTGCTCGTACTCTGGTTCATGGGTGAAGCAACAACAACACTGAACCCGCTGGTGGGAAGCATTCTGGAATATCTGTCGGTTTCAAAACATTTCGAAGGACTGTCCAAAGGCTTGATCGATTCCAGAGACATTCTGTTCTACTTTGTTTTTTCGGTCTTTTTTCTTTTTCTTACGCTTAGACAGATGAGTTCTTACCGCTGGAGAGGTTAACCATGAATAAATGGGCTTACGGCGTAAATACCATTGTTTCCACTATTATTTTTTTTGCCATCATGGTTCTGCTCGTTCTTATCGCCGAACAGAAACCTTTAAGGCTGGACCTTACCGAAACCCGGTCTTTCAGCCTTTCCGGACAGACCCGGAATATCCTCAACGAAATAGACAAGCCCATAGCGGTCAAAATCTTCATTTCGGCCAGCGGTCCCGGCGCTCAAAACAAGGATAAGATAAAGGACCTTCTGAATACGTACTGCTACTACAACAAGCACATCAAATACGAGTTTGTGGACCCTGACAGCCAACCGGAAATAACGCGCCGCTACGAAGTGAAGACCTACGGGACCACCGTCCTTGAAGGATATGACAAAAAACAGGTCGTTCAGACCGCAGATGAAGAAAACATCACCAATGCGCTGCTGAAACTAACCCGCAAAGAGCAAAAGAAGATTTACTTCCTCGCGGGCCATGGTGAGCATTCTCTTGTCGCTGATGCGCAGGACAGCTTTTCCAACGCCAAGTCCGCCCTCGAAAAAAACCTTTACGTGGTCGCCGATCTCAACTTGCTTCAGCAGGAAGAAGTGCCTGCGGACGCCGCTGCGGTCATAATCGCCGGACCTCGAAAGCAAATTCCCGAGCGGGAACAGGGGATAATAAAAAACTACCTGGCCAGGGGCGGCAAAGTCATGCTGATGATCGATCCGCTCACAGAAACCGGAATGAAAGATTTTCTTAAAGACTACGGGATTCAAATCAGCGATGACGTGGTAATCGACCGCCTCAGCCGTTTATTCGGTGCAAGCGAGCGCGTGCCTGTCGTAATGGAATATGGGCCGCACAAGATTACCGATAATTTCAGCGAATTTACTTTCTACCCGGACGCCAGGTCCGTGGTTCCATCTGACAAGCCGCCCCAGGGAATCGAAGTGCAGGTACTCGCTTCCACTTCCCCCAACGCCTGGGCGGAGCGCAACCTGGAAATGCTAAAAGAGGGCAAGGCCGCATTTGACAAAGATAAAGACCTGCCCGGTCCGGTCCCCCTGGTGGTGCTCGCTGACATTGCAGGACACAAGGAACCGGCTGACGCCGGGCAAAAAGATGACAACAGCCCCCCGGCAAAGGACGGCGTACTTGTCGTTGCAGGCAACTCCCTGTTTGCCTCCAACTCCTACTTTAACGAGTATGGAAATGGGGACTTTTTTCTTAACACGGTCAGCTTTCTTGCCGACGAAACAAACCTGATCACAGTCGAAAGGCCAAACACCAACAAACCCTTGCTGCTCACCAGGACTCAGGCGACTACCATCTTCTGGATCGTTCTTGTAATAGTTCCGTTTTTGGTCCTGGTTGCCGGGATCGCCGTCCGCAGGGTCAGGAGGTCCCAGAGATGAAATGGCGGACTACTGCGGTATACTTCCTCGTTCTGCTGCTGATCGGCGGGATATATCTGCTGCTGGACAGCAAGAAAAAGCAGGCGGCCCGGGAGGAAAACGAATCCAGGCGAGTTTTTGCCTTCGACGCCGGAGCGGTTAAAGAAATTGAAATCAGGTCCGGGGAGACTAAAGCGATTCGCATTGAAAAGGGGGAGAAGTGGAGAATCTCCGAGCCAATTGCCTCGGATGTCGACAGTGGGGAATTCGCCGGCTTCTTTTCGGCGCTTCAGCACGTCGAGCAGGAGCGCAAAATAGGCAAACCGTCCGATAATCCGGATGCTTTCGGGCTCAATAAGCCCTCTCTCACGGTCCGCCTGCTGGCAGGCAGCGACTGGCTCGAACTCCGGATCGGAGGAAAAAACCCCGCTGAAACCTCGCGATACGCACAGGCGGGGGAAAGCGGCGACGTTTTCATGATGTCCGGTTCAACCTATGACGCTCTGAACAAGGGCCTGAAAGATCTCCGCAGGAAGGACCTGTTCACATGGCAGCCCGACCAGGTTCACGCCGTGGATGTGAAATGGCGGAGCGGGGATGAATTCAGCCTCGAGCGGCAGGGTGGGGCAAAACAGTGGAAATCCGCCACCCAGCCCGGCCTCGAAATCAAAGCCACGAAGGTCCAAAACCTGCTCGATGAACTCCATTGGCTGCGGGCTGTGGATTTCGTTGAAAAAGACGCCATGCCGTCCTCAGCCCTGGTCGAGATCAGGCTGCATCTCAAGGATGGGCAAACATCCGAATTGAAGATCGCGGATGCCGGCCAGGCAAAAAAACAGGCAATTGCCGCCTGCTCCGAAATCGAAGGCCCGGTGCTGGTTCCCTCCCATATCCTTGAGTCTATCCCGCACTCTGTCGCCTCGTTCGCCAACCGTTCTCTTATCCCGGCGCAAACTGCGGACATAAGGGAGATTGCGTGGAAAACGGACAGCGGGGCCGGAAACCTGGTCTGGATGGATGAGAACACCTGGGGGGAAAAGGAAGGCTCGGCTGCTCCCAGGGCCGTTGAAAAACCCTGGGCGGTCAGGAGCTTCCTGGCCTTCATCGACGATGTCGAATACATCGAAGCCGTGGAACCCGGCTCCAACCCGCCGGAAGGGGCCCCCAATTCGGTCCGGTTCGTGGATGTCTTTGGGAAAAAGAGCTCGCTTACCTGGAACGCACTTGCCTCCGAGAATGCGGACCCCGTAACTGTCTGGATGCAAAGAGACGGTGCGTCTCTCGAGGTGAAGATAAAACACGAGGCCGCTCAACGGCTGAACGAGTCGCTGGCCCAAATGAACGCAAGCGCAAAACCCTCGAAAACGAATTGAGGATCGAGGCGGATTGATCCGATCTTTATGCCCCATCTATATGTTACTTGGAATGCCTGCTGTTCTTGTGAGGCGAACCACTCTTGCTTCGATCTACCGGCGTATCAAGAGCTTGAAGATTTTTCGCAGCACCTGAACGAACCTTGGATTTTGGGGTAATGTAGTCGACGCCCCAGAACTCCCGTCGATGGTACCAACCGGTTTGGCTTTTCAGTTACGCCGTTCTCTTAGTAGAGCTTCGGCTTTCTGCAGGTTCGCCTCGGTTATCTTTACCTGGTAAGCGGCCTGACCAGATTCGAAAACTTCGATGGAGGTCTTGTAGGCGGCAACGGCCTCTTCGAGGCGCTGTGTGCCGCTCTCGCGCTCACCAAGGGCCGTGAGTGCGGTGCCGAGGTTGTTCTGAGTCATGGCCCAATCCAGGGGTACCCGTTCGCGGGTCCTCTCTTCGAGGGCGGCCTTGTAGACGGCAACGGCCTCTTCGAGAGGTTCTTTCCTGCCGCTCTGCTCACCAAGGGCCGTGAGTGCGGCGCCGAGGTTGTTCTGGGTCATGGCCCAATCCAGGGGTACCCGTTCGCGGGTCCTCTCTTCGAGGGCGGTCTTGTAGGCGGCAACGGCCTCTTTGAGGCG